>NZ_VWVQ01000008.1:0-716683 GCF_015712745.1 Bacillus sp. SRB3LM
CATAAAAAAATCCCCTCCAGATAAAACAGTATTGAGTCCATCATATCAGATGGACTCTTTTTTTACTGTCTACCTATAGGGGATAATACCAGCCAAAATTTTGGCACACCCTCTTTTTATTATTAAGTTGCTATCGTTGTCAGTTTTTGTCGGTAAGTCGATATATTTCAATAATCGCTGATATATTTTTACTCTCCCCCCTTATGCCTAAATCGCACTAATAATAAGGAATTAATTCCCATAACAAGAAAAAAGACCAAAAAGCAACTCACACTTTTCGGTCTCTACACTATCTTCTCTTCGTAATCTTTCCTGAACCACCGACCCTCGTTTTCGGAGGAGATGTATTCCTTGGCGGGGTTTTAATAGATGATTTTGGCTTCACATCTGATCCGCTTGAACCACCTGGATTTTTCGTTATTTTCCCTTTGCTTCCAGTAGGAGGCGGAGGCGTACTACTTCCTTTTTTAGTAATACTTCCTGTATCTCCTACGGAAGGTTTCGAATCTACATGATCGCCTCGCTTAATGATAGACCCTTTTCCTTCCTTCGTAATTGGAGGAGGGGTTTTCTTTTCTTCTTTCGTAGGCGGTCTCTCTGGAATAACCGGTTTATGATTTTGTCTGTCATTATACCCGCGGTAATCACCGTACGATGATTTTCGTGAACCAAATATATCATTTAATATACTTCCCATAATATACCCTTGCAAGAAGGACGGTTGGTAATTTTGACGGACAAATTCTTTATTACTTATTTCAATTAACGTATCAGATGGTTTCTCTTTATCCTTTTGCAGGTTATAAATCTTATCAGAATAAACGAGGAACATTTGATTTTCGTCTTCTTTAGATGCTTGCTTCGGTTCTCTTTCGTTAATGAGTTCCTTCGCTACTTCAGGAACCGACCGATTGGCGGCCCTATACACGTAAGATTCTTGTTTACCTTCCTTGGCAACAGATTCAAGTGGATAACGGTCTTGAATCGACTTTGTCTGCCCGCCTTGACAACCTGATAAGGCATAACCAGCAACAACAAGTAATATAACGATAGCAAGTATAGGGATCACAAACGATTTAATCATGGTAAACAATCGGTTTGACATGATTACGCCCCCTTACGTTGCTCTTATAATTTGTACATCAGCAGGAATGATTGCTTCTCCCTCATACATCATTGTGCGACCATTTTGCCATTCAATACGCAATAATTTTCGATTATCTGATTGGAATTCCCATATATACTGTTCTTCTGAAGCTGAGAATGGAGTTTTTCCCATCACAACAACACGTCCGTTATATTGTTCTTCCATATGGTACTCGGTATCATCCATTTCAATTGTCGTCGGAATTTCATCAATTGAATCTAAGCGACCATCAATTGGAGTATATAATTTGTAATACGTATTTTCACGGTCTTCAATTTTTAAATAACGAATATCTTTCCCGTCTTGCAGTGTCAAAACAATTTCTTTACGAGAATGCATACTCGTTTTCCCAATTAATTCATACATAACTAATGAAACTTCAATCATATCGCCAGGAGCTAACGTTAAAAGACTCTTTTCCGGCTTCGGTGGCTCTGGGCTTTTCATTATATTTTTAATTCGTTTAAATAAACTCATGATCTACCCCTCCTTTTCTCTTTATAAACACGCACCTAAAATTAGTGCACCAACAATATGTAATGATCCGGCTAGCATCGCATGTGCAACGCTACCTTCTTTCGTACCCTCTTCTAAATCAAGACCAGACATTTTCTTTAATACGAATTCGATAAACATTTCTACCACTAATAAAATAACGAAAGAAACTGCTGATGCAAGAAGTGCTTGCCATAAATCATTTGCTTTCGTTATCGATTGGGATAAAATGTACCCTTGTGCAAATAATTTCATAATAAAACGAGTTGTTACAGCTGTATTTCCATTTTTGATTTCTTTTAAATCATTGTATTTTGTAAAAATTGAATCAACCCACATAATTGCAAATAAAAGTACTGCACTCGCTCCAGTCCATACAAGCATGGCAACTACATTCATCCATGTCATTGCAAAACCTCCTCTAAATATAAAGTGAAACTTTAATGGGTGGGGAAGTGTTTATTCCCCACTGATTATTAGCCCCCACCAATCGGGCATTTATGGGCAGTAGATCTCCCACCCACCTCTCTGTTTTCACCAAAAGTAGAGGTGGGTGTCTTACTGCCCGCAAATTGCGGGGTAATAGAAAACCGACATGAATATATTTAGACATGTCGGTTCATTTGTCTCTATTCTATATTATTTCTCATACTGCTTCATAATACGAGCTAATTCATCGTCAACAGCAGAATTTTTATTTAAGCTTGCGAATTCATCATCTAATGATTTTTCTTTTTTGTACACTTCACCGCTTGCTTCTGCTTCAGCCTCTAATTGAAGAGCTTTCTCTTCCATACGGCTTAAACCAGCTTTTGCTGAGTTTGAATCAAATCCAGACATCGCCTGATTAATATTCTTTTGTGCTTTCGCCGCATTTACACGTGCTACAAGTGTCTCACGTTTATTTTTCAGTTCATTTAATTGCTTACGCATTTCTTCTAGCTTCAGGCGCAGATTATCAGCAGCAGCTTTGTTTTGCTCATAGCTTGCTTTATACTCATTCATCTTTTGCTCTGCATTTTGTTTTTCTTCTAGTGCACGGCGCGCAAGATCTAAGTTACTAGCTTGAACAGCCATATGAGCTTGTTCTTCACGTTTTTTCACAAGTGCTTCTTGCTCTTCAAATAAGATTTTGAATTTCTTCTCAAGCGCAATTTGAGCTGCTACACTTTTCTCAGCTTCTTGTACATCAGCTTGCATATCGCGTAAATATTGATCCGTCATCTTAACTGGATCTTCCGCTTTTTCAATTAATGAATACACATTCGACATTGTTAAATCTCGTAATCGTTTAAATACAGACATCTAAATTCCTCCTATGATATACCTCATATTTTAAATTCACTACTTGGAAAAATAAAAATCTTCCTTAACAGTAAAGAATAGTAATTTTTACAGCTATGTGTTTATTATAACAAAATGAAGATGTACTTACATGTTATTTCCAAAATACATCCATTATAATATGACATTCTAGATGCAATATTGTATTTCTAATATATTCTCATTATCTCCCTTTAAAATTAACTTACTTTTTTGCAATTTCACTAAATTACATAAGTGTAATATTACTGTAAGCTAACTCGATAGTTACGTTTCCATATTTCTTATACACTAATACCAGAAGCAACAAACAAGCTTCTCATCATTTCAAAACTAATACAAAAATTGTATTTACTATAAAACATTAAAAAGGAGAAATCATCATGAAAAAATTAGTAGGAATCGAATTAGCAGCAGCAATTTCATTCGGAGCATTATCAGGTTGTTCTTTATTAGGAGAAAAAGCAAACGGATTTGTACTGTACGGAACAGAAGATCAAGTAACACAAATTGCAGATAAAAATAAAAAAGAAGTGAAAGAAAAAGACTTCTATAAAATGAAAATGACAACATTAGACGGTAAAAAAGTTCTTGTCATGGATAAGAAAACTGGTGAAGAACTTGTGAAGAAAGAGTTACTTAGCAAAGTGGATGCAAAAGACGACACGAAGCCACTTGATAAATTACCAGCTGTAACAACAGAACAAGGTGTATTATTCGCAAAAGAAAAAGTAGAAAATGCTACACTTGATGGGGCAAAATTAAAATACGAAGGCAATACAATTATCGGTAGTGGCCGTGCATATGCCGACATGTTCGCGGTTGTTGATGATGCAACATACGGAAATGTAAAAGGTGAAGAAAAATCTGTAGGTGTATTAAAATTTGATAAAGACCCAAGTAAAGAATTCCCTGGAAAGAATGGTGTAGAATCATCACAACTTGTAAAAATTAAGAAGTAATAAAAAAGCTTTGCGAAATTCGCAAAGCTTTTTTCTATTTATTATGAGCAATTTGCTCCATATCCGGACTACAAGTTTGCGACTGACATGACTTATTTAAAGAACATGCCGCGCATTTTCCTTTTTTACTTCTCTTTACAAAATGAACTAACGTGTATGCTGCATAACCAAAAATGATAGCTCCAATTATAATATTGACCATCATCACAATACATCTCCTTCTAGAATCCGAGTAAGGATCCGACTTGGTATATAATGAGCGTTAATACGTAAGCAACTACGAGCGGATAAACGACTGAGAAAATCGTCCATTTCGCTGATCCTGTTTCACGTTTAATAACAGCTACTGTCGCTAAACACGGAACATATAATAAAATAAAGAACATAAATGCATATGCTGATAACGCAGTATAATGTGCTCCCATTACATTTCCAAGCACATCTTCTTTCACCGCATAAATAATTGCCATTGTAGAAACGACAACTTCTTTCGCTAAAAATCCTGTTAAAAGAGATGCTGCAGCTTGCCACGTTCCAAAGCCGAGCGGTGCAAATAGTGGTGCGATAAATCCACCAATCATCGCTAAGTAACTGTCTCCCATATCCACACCAAATCCTGATGGACCTGCGTAGTTTAATAACCAAATGACAACAGAACCACCGAAGATGAATGTACCTGCTTTACGAACAAATCCCTTACCTTTCTCCCACGTGCTTAGCCATAACGTTTTCGCTTGTGGCACGCGGTAAGGAGGTAGTTCAATGACGAAAATAGACTTTTCCGCTTTTAAAATGGTAAGAGACATAATTTTTGTAACTAATAATGCAAGAACAATACCTGCAACATATAAAGAAAACACAACAGTTGCCTGACTATGAGGGAAGAATACTCCCGCAAATAATGCGTATACAGGTAAACGTGCCGAACAAGACATAAATGGTGTTACAAGAACTGTAAGTAAACGTTCTTTTTCTTGTTCAATCGTTCTCGCTGCCATAATACCTGGAACATTACATCCAAAACCGATAATCATCGGAATGAATGCTTTTCCATTTAAACCGAAGAACTCCATAATTCTATCCATAACAACTGCAATTCGCGCCATATATCCTGAGTCTTCTAATAATGAAATGAAAAAGAATAGTGCAAAGATTTGTGGAACGAATACTAATACCGCACCAACACCGGCAATAATACCTTCTGTAACGAGTGCTTGAATAAAATCAGAAGCTCCGACACTTGTAAGTCCAGCTGTCACCCAATCCGTAAGCTGGCCACCAAAAAACTCATCTAACATATCCGATAAAGGTGTACCAATCCACGTAAACGTAACCTGAAAAATAAAAAACATAACTGCTAAAAAGATTGGAAGTCCTAAAATTTTATGTGTAATTAATCTATCAATTTTTTCTGAAAAAGGAATTTTTCCTTCTTTCTCATGCTTCATAACATTTGTTTTTAACTTTTCAATATACGCTTCACGATTTTTGTAAATGTGCTCTTCCAACGTACAATCAAGTTTTTCTTCTAAGCGAGATCGAATGGCTGCAAGTTCCTTATAAATTGGTAATGCTTTCATCTCTTTTTCTACTACTTCGTTATTGCTTAAAAATTGAAGAGCTAACCATCTCGGATGCTCGTAATTCGCTTTCTCTAAAAGAGAAATTACTCCTCCAATTCCTTCATCCATTCGTACACCATATGAAATAATGAATGGCTTTTTCGCATTTTTGTCATTTTCTTTAAGCGTCGCAAGTAGTTCTTCACAACCTTTTCCGCTTCTTGCAACGACAGGAACGACTGTTACACCTAATAGTTCTGATAATCGTTTAACATCAATTACAATGCCTCTTTGCTTCGCCACATCAATCATATTTAAACCAATTGAAACGGGCTTACCAAATTCAAGTAATTGCAACGTTAAATGCATATTTCGTTCAAACTGCGAAGAATCCACAATATTTAACATATGCTGAAATTCTTCTGTTAATAGAAAGTTTGTTACAACACCTTCATCACGTGAAACTGGATTTAAATCATAGACACCTGGTAAATCAATTAATGTTCCTTGCTTATCTTTTAATTTACCAACCTTCTTTTCTACTGTTACACCGCTCCAGTTTCCTACATACTCATAAGAACCAGTAAGTGCATTAAATAATGATGTTTTCCCTGTATTCGGATTCCCTAGCAAAGCTACCTTATTCACGCTAATTCCACCTTTATCATTTTCGCGTCACAATGACGAATACTAATTAACTGTCCACGACACTCCAATGTACAAGGACCTTTGAACATCGCTTTTTGCTTCATGCGAAGTTCGCTTCCTTCAGAAAGACCAAAAGCAGCCAGTCTTCTCTTTAGTAACTGATCTAACGACTGAATACTTTTTACTAACACTTTCTCACCAATTTTAATATCTACTAAGCTCATAACCTTCCCCCTCCGAAGAGAATGATAATTATTTTCAAAAGAATTATAGCACACTCTATTTCTTGAGCACTATACCCTTTGACTTCATATTTATTAACATTTCTCTACAATTTTATTTCAATTATTGTCATAATAGATTCGTTTGCCATTCTCATCCATTTCGCTTACAATAAAAAATAACAAATAAAGAATTTCGTTATCACAGGGGGAGCCATGCCGCTGAGAGGGAACACTTCGTTCCGACCCTTCGAACCTGTTAGTTAATGCTAACGCAGGGATTGTGCAAACGTCCGAAATACATACCTCTTTTTTATTTTCGTATTTCGTATCCTCCTATGATATCTATTCTTTTTTGTACAACTTGGATTTAGGGGGAGACAACATGCGTAACACCAATTTACAAGCGATGATCGAATCTGCTATTCTTGCAGCCTTCGCCATGATCATCGACATTTTACCATTATCAATTAAACTTCCAACAGGCGGTTCCATTTCATTTGCTATGATTCCTATTTTTATTATTGCTTACCGCTGGGGCTTTAAATCAGCTTTCTTAGGCGGTTTAGTTTGGGGACTATTACAAATTGTCGTGGGAGATGCTTACATTTTAACACCTGTTCAAGCATTCATTGAGTACTTCATTGCCTTTGCTTTTATTGGATTTGCTGGCTTATTCTATCGTCCAATTCAAAAAGCACTTTTAACATCTAATGAAAATAGCTTAGAACAATCAAATTTAGGTAGCCGTAAAGACAAACCTTCATCAAAACAAAACCAGGGTAAGAAAGTCCTTGCTTATATTATCCTTGCTACATTTATCGGTAGCTTTGCTCGCTATTTCTGCCACTTTATTGCTGGCATTATTTTCTGGGGACAATATGCACCGAAAGGTCAATCAGCTGTGTTATATTCATTAATCGTAAACGGCAGTACAATGCTCGGTTCTTTTATTTTATGTACAGTTTTACTTATATTTTTATTCCTTACTTCACCACGATTATTCAAAAGCATCAATGCTTATCAAATAAATGCAAACAAAAAGGGCGCTTAATGAGCGCTCTTTTTTCATATCGTAATATCAATTAAAAATACAATAAATGCGCAAAAGAAAATAAATACCATCATACTTAGCCAATTGCTATGCACGGTTCATCGACTCCTTACATAACCTCATATTCTAAACAAATTATACTGATTAAAAATAAAGATTAGGTAAAGATAATATGAAAATAAATTAAAAAAACGTAGATAATATGATCTACGCTTTTTTCGGTAAATAGAAGTAAAATAACACACCATTTTCTGTATTTTTTACCCCATATTCAGCATCATGTAGTTCTAAAATGTTCTTTGAAATGGCAAGCCCAAGCCCCGTCCCACCTTGTGAACGCTGACGAGCTGTATCCACGCGATAAAAACGATCCCAAATTTTATCTAATTGTTCTTCTTCAATGTGAGTACCTTTATTTTCAATACACACTTTTATACGATCCTTCTCATCTATTGTAGAAATAATAATATCCTCTTTATTTGGTGTGTAGCGTATGGCATTCGTAATAAAGTTCACGATGACTTGTTCAATCCGGCCTTGATTTGCAATCACTTCAAATGAACATATATTTTTATGAACATGAAGTTCTTTTTTCTCTATTTCCACAGATAGATGTTCACATATATCTTCAATTACTGTATCAATATAAAACGAATCCTTTTTCATTTTATATGTACCAGATTCAAATTTAGCTAGCTCAAGCATATCCAATATTAACGTATCCATTTTGTCTACTTCTCTCTCCATTGCCTGAAAATAATACTCTTTTTTATGTTCAGCTACCCCGTCTTTTAAAATAGAAATACAGCTTTTCATAATACTTAGCGGTGTTTTTAATTCATGTGAAACACCAGAAATGAATTCTTTTCGCGTCTTTTCTAACTTTCTTTCCTTTTCAATATCTTCTTCTAACTGTCCAATATGCGAATGGAGTTTATTTGATAGCACATTAATATTTTTTGATAAATCCCCAATTTCATCTTTTGAAGTAATCGGTATTTTTTCTGTGAAGTCTAAATGCGCTATTTTCTTCGTTGTATCATTTATTTTCAATAATGGCTTTGCAATTTGTTTTGAGTAATAGAACGAAGCTAAAAAAATAAGAACGACTACAAATGCAATGATATAGATATAATAATCTTGCACCATTTGTACAGCCTCATCTACGGGCTGTAAAGAAGCCATCGCATAAATATATGTTACTGATCCACCTTTTTCTTTTATCGGCTTAATTAATAATTTATATTTTATATCATTCTTTTCATAGTCCATTGTTTGTATTGCATATTGTATATGCTTGCTCTCTTTTAATAATAAATCCGTTTGAAATTCTTTTATGTTATCTAAAAAGATGCTATTTTTATAAATTTGATTTATAGGACCTGTTACATCAGGAAGCTGAACTTTCGTAACACGCCCACCTATGTAAGCATCTAATTCTTGAGCAGATTCTTTCTGGACAGCTGGTTTCTTTTCCTTAGCAAGTTGTTCTTCGGCTGCTCTCTTTTTCTCCTCATTTAATTTCATTTTCTCCTGAAACGCTTTTTCTAACGGTTTATTAGATCCACTTAAATTTTGCTTGCCTAACGTGAAAGAGAATGGAATATAATTATCATCTTTTTTCACGCCAGAAAAATAAATTTCTTGTCCTAAAAATGCATTTGATGATTTATTATCAATCTCCTCTATATTGATGAGATTGTATAAAGGAATTTTGAATATTTGTTGTCCAAAGCTCTTTTGTTGCCTACGATCTATCGTTACCTCAAAATAAAAATCATCCGCATGTTTTAAATTCCCATTCTGATCTAATGTCGTAATCCACGTATTATTTTCTCTTAAAAAGTCTTGCTCCAGTCGCTTAATTTCTTCTGCATTTCCTACATAATTCAAATAACTCTTCTCAAAGGAATTTAAGTTCACTTTAATATCTTCTACTTTTCGATTCGCATAATATTGTTTAAAAAATATCGTTTGTCCAATAAATATCGTCACTAAAATTAACATGCATAATGCTGTTGTGAGGGTAAATAATTTTAGTACAATTCCTTTTCTCATACATTCCCCTCAAATTTATAACCAGTTCGTACTACAGTTGTAATATACTTTGCTTTCTCTCCTAATTTATTTCTTAAATTACGAATATGGCTATTCACCGTTCGATCATCGCCAGCAAATTCATATCCCCAAATTCTTGAAATGAGTTGCTCTCGCGTTAAAACTATTCCTTGATTTTTCATGAAATACACCAATATTTCAAACTCCGTATGCGTTAAACTAACATCTGCCTCATCAACAGTAACAGTACGCGACGGAAAATGGACATGGATGCCATGAATCGATAACGTATCATCTTCGTTCTCTAAAGGTTTCTTCGATGCTTTTCTACTTTCTAATAATCGTTTCGCTCTTGCTAATAAAATTGGCGGACTATACGGCTTCGTCACATAGTCATCTGCTCCAAGTTCAAAACCAAGTAACGTATCGTCTTCATCTACGCGCGCCGTCAGCATAATAATAGGCACCTCGGACGTCTTCCTAATCCTTCGGCAAACAGACCATCCATCGAGTTCTGGCAACATAATGTCTAAAATAACTAAATCCACCTTTTCTTGCTCAAATACAACTAAAGCTTCTTTTCCATCTCTTGCTTCAAACACTACATATTGCTCACTCAAAAAATAATCTTTTAATATTTCACGCAAAATATCTTCATCTTCCACAATTAAAATGTTTTTTGACATAACTTATGTATCCCCTTCCGTTTTCAGAAACTATCACTTCATTTTGAATAACTAGCCGTTAACTTCGCCTCGATAATATATCTATCTGGTGCATCCCCTATATAATCAAATGGATAGCAAGTCGTCAGTGTTAATACCGGTTCTTCTTTTTTTATAATAACAGTACGATCATCCGCGTGGGTAATCCACGTCTTTTGAATTTCATATGTGTAAATTTTATTATCATACTCTAAAACAAGCGTATCTTTTTCTTTTAACTCCCCTAAATCGGTAAATACAGTATCCCGGTGTCCACTCAAAACAGTATGTCCACCTCCAGATGGCGTTGTCGTTAAATCACTAACGAACATACCCACTCCTTTTTTCAAAGTCGTATCATCCGCTCCCCAATATATAGAAAACTTCTTCCCTATTTTTGGTATGTTTAACATCGCTACCTTTTCTCCTTCTTTATGTTCTGTTTGAGAAGAAGGCACTTGGGAAGTTACAGGTGTTTCGGAAGAAAGTTCATTATCTTGTATATTTTCAAGGCTCTTTAGTTCTTTTTTTGTTAATTGTTGAGCAGAGCTTTTTCCTTTATACCATTCGACAGCGTAATATGCTCCCATAAATAGCCCTATAGCCATCAATATGATACCGATATAATTGAGTATCTTCATGTTTCATCCCTCCATGCAAAAAATGGTAGGAATAACCTACCATTTTTAATATATGAAATTATGCCATTCTTTATAGGACAATATTTGATTTATGCCTTAACTTTATTCCGACGATTCAAACCAAATAATGTACCTAGTGCTACAAGACATGCGCTTAGTCCCATCATTGCTACATTATTAGATGCTGTGTTTGGTAATTTCTCTCCAGCTTCTTTTTTTGCAATAGCTTCCTTTTCTTTCACTTGTGGCGCTACTACTTCTTTAGCCATATTACTTTTTTCTTTTTCTTGTACTTGTGCCGCTTGCTTTTTCGCTACTTCATTCTTCTCTTGCGCTTGCGCCGCTTGTTTTTTCTCTGTATCATTTTTTTGCTGCGCCTGAATCGCTGCTTCTTTTTTTGCTATATCTTGCTGTATTTGCGCTGCTTCTTCCTTTGTCAATGTTCCAGTTGAAGCACTTGCTACTGAAGAATATCCTACTGTTAAAAGTGCCATCGCACAAATTGGTAATAGTTTCTTTTTCATTTTATTTCTCTCCTCTTATACGTTTTACATCACTTCGCATCGGATGTATCACTAGAATAAACAAGAGATATAAATTTAAGATGCAGATGAAATATATTTCATTTAAAGATTTCATTGTAGAGAAATAAAAAAACATCGCAATATATACGATGTTTTTTCGGGTGTGTGTCTCAATATTTACATATTACTTTCGCGTGATGTAGAAGTAGAACAGGCCGGAGCGATAACTAATTGTCTCGGCTCAGTTTTCTTTAAGTGATTTTTGACGTTACACTTACGACGTTGAACAACCCACGCTTTAATAGGGTTTGTCAAAATAATCTTTTGCTCTTCGTTAGGGGCCTCTTCTTCAAACCTACAACTTTCGCTCCATTTATTCCATTTCATTGTAAATTTAGAAGAAGAATGATCATCTTCTTGATCAAACAAGTGCAAAAAATCCATCTCGCCAGCTAGCATTACGGTGTTGCTAGTTGCTAAAAAAGAAAAGGTCGTCCAACGTTTCTCCATGCCCTCCTACTCCTTTTTCACATATAGAGTGCCTAAAACTTAATTTACCTAAAATATGCTTGCCTTTTACCTTACACCCATAGTTTATCCAAAATGCTCTTATGCAACTATCGATTTGCCTTACAACTACCTTACATTTTTGTAAGAAACAAAAAAACCTTCACTCTATATAATGAAGGTTTCTTACTTTTTATCTATATGATCTCTCATATCATCAAGTCCAGCTTCTTTTAGCTGCGACATCATACCGTGCGAAATTGCTCCTAACACTAAAGTCATTCCAATTAATGAAATACGAATCGCAGGTACATCAATTACATAAGCCAACAGGCCAAGAACAATTGTTAAAAGTAATGCTTTTATAAATGTTACACTTGTGTACTGTTTCTTCTTCATCATATTCACCCTTTATGGAAGCGTTTTCTTAATATGCTTATTATATCATATCATCAGATGATTTTGTCGTTATCTTTGTAAAAAATTACTATCTCCTTTGACTTTTTTCTTTCTATCCTTTACAGTCGAAATGTTCACAAGTTTTACACTGTAGGAGGACTCCAATGAATATTGAAATAAAAGACACTTTAATTTCTGAAGAACAATTACAAGAAAAAGTAAAAGAACTAGCACTTCAAATCGAAAGTGACTTTGAAGGAGAAGAAATCGTAGTCATTGCTGTATTAAAAGGATCTTTCGTATTTGCTGCTGATTTAATTCGTCACATTAAAAACGATGTAACAATCGACTTTATTTCTGCATCTAGCTACGGAAATCAAACAGAAACAACTGGAAAAGTTAAACTATTAAAAGATATCGATGTAAACATTACTGGAAAAAACGTCATTGTCGTAGAAGACATTATCGATTCTGGTTTAACACTTCATTTCCTAAAAGACCACTTCTTTATGCATAAACCAAAGGCACTCAAGTTCTGTACATTACTTGATAAGCCAGAACGTCGTAAAGTAGACTTAACAGCTGAATATGTTGGCTTCCAAATTCCAGACGAATTCATCGTTGGATACGGTATCGACTGTGCAGAAAAATATCGTAACTTACCATTCATTGCTTCAGTTGTAACGGAATAATCATATAACTTAAAAAATCGATAGTACATAAAATGTATATCGGCGATTTTTTAAATATATCGACTTACCGACAATAACTGACAATCTTAGCGCCTTATTAATAGGAAAAAGCTGTTCTGAAATACATCGGAACAGCTCCTTACTTTCCATTACAAAAAAAAAACAGGGAGAGATGAAAAATGACAAAAACAAAATTTGAAAAAGTACTCCTCATCGTAAATCCAAAAGCTGGACAAGGCGACTTACATACAAATTTAACGAAAATCGTACCACCTCTTGCCGCAGCTTTTCCTGACTTACATATCCTTCATACGAAAAAACAAGGTGATGCAACAAAATATTGCCAAGAGTTTGCTAGTAAAGTAGATTTAATTATCGTCTTTGGTGGTGACGGAACAGTATTTGAATGCACAAACGGCTTAGCACCTCTTGAAACTAGACCTACACTTGCAATCATTCCAGGCGGAACTTGCAATGACTTCTCTCGCACACTAGGCGTTCCGCAAAACATTGCAGAAGCAGCAAAACTTATCACAAAAGAACACGTAAAACCAGTTGATGTTGCAAAAGCAAATGGACAACATTTTTTAAACTTCTGGGGCATTGGACTCGTATCTGAAGTATCAAACAATATCGATGCAGAAGAAAAAGCAAAGCTTGGTAAAATCGGTTACTATTTAAGCACAATTCGAACTGTAAAAAATGCTGAAACATTCCCAGTTAAAATCACTTATGACGGACAAGTATATGAAGACGAAGCTGTTCTTGTCATGGTTGGAAACGGTGAATATCTTGGTGGTATTCCATCCTTTATTCCGAACGTAAAATGTGATGACGGAACACTTGATATTTTCGTAGTCAAATCAACAGGTATTCAAGCATTTAAAGATTACATCGGAAAGAAACTATTTGAAGACTCAAATGAAAATGACATCTTCCACGTAAAAGCGAAATCCATTCATATCGAAACAGAGGAAGAAAAAGAAGTTGATACAGATGGAGAAAGCTCGCTTCATACACCTTGTCAAATTGAATTATTGCAAGGACACTTTACGATGATTTATAATCCTGCGGTTGTGTAATAAAAAAAACGAGTGCTAGCACTCGTTTTTTCTCTTCTAATCTAGTTATATTGTTGAATCATTTCTTGTATTTCTTTCACTCTCTCTAAAGTAATTCCATTTCTTTGTTCGATCGCTAAAGAATGCTCGGTTGGCTCTAATTCAATATACGGTGCCGTTCCAACTTCTCTTATATGTACATTTGTTTTTAAATTTAATGTTTCTGGATAAAATGGTATTTCTACAGATAACCAACCAAAATAAGGATCACTATTTTCTCGGCCTCTCTCATCCCACTTTTCTAATACTTCATCATAACTTTCTTTACTAAGTGATACCCACACAGTCCATATGAATTTTTCGTGGTAATCAATGATAGGAATCTCTAAACAACCTCTAATAAAGTAATATTCATCGTCCATTACGCAAAGTTCTGATGTTAAATGGAAGCGTTCCTCTCTTTCATGGGGCGCTACCTCGTAATAATAATATGGTGCTTCACTTCGGTAGCATAAAGCAAGTGTAAAACGACTCATTTGTACTTTTTCTCCAGATTTTCTTCTTCTTTTCATTTATTATTCTTTCTCCCATCTTTTTCAGTCACAATCAAACTCCACCCAATTTTCCCAGTTCGTATTAGCATCCTTATTTACAATTTCACTAGAGTATACCATAGACATACTTACCTTTCATTTTCTAATAATATTACTAAAAAATAGTAGAATGACTAGTTTGCATATTCTAGTTCTTTTTATGTACAATGAAGGAAAGAAGCACCTTCATGTAAGGGAGAGGACAAACTTTGTTCAACCAACAGTTAGTTAATTTACGCATTGATTTTGCATTTAAACAATTGTTTGGTACGAATGGTAGCGAAGATATTCTAATTGCATTTTTAAATGCTATGTTACAAGAGTCTTTAGAGTCGCCCATTGCTTCTCTACAACTAGAAGATCCACATTTACACAGGGAATATGAAGAGGATAAGTTATCTATTTTAGACATTTCAGCGACATTAAACACAGGAACAAAAGTTAATGTAGAAATACAACTCAATAATAATCACGATATGGTTAAACGCAGTTTATATTATTGGGGAAGACTATACACATCTCAACTACAAAAAGGGATGCCCTACAGTGCACTTCACAAAACCATCACCATAAACTTACTAAACTTCGTAATGTTTTCGGAACACCCAGCCTTCCATACAACGAGCATATTATGGAATACACAACAACAAAAAATCCTGAGTGAAGACATAGAAATCCACATTATAGAAATTCCAAAGTTAACTGAACAATGGCATGAAGAAAAAGTAAATCCGTGGAAAGATCCATTTGTTCGTTGGCTTTTATTGCTTTCAGCAAATGAGGATGAGCACTTAACTAAACTATTGGAGGATATTGCTATGAACCAAGACCCTATTTTACAAAAAGCAATAAATAAATGGGAACGTATGAGTCAGGATTCTTCTTTCCGACAAGCCTATGACGCAAGGGAGAAAGTTTTAATGGATGAAGCAGCAAAATTCGCCCATGCAGAGACAGAAGGAATAAAAAGAGGAATGGAACAAGGAATTAAAAAAGGGCTTGAAAAAGGTATTGAAAAAGGCATTAAAAAAGGGCTTGAAAAAGGCATTGAAAAAGGCATTGAAAAAGGCATTGAAAAAGGCATTCAACAGGGGAAAATTCAAATGATTAAAAATATGTATGATCTTGGTATACCACTTGAAACGATTGCTAAGGCAAGTAAATTAAGTTTGCATGAGATTGAGCATATTTTAGGATATAAATAGTCATAAAACAAGAGCTTGAATAGTTTCAAGCTCTTGTTTTATCAACTCTCCTCAATATCATCCAATTGAGTCTTATAACATTCATTACACTTTGGCCTCATAGGAAGAATCCCTCTTTCATCAGGTAATAAAACCCTCAAAACTTCTCGATCCATCTCTACGAAAGACTTCATAATAATGGGATAGCCTTCAATTATATTCGTATACTCAATCCCTTTTTCAAACTTTTTTCCGCCCTTTATTTCTTCTATTACTAATCAAAATAATTCCTATTAATAGGCATCCTACTATGATTAAAATCTCCAAATATAACACTCCATGTGTGCATTTATATTTATTTTCGTTTACGTACTATTGTTATTCATATTCCATTTTAGCTAATAAACAAACGAAAGAGAACTAGGTGGATTAATGTTTACTTAAAAATAAAAAGGAGCTGAATTTCCTCTTCTAATTTTCGTATCACATTTTGGACAATATACATATCGTTCTTCTACCTTTTGTCGTTCTATCATGTGTAAGGATACTATTTTCATACTGCACATAAGTCCAATTAAGATAAGGCTAAAAATGAGTAGCACAACGCTCTTCCTTTCTTAACTACTTACCTATATTTTACCATTAAGTAAAGATAATTTTATACTTATAATCCTATCTTATCCTTCATACTGGAAGAAACTTTCTTTACTTCTATTTACTCATCAATGTGATTCTTTTTTGTCTATATAAATAAAGAATACCTGTAACTATAAAAACAATCCCGCCAAAATACACACCATACTCTATCGCAACTGCTACAATTCTTTCAATATGTTGTCCAAATAAAGAACCTAGTACGAAATAAACGAGTGTCCAAACAAAGCCTGTCGTATAAGAATACAAAGCATACGCCTTAAATGACATGTTATTCATTCCAACTAAATACGGCACGATATGTCTTACAACTGGTATGAAATAGCTTGTAACTAACGCGTACTGTCCGTATTTATCAACCATTTCTTGTGATTTTATCAAATACTTCGCTTTTTTCTTTTTCATTAATTTATGGAGTACCTTCGTGCCAAATACCTTCCCTAATATATATCCTAAAGAAAGCCCTGATACAACACCTAAATATGTTAATACAAATGAAGGAACAACACTTAATATCCCTACTGAAGATACGAAACCACCGCTCATAACAATCATTTCATCTGGAATTGGCATACCGATAATACCTAACCATAAACAGAAAAATAATGCCCAATAACCGTACTGCTCGATATAGGATAATAATTCATGTAATTCCATTATGCATACGCTCTCCTTAGTTCTTTTTTGCAACTAAAGACGTAGGCTGGCGGAAAATTGAGCCATACTTTTTCTAGTGTAATTTCAGGAAAGAAATGCTCTATAAAGCCTTTTTTCACAAGTGAATATTGAAATGTAATGAATTCACCATTCTCATGTATCACTTCCATCGCATTGTTTAAAATGCGCTTTGAAACTTCTTCTGGTAAAGAAGTGAAAGGTAATCCTGATAAAATGTAATCAATGCATTTTATATTGAACTCTTCCATATACTTCTTTATATTTTCAGCTGAACCGTGTACAACTATGACGTTCTGCTCATCTTTAAACTTTCTCTTTAGCTTCTTGCAAAACACTTCATTAATTTCAATAAGAAGAAATATTGTTTCCTTCTTCTTTCTCTTCATAATTTCTTTCGTAAAGACTCCTGTACCAGGACCTAACTCTACAATGCATTTCGCTCTATTAAAATCAATTACATCTACCATCTTCTTTGCTAATATTTTTGAACTTGGCGCAATTGCACCAGTATGTTTCGGATGTTTAATAAATTCATGTAAGAATGTTATGAGTTGCATGTAACCTTCTCCCCATTCGTTCAATAGTTTTTAACTTGTTTCTAAGTATAACTATCATTTCTTAATAAAAATTGAGGAAGTTTCTTAAGATTTTATGAAGAATAAAAAAACAGCTATCCCTATTACGATAGCTGTCCCTTTATTACTTCGCACTCACGATCTTATAATAAGAACGAACTGTTAAGAAGTAATATCCAATATAAATAGCGCCGTATACTCCGATACTAATTAGAAGCGGAATCATAATTTCAAATGGTAGTATGTTCCCTAAACCTTTTAATGCAAACAAGCTGTGCAGGATTCCGATTACTAGTGGAATTGCAAAGATAAAGCTTACTTGTTTTGCAATAGCTTTTTTCATTTCTTGTTTTGTAACCCCGACTTTATGAAGGACAATGTAACGATCACGGTCAGCACTTGCTTCTGTAAGCTGCTTAAAGTAAATGATTGATCCTGTCGCTAATAGGAAGACTAAACCTAAGAATAGTCCGATGAACATCATTAGTCCAGTTGCTTCCAGTCCCATATGGAAACCAGTATAGAAGTCTCTAAATGGTGGTGCCATTTCTGATACACCAGTTGGCATCACTTTTGCTAATTTTTCCGTTAACACTTTACTGTTTCTTTCATCTTTTACATCAATATTTTTTACAATACGTGTTCCAAATGCTTGTTTCGCTTGTTCATACATTTCATCGGAAACGACAACAACTAGTTCACCTAAGTTTGTAATTGCATTATCATTTGCGGCTTGAATCGTTAATTTCTTCGTTTCATTTCCAATTTGGAATACTACTTTATTCCCTTTATATTGAGGGCTAAACTCATGCCCTTCAATATACGAACTATCATATATAATTGCTTCACCAGCAGTTACATTCACTGTTTCTGCCTCAATTTTTTTAGCAAGCTTGTTAAATTCAGATTGAGACATAAATTGATATTTCTCTGAAATCGTGTAATTCATATTAAGAATGAAATCAACTTTCTCTCCTTCAAACTTCCCTTTTACAGGAACTGTCTCAATTTCAACTTGATCTTTGATCGGATGATCTTTCTTCTCTTCTGCAAAAATCGCATTTACTTTCTTATCAAGCTCTGCATCTTTCTTCTCGTAAGAATAACTGTATGGCATAGCTGCTTTTGATTGTGTAAATGTGTTGTAATACATCGTAACTGACGTACCAACCGCTGTTAATGTTACCGCACTTAAAATAGAAATTGTCGCAAGTGACTTTGCATTTCCTTTAATACGATATAGTAGCTGTGACGTCGTTACCATATTCATACCGTTATAAAACGATGATTTATTATTTCTTGCACGTTTCAATACGAATACTGTAAAGAACATAAATAGTAAGTACGTACCTAATACTGTCGCCAGTAAAATATAAAGTGCAACTGCCATAAAGTCTGCATATTTAACGGCCTTCATGAACATTAATGCTAAGAAATAACCTGAACCAATTAAGACAACTGAAATTAATGCCATAATAACAGATCCTTTTGGCATTGCTTCTCCTTCACGTTCTGCGCGGAAAAGTTCAATTAACTTAAAGCGATAAATTAAACGATATCCTTGGAGTGATGTATATAAAATAATCACAAAGAAAATAATTGCTGTATCAATAATTGCTGCCATTGGTACTTCAAAATGAACGTTTAAATTTAATCCCATCATATTTACTAATAACTCAAGGAATAATTTTGAAAGGACACTACCGATTGCAATCCCGATTACTAATGACATTAATCCCATTAACATATTTTCATAAAAGAGCATTTTACCAATTTGTCTTTTTCGAATACCTAATAAAGAATATAGCCCAACTTCTTTTTTACGTTTACGTGTAAAGAATCCGTTCGAATATATAATGAACACTGCTACGAAAATGATAAGCATCACACTGGAAACTTGAAATGCACCACTAATCTTTTTAGAAGCTTCTGCTGCTTTTTCCATTTGTGAATTATATTGTAGTGCTTTAAATGTAAAGTAAATTACAATACTAAATATCATTGATGCAAAATATACAAAGTAGTCTTTAAAGTTCCGCTGTATGTTGCGGAGGGCAATGCTAGATAAGGTCATCAGCCATACCTCCAGAAATAGAAGACATTACGTCAACGACTTTTTGGAAGAACTGTTTACGCGTTGATTCACCGCGGTGCAATTCTTTATATAGTTCACCATCTTTAATGAAAATAACTCGTTTACAATAACTCGCCGCAAATGCATCATGCGTTACCATTAAAATTGTTGAGTTATCATATTCATTTAATGACTTCATACTTTCAAGTAAATCTGTTGCAGATTTAGAATCAAGCGCTCCAGTTGGCTCGTCTCCGAAAATCATACTTGGATTCGTAACGATTGCACGTGATGCTGCACAACGTTGCTTCTGTCCACCCGACACTTGATATGGGAACTGACTTAAAATATGATCAATACCGAATTTCTTTGAGATTTCAAGAACGCGGCGATCAATCTCACTCGCTTTCACCTTTGATAACGCAAGTGGTAAAGCGATATTCTCTTTCACTGTTAACGTATCTAATAAATTATAATCTTGGAAAATGAAACCTAAATGATCGCGGCGGAATAACGCTAACTTATCATCATTCATCTTCACAATATCTTTTCCATCAATTAAAATTTCACCGTTCGTCGCATTATCAATTGTAGAAAGAACATTTAGTAAAGTCGTCTTACCAGAACCAGAAGGTCCCATAATTCCAACAAATTCACCTTCTTTTACTTGTAAGTTAATACCTTTTAACGCTGCAAATTTATTACCACCCGTGTCATACACTTTTTCGATATTTTTTGCTTCTAACACTGTTTTCATCTCGACATCCCTCATTTCTTCTATTCTCTATTTTCAACTATATACACTCTCTACTCTTGCCACTATCGATGTTTCTTACACAAACATGACAGTTATGTAAGGCACATAAGTAAAGACATCAAAAAGTTAACATAATGAATTAAAGTACTTTGCTACTATAACATTGGGATATCATACCATCCATTCATTCTCCTTACAGGAACATTACAATTTTGTAAGGTAAAAAATGTACCTACAAAGTTGTGCACGAAATGTCGGATGGGGTTATTTCGTTCCTGTTATTCTATGTACAGAGGAGGTCATAATATGGATTCACTTAAAAATATGAATGCTGCAATGCACTATATTGAAGGTAACCTTACGAATGAAATTGATTTTAAAGAAGTTGCGAGGCTAGCTCTCTGTTCTGAGTATCACTTTAAAAGAATGTTTTCGTTTTTAGCAGGCATATCACTATCTGATTATATTCGCTGTAGACGTCTTACTCTCGCTGCCTTTGAACTAAAAAACAGCAATGTAAAAGTCATTGATGTCGCTATAAAATATGGCTACAACTCACCAGATTCATTCGCTCGTGCATTTCAAAACTTGCACGGTATAACACCTTCAGAGGTCCGAAATAGTAACCATTCTTTGAAGGCTTATTCACCAATGACCTTCCAGTTATCCATTCAAGGAGGAAATGAAATGAATTATCGAATTGAAGAAAAAGAGCCATTTCGAATTATAGGTATTACAAAACGAGTACCAATCGTTTTCAATGGTGTAAATGAAGAAATCGCTTCTATGTGGCAGAGTTTAAACCCAGACTCCATTCAAACATTAAAGTCCCTTTCAAACATTGAACCTACTGGAATTATTAGTGCCTCTACTAATTTTTCTGAAGGGAGAATGGAGGAAAAAGGAGAACTTGATCACTATATTGGAGTAGCCACAACGAAAGATTGTCCAGAGCAATTCGCGCAACTTGAAGTCGCAGCTTCAACATGGGCTATATTTGAAGCTGTCGGTCCATTTCCTGATGCATTACAAAATGTGTGGGGACGTATTTATTCTGAATGGTTCCCTTCTTCGAACTATGAACTAGCGGAAGGACCGGAGATATTGTGGAATGAAAGTAAAGACGTATCCTCTCCGAATTTCAGAAGTGAAATATGGGTACCTGTTTTAAAAAAGTAATATAAGAGTCTAACCTTTTCAAAATAAAGAAGCTACTTTTCCTTTTTAAAGGAAAAGTAGCTCCTTTATTTTATACTTCTTCTCGACTCGTTCTTATACAAGAAAATAGTAATAATCGTAAGCACTATAATAACTACAAAAGTAAATACTCTGTAGTTCGAGATAGTAGCAGTACCAATTAATAAGGCAGGTATAACCGCCACAATTAAGCCACCAAACATACCAACAAACGATCCTATACTTTGTTTTACTACTTGAGTTTCTGATACCCAATCATAATAACCAAATCGATTATTAATGAAAATCCCCCATACTGCTGAAAATAATGAATATATTATCGGTGTTATTACGATGAAAAAAGAACTCCAAACATCTAGCTTTAACCCGATTATCAGTAATACAGCACTAATAAGTGATGCAGGTATACTCAATGAAAGATTCATAAGAATTTTACTATCATAAATCATCTTTGGCGCTATAGGCAATGATTTAATAATCCATACATTTTTTCCTTCTAAAGACAATGACACACATGTTGTACATGTCATCGAAATCGCTGCTGCAATAGCAAATGGAGCAATCTTTTGCAACAGGGGCTCAATTCCAGGATACGCTATTAATTGGTTTGGTCCTACTACAACTATGGCTAGCGAGAAAGCTAGCGCCATCACGACTCCCATTCCACTATTTATGACATACACTGTAGAAGAGAAGAAACGTGTCAGCTCTTTTTTATACAATGCGACCAATACACTCTCTTTTTTCATGCTATTAATCTCATAATTTGAAAACATATGATAAGTGGTGATCCCTGTGTTTATTTGCTTATATTTTAACGAAAGTATTTTTACAAAAAGATAATACCAAATCACTGATATCCCCACAAATAAGATGAAAGCTACCATATCAGCATTAACAATTGCTTTTTGAAACATGTTAGCTAATGGATACACTTTAGTTAATTGCTCCGAAACAATTGCACCAATTCCGTTCATATCATTAAGGCTATATTGAGCATTTCCGTTTTTTAGCATAAAGGAACCGAATGTAATAATTACTATAAAACTTAAAATCGTAGTTATTTTATTCGTATTTTTAAATTTAGAAGCGATTGCCGTAATCGAAGCTCCAAAGATTGCTGCGATTGTTGTTGGGATTAAAGATGCGATAAACATACTGATGAACCACATAAAGTAAAAAGAAACTGATGGATTTTCATGTATACAATACACAACTCCCATTGGTAGCATGATTATGATTGAAAAGATTGTATTCAGCAAGTATAAATACAAAAATCTACTTGCAATAACAGTACTTACGCGAATCGGCAATGACATTAAAAAGTCGTAATCCTTAAAAGCAAAAATTTCTCCATTTGCCTTAAATATAGTGAAAAACAACGTTAATACACTGCTAATAACTAGTGCATAGACGGGAATAATTTCACTCATTCCTAGTTTTACCAACCCATATGCCGAAGCTCCGCAATATAACATTAACATGACACCAACTAGAGCAATAGATGCTGTCAGCAAAATCTTATTCTGCTTCTTTTTCTTATCTTTTTCGTATTTAAAGGTGTTTAAACCGAGCTGCGTTATCAACCGAATTTTCAAAAGACCTAAACTATTAGTATTCATTAGCAAGCTCCTTCATAAAGAGCTCTTCCAATGAGCCTTCCTTTATTAAAGAATTTACTTCTCCTGAAAGTGCTAATTTCCCTCTATTAATCATCGCTACTTTATTACATAACTTCTCAGCTACATCTAAAACGTGCGTAGAAAAGAAAATCGCACTTCCTTTTTCACAAAGCTCTTTCATAATACCTTTCAATACTACTGCTGCCTTTGGATCAAGACCAACGAAAGGTTCATCTAAAACTAATAATTTCGGTTTATGTAAAACCGCCGATATAATCGCTACTTTTTGTTTCATGCCGTGTGAATAAGAAGATATTAAATCCCCTAAGTACGGTGTAATCTCAAAAGCATGCCCATACTTCTGTATCTGTTCTTCCCGATCCCTCGCAGGCACTTTAAACACATCCGCAACAAAGTTCAAATATTGAATTCCTGTTAATTGCTCATATAAATCTGGATTATCAGGAATATACGCCATTACTCTCTTACATGCAATCGGATCCTTTTTTACTGAATGTCCATCAACAAAAATTTCACCCTCTTCAAAATCTATAACTCCTACTAACGACTTAATTGTTGTACTTTTCCCCGCACCGTTATGTCCAATAAATCCAAAGATATCCCCTGCTTTAACAGTAATATTCAAATGATCAACTGCTTTCTTACCGTCTTTATATGTCTTGCTAAAATTTATAATTTCTAGCATGTAAATCCCTCCAAATCACCTTTTCGATTGAATTTTCAGACCTTAAAACGAAAAATTTACTCAGTGAGCTTTTCATTATTCCCACTGAGTATTAAAATCTCTTAACACATAGAAACTATAAATATAAAATTTGACTAATATAACTCACATTTGTATTTCTTTTTTATACAAAACGTAAGAATATAAATTCGTTATAATGACAGCAACTACTATAATCCCAAGCATTATATAAGTTCTCCAATAAGCCGGAGCGAAAACACTTATAATCATAATAACTCCTAACGCCACAAATACTTTTCCGCTAAACCGATGTGTTTTCCGCCATACTTCTTCATTACTTAACGTCCATGGATTACGCATCCCGACAAAAAAGTTTGGCTTACACTGTGGTAAATAATTACCCATTACTAAAAATAAAACACCAACTAATAATTCAGGCACCCGATTAATGAATAAGTTATATCCTAATCCACTTGTAATAATATCTATATTTCCTACAAATAGTAGCAATAGTACCCCATTATTCATCATCATAAAGGCTTTAGAAAATTTCTCGTAATTTGCTTTCCTTGGATCAATCTTTGGTATCACATTTAGAAATATATATAATGCAATCATAATTCCGACCATAGAAATCATTCCGTAAAATTTAGACGAATATCCATCTACCTTACCGCCGCTCCAATGCGTTGCAATTGTATCCGGCAAATGCGGCCAAGCAAACGCCCAAGCTAAACAAGTTATAACAATTAATAAGATTGCAAAAAGATGTTTTTTCATTTCCCCTCTTCCCCCTTATTCGTAAATGTAAACACCCAAGTCAACAAATCTTGAAAGACCGTTGTGTTTAAAGAGTACACAACGAATTGCCCTTTCTTTTCATCTTGAATAAGTTCAGCATTTTTAAGTGCGCTTAAGTGGTGTGAAATACTTGGTTTTGTCATATTGAAATGTTCAGCAATCTCACCTGCGGTTAGATCGCCTTCTTTTAATAAATCTAAAATTTTTCGCCTTGTTGGATCTGCTAATGCTTTGAATGCTTGATTCAATGTCTTTCTTCCCCTCATTAATTAGACATTTAGATATTTATCTAAATGTTAAAATGATTTTAGTTAATTGTCAATTATCTATACGCCCCTTTTTATTTTGTACCCTACGCCAATTACTCTATATTGAATAAAATCTAAAGAGTACGCAGGTTAAAAAGGAAAGCAGCTCTTCTGCTTCTTTTCTTAATAATACTTTTTCTGGAACTTCTACAACAGGATCATCACTTAGTTGTTGTTTTTCAAATAAGCGCATCCTCTTCCATATGTGTTTTCTCCATTGACTAATCTGTTTGTAAACAATTCCATTCAACCAAAATAGAAACGGTCTAGATTGATCATATGTTGAAATAGATTTCCAAAGTTGAAAGTAGATTTCATTTACGATTTCATTTGTATCATGCCGATTTTTAACTATAGCAAAGACGGTTTCATAGATTCTCTGACTTGTTAAGTTAAATATAAATTCAAAAGCCTCCTCATCACCTTTTAATAAGCGTTCTATCCAGGTATGTATATCTTCATTACTTGCCAAGTAGTGCCCCCTCCTTAACGATGTTCTCACTATATATTGGACGGTAAGCAAAATAAAGTTCCAAATTTCATAAAAAAATATAATACTTTTATCCATTCATATATTTAAAAGGAAAATATATTGAATTATTCCTATAATACTTTTTACTTTTCTCATTTTTAACCTATACTGTTTACTAGCTTATCTTTCAACATAATGAAAAGACTTGAAACACATGATACACTATAGCTACAATTGTTTTTTTGAGGAGGAATATACATATGTATAAAATTTTAATCGTTGAAGACGATCCAAATATTTCATCATTACTACAATCTCACATTCAAAAATACGGCTATGAAGCTGTTGTTGCAGAGAATTTCGATGATATTATGGAATCGTTTAACGCAGTGAAACCACATCTTGTTTTACTTGATGTAAACTTACCGAAATTCGATGGGTTCTACTGGTGCCGCCAAATTCGTCATGAATCTACTTGTCCTATTATTTTCATTTCAGCTCGTGCAGGTGAGATGGAACAAATTATGGCGATTGAAAGCGGTGCGGATGATTACATTACAAAGCCGTTCCACTACGATGTTGTAATGGCGAAAATTAAAGGACAATTACGCCGTATTTACGGTGATTATGCACCAAATATTTCTGAACGTATCGTTGAAGTAGAAGGTTTAAAACTATTCCCTGAACGTCCAGAAATTCATTTTGGATCTGAACAAGTTCTTTTAACGAAGAAAGAGGCAATTTTAGCAGAAATGTTATTATCTAAATTCCCTCGTACAGCGAGCCGTGAAGATTTATTAGCTGCGCTTTGGGATGACGAAAGTTTTGTTGAGGAAAATACATTAAACGTAAACATTACGCGTCTTCGTAAAAAGTTTAATGAACTTGGTATTGAGAATTCTATTGAAACAGTACGTGGACTTGGGTATCGTTTTAACGCAACTTGGAGTGAATAAGCATGAAGCTATTTTTACGTGATCATTTTGCATTTTTCCTACTGTACGTATTAAACTTCGGTATCATCTTCGTTCTTTATGATGCAGTAGATGGATTTCAAAACAATAAATTTTACTTCGTCGTTTTAAGTTTATACTTATTTATTTGTTTCCTCGCTTATCGTTACGTTCGCAATCGTAGAATGTACCATAGATTAAGTGAGCAACCAGAAAAGATGGAAGATGCGTTTATTGAAAGAGCGACTGCTCCGATGCCTCACGGTGTCAATGAACTCGTGCGTACGCAGTACCGCCTCTTCCAAAAAGAACTACAATCGTATGAAGTAAAACAACAAGAACATCAATTATTTATTAATCATTGGGTACATCAAATGAAGACACCTGTATCCGTTATGCAGCTTATGGTGCTCGAAATGGAAGATGAGCATTTGATTCCGAAATTCAAAAAAGAATTAGAACGATTAAATCAAGGACTCGATATGGCTTTATATATGGCAAGGCTAAATAACTTCCATGAAGATTTCCATGTTGAGACAATTTCATTAAAAGATACAGTAACAAAAAATATTAACGGATTAAAAGAACTATTCATTCGTAATGGTGTCTTCCCTGTTTTAGAAGTCCATTCGGATTTAAAAGTTGCTTCTGATGCGAAATGGCTAAAATTTATCATCTATCAGTTAATGACAAACGCTGTTCGTTACTCTGGGGAACGCGGAAAGAAAGTTTTCTTATCTGCTTACCGAAACGGAAAAGATATTATTTTAGAAGTTCGTGATGAAGGTGTGGGTATTCCACAAGAAGATATTCGAAGAGTATTTGAACCGTTTTACACTGGGAAAAACGGTCGTGCATTCGGAGAATCTACTGGTATGGGACTTTATATTGTAAGTAAAATTTGTGATTACTTAGGTCACTCTGTCAAACTAGATTCTGAAGTTGGTAAAGGAACGACGATTAAAATCATCTTCCACAACGCTGCAAATAATCAAGCAGAACATACGGAGAAGGTGACCGAAGCATGATCGTAACATATGTAAGCGAAATGTATGAGAACTCACTCTCATACATTTTTTGCAATACAACTACTTCTATATCTTCTAGCCGGAGGTATAATTTATGACATTTTGGCAATTTGCATTTAAAAATGTAACGCGTAATTCAAGAGCTTATTTTGCTTACTTTGTAAGTGGTTCCTTTTCCATTGCTGTTTTCTTTTCGTTTGCTGTTTACTTATTCCATCCGAAATTACAAAACTTTGACATGACCTCTGAAATTTCAGGATTAATGATATTTTCAGAAGTAGTAATTGTATTTTTCTCTTTCTTCTTTTTACTATATTCCATTGGTACTTTTTTAAAAGTTAGAAAAAAACAATTTGGTATTTTGACCATTTTAGGAATATCGAGAAAACAATTACATCGTCTTGTTTTTATGGAGAATATGTTAATCGGGGTTTTATCTATCTTTTTCGGCATGCAGTTTGGAGTTGTTTTTTCTCAATTTTTCTTATTAGTAACAGCCAAACTTACGCATATTCCAGGAATATATTTATACGGTCCTACTAAAGCGTTTATTTTAACAACTATTGTTTTCCTTAGTCTTTTTATCACTGTATCTGCATTCACACCAATGCTTATTCGTACAAAAAAAGCGGTACACCTTTTAAAAGCAAATGGTGGAAAACAAAAAGAAAGAAAACCATCCATACTTGTTTCATTATTTGGTGCGATTTGTTTATTTGGTGGTTATGCGTTAGCTGGAAATCCTAAATATTTTGTATCAGTAAGCCCGCAAATCGGTGTTATATATATGGTTTCAAGTATTTTCGTTATCCCAACGCTTGTTACAGTCGGAACATATTTCTTCTTTTCACAAATTAGTTTCTTACTTATTTATATTTTAAAGAAAAAAAGGAAGTTTTATATGAAACGGATTAATATGCTTTGGATTTCGGATTTAGCGAGCCGTATTCGAACGAATATTAATATGCTTTTTATTGTAGCGATGCTATCTACTATCGCTTTCACAATGATTACGTTTCTATATGGATTCGGAAAATTTATTAAGCTAGAGGTTAATAGAACTTCTCCTTTCCCAATTTCTTATTTTTCTTATGATGCGAACCCTTTTGTTACAGAGCATTTAAATTGGCTTGAGCAACAATTACAAAAAGAGCATTTCCCTTATCAAAAAATAAAAGCTGATATATATGAAACACCACTAAAAGAAGATAAAGATATAGCTATTTATAATGACGTATACGCAATTAAGCAAAGTGACTATAACAAACTTGCAGATTCTTTACGAATGAAACAACTATTTATGGATGATAACGAAGCATATGTGCTAACAGGGACATCTTATATCACCATATTCAATGAATTTGAGCAAAGCTACAAAAGAGATTACATTACACTCTCTAGTACAAATACGAAATTACGAGTAAAAGGCTATGAGCATGTAAACGCAATCCCATCTGACTTTTCATATCAAACGATAGTGTTGCCTGATATTATCGTAAATAACTTACCTAACACCGTAAAACATATATCAGCATACAATTACAAAATTCAAAACTGGGAACAGACATATGAAATTGCTGATAATTTTATAGAAAAAGTGCAAAAAGATCGAAATAAATTCCAGTATGAAGGGCCTCTTATTCGTTCCTTTGAATCAGCAGGATCGTTATACAAAATAACATCAGGCAGTGCGGCATTCTTCCTAATCGGGACATTTTTAGGAGTTATTTTCTTCATTGGCGCTGGTAGCGTTCTTTACTTTAGAATGTATACAGACTTAACGAACGAACATGAGAAATATATAACGATTTCTAAAATTGGTGTAACAGATACAGAGATGAAACGATCTTCAACCATTCAACTTAGTATTTTATTTTTCGTTCCGTACATTATGGCATCCATTCATACAATGTTTGCAACGAAAATGCTACAAGATGTAATTGGTCTATCTTTGTTCAAAGAAGTTTCAGCCGTTCTTATTATTTTTGGATTCGTTGAAATTATCTTTTTCTTCTTCATTCGTTCACTTTATATGCAAAAATTATCACAGTATACGAATGGTTAACATATAAAAAAAGTTATCACATGAGAAGGTGGGATCTCATCCTTCCTTTTTCATGCTCATTCTAATAGGAGGTTTAGGTGAATGACATTTTGGCAGTTTGCCTTTAAAAATGTGACGCGGAACGCCAGAGCTTATTTCGCCTATTTTGTAAGCAGTGCGTTTTCCATCGCAATTTTTTTCTCATTTGCAGTTTATTTATTTCATCCTAAATTGCATATGACAGACGTGAATGTTGCTCTGAACATATTAATGACAATTTCAGAAGTTGTCATTGTATTCTTTTCGTTTTTCTTTTTACTATATTCAATCGGTACCTTCTTAAAAGTACGAAAAAAGCAATTTGGGATTTTAACAGTACTTGGCATATCTCAAAAACAATTAAAGAGACTCGTATTTCTAGAAAACATGCTAATTGGTGTTCTTTCCATCTTTTTCGGCGTTCAACTTGGACTTGTCTTCTCGCAGTTCTTTTTGTTAGTTACCGCCAAAATTACACACGTACCTGGTTTATATTTATATGGGCCTACAAGTGCTATCGTTTTAACTATCATCATCTTTCTTGGGCTCTTCATTCTCGTATCATCTTTTACACCGATGCTCATTCGTACGAGAAAAGCCGTACGTCTTTTAAAAGAAGGAACAAAACAAAAAGAAAGAAAAGCATCCGTTCTTATCTCTCTATTTGGTGCGATGTGTTTAATATGTGGATATACGTTAGCCGCAAATCCGCTGTATTTTATGTCGCTAGGTGACATCATTGGGCTTTTATATGCCGTCTCTAGTATATTTGTCATCCCATCGCTTATTGCAGCTGGAACATACTTTTTCTTTTCACAAATTAGTTTTTTACTCATTCGTATATTAAAAACGCGAAGAACATTTTATATGAAGCGAATTAATATGCTTTGGATTTCTGATTTAGCAGCGCGCATTCGGACAAACATTAACATGCTCTTTATTGTAGCGATGCTATCAACACTTGCTTTTACTATGATTACATTCTTATATGGTTTTGGTAAATTTATGAAGTTCGATACAGTAAGAGAAAATCCTTTTCCTTTTACATATTTATCACATACTGAAAATACGTTAGCAGATGAACATTTAAATTGGTTAAAACAAAAGTTTAACGAAGAGCAATTTACTTATAAACAATTTAAAACGGATATATATGAAGTATCTTCAGCGGAAGAAAATTCGCAGCTCTATTATGCAATTAAACAAAGTGACTATAATGTACTTGCTAAGGCTTTAAATTGGGAAACGCTCACAGTAAATAAGAATGAATCTTATATTCTTATGAAAGACTTAGATGATCAAGTTATTGGAACGCTTCATAATAAAGACAAGAAAAATACTCTTACACTTACTCAAAACAATTTACAACTACAAGTGAAAGAATATAAAAGTTATAACCCATTCCCAAATCGCTTAATATACCAATTGCTCATACTATCTGATGAAAATGTAGAAGCATTATCCTCCGTTTCAAAACAGATGAGTGTATATAGCTTTAAAGTTAAGGACTGGGAAAAAGCTAATAACATCGGCTCGTTATTCATAGACAAAACTAATACCGACGGGAACAACATTCAAGCAGAGCACAAGCCTTTCCATGCAAGTGAAGCGAGCGATTCTCTATACACAACAAAACAAAATGTCGCTTCGTTCTTCTTAATTGGTACTTTCTTAGGTGTTATTTTCTTTATTGGTGCTGGCAGTGTCCTTTACTTCAGGATGTATACAGATTTAACAAATGAACAAGAAAAGTATGTAACGATTACAAAAATCGGTTTAACAGAAGCTGAGATGAAACGATCTGCTACAATTCAACTTGCGATTCTTTTCTTTGTTCCATACATTATGGCATCGATTCATACGATGTTTGCGACAAAGATGCTACAAGAAGTTTTACATCTCTCGTTCTTCGCTGAGATTACAGTCGTACTTATGATTTTTGGAACGGTTGAAATTTTATTTTTCCTTTTAATTCGTTCCTTTTATATGCAAAAATTATCACAACACATTAAGTTTTAAAAAGTAGAAAGGTGATTACTATGGAAGAAGTATTACACATAAAAAACGTCTCAAAAGTATATGAGGGAAAAGTCCCTCATACTGCTTTAAAAAATATAAATTTACACGTGGATAAAGGGGAATTCGTTGCCATTATGGGACCATCTGGTAGCGGGAAATCTACATTTTTAAACGTTATCTCTACAATCGATTCTCCGACTTCTGGTGATGTCGTGATTAACGGAAAAAAACCGCACACATTTCGTAGAGAAAAGTTAGCTATTTTCCGAAGACAAGAGTTAGGATTTGTTTTCCAAAACTTTAACTTACTAGATACACTAACAATCGGTGAAAATATCGTACTACCTTTAACATTAGATAATGTTCCATTAAAAGAAATGGATGAAAAGCTTGATAACATTTCAAAAAAGCTTGGAATTGATCATATTTTGGACAAGCGTATTTTTGAAGTTTCTGGAGGACAAGCACAGCGTACTGCAGTAGCACGTGCTGTTATTCATCATCCTTCACTTCTACTTGCCGATGAACCGACAGGAAACTTAGATTCAAAAGCGGCAATTGACGTAATGGAGCTATTTACGAAATTAAATAAAGAAGAAGATGCAACGATTTTAATGGTTACGCACGATCCGTTTGCAGCAAGTTATTGTAACCGTGTTATTTTCATTAAAGATGGAGAGCTTTACAATGAACTACACCGCGGATTGTACCGTGAGAAATTTTATCAAGAAATATTAGATGTTTTAGCATTATTAGGAGGAAGACGTGGATGACATTTTGGCAATTCGCATTTAAAAATGTCTCGCGTAATTCTAAAGCATATTTCGCTTATTTTGTAAGTAGTGCTTTTTCTATTATGGTTTTCTTTTCATTTACTGTATACGCGTATCATCCACGCTTACAAATTATGAATAAATTACAGGAACAAGATCCACTGATGAACTTAGCCGGCATGGCACAGTTTGTTATCGTTTTGTTCTCGTTCTTCTTTCTCTTATATTCAATCGGAACATTTTTAAATGTTCGGAAGCAGCAATTCGGCGTTTTAACTGTTCTCGGTATATCTCAAAAACAATTAAAACGTCTTTTGTTTACTGAAAATATGATTATTGGAATGCTCGCTATTTTTGCTGGTATTCAAGGCGGTCTTGTTTTTTCTAACTTTTTCTTACTCGTTACTTCTAAATTAACAAACGCAAAAGGCCTCTATTTATATTGGCCAACAGAAGCTATTATCGTAACGACAATAACTTTTATTATTTTATTTCTCATCGTATCTACGTTTACACCGATGTTTATTCGTACTCGTAAAACAACTCGATTAATTAAAAATAGTAAAAAGGAAAAAAGCGAAAAAAGACCGTCTATACTCATTTCATTATTTGCTTTAATTTGTTTAGCACTATGCTATTATATCGCTGGTTATCCGCAAGGCTATATAACAGAAAAAAATGCACAAAATGGATCTGTATTCTTAATTATGCTATCTATTTTACCGCTCGTAGTGGTAGGAACATATTTATTCTTTTCACAAACATTTCTTCTCTTTATCTTTATTTTGAAAAAGCGGAGAAAGTTTTATATGAAGCAAATAAATATGTTATGGATTTCAGATTTAGCTAACCGGACTCGTAGTAATATTAATGTACTCTTTATCGTTTCTATGCTATCTGCACTAGCATTTACGATTATTATTGGTTTATTCGCTGCTAATAACAATACAACAGCATCGGTACTAGAACGATATCCCGTCCCCTTCACTTATACATCAGAAGGTGACAATTCCCTTGAACAAAAGCATATTACTGCAATTGAAACTGAGCTTACAAATAGTAATTTTCAGTACAGAAAATATAAGTTTACAGTAGTAAAAGATACAGCTTCAAAAGAAGACATTATGCTTATGAAGATGAGTGATTATAACGCAATTGCTAAACAATTGAAAAGGCCGGAAATAACAATTGATTCTACAGAAGTGTATATTATTTCTCGCCACTCACCAGAACTTCTCAATCTCGTATCTAATCCATTTGCAAAGCATAATACGATTACACTTGGATCTAATAAAAAAGAATTTCATATTAAAGGGTTTATTAATAAAGGAATAGAACCATCCTTTGCATTCCCACATTTAGCTGTCGTACAAGATTATGTATTTGATAATATGATTCCTCATATTGAAACAACCGTAATCTATAACTACTTCGTAGAAAACTGGGAAAATGCAATCGTTCCAACAAAAAATATGTTACGTGTTATTAGTGGCGATGCACGTAAGTTCTACGAAAAGCATACAGAAGAGAACGCTCAAGTTCCTTTCTTCATATATACAGCTACGGATGAACTCATTTACGGTAAAGGGAATGCAGTTGCTCAATTCTTTATTTGGGCATTTCTTGGCTTTATCTTCTTTATCGGTGCGGCTAGCGTTTTATATTTCCGTATGTATAACGACTTAACAACTGAAAGACAAAAGTATATTACGATTACAAAACTTGGCTTAACAGAATCAGAAATGTTTCGTTCTGCAACGATTCAATTAGGAATATTATTTTTCGTTCCTTATATTGTTGCTGGTATTCATACAATATTCGCCATTAAGTTTTTACAAAGCATGTTTTCTTTCTCATTACTGAAAGAGACATGTATCGTACTCACTTTATTCGGGATTATTGAGATCATTTTCTTCTTCTTAATCCGATCTCTATATATTAATAAATTATCACAACACATAAAAATATGAATAAAATGGCCTTGTGCAATACGCACAAGGCCATTTTCAATAGTTTTTAATTAGCAGCAATATCCACCGTAGCCGCCAGCATAACCGCCGTAACCACCATAACCACAAGAACCGCCACCGCCGAAGCAGCTAGCACCGATGATGATTAATAAAATAAACAATACGATTAGAAGCGCAAAACCGCCGCCGCAACCATGTCTGCGGTTACAATCATCATGTCTGTGTTCACACTTTTCGCTCATTACCCTATTCCTCCTTTAGTATCATTCATAACAAGTTCCTCTTGTTCTAAATGAGGGGATTCCATTTATATTATGTTTTCAGGGCGAATAGGAAGCTTGGCTTACCTAAAAACGGGCTTGTTTTAGGAATTGGACTTTATTAAAAAAGGATACCTATTCAGGTATCCTTTAAAGAAACATATTCAACAAAAGAGCAAAACCGAATGCAATAAATGATAACAATGTTTCCAGCACCGTCCACGTTTTAAACGTTTCTTTTACTGTCAAACCTAAATATTCTTTTACAAGCCAGAACCCTGCATCATTTACGTGAGAAAACATTAATGAACCTGCACCGGTTGCTATAACGAGCAATTCTAAATTCACACCAGACATGTGCTGAATAACTGGTGAAACAATTCCCGCTGCTGTCGTTAACGCTACTGTTGCTGAACCTGTTGCAATTCGAATTAATCCAGCTACCATGAAAGCTAATACAATTGGTGATAACGATATATGCTCTGCCATTTGCGCAATCGCTGTTCCAACGCCACTTTCAATTAATATTTGTTTAAATCCACCGCCTGCACCGATAATTAAAATAATGGAACCGACTGGTAATAAACTTTCATCCGTTAATTTTTTAATCATCTTTTTATTAATTCCTTGTCTTATCCCAAGTAAATAAAATGCTGCGAAACATGAAATAAGTAAAGCAATTACTGGGCTTCCGATAAATACAAAAAATTCAGTCATCTTTTTCGGTAATGAAATATATGGTGCAACGACTGATAAAATCATCAATACAACTAGTAATAAAATAATAAAGAATGAAACTTTACGACTCGGTAAATCAGTTGAGACAGTCGTAACTCGAATAAGCTCTGGTTCATTTTCAGGTATAACCCTTTTATGTACCCACTTTGCAAATATCGGTCCTGCGATAATAGCTGCTGGTAGCGCGATAAGTAATGAATATAAAAGTACCTTTCCTAAGTTCGCGTTATAAATACCGATTGCTGTCATCGCACCTGGATGCGGAGGCACTAGCCCGTGAACAATAGATAATCCAGCAATGACAGGTAACGCAATTAATAATATATTTTGCTTCGTCGTTTTTCGGATGGAAATAACGAGTGGTAATAAAATGACGATCCCCACTTCAAAAAATACTGGAATCCCTATAACAAATCCTGCAAATAACATAGCCCACGGTAGTTTCTTCACACCGAAAAATCGAATAAAGAAATCTGCCACTTGCATGCCGGCCCCTGAATCGGACATCATTTTTCCTAAAATTGTACCGAGAGCTAAAATACCAACTAAATGCCCTAGTACACTACCAACACCAGATTCATAGGCAGTCACTATCTTCGTTAAATTCAATCCAGACATGATAGCTAAAAATAAACTCGCAACTGTTAAACTAATAAATGCATGCCATTTCCACCATGATACCCCTAAAATAACAATCGCAATTGCAAGTAACGTGACGATTAATAAGTATATATCCATCTCGCATTCCCCTTACTTTATAAAGTGAAACTTTAATCAGTAGGGGTTTTGTTCATCCCCCACTGATTATTAGTTGAACCAATCGGACGTTTATGGACAGTTGATCTCCCACCTAACTTCTTTGCTCCAACTGAATTTTGAGGTGGGGGTTTTACTGTCCGTTAACGCGGGATAAAAAAAGAGGGCAAATTGGTCATCTCCCTGTCAAGTAGACAGTAATAAAAAGAGTATTATGCCACGGCCTTTTCCCGATATTCTATCGGGGAAAGGCCGTGAAGTTTTTCTTGGAATCTTTCTGTATTATAAAACTGAATATATTCTTGAATTGCTCGGTAGGCCATTTCATATGTTTTTGGGCGCACTAAATACAACTTCTCTGTTTTTAAATGTGAGAAGAATGATTCGATACACGCATTATCAAAACAGTTTCCACGTCTAGAATGACTACCGACAAATCCTAATTTCTCTAACTGTTTTGCGTAGGATTTAGATGTATATTGAAACCCTTGATCTGAATGGAAAAGGGGCTTAGTAGTTAATGACTTCCCTTCTAATTGACGTAATGTAGTTAAAACCAAATCTAAATCATTTCTTGAAGATAGCTTCCAGGCAACAATTTCATTGTTGTATAGATCTAACACAGCTGACAAATAGGCAAATTGTTCTCCGATTCGTACATAAGTAATATCTGTTACGAATTTTTGGTTTTGCTTTTCAGCTTGAAACTCTCGATTCAAATGATTTTTAAATACCACAGATGTTTTTCTTCCATAAAACGGACGTTTTTTTCGAATGATAGATTGAATACCCAGCTCTCTCATAAGACGACGAACACGTTTATGATTCATTACCATTCCTTCTCGAGCCAAAGCACGAGTCATACGTTTATACCCATAGTAAGGGTGCTGACGATGAATAGATAAAATATGTTCTTTATGCCACCTATCCCTTTTCTGACGTAAACGCTGCACGTTATGATATTTCCGCCATTTATAGTAGCCAGCCTTAGAAACTTCCGCGATTTGAAGCAACCATCGGAGTGGATAGGCTTGGCGTAATGAATCGATAAGAGAAAATCGTTCTTTCTTTAGGACCATTCCTTCCCATGTAGATTTGGATTGCGCTTTTTTAAATACTCAACCTGTGCCTTCAAATAAGCATTTTCTTCTTCTAGACTATTAAAATTCTTTCGATTCCAGACACCACGTTGATCATCAAAGGACTCCCCCTGTTGCGCACGTTTTACCCACTCAATAATCTGGGCATCGCTCTTCACACCGAGTTGTTCACGAATTTCTCGCAATGATTTTCTCTCTTCTAATCGAAGACGAACTGCTTCTCGCTTTAGTTCTTCTGTATATTTTTGAAATGATTGTCCTTTTCTTGCCATAAAAAAATCCCCTCCAGATAAAACAGTATTGAGTCCATCATATCAGATGGACTCTTTTTTTACTGTCTACCTATAGGGGGTAATACCATATACCTCCAACTCCGTTTTTATGGGCTAATTTGCTCCTATGGCACATAGGAGTGCTCTTTTATCAGGCCCTTTCTCTCTGGAGTAAAACAGCCAAAATACAACAGATTATTTACATTGGCAAGGCGACTTCATATTATTTGAAGGTTGCCCGCACTGACAATTCGCGTTATTCGCAGATACGTTTGTCTGTGCTCCTAGAGAAGAGTCCGTTGCCATTATAGATGCTCCTGGTTGTGCGAGTGGAGTAGCAACCCCAATGGTATTTATTACTGTATCTCCACCTGAAACACTATGTGGTGTGATTTCTTCATATATCATTTCTTGTACTTCTACCCAATCTACCGTAAACTCTGCACCCTCTGATTGAATAATCAAATCCACTTGGCTCGTATTCGCATCTGGATAGAAATAGAATTCTTGGGTCATAAAAGTAGGTTGGGTGAAGAATAACATATGTCTTTGATTTCCTGGTGGCACAATGGAAATCGTTCCTTGTCCTTTGGCACGAACGCGAACACGATACTCTGTGTTGCCGCCCTCACTTGGTAAGGTAATGATTTGAGTAACTGTGCTATCCCAATTCGATAATGTCAAGACAGGTTTCCGATTACTGTCTTGTGGGAAACTCACTGTACCGGCTATATTCCAGTTTTGTGCTTGTTGAAGAAACAAACCATTTTGAACAATATTCCGTGCTTGTAGTTGATTCCAAGCGCGAAGAGCGGCTTGATAGATTGCTGCTTTTTGTTGTGCATATCGATCTTGCATTGGTATACCTGGCATAGATCCTTCTTGAGGAGCACTGTTTTGAAGTGCTGTTAAGTTCTCTATATCGGTATAACTTACGTTTGGTCCGATCGTTCCGCTCCAATTGGATGAATCGTACATGGCATTTAATTGATTTGTAGCCTGCTGTAAACCCGCAGTGATTTGTGCCTGTTGCGCCAAATAGGGTTGTAGCCATTGTTCCTCTTGGTTTTGTGCTTTTCTTATTTCTGCCGCAGTTAGTGGGCGTCCCTCTGTCAAGGAAACTTGACTTATTTTTGCGAATCCATTCGACGGTACGGTAAAACCAACTGTAATGCCTATATTCGCTTCTGGATGTAATGCACCTACATCAATTGGATATTGAAAGAAGTTTGGACTACTGTTAACACCTTCTACAGAAGTTGGCAGAGACGTAGAATAGGCTACATTCACGACTTGATTGACTTCATTTCCATAGCGGGAAGCCATAATTTGTAGAGAATCCGCTTGTAAGACAAAAACGGATAGATAATAACGTGTATACGGTTTTAATACTGATTCCGGTACAGTCTGATAGGCATAAGATGGATATACAAGGGAAGAAGGAGGTAACACCAGTTGCTGCCCCGCGTATTGTGAGTCTCCTGATGAGATGAACACCTTGCGTCCAAGTTGCCACCCTTCACCTGTAAAACTCCCACTGCGCAATACATTTTGTGATTTACTCAGACGTTTTGCCTGATTCACTTGTGTATTTAATTCCCGTTTTTCTATTGCATAACTATTTGGTAGAGATTGAACTTGTTGATGCACATAATCAATCCAGTAATCGGTCACACCGGGAGCTAGTTGATTCGGATTATCGGTCGAAAAAAGACTTTGTGTCATCACACGTGTTTGTGCCAAATTGTTGAAAGGGAATTTAACAGCGGATGTTATTTGATCTGTATTTATCATCATATAATCACTCCTTTAGATCTTTAATAGGACATACTATTTCTTTGGCTCTACTAATTAATAATGGAACATATTAGTTTTGAGGTATATTCACTGTACCAGTAATCGTTCCTCGTGTAACGTAGTTTGAAGAATAGCTACCTATTTTTATTACGGTGAACGGCTGGTCTCCATAAGGTTTTAAAATATAATCCCCATTACTTATCGAATAATCCCCAGTTGCATCTTGCATTGGAACTGCCGAAGACCAATCATCTCCATTCATAGCAATAAAAGTTACATTGTTATCAAGGTTTGTTGCATTAATGCTAGCAGAAACCCCATTTTCACCAGAGCTAGCTGTCCAGATTGTTGGAAAATTATCTGGTCCTACCCCGGATTCATTCCAGTAAGCCCAAAGCGGACTTGTAATTGTATAATTTATAATATTATCGGATGACTGAGTAGGTTGACTAACAGGAACCAACTCAATCCGATCGATAAATACTTGTGTGTTTGTTTCCTGTGGCTGTAAGGTAAGTGCTACTACCACATTTCCTGAAGGTAAAGTAAGAGGATCACCAGATCCGCCACCTGCAGGCCATGAGATGTCTTGGACTACATAATTTCCTTGTTGTCCCGATACATATACTTGATTTGGGAAGTTTGCTTGTATATTGGCATTTGTAGTACTTTTAAATCCCCATCCACCACCTTGAATCTGGCCACCATTTGCTACTACACTTTGCGTTAAAGATGCAGTAGTTGTACCAGCGTTTGCATAACGTACACGAACTTTATATTTTCCCGCTGTTAAGTTTGTTGCTGTTATCAACAAAGTATTTCCCGGAGTAAGGTTTACAGCATTCGCACCATTCACCCATTCTCTTACCACTACAGGACGGTTCCCATTCGTAAGAAATCCCTTTTCTGCCGGAAACCCTTTTCCAACGATATTTAGTGTATCAGGATCGATTGTACCAAAAACATTGTTTGGACTTAGACCATAGGGAACGAAACTCGCCATTACTCCTAATTTCCCAGATGCTCCCGACACATTTGTTTGTGTAAAAGGGTATAGCGCATTTATTTTTTGATTTGGTAGCTGACTATTACAACTTTGAAAATAGCCATTATTACTCGGACAACTGCCTCCTGGTGAGCAGTCTCCAGAACAGTATCCAGGTAGATTACAACCTGAAAAACTACTAACATCTCCCCACATGTTCTCCCCATCAACATATGTCGTATGTTGAGTTGCAGCATTAATGTTTGTTATAGGAGCGTTTTGCCAATGATCACCTGAGGTACCTGGATCATTATCACCATATCTATACGTGTTACTTGGATAGTTTAGAATAACTCCATATGGCCAGCAGTAACAATCACCACAATAGGAACCGTGATTATAACTATAGACTCTGGTTTGCACCTTCTGTAATTCATCAGGGAAATAAAAAATAGAGTTAAAATCTATTGTCCCATGTTGATAGCTAGTTGTATTGTCGAGAATATTTCGAATCGTTACATTTCCATTACGAGATTGATCTTGCCCTACTAGATCTGAAAAAATAACACGTGTTTGTTCTAATTCTGTTTGAGAAGTATAATCATCAGGATACATGGAAGGCCATGTTGCAACCATATCTAAGCCGTTTAACAACATTCCTCGAATATATACATTGTAGGCATTGATCGAAGCTTTATCAGATCCTAATGAAGGCATCCCCGATTTAAAAGCATCAAACACTTTTTGTGTGTTGTCATGAATAGCTGTCCGCATGATTCCTTTTATTCTAACTAGATTTTGTTTTTGTGTAAGCCCATCACCTTGTGTTTGATCTGGGTACACTACATTAATCCATTTATTTGCAAACTGGATAAAAGATTGATACGTTGATAATTGTACAGTTGCTCCTATAACAAAGAAAGGTATCGCAAGCGTGTCAAAATTTCCATTGACCATTTGACTTAGGGCGATAATAAAAGCGGAATTAGCCGCAACAAGTTCATTATAAACATTTACATAATCTGAAGTGCTTGGTTGTCTTGGTTGTCTGTCTTGATCTCCTTGTACGCCAGTAAACTGCGCATCGACTACGGTGTCCGCTGCCTCGCTCGCTAATGTAAAAATAGCATTCAAATACCCCTGCCAATTATTTTTATCCTGATTAGATAAGGCTTGATTCAACTGTTTTTGAATTTCTGCATCAATCAAATTAATCAATTGTTGAGTATCATCTTTACTACTGTGTGGCCACAACCAACCAATCACCATGCTGAGAATTGGTGCTGCAACAGCAACGCCAGGAATTTCAGCGCCTAAAACTGTTCCTAATATTCCTATACCAGCTTGTAAAACTGCTAGATAATTGAAGCTTCCCCCACTCGCTGCTGAGAATCCGTTCTGTAGAACCGTTGTTAATAATTTGTCACTACCTGTTTTTTGAAATTCCACCCATGCTTCTTTTAGGGAAGTAATAAGGTCCTCAAAATCACCAAATTGACTCCCTGCAGTGCCCCTTGGCGGGCTTACCAGTACATTATAAGGAATAATGGATTGTTCTTGTAATGAATTCATAAAATACCCCCCTATAAAAATGGATTTGATATAGCATACTCTCTTTTCGAGACGGTGAAGAAACTCAGAACTTTATATGTTTTATTGGTATTATAAACATATTTTTTTGTGTAAATGGAATTTTTTGGGTTGTTATCACCATTTTAAGATATACGTGAAATACTCTGTTTATTCCTGTTATTTTCTTTATATAAAAAACTACAATGTTTTCCGTAGTCTGACAAAATTGTTCAAAAAGTAAAAGTATGTGTATATGTGAGCCAAAAAAGGGGAAATTTACATTCCAGACTTCTCTTTTTCGACGTAAAAGGAATTACATTATTTAAACATCAACCATATTATTTCGTACATAATCATAACCGAGGTTTATCTTATCTTTAAATTAGGATGTGTGCTCTGAACACCTGAATCAACAACTGCTACAAACCTCATTTTTTCCAATTGATTCGTTTGAGCCTTTAATGTAATTCCAATGGATTTGAATCCCCGTAAACACAGTACTCATAGGATTATAATCACTATGTGTAAACTGTGAATCGTGTCCATTGGCTTGAATGATTTCAATATTAGGTAAAACCTCAAAAACATTAATAATGGCTATCAAGCTTTTGCTTTTTACTTATGCCGTACGCTATCCACCTTTTTTCTGATGTTACATTAGACCATGATTCCATTCGGAAAGGAAGTGCAGTCAACATCTTCCTTTCCTTCTATGAGTGAGCCCTATACAGAGTTAGGAACGACAGAAAACCAAACGATTTTAGGTGTAGAACTGATTCCCCATTAAGAAAATGGCACAATGTTTTCTGTAGATACGTTAAAAACAGGAACCGTATTAATTTTAATAACGAGTAAACAGGTAGAGATACAACTTATTTCCTCATCAGGGAAGGTTTATAATAAACAAGATACATTAGTAACAAAGGGTCATAATATCTTTTTAAAGGGGTTTTCATTCATATGTTTCAACTAAAAAGTATGAAAGTGGGAGACTGGCAGATACGTATGAACACGGAAGGTAAAGATGCCTATTTAATGATGGTACGGTATCAACAATAAGCACCTTTCCATTTGAAAATACCCGCTAATAAAGCAAAATTAAAAATCCCATCTTTTGATAAAAAACTGTTGAAGCGGAGGTGGTCTCTATTATGATTCGCGTTGTTCATTGGACAGCTACACTGAGTTCATAATCTGATGGATTTCGACAAGTAGATACAAATATTTTATCTGCTACGTTACAGCATATAGAGCAATCGGATATATACAATCTTATAATTGATGTGAAAGGAATAAATAAAACAGGACACCCATATACATGTACAATTATACTTTCTATGTATATTGAAAAATAAAATATGTTTAGAATTCTACAAACAGAAAAAACGCTCTTATGAGCGCCCTTTTTCTGTTCGTTACTTTTATTCATTTTGAGGTGGTACAGTAAAACTGGAACACAGTATAGAGATAAATTATTCTATATAAGAGGTGTTTCAGATGAAAAAACAGTATGATGAAACATTTAAAAAACAATGTGTTGAATTGGTAATCAAAGAAGGGCGTACAATTTCCAGTATTCAAAGAGAATTTGATCTAGGACATGGGACTCTTAATTCATGGATAAAAAAATATTCTTCTCCACTTTTAGATAGTAAGGGAACTGATATGGCAGAACTACGTTCTTTACGAAGAGAAATCCAGGCATTAAAAAAGGAAAATGAATTTTTAAAAAAGGCGGCAACCTTCTTTGCCAAAAACCAAAACTAACACGTTTTCAGTTTATCAAACAATATCACCACATATTTGGAGTGCGCTGGCTTTGCTATCGATTACAAGTGTCTGCGAGTGGTTTTTACGACTATTTTCATCGTAAAGCCACTGAAGGTCAGAAACAACGTAAAAAGACAGCGGCTTATATTGTCATGCAATTTAAACGTTTAAAAGGTAGAATGGGGTATCGAAAACTGTACCGTTATCTTATAAATAGAGATGTTATGGTGAGCTTATCTCAAGTAAGACAAGCTTTATGTCGAGCTGGATTAAAGTCAAAAGTTGTCACGTATTATAAAAAAAGAAAGCAAGACCATTATACATTCCCAAATGTACTAGAGCGCTCCTTTAAACCTGGTAAGAAAGACGTTCCAACAGTTGTATGTGATATTACAGAATTTCGTTTAGTAAATGGATTGAAAGTGTATTTTTGTGCTGCATTAGACATTAGCACCCGGCGGGTGCTTGGTTACTCTTTGGATACTCACCAAGATGCGCAATTAGTAAAGGACACAATTCAGCAAGTTAAAAATGTTTATGGAAGTCACAAAAAGATTTTATTTCATAGTGATCAAGGATCCCAGTTTGCCAGTTATACAGTTACTGATTTTTGTAAGCAACAAAAGATTCAACAAAGTATGTCCCGCAAGGGGAACTGTTGGGATAACGCTGTGATCGAATCATTTTTTAGCATCTTTAAACGTGAATGTTTGCATGGAGAAAAACTGATTTCTCTCGCTCAAGTAACTCAGTTAGTAGCTGAATTTATTTATATGTATTACCATTCCATTCGTCCGCACTCATCATTAAATGGAATGACTCCGTATCAGTATTCAAAATCAATTGCATAATCTATTTCATGTTCCAGTTTTTCTTGACCAGGTCAAAATAACCATTCCATTCATTCACTCATTCCCTTTCCCTCTCATGGCTGTTTTCTCTAAGCAATCAAATGTTTCACAACATCAACTACATACGTTAATTTCTCATACGCTACAAATCCAAAAGCAACCGTCAAGCCCGTTACAACTAATCCTTTCATCATTTCTTCCTCCTCGTTTTATCGTTGTTATCTTCATTATAGAGGATTAGCAATTTGTTACCATCGAACTACCTTACAGTTACCTTACAGAATTGTAAGATTTCAAAAGAGGATTGAAAAACACCTCATATCGCTTGAGGTGCTTTCACGGAGTTTCTCTATAATCACTTGCAAAATTAACTTTTTTCTCTTGGTTATTTTTCGGAGAATCCACTCTTAAACTAATAGATTTACTAAATAATTTTGGATTGAAATAATAACAAAGATCTGTTTGAGGACAGTATACACAATACACATCTATCTCTTCTTTATTCACTTCTTTTGTAGTGACTCCGCTTGTCGTAGAATAACTAGATCGGAATCTAACTTCTAGTATCCCTCTTGCATTCAATTCTCTATATTTCACTTGTACCCTTTTAAATCTCACGTCTTTATATACTACAAGATCAAACGGCGAATGCTCTGTTTGCAGCATTAAAATCATGTATCCTTTTTCATACAAATCAACTTGTGCCTTTAAAACAGCTAAATCTCCTTTTGTTCTTGTATGATGGTACACTTTTTCTCAGCACCTTTTTACATATTTTATAATAATATTCGTTCCTTTTCTTAACTTACCTCCCAATATTTTCTCATTAAAAGAAAACTCTTTGTTAAAATCATGTTAATATATTTTTGTACAATTAAGAATTTAATTTACAAGGGGGATTATATATGTTCAAAAAAGTAGCTGCTGATGTTTTAGGGTTAAGCGATGTAGGTTCTGTTATTACACCGAAAGATTACGATAAAGTTGATGCTGATGATTACGTGATGCACGAAGATGGAGAGAAAATTTATTTTCTAATTAAATCCAAATCAGATGAATATTGCTTCACAAACAAAGGATTACTTCACCTAGATGGTACAAGCGCAACAAGTAAAAAACGCACACTGCGCCGCTATAGCTATAGTAAATATCAAATTAAAAACGTAGCACTTGAAACTGCAGGAACGATTGATTTAGATATAGAAATTAAGTTTCAAATGGGAGATGAGCATTACTCAATTGATGTTCATAAAAAACATATTGAAGAATTAAAAGATTTATATAAGGCTTTACTTAAAATTGAAGAAATTTCATACGACAACGACATTACATTAAAATATGCACATAAAAGTTTAGATATGGCATCTAACGCTTTCAGCCGTATTTCAAACGCACAAGTAAACTTAGCAGAGCAATTTAAAGAGATGAACGAGATCGCCTTTAACTGGCTTGTTGATACGAAGAAACAATATAATGTGAAAGATTATCTTTGACAAGTTTATTAACAACTAATTTAAAACAAACAAAAAACCTTGTTATCAAAAAGATAACAAGGTTTTCTTAGCGTCCCAGGAGAGATTCGAACTCCCGCTCCGCCCATTTCCGTACTATTTTATATATTTTGATCGCAGTCTTAATATATCTTCTCCTTCGCGAATGCCTGCCGATCCCTTCCTCACATTTTTTACGACAGTCCAATTCGGGTTAGTTTCATCACCGATGTTCTGTACTGTAAAATTGCCATCACCATATTTCCGGTGACCTTCCGCCAATTTCTCCGTTAAATCATTCTCATTTGATCTCGCCATCTTTGCGCCATCTCCCTTTTTTATACGACCTTCTTAAACCATCTAACCAATCACAGGTCCAGTCAATTGGAGATTCTCGTTTTCCGCTTCTATTAATTGTAACACACTACCGGGAATAAGTTCCGATAACTGCTGCTCAATCGTACTAGAATGGTAAAGAGTTTTATAATATTGTAAGTAAACAATTAAGAGAATCTGGATATGGATTTGAGTTCCATCATAAACCTATTGATTCTTTAAATTAAATAAGAGGAATAGGGCGCATAAATGGCGCTCTTTTTATTTAAGAAAAAGAAGTACATATGCAACTGCTTAATATCAAAGGAAAGGTCGCAAATATTAAGAATGAACTACACCTATAACCCAAACATCAAATTTTAGACAAACAAAAAACCTTGTTATCAAAAGATAACAAGGTTTTTTTAGCGTCCCAGGAGAGATTCGAACTCCCGACCGTACGCTTAGAAGGCGTATGCTCTATCCGGCTGAGCTACTGGGACATGGAGCGGGTGAAGAGAATCGAACTCTCGACCAGAGCTTGGAAGGCTCTTGTTTTACCACTAAACTACACCCGCATATGTTATTTTCTTTTCTTCGTTAGCGCCGTTGCCCTATCGACAATATTTATTATATGTATAACCATACATAAAGTCAACACCTTTTTTAAAAGAGGATAAATTTTCTTATCCTCTTTTAAAAACTGCTTGTTCAACTAGTTGTCCGTCTAATGTTTCAAAACGAACTTCCATTTGATTTTCATCCATTTCTAATAAAGCAAATGTCTTTTCTACACGCTGACGTGGTAATAAAATACTGCCTGGATTAATAAATAAAACGCCGTCGATTAATTCCGCACCTAATACGTGAGAATGTCCGAAGCATGCAACTTGCGCTCCTACTTCTTCAGCATGGTACGCTAGCGTTTGTAATGTCATTTTCACATTATGGCGATGTCCATGCACAACTAAGAAGCGAATTCCATTTACATCAGTTACAATTTCATCTTGAAAGTTAGCATAATCACAGTTTCCTTTTACAACATGGAAACCTTGCAGTTCTTCATGAGCAGGTGTTAGCTCTGAATCACCGCAATGAATCATGATATCTACTTTCCCTTCATATTTCTCTTTCAACTGCTGTAATTCCTTCACAGAGCTATGACTATCGCTTACGATTAAAGCTTTCATCGCTCTCTCTCCCTTATTCTTCTAAAAACCATTCTGGGATTTTTTCTTCTAACTTACGAAGAGCACGACCACGGTGGCTAATAGCATTTTTCTCATCTGAACTTAATTCCGCCATTGCCTTTTTGTATTCTTCCACATAAAAGATCGGATCGTATCCAAAACCATTTTCTCCGCGGCGTTGTTCTAAAATAAATCCTTCACATGTCCCATTTACAATGACAGGCTTTTTATCACCTTCAGGGAAAGCAACTGCTAATGCACAATAGAAACGAGCTTTACGCTTTTCAAAGTCAATGCCATTTAATTCTTGTAACACTTTATCGATATTTGCTTGATCATTTTTTGGTTCACCAGCAAAACGAGCTGAATACACGCCTGGTTTTCCGTTTAAAGCATCTACAATAAGACCTGAATCATCCGCAATTACGATTGCATTCAGCTGTTTGCTCAAACTATCCGCTTTTAAAATTGCATTTTCTTCAAATGTTTCACCAGTTTCTTCAACTTCATCAATATGAGGAAAATCGTGTAATGATTTTACTTCTAAATCAAATCGCTCAAATAACTCAGCAAATTCACGTACTTTCCCCATATTTTTTGTCGCTACAACAACTTGTTTCATACTTTCCACCTCTACTCTATATGAGATACGATGTCGCCTAACGCTTCTTTTTGCATATCAATCAGTTGGAAAATGCCCTGTTCTGCAGCATCAAGTAATTCATTTAACTGTGCTCTGCTAAACGTCGCTTCTTCTCCAGTTCCTTGCACTTCAACAAACTGACCTTTTCCAGTCATAATCACGTTCATATCAACGTCTGCTTTAGAATCTTCTGCATAGTTTAAATCTAAAACAACACCTTGTTCTTCAACAATTCCTACTGACGTTGCTGCTAAATAATCTTTTACTGGAATTTTAGATACTTTTTCTGCTTGTAATAGCTTTTCAAACGCTAATACCATTGCTACATATGCACCTGTAATAGAAGCAGTTCTCGTTCCACCATCCGCTTGAATAACATCACAATCAATCCAAACCGTTCTTTCACCAAGTGCTTCTAAGTCAACTACCGCACGTAATGCTCGTCCAATTAAACGCTGGATTTCCATTGTACGTCCTGTTACTTTCCCTTTACTTGACTCCCTAATCGTACGTTGTTCTGTTGCACGCGGAATCATCGCGTATTCAGCTGTTACCCATCCTTTTCCTTCTCCACGCATAAACGGCGGGACACGCTCTTCAATTGTTGCTGAGCAAATCACCTTTGTATCCCCAACTTCAATTAATACAGATCCCTCTGGATGTTTTAAATAATTCGTATGAATATGTATATGGCGTAATTCTGTTTTCTCTCTACCATCTACTCGCATAAAAATAACCTCCTCTTAATTACTACTCGTTAGTATAGCCAAATTTAAACGTATGATATGTATACAATAAAAGAAGGAGAACCCAAAAAGCAATTCTCCTTTCTTACAAGTATATCAAATTATTCAAGATTAAAAACTACCTGTATTCACGTTTTCTGGACGATTTACAGGTTTTATTAACTTTCCACCCTTTTCATCTATAAGATTTGCTTTTCCATTCACTTCAATAGAAATATTTTTCACACCTTTCTTTTCTGTTAAAGATAAAACTAACGACTTCAGTACGTAATTTGAAATCATATTTTTATCTGGGTTTACAAATATATTTTCATTAAAGTTTAATGTAAGATTTCCGTCTTGTAATTTCGGATTCGTAATAAGCTTAACGCCTGGATTAAAATCATTCAGGAGCGATTGATGAATCGGACCTTTTACAAGCTCATCTATAATTGCTGCATAGTCATTTTCTTTACCTTCCGCAACGCGACGTGTGACTGGTACGTAGTATTGCTGTTTATTATTATTTTGCGCCATGAAATACAATGTGACTGGTTTTGTATTCGTTACATCTGCTACTTGTTCATCATCGAAGTTAATACCATTTGCACGGCTCACTCCTTCACCAAGCGGTGTACCCCCAACAGGCATCTTCGCCAATTTCTCACCATTTATTTGGAACTGCACTTGTTTTATCTCTGTAAATTGCGTCAACGTCCACGCTATAGATTCAACGATTTGACGCTCTTCTTCTTTCGCATAATTTTTCATTTCTTTAGAGAAATCAATAACTGCCGTCCCGTCCTTTTTCAAATCTAAGGTCATCGTTGTATTCGCCGGAATGACTGCACGAAATCCATTCGGTAATAAATTTGTTACCGGTCCATCTTTCACAAGGTATTCTAACGTTTGCTTCACAGTCTCATTTGCTTTCGGAGTAGGTATAGCTAACGTTTGTGGTACAACATAACCATTTTTATCAACAAGGTATAGTTCTCTATTTACCATTTGCCCTTGCTTATCTTTTTTAGCTACTTCTTTCTTCCCACCCTCTGTATACGTAACTTGTTTTGGCGGATCAATTTGTTCAGTTGCTTTCTCCTGATTTATAAAGCCACACCCTGTTAGTAAAACAGCGCTCACAGTAGCACCAACAACCCATTTAAAAGTGGATTTAGGCATGCCATTCCCCCCTAAAATCTAAGTTTGTACTATTATGTATACGAGCTGTTTCACATTTTAGAACAAACCGTGCCTCTTATATAGTGAAACTTTAATCAATGGGGGTTTTGTTCATCCCCACATAACTTCTTTTCTTCCGCTGAATTTTGAGGTGGAGGTCTTACTGCGCGGAAAATAGCGGGATAAACAAAAAACTCCTGATTTCTCAGGAGCTCACTTATATGAATTCTACTATTATTCTTTTTCTAAATGAATATGCTTCACATTTTCAATCGGTTGACCGAACCATTTTGATGCAATTTCTTTAAACAAGTCTATTTTTCCTGTTGTTAAGAAGAGATGATCGCTTTGTTCTTCTCCTTCATTCAACATTTTACTATGATATAAGATTGTACTTACTTCACGTGCTGTTTCATCACCAGAACTAATTAGTTGCACTTTATCTCCCATTACTTTTTTAATAACAGGTCCTAAAATCGGATAATGTGTACACCCTAATATAAGTGTATCAATATCGGTACTTTTCAGTGGTTGCAGCGTTTCTCTTACAACTTCATACGCCATTTCACTTTCGAAATTCCCACTCTCTACAAGTTCAACGAAAGGTGGACAAGCTAAACTTTCTACCATAACACGGTTATTAATAGACTTTAACGCCTCTTCGTATGCACCACTTTTCACCGTTCCAATCGTTCCAATAATCCCAACGTGATACGTGTTTGTCACTTTTAAAGCTGTACGTGATCCTGGGTGAATAACTCCTACTACTGGAATTGGTAATTGTTTTTGCATCTCTTCTAATACAACTGCAGTTGCTGTATTACACGCAATAACTAACATTTTAATATTTAAATCTAGTAAATGCTCCGTCATTTCCCACGTAAATTGACGTACTTCTTCTCGAGAACGTGGACCATAAGGACAACGTGCTGTATCTCCTAAATATATGATACGCTCTTTCGGCAACTGACGAATTAATTCCTTCGCTACTGTTAAACCGCCAACTCCTGAATCGATAACACCGATTGCTCTATTCAACTTCATCACCCGTTTTCTCATTCATCATCTTTTATGTTTATCATTATATTTTACACACTTTAAGTTCGCTCACTTCAAATGCTTCTGTATGAAAATTTTCATTTGCCCATGTATAGACTAGGACCTTTTTTATTTTGCTCCTTTTTTTCGTAATTTGCAAGATAGAAAAATAACCGACCTTCTATAAGAAAGTCGGTTTCTTCTATATAAAGTGCATATTCATTGCTCCATCTTTTTTTGAAAAGAAGACATTCCCATTAATAAGAAGAAATGAGCAGCAATTAAAATGACGATTAACATAAAATTAAAACGATAACTATTTGTGGATTCCATAATTTTGCTCGCTACAGCTGGTCCAAATGCCATACCGAAGAAGTTAATTAAATTGTATAAACCAAGACCGACTCCAACTTTAGCTACATGTAATGTTTTCGGTATAAATGTGTTCAATGATACTTGAATGGCAGAATAACTCATAAACGTTAAAATAATCGCTACTAAAATAACTATTAAGTTCCCATTCGGAATAAGCCCTAAAATTAAAAAGCCAACAATCATAAGGACAGACGCTACATAAATCATGTTCACATTTCCAAACGAAGGGACAATCTTCCCGGTAATAAAACTAGATACAATACCAAAGAGTGATGCAACAAACAATGCAATTCCGATAACGAATGGAGACAATCCATGCTCTCTTCCTAACAGCAATGGCAATAATAATAAACTAGCACATAACGCCACATTAATTATAAATCCGACTGTTATTAAACGAAGAAATGCTTTGTTCGAAAATAACTCAATATCGATAAATGGATGCTCCGCTTTCTTCATACGAACCGTGAATAAAAATAAGGAAATTATCGATAACACAAATAGCCAACTATTCATATTAACACCTAACAAAACAGTCGTAATAAATACAAATAGTAACGCCGCTCCAATGTAATCAAAATGAAACGCTTCTTCCGTATGACGCGCTTCTTCTGGCATAAATTTTATAAGCAAGAAAATCCCCAATACTGAAATAACCATAAATAAAAATAAATATGGCCACCCTAGTGTATTTGTAATAGCCCCACCAACTAAAGGACCAATACCAACCGCTAATGCAATAGAAGAACTAATCATCGCTAAAGCACCAGGCTTCTTAGCAGGAGCGACTAATTTTGCTACCGCAATCATACTAAGCGCAATAAACGCCGCGCCCCCACTCGCCTGCACTAATCTTGCAAAAATGACAATCGCATAAGATTGATTTACAAATCCAATAATGGACCCAGCTACAAATATGATAATTGAAATAATCAATAGTTTTTTTACACTATAACGATCAGCAAGCTTCCCATATATTATCGAACCAACACCGACAAATAAGGAATAACCTACTACAACCCAACTTACTTTCGATTGACTAATGGATAAATCATAAGCCATATCCTCTAACGCAACATTAAATAAAACCGCATTCATCGGTCCTAATAAAACGATAAAACATAATGTGAAAACAAACCATTTTGAATGGTTACTTATATCTTTTCCCATGTGTAACACCTCTCCTGATTATAGTAACTGTAAATAAAAATGAAAAATAAAGTTATTCAGCGCCTCTATCGCTACTAAACAACTTCATCAAATGTATATATTTATCGCGCGACAAACTGGATCCGAAACGAAACATGTATGTTGTTCGATATTCATGGAACTATCATAGTTTCAGCATTACAGTTTGTCAACGAAAAATATACAAAGTAAACTAATTTAGTGTTTTTAGTTTACTTTGTTCAAAAATTGTTATACACTAATTTCGAATCCGATATAAAGAGGGCTGACATGGTTATTCAAATTTGCAATTTCTAACTTAATAAAATAATAAATTTTTATATAGAAGAAACATTACAGGAGGATTATGATGAAGAAAAAAATGTTAGTTGTATTAACGAGCGTAGAAAAATATCCAAATTTAAATCGAGCTACTGGTCTTTGGCTTGGTGAAGCTGTCCATTTCGTTAAAAAAGTTGAAGAAGCTGGTTACGAAGTAGATTATGTTAGCCCACAAGGTGGTTATACACCGATTGACCCGCATAGTTTAGCAATGGCGGAGAGCATCGATTGGGAATGGTATCAAAAGAAAGAATTTATGAATCGTCTCGGTTCTACAATGAAACCGAGTGAGGTGAATCCAGAAGACTATGCTGTTATTTATTACGCAGGTGGTCACGGTGTGATTTGGGACTTCCCAGAAAATAAAGAACTTCAAATGATTAGCCGTAACATTTATGAAAATGGAGGAATCGTTTCCTCTGTTTGTCACGGAGCTGCTGGTTTATTTCACATTACATTAAGTAATGGGGAACGTTTAATTAGCGGTAAAAAAGTAACAGGATTTTCAAATGAAGAAGAAAAACTAGCTGAATTAGATCAATTTGTTCCATTTTTAACAGAAGATGAACTCATTAAAAATGGAGGACTTTACGAAAAAGCTGCAGAGCCTTGGGAAGCTTTCGCTGTAGAAGATAATCGTGTTATCACTGGTCAAAACCCAGCTTCAGGTGGTGCAGTAGCTGAATTAGTATTGCAATACGTAAAAAATAACATGTAATAAAAAAGCAGGTTTTCCATTACTATAGGAAAACCTGCTTTTTTACGAAATCATTTGCAAAATAGCAATAACTTCTTTTTCAATTTCCGAATCATCAATTGCTTCTATATACTCTGGTTTAAAAAGTTGATACTTCTTTAGTTGATAAAAATCAAGTATCGCTTTCTTTAACGTAATATCGTACTGAATACAAAAAGAATGATCTATAATACGTCTTAACATCACGTCATCTTGCACCATAAATAATTGTGCGTTCATTTTATTAAAGTAACCTTGTTCCATACCAGCTTCAAAAAACATTTGCAAATTATGATTACGATTTTGTTGCGCAGCGACTAACTGATCAGATAAGTGCGGATATGCCTCTTTCAAATCTTGTAAAAAGACATCTGAAATATACGTCACACATTTTAAAGAGTGAATAAACGTCTTTTGGAAACGTTCTGTAAAAGACATACTTTCATCTTGATTATCCGCATCTCCTTCAAGAAGGTAGTTCATAAAATCTTCTACCACAGCTTCAATAATCTCATCTTTTGAAGAAAAACGTTTATATAAAGTAGCTTTACTAATATCCATATACTTCGCAATTTCATCTATTTTCAATTGACTAAAACTCGTTTTTCTAATAACGGGCTTTATTTTATTAATATAAGTGTTTGCACATGCAACTTTTCTCATTAAAAGAGCCTCCCCTTTTGTCCATACAAGATAGTATAGCAAATTCACAATTAATTATAAATGAAGTCACTATACTCAATATATCTTTTTAGTTTAAGGGGTCATTTATACTATAGAAAAATGCCCGCTACCTTTATAAGTAACGAGCATTTTTTCTATACTTTATTTACAGCTCTCCTTATAGCTTTCCCTATTTCCATACTAGAATGCGGGTTTTGCCCTGTAATTAAACGCCCATCTACTACAACATGCGGCGTGAAATTTGGAGCCACATAAAACAAAGCCCCTTCTTCTTTCAATTTACTTTCTAATAAAAACGGCACTCGCTTTTCTAAATGCACAGCTTTTTCCTCATCATTTGTATAACCTGTTATACGCTTACCGGCAACAAAAAACGAACCATCTTTATTTTTCACACCGACTAAAGAACTTACTCCGTGACAAACAGCCGCCACAATCCGGTTATTGTTGTACATATTTTCAATCAAATTTGCAACATACGGATTACCCGCAAAATCTACAATCGCCCCGTGCCCACCACCAAATAAAACCGCATCATAATCCGAAAAATGAACCGTTGAGATCGGATTCGTATTTTGCAACAAAGATGCAACATGCTTAAACTCACGAGGTATCCCGTTCGGAATAGACACTCTATCAATCGGTACTCTACCACCCTGTATCGACACAATATCAACATCGAACTTAGCTTTTTTAAACAAATTATAAGGAGCTGCGAGCTCTTCCAACCACAAACCAGTCGGGTGTCCATTCATATCATGAGCGCTTGTTGAAACTAACAATATCCTTTTCAACATATCCCCTCCTTACTACCTATTTATGTATGGAGTGTTCTTATCATTCATATAGCAAGCGAAAAAAACGATAACAATAAGCTGACCTTTTGTATAAAATTCAGCTTATTGTTATCGTTTGAATTCTTTCGTACGAAGATGTTCACAACTGTATAGCTTTTATCTCCAACGCCACGCAATTGTTGTATCCTCCATATGAATAGCAGGTATATCAATCCTTAAATACCGCTGATCATCCTCATCAAAAATAGACCAATTTTCTTCATGTAAAAATTCAGGGTCTATGCTTTCAAAATCAAATGCACTATCTTCGTCTACCATCTCACGAAAATATTTTTGGAACGTTTTACTATTCTCGTATAGACGAATTGTTCCATACATCCATGGCATATCTCCAAAAACATCTTTAATTTCACCTATCTCCATATCCTTAAAATACAACTTCATATTTGCACCTTCTTATCCATGAATGACAAGGATACCTCATCATATTTTAAAATAGTTATTTTTAACATTTCTTTCTTAAACATATCTTCCCCCTCACAGTCTGAGATACCTTTTTTAAGTTCAAAATATAAACAAAAAAAATAGCCGACTTTTATATAAAAGTCGGCTGCTTTCTTATAGTTCGAGCTCTCCCATGCGAAGAAGCTCAACAACTGCTTGTGAACGTCCTTTAACCCCTAGCTTTTGCATTGCGTTTGAGATGTGGTTGCGAACTGTCTTTTCACTTATAAAAAGTTCACCTGCAATTTCCTTCGTTGTTTTATCTTGAACCAGCAATTCAAATACTTCTCTCTCTCTCTTTGTGAGTAAAGGTTTAGATTGATACGCTTTTTCCTTCAACTGGTATAACCCTCCTTGCTTAAGCCAGAGCTGTGTATGTGTAAGTTGGGTGTTTATTTAGTCAAGATATTGTATGAACGAAATGTGCAGGTGGTGAATGAAAATGGGCTTTATTTCACATGTTATTTTAGACTTTTATACAGTGCGTACACTCTTTTTATCCACTCACTTTCCAACACGCCATATTTGTTCTAGCAATATACTTACAACCGTACCTACAAATAAACCATTACCAAATATATATTGCATAACAGACGGCAAGGATTGGAGTGCTCCAGACGGTAAAAACATAACGCCGCTGCCAAATAATACTGCAACGCCTAAAATCGTTACATTCCTTTCACTCATCGGCACTTGTTTTATATTATTAAATCCAATTCCAATTAACTGTACGAACGAAGCCATTAAAACAGCCGATGCGACAGCAGATGGTAAAGATGCCAAGTAACGAATAATACTTGGAAAAAGAGACATTACGACTAGTAACGCACATGCCATTAAGAACGATCGTATATACTTTTGTTTTGTTAAACGTATAAATCCTGCCGTTGCTGGTAATGGTACGACACCTACAGTTGAAAATACAGAAGAGATGATATGTGAAATCCCCCCAACCCATGTTCCATCTTTCAACTGTTTTTGTTCAATAGTCGCTTTATGAATAGTTGCTTGATTAATTGCTATAATAGCTGCCACCGTATTCGAAACTAAAATACATACCATAACGAAACTTGATACAGCCATACCTATATTCCACTTTGGAAGTCCCCAAGCAAATATATGTGGAAGTTGCACAAAATGAGTTACTTGAGATGGGATTGTCAATTTTCCTGCAATAAGAAAAATAATCCACCCACTAATTAATCCTATTAAAACTGCATAACTTTTGACAAAACCTTTTCCAAAATTAGACAGTATAATAACGAACAAAAATATACTAAACGCAATTATCGCTGTAAATCCATCGATTTGAGAAATAGTAGCTGTAATTCCTAGCATTCCTTTTAAAAATACACCACTTAATTGTAAACATAATAAAAGTAAAAACGTCCCTGTCACAACTGGCGTAAATAAAAATAAAATACGTCCTATAAAACCAGTTACTCCTAATCCTATTAAAATAACACCGGAGATTATCATTCCTAACTCTAAAATTTGCAGTGTACTATGCAATTGATCTTGTCCGGCCGTTGCATAAGCAAGTACTGTAAATACACCAACCCAAGATCCAGCTGGTCCATCCGCAATTGGCAGTCTATGCCCAATCCATCCTTGTAAGAAAGAAGATATACCAACTACAAAAAACGTACGCTGCATTAAATAAAATATTTCTTCCGTCGTAAGATGAAATAATCCTCCAACGACAATTGGTAGTGCGATTGAATTTGCTAATAGAAATATAAACCATTGCAAAGTTCCCATAATATGATTTTGGTTATGTTGATTGTCCAATTTTTTCATCCCTTCTAGCTTTCCTATAAAAATATATTGTAAGAATAAAAAAGAAGAGTTCTATACTCACCATTAGAACCCTCCTCAAAATATTTAAACGATTCTTCTACACAAGATTATTTAATTCCACCTCATTTAAACTTCCAACAACAATATTTCCTTTATACACGACTAAACGTTTTTCTGTTTGACGCGCTACTGCTTCAGCAGCGCATGTCGCATTCGTCAAAACAAAGCTCGCTTCATCCCCTACATTCGGCCATACTCGCTTTCCTTCATTATTTAACGTTTCTTTTCCTCCTGTAATAAAGCGGAGTGCTTTTCCTAAAGACCCTTCGTCACTCCACCCAAAACGCTCTGCTAATCGATTCGCCTTTTGAAGCATATCACCTGTTCCAAACGGTGACCAGTGATCTGTAATGCTATCATTTCCTAATGAAACCTTAACACCTTTTTTATCTAATAACGGAATTGGGATTACTTGTTTACCAATTGGCACTGTTGAAGTAATATCAATATTTACATTTGCGAGTCTTTCTGCCACTTCCTCAGCCTCTTTATCAGTAACACCACCAAGTCCAATTGCATGACTAATCGTTACACGGCCTTGCCATCCTGCTTCTTCTGTTAAACTTGCCAATCTCTTCATCGTAAACGTTCCAAGATTATTCGCATCGTGCAAATGAATATCAACATCCGCATTAAATTCTACTGCGATATCCATAATTGTATGTAATGACTTTTCAATGTCATTATCCACTGTAGCTGGATCTACCCCTCCAACTAGATGAGCACCCATACGCATCGCATCTTTCACGAGTTGCACAGAATCACTGCGCAATAATCCATGTTGCGGAAACGCAACAATTCTACTAGACACTCGATTTTTATATGTTTCTAATGCCGCTAACGTCGCCTCCAAATTACCAAGCCCAATAATCGGATCGACATTACAATGCGTTCTAATATTCGTTGCACCATTTTGCAGTAGTAACTCTAGCATATTTTCCGCTCTATTTTGGGCAGTCGCTAATTGCTTTGGTAAAATTTTTTCTTCTTCATTAAAACGTGTAAAAATACTTTCTGCTGGCATACAAGCTTTCCATGGGCCACTATAATATGTTTTATCAATGTGAATGTGCATCTCTTTGAAAGCTGGCAACATTAATAAGTGCTTAGCATCAAAAGTTACTATATCTTCCTCTTGAATAATCCCTTTTATAATTTTTTTAATTCGACCATCTTCAATAAGTAAACTGCATAATTCTGTTTCTGTTTGTGAAATTCTCTCTTCTTCATATGTATATCCTGATTCAAGCATTACGTTATTCAACCAATATACTGTCATCTCTATTTCCCCACCCTTTATTAAAAATCAACTCATAACTACAAGTTTAATATCCACTGAAAATTAAGACAATTAATACGATCGCTTCTCACAAAAAAATGTAATACAACCCCATAGTCTTCTCATAAATTTCCATATAGAATAAAAGTATGCAGTTTGATATAAAAAGGAGTTGATTGGAATATGTCAAAAAAGTTATGTAAATCTGAAACTGATAAAATGCTATTTGGTATATGTGGTGGTTTAGGAGAATATTTTGATATTAGCTCTACTCTTATTCGTATCATTTGGATTATTGCTGTTTTATGTTTTGGGACAGGATTTTTAGTTTATTTCATTTGTTTATTACTTATGCCACGTTCGTACTAACGGCATCATTTCACATACTTAAGAAGAGCAAATCACCTATAGAATCCTATAGGTGATTTTTTCATGAAGAATATTTCATCGTTAAATGTAATACTGCCACTTCTTCTTCTTCATTTTTATAAATATGCTTCTTATTCGCTTCAAATTGAATGGAATCAAACTCATTTAATTCGTATACATCGCTTTCTACTTGAATCGATACTTTCCCTTTCATTACCGTTACAAGCTCAATCGCACCTTCATGATGAGCTTCTGGTTCATATATACTATTTGATCGTAAACAAGCACGGTGCATTTCCATCCCTGTTTCTTTCGTATAACGGAACATCGTTTCTAAATGCCACGCTTGCCCTTCATCTACTGCAAATCCTTCTCCACAGCGCGCAACAGCTACAGGTTCTCCAACAACCATTAATCTGGATAAAGGAATTGATAACCCTTTCGTTATTTTCCAAATGACAGCTAGCGTCGGATTTGTTTCCCCTCTTTCGATCTTTCCTAATGTTAATTTACTAACTCCTGTTTTATGAGCTAATTCTTCTAAACTTAATTTCTGTTCATTTCGAATTTGTCTCAATAACTGTCCAACTTGTTGAATGACTTCTTTCGTTTGCATATCTTCATTTTCTTTCATATATAAAACCACCTTAAAGTATAAAATAGTTTACTTTTATTCACAAAAAGTATATCATACTATACATAATTATTTATTTTCGAAAGGAGTGCTATACTTCATGCGCGCAATTTTATTAGGCCTTTTATCATCGGCCTTTTTTTCTGCAACCTTTATTATCAATAGAGCAATGAATGTATCTGGAACGAGCTGGGCTTGGACAGCTTCCTTCCGTTTTTTATTTGCTCTTCCTATTTTATTCCTTATCGTTTTATTTCGCAAAAACTTTAGGGGATTATGGGAAGAGTTAAAAAAACATCCATTGGCATGGATCGGATGGGGTTCTGTTGCCGGTATTGGTTTTTATTCTTTATTAAGTTTTGCAGCTGTCTTTTCTCCAGCTTGGCTCGTTGCTGGAACTTGGCAAGTTACGATTTTAGCTGGTTTACTACTATCACCACTATTTTTCGTGAAAATAGAAACAAAATCAGGTACGAAACTTGTACGTGGAAAAATTCCACTTCGTAGCTTATATGTTGCATTATTTATTTTACTTGGTGTAATTTGTATGCAAGCAACTGCCGCAGGCCATATTACAATGACTCAGTTCATTTCAGGTTTTTTACCTGTCGTATTAGCCGCTTTCTTATATCCGTTCGGTAACCGAAAAATGATGGAGCTTGTTGGTGGACGCCTTGATACGTTCCAACGTGTATTAGGAATGGCAATTGGAAGTCTTCCTATAACAATCTTGCTTGGTATATACGGATTTTCTACTACTGGCATTCCAACATCCAACCAAATGCTTCAAGGATTTTTGTTAGCATTATGTTCCGGCGTTATTGCAACGATGACATTTTTCTTTGCTACTGACTTAGCAAAAGATAACCTCGCTCTACTTGGAGCTGTTGAAGCAACACAAGCTGGAACGATGGTCTTTACCGTACTTGGAGAAATCATTTTCTTAAATGGTTCACTCCCTGGAGGACTTTCTCTCATCGGAATGATTATTATCATGTTAGGAATGGTTGCAAATAGTATTTTAAACCGTTCTGTTCCAGTCGTTAAACAGAAAAAATCGGCATAAAAAAAGGGTATGGTTCTATAGAGATGAACCATACTCTTTTTTATTGTCCCCCTATTTCGCCTTATCAGAATAGTATTTCATTGGCTGCTTATACTAAAACTTATGTTATAATACGTTTCATGCGCATTAATAGGAGGTAAATTATGTTAAAAAAAGCAATCGCTGAATTTATTGGTACATTTGTACTTGTATTATTCGGAACTGGAGTAGCTGTCACTGGCGGCGGAATTGAAGGAATTGGAACATTAGGAATCGCTATGGCTTTCGGTCTATCTATTGTAGCTATGGCATATAGCATCGGAACAATTTCTGGATGTCACATTAACCCAGCAGTATCAGTAGCTATGTTCATCAACAAACGAATGAACGCTATGGAACTTTGTTATTATGTATTAGCTCAAATTTTAGGTGGTTTATTAGGAACTGCAACGTTAGTAACAATTTTAAAATCTGCTAAAACACCTTTAGATAATTTAGGACAAAATGGTTTCGGAACTCTTGGTTTATCTGGAGCATTTTTAGTTGAGTTCATTTTAACTTTCGTATTTATTTTAGTTATCGTTGCTGTAACAGGTAAAAAAGGAAGTTCTTCTTTAGCTGGACTAGTAATTGGTTTCACATTAGTTTTAATTCACTTATTAGGAATTCCGTTAACTGGAACATCTGTTAACCCAGCTCGTAGTATCGCACCAGCTTTATTTGTTGGTGGAGAAGCACTTTCTCAACTATGGGTATTCATCGTAGCACCAATTCTTGGTGGTATCTTCGCAGCTATCGTAGGTAAATTCATTTTAAATACTGAAAAATAGAATTTTCAATATTTCTGAATAAAAAAAGGCGAGCCCTCATTATGAGGAAGCTCGCTTTTTTTATTCTTTCATTTTAGACTTTAAATTTGTAACTAATTGATCTACCGTTACATTTGCAAGTACGTTTTCCATCGCTTCTTGCGCTTGCATTAAAATAATTTCTAATACTGATTGAATATTAGCTCCTACTGGACATTCAATGTTGGGATTTTCATGGAAGGAAAATAGCTGTCCTTCTTCTACAACTTCCACTGCTTTATATACATCAAGTAATGTAATTTCTTCTAAATCTCGAGCAAGTGTCGTACCACCTTTACCAGCTTGTACATCAACAAGTCCTGCTCTCTTCAACATTCCTGTAATGCGACGAATCACAACTGGATTTGTATTCACACTACCGGCAATCCATTCAGAGGTACAGCGAGAGTTTCGATCTATCGCAAGTAATGTCAGCATATGAACACCTACTGTAAAACGACTACTAATCCCCATCTGCACACCCTCCTTTTTATTCATTCTATTAAAAGACGACTCTTATTATTATATACTATTTTTAATTTATACATAAAGAAAAAGCATGATTTCAATAGGAAATCATGCTTTTCTCTCATTATTGACGCTTTATAAATTTCGCTAAATCTTTAAATTTCACTTTATCTGAGTAATTCATTACCCCGTTTACGTAAATGCGGCTTGTAACAGCATTTAATACCGCAATTGTCGCCAATAAGACTGCTAATGTTATCGTAATTTCTAGCATACCTGCTTCACCAGCTACAATACGTGAGAAGGTAACCATCGGTGTAAAAAATGGAACGTAAGAACTTACAACAACGATAGTACTATTCGGATCACTTAATGATTTAATACTAATAAAGAATGCAGCCATAATTAAAATCATTACCGGGAAAGATACAGCTTGTAAATCCTCCGTCTTAGACACAACAGCTCCAGCAGCAGCATACATCATCGCATAAAGTAAATATCCCGTAATGAAATAAACAAGAAACATGCTGATAACCTTTGCATCTAATTTCGTAAAGTCAATTGGAATACCAAATAGTGAGGCACTTTCTAAATCGACCCAACCTAACAAATATGGAATAAGATAACCACACGCCAATATGACAAGTTGCAATAACGCCGTTGAAACAACCGCTAAAATTTTCGCATACATCATCGTAAGAGGCTTCACTTTCGGAAGCATTACTTCCATTACACGTGACGCCTTTTCAGATGCAATATTCATTGCGATTGTATTTCCGAACGCTACAATAAACATATATAAAGCAAATGTAAAGAAATAGGCAATTCCGAAAGAAGATGTACGATCTTTTATCGCTTCTTGCTTTACTTGAATTTCTGTTTGTAATTGCTGTGCAATTTCTGGTGAAACATTATTTTTGGCAATCGTCACCATCGTATATTGTTGCTTTAAATATCCTGCCATAATTGCAGAAGTTGCTTGGCTTGGAAATCCATTATACATATATGTAATCGATGGAGCCCCACCCTTTTCCGTCACATGGAATAGACCATCTAAATCACCTTCTTCTACTTGCTTATGCAGTTTATCAAAATCATCCTTTGAACCAATTGTTATTTTTGCTGATGGCAATAGCTTATTTAGCTCATCCTTTTGAACTTTATATGTGGAACTCTCTACTACAACTGCAATTTTATCTTTATCCTTATTTTTATCATCGCCTGAAGTAAAATGATTAAATGCAAAAATCCCAAACACAACTAAAAATAAAATCGCACTCGTAATTAATGATTTTTTAGATAAAAATGCTTCCCTAAAATAAAATGAAAATACGTGAGAAAATTTACGCATCGTTATTTCGCCCTCTCTACAAAGATTTCGTTTAACGTCGGCTCTAACATTTTGAATTGTCGTAAGCTAACACCTTGCTCTTGCAACTGTTGCAAAATCTTGAGAGCTTCCGCATCGTCTTGTACTTTCACATAAAGAAGGCCTTGTTGTTTTTCATACGATACATGTATAGCTTCTAATCCCTTTTCATTCTCTACTGTATCTTCAATCGTTAAATTACGGAAACCGTATTCTTTCTTAATATCACTTAGCTGTCCTTTTACGACTGCTTCACCTTTTTTCAAAATACATACATGTTGGCAAAAAGCCTCTACTTGTTCCATACGATGACTTGATAAAATAATCGTCTTTCCGCTCTGTACTTGTTCTTCAATAATACTAGATAACATCCCAGCATTAACTGGATCAAGGCCGCTGAATGGTTCATCTAAAATGAGAAGTTCCGGATTATGAAGAAGAGCAGCAATTAATTGGATTTTTTGCTGATTCCCTTTTGAAAGCTCTCCAGCCGTTTTAAATTTATATTCTGGTATCGCTAAACGCTCTAACCAGTGATCAATAGCGTGATCCACTTCTTTCTTCGACATTCCTTCTAATCGACCAAAATATCGCAGCTGATCTATTACTCTACTTTTTGTATATAAACCTCTTTCTTCTGGTAAATACCCAATTGTTACACCACTATTTCCAAATGCTTTTCCATCCCATGTAATCGAACCTTCATTAGGCGTTAATAATCCGAGAAGCATTTTGATTGTTGTTGTTTTCCCTGCACCATTTCGTCCAAGTAACCCTAGTACTTCACCTTTTGGTAACGAAATTTGCAAACCGTTAACTGCTTTTGATTCCCCAAATTGTTTCGTTAAGTTTTGAATTTGTAAACTCAAGTATAAAGCCTCCCCTTTAGTATCATTCGTACTCTCTTTCAAAGACTATGTTTATTCAAGACAAAATATAGCACCACGCTTCATCCTCTTATATGTAAACATCGTCATTAATCCATCATTTGTTCTATTTAGTTAAAATTGTAAATAACAAATTTCTTTTTGTCAATTATAATTGTCATTACGACAATAAAACTTGTCAAAATAACTATTATTATTTTGCTCATCTTTCTAATATAGGACATACTACTATATATACAAAAGACAATATGCAAATGTTCATATAAAAATATTATATTTTAATATATAATATAAAATGATTTTCTAACATCAAGGAGGATACATATGAAGATGAAGAGGGGCATTACCACTTTATTATCTGTAGCGGTTCTATCTACATCACTTGTAGCATGTTCAGGAACACCAGAGAAAACAGTGGCAAAAGAAGAGAAAGTAAAATTAACAGAACAACAATTAATGGCTGATTTATGGTATCAAACAGCCGGTGAAGCGAAAGCACTTTACTACCAAGGGTACAACATTGGTCAATTAAAGCTTGATGCAATTCTTGCAAAAGGGACAGAGAAAAAACCTGCTATCGTGCTTGATTTAGACGAAACTGTTTTAGATAACAGTCCTCATCAAGCAATGAGCGTAAAAACAGGCAAAGGCTATCCTTACAAATGGGATGATTGGATTAGCAAAGCTGAGGCTGAAGCCCTTCCAGGCGCAATTGATTTCTTAAAATATACAGAGTCTAAAGGTGTAGATATTTACTACATCTCAAATCGTAAAACGAATCAACTAGATGCAACAATTAAAAATCTTGAGCGTGTAGGTGCTCCTCAAGCAACGAAAGAACATATATTACTACAAGATCCGAAAGAAAAAGGAAAAGAAAAACGCCGTGAACTCGTTTCTCAAACTCATGATATTGTCTTATTCTTCGGTGATAACTTATCTGATTTCACAGGTTTTGATGGAAAATCTGTAAAAGATCGTAACCAAACAGTAGCAGATTCAAAAGCACAATTTGGTGAGAAATTCATTATTTTCCCGAATCCAATGTATGGCGATTGGGAAGGCGCTTTATATGATTATGATTTCAAAAAATCAGATGCAGAAAAAGATAAAATCCGTCGCGACAACTTAAAATCATTTGAAGTAAAATAAAAGAGGATGGCATTCGCCATCCTCTTTTATTTTACTTTCTCTGTTAAAGGCAAGATAAATACTTCCACACGTCTATTCTTTGCCTTTCCTTCTTGTGTATCGTTTGGAGCAATTGAACGGTATTCTCCGTATCCAATCGCACTAAATTTTTCTGGTTGTAATTCTTTATTTTGCAGTAATACTTGCATAAAATTAACTGCCCGCTGCGTACTTAATTCCCAATTCGACGCAAACTGCGCATTGGCAATAGGGACATTATCTGTATGACCCGATACTGTAATTTCACGAGGTGACGCTGAAACAAGTAAGCTAGACATCTCTTTTGCAATCCCTAAAGATTCTAATTTCACATCTGCTTTCCCCGAATCAAACAGTATATTTTCTAATATTGTCACCATTAATCCCTTTTCAGTTAATTTAGTTTGAAAAGAAGAGGATAATTGTTTTTCATTAATATATTGATCAATCTTTTTTTGTAATGCTTTCAATTCATCCATCTCTTTTTTTTCTTTAGCTCTAGCTTCTTCTTGTTTTTTTGCTTGTTCTGCCTCAAGGCTACTTGCTGATAATTCTTTTTCATCATTTGGCTTTTGATCACTTAAAAATTCTTTGTTACCTGTTCCCCCAGCTAATTCACTTCGAAAAGCAACTGCCATCTGTTTAAACTTCGCAGCATCTATACTACTCATTGCGAATAAAACGATAAACAATGCAAATAACAACGTTAACATATCAGAATATGGGATTAACCACGTTTCATCGATATGCTCATCATGTTTTTTCTTTTTACCTCTTCTATTTTTCTTACTCCGCATTTTTTTCTGCTCCTTTTTCTAGCTTTTTACGCTCAGTTGCAGAAAGTGCACCTAAAATGCGGTTCTTCATAATAAACGGATATGTACCTTCTTGTAACATTAATAAACAATCAATGATTAAACGTTTTTTCTCAATTTCAGCTGAAGATTTTTGCTTTAACTTATTTGCAAATGGATGCCATAATACATAACCTGAAAAAATACCAAAAATCGTTGCAATAAACGCACCCGAAATAGCATGACCTAACTTTTCAATATCAGTTAAGTTACCAAGCGCAGCTACAAGACCGATAACAGCACCTAAAACTCCTAATGTCGGTGCATACGTACCAGCTTGTGAAAAAATAGCAGCTCCCTTTGCATGTCTTTCTTCAATTGCCTCTAATTCAGATTCCAAAATCTGCTCTAAATCTTCTGCGGATACGCCATCAATCACAAATTTCATACCGCGCAAAAGAAATTCATCTTGAATTTTGTCTAATTGTTGCTCTAAAGACAAAATACCGTATTTTCTACTTTCAGATGTCCAATGAACAAATAATTCTAGCAACTGTTCATAACTTAAATCCTTTTTATTTGAACCAAAAAGAACTTTAAATAGTTTTGGAACCCTTTTTAGTTGATTCATCGGAAATGCAATACATACTGCAGCAAATGTACCGATAAAAATAATTAATGCTGCGGCAGGATTTAATAAGGCTGTTATGTCAGCGCCCTTGACGACCATCCCTACTACCACTGCTACAAATCCTAAAATAAGTCCAATAATTGTTGCAAAATCCATTCCCATTCACTCCTAGTCTATACAAGAAGTTCTCTATTCTCGATAATCGCTACATCTTCTTATGTATATATATTACATAAAAAATGCATTTCATGAAAGATAAGAAATGAATTATATAAAAAAATACTACAAATTCACACATTTTCTGACATTTTCTTTGCATTTCTATTACGTTATGACTCTTATATTCCTTTTCCAACAAACTAGATTTATAATAAAAAAAACATTACACATTTTATGAAGAAGGGACTGTGATTACAAGGCATCATGAAAAAGATAATAATTATTTCTGCCACTACTATTGTAATCGGTATCACATCTTTCGCTTACTTTGGTTCTAAAACACCACTAAATAATGAAGCAAAAGCTGTCGAAAGTCAAAAGCATAATAACCATAAAAAAGAAGAGATTCCTGCTTTTCCAAAAGCTGATCATAATGCAAAGAAAATAGACAATGACTTTTCAGTTGTAACAAATCCAAAATCTAATCTTGTCTTAATTAATAAACATCGAAAACTACCAGATGGATACATTCCTGAAGACTTAACGAGACCAAATGTACCATTTATTAGTCCAAAAGATAAAGAAAAAACATTGCTGCGAAAAGATGCTGCAGAGGCACTTGAAAACATGTTTAAAGCTGCGAAAAAAGAAGGGCTTGATCTTACAGCTGTATCTGGTTATCGTTCATACAAACGCCAAAAATCGTTGCATGATACATACGTTAGACGTCAAGGAAAAGCCGAAGCTAATTCGGTAAGCGCAATTCCTGGTACAAGTGAACACCAAACGGGTTTAGCAATGGATATTAGTTCAAAATCAGCTAAATTTCAATTAGAGCCTATCTTCGGGGAGACAGCAGAAGGAAAATGGGTCGCAGAACACGCTCATGAATTCGGCTTTGTCATTCGTTACTTAGAAGATAAAACAGATACAACAGAATATGCATATGAACCATGGCACTTACGCTACGTTGGTAATCCATACGCTACATACCTATATAAACATCACTTAACATTAGAAGAAGCGATGGAAGACAAAAAATAAGAGAGCAAATTGCTCTCTTATTTTTCTTTCACTCTATTATTGTATTAATTTCTTCTTCCATTCTTCAGGCCATGGTTCGCCTCTTCCTGTTTTTTTCGACGCTTGAACCATCATTCCACGACCTACTAAACAAACCTCTCCTGCTGCATTCTTCACCATATAATGTAAATCTAAAGAAGAATTCCCGACCGATCCTGCCTTTACATACACCTTCAGCTGTTCATCAAAATATATTTGCTTAATAAAATTACATTGTAAATCCGCAACAACGATCATCGTTTCTGATGATGCATGTGTCCACTCTTGCATAAATCCAAGTTCTTTAAACAACGCAATACGAGCTTCTTCAAAATAAGTAAAAGCAACGACATTATTTACATGTCCAAACATATCTACTTCACCAAAACGAACCTTTACAGGGTTGTAAAACGAAAAACCACTTTCCCATTGCTCAAAGTCTTCAATATAAGAAATCCTCTTCATTGTTATCTCTCCTTTTCACCTTTAAATAAACAGAATAAACAGAAAAATACAGTTATAAATATTGCCTCTTCGATATGAAGAGGCAATATTTATTAATAGTTATTATCGCTACCAAAGAAATCTTTGAACGATTGAATTGTTGTATCACGGTTTAATGCCGCAATTGAAGTTGTTAAAGGAATACCCTTCGGACATGATTGCACACAGTTTTGAGAGTTACCACAGTTTGCTAGTCCTCCATCTCCCATAATTGCACGTAAGCGATCTGCTTTATGCATTTCACCCGTTGGATGTGAGTTGAATAAGCGAGCTTGTGATAACGGTGCTGGTCCAATAAAGTCAGACTTACTGTTTACGTTTGGACATGATTCTAAGCAAACACCACATGTCATACATTTTGAAAGCTCATAAGCCCATTGACGCTTTTTCTCAGGCATTCTTGGTCCTGGCCCTAGGTCATACGTACCATCAATTGGAATCCACGCTTTAACGCGTTTTAGAGCATTAAACATGCGACTACGATCAACTTGCAAGTCACGTACAACCGGGAATGTCTTCATCGGTTTTAAGCGAATTGGTTGCTCTAATTGATCGATAAGTGCCGTACATGATTGACGTGGTTTTCCGTTAATCACCATCGAACATGCACCACATACTTCCTCTAAGCAGTTCATATCCCATGCAATCGGAGTTGTTTGGTTCCCTTTTGAATCAACAGGATTACGACGGATTTCCATAAGTGCTGAGATAATATTCATATTCGGACGATATGGAATTTCAAACTCTTGGTCAAACGCTTGCGCATCTGGCCCGTCTTGTCTCGTAATGATGAGGCGGATTGTTTTCTCAGACATGTTGTTTATCCCCCTTCTCTTCACCCTTAGCAGCTACATCGTGTTTTGAAGAATAATCACGTTTACGCGGTTTAATTAATGAAATATCAACGTCTTCGTAATGGAATGCTGGTGCATTTCCTTCTCCCTCAAATTTTGCCATCGTAGTTTTTAAGAAGTTTGCATCATCACGATTTGGGAATTCAGGTTTGTAATGCGCCCCACGGCTCTCATTACGGTTATATGCGCCAATTGTAATAACACGTGCTAACTCAAACATATTTGCAAGTTGGCGTGTAAATGAAGCACCTTGGTTACTCCATCTTGCTGTATCGTTAATGTTAATACGTTTGTAACGAGCCATTAATTCTTCAATTTTCGCATCTGTTTCTAATAATTTTTTATTTTCACGAACTACTGTAACGTTATCTGTCATCCATTCTCCAAGCTCTTTATGAAGAACATACGCATTTTCGTTACCATCCATCGTTAAAATATTGTTAAATTTCTCTGTTTCGATTAATTCATTTTGTTCATATACAGTAGATGAAACAGCATCCGATGATTTAGAAAGACCTTTCATATATTCAATTGCGTTTGGTCCCGCTACCATACCACCATAAATTGCTGATAATAGTGAGTTCGCACCAAGACGGTTACCTCCGTGCATAGAATAATCACATTCACCTGCTGCAAATAAACCTGGAATATTTGTCATCTGTTTATAATCAACCCATAGTCCGCCCATTGAATAGTGAACAGCTGGGAAGATTTTCATTGGTAGTTTACGAGGATCATCCCCTGTAAATTTCTCATAGATTTCAATAATTCCACCTAGTTTAATATCTAGTTCTTTTGGATCTTTATGAGAAAGATCTAAATACACCATGTTTTCACCGTTAATACCTAGTTTTTGCTCTACGCAAACATCAAAGATTTCACGTGTTGCGATGTCACGAGGTACAAGGTTTCCGTAAGCCGGATATTTTTCTTCTAAGAAGTACCATGGTTTACCATCTTTATATGTCCAAACACGTCCACCTTCACCACGTGCAGATTCACTCATAAGACGTAATTTATCGTCTCCAGGAATTGCCGTTGGGTGAATTTGAATGAACTCACCGTTTGCATAGTATGCGCCTTGTTGATATACAGCAGAAGCTGCTGTACCTGTATTGATAATGGAGTTTGTTGATTTTCCGAAAATGATACCAGGGCCCCCTGTTGCCATAATCACGGCATCTGCTCCGAAACTTCTAATCTCCATAGTTTGTAAGTCTTGTGCAACGATTCCTCGGCACACACCTTCATCATCAACAACAGCTCGTAAGAAATCCCAACCTTCATATTTCGTTACAAGTCCTGCTACTTCGTGACGACGTACTTGCTCATCTAATGCGTAAAGTAATTGCTGTCCAGTTGTTGCACCAGCAAATGCTGTACGGTGATGTTGCGTTCCACCAAATCGACGGAAATCAAGAAGTCCTTCTTCCGTACGGTTAAACATAACACCCATACGGTCCATTAAATGAATGATACCAGGTGCTGCTTCACACATTGCTTTAACTGGTGGTTGGTTCGCTAAGAAGTCCCCACCATAAATTGTATCGTCAAAGTGGATCCATGGAGAATCCCCTTCACCTTTCGTATTTACGGCACCGTTAATTCCGCCCTGAGCACATACAGAATGTGAACGTTTTACTGGTACTAAAGAAAACAGTTCAACATTTACTCCTGCTTCTGCCGCTTTAATCGTTGCCATTAAGCCAGCCAAGCCACCGCCGACTACTATAAGTTTCCCTTTCATGCTCTCCCACTCCTTACTGGTTTGCTAGCTGTGGATCGATGAACGCTAATAATGCACTCACACCTACATAAGATAAACCTAAGAAAATAGCTAATGTTACATAAGTAGAGATTCTTTGTGAACGTGGAGATACTGTAATTCCCCAGCTGATGCAGAATGTCCATAGTCCATTTGCAAAGTGGAAAATTGTTGAAACAACACCAACTAAGTAGAATGCAAACATAGCTGGATTGTTTAAAATATCTGCCATCATATCATAGTTTACCTCTTTACCTAACATTGCTTGAATACGAGTTTCCCAGACGTGCCAAGAAATGAAGATCAGCGTAACGATACCTGAAATTCTTTGGAAGACGAACATCCAGTTACGGAAATAACCGTAAGAAACCGCATTGTTCTTAGCTGTAAATGCAATATATAAGCCATATATAGCATGGTACAGTATCGGTAAAAAGATGATGAAAATTTCTAGCGCATACCGGAATGGAAGGAGCTCCATAAAGCCTGCAGCTTTGTTAAAAGCCTCTGCTCCTCGTGTTGCAAAGTTGTTTACAATTAAATGTTGCGTCAAAAAGACACCAACCGGGATGACCCCCATTAATGAGTGCCACTTACGAAACGTATACTCGCGGCCTTTCATGTCCCCATTACCCCCCTTGAATGTTTGACTGCTGTTTTCAGATTAGTTTACAACAATAATGTTTTTTCACTATTGGCATAAGAAAAACTGAAAAAATTATTCGAAATATTTCAGCATAATTTGATACCAAGTTCATTTTACTCCTATTTTTGTCGAAGCGTCAAGAAAACGTATACATAATTTGCATATAATTTGCCAATTCTTTTTTTCTTCTTATATATTCAGATTTTCCTAAAGAAAAATCTGTTTTTATAAATGTGAAATGTTATATAATAATCCCTATAGAAAGAGGGGAATATTGTGAGCAAAAATACAATCGATACAACATCTTTAGAAGATGTTTCATTGAACGCCTTCGCTTATGAATTGCTACGTGAAGAATTACTACCTGATTTAATCGGCAACGATTTAGATGGTATTTTATACTGGTCTGGTAGAAACCTTGCAAGAAAATATCCGCTAGAAACAATTGAAGAAGTCATTCAGTTCTTTGAAAAGGCTGGCTGGGGCACTTTAAGCATTGTTGAACATAAGCGTCGTGAAATGCAGTTCCAACTTAAAGGTACACTCATTGCAGAACGTCAAAAACAAAAACGACATTCTTCTTATCAACTAGAAGCCGGATTCATCGCTGAACAAATCCAAAAGCAACGGAACGTCGTTGCAGAGTCATACGAAGAAAAGAAAAAACGTTCTGACTCTATTACATTTCTTGTAAAATGGGATATAAAAGATCTCATTGAAGTGTAAGCATTACCTACAGTCAACTAGACATATCAGTTTAGTTGACTTTTTTGTATTTTCATTCAGATGTGTTTATTTTAAATCTTCAGAAATTATATCAAAAAACAGAAGACGTTGTAAACTACAACGTCTTCTTATCTGTTAAATACGTATAAATCGTCTCCGCGACATTTTTTGGCATACCCGCTTCGACAAATTCCTCTATAGAAGCTTCTTTCATCTTCTTTAATGAACCAAAATGTTTTAACAATACCTTTTTCCGTTTATCACCGATTCCTGGAATATCATCCAACGCTGATTGAATGACAGATTTCCCATGTAATTGACGATGGAATGTAATCGCAAATCGATGCACCTCATCTTGAATACGCTGCAATAAATAAAATTCTTGGCTATTTCTCTCAAGCATCACAGGTTCCGGTGGATCCCCAATAATTAAATGGGAGGTTTTATGTTTATCATCTTTTACAAGACCTGCCATCGGAATATATAATCCGAGCTCATTCTCTAAAATATCACTTGCAGCCGCTAGATGGCCTTTTCCTCCATCAATAATAATCAAATCAGGTAAAGGTGAATTTTCTTTAAGCGCCCTTGTATAACGGCGCCTCACAACTTCCCTCATAGACTCATAATCGTCTGGTCCTTGAACCGTTTTAATTTTATATTTTCGATACTCTTTCTTCGCCGGTTTCCCATCGATAAAAGCAATCATTGCAGAAACGGGATTTGTTCCTTGAATATTTGAGTTATCAAACGCTTCAATACGATACGGTGTTTCAATCCCAAGCTGCTTCCCTAAATGATCTACCGCTTTAATCGTTCGTTCTTCATCACGTTCAATTAAGTAGAACTTCTCTTCAAGAGCAATCTTCGCATTTTTATTTGCTAATTCTACAAGGTCTTTTTTCTTACCACGTTTCGGCTGTGTTGCTTCTACTTCTAAAAACCGCTCTACTAATTCCGAGTCTATACTTCCTGGAACGACAATTTCCTTCGGCTTAAAATGACTACTGTTTTCATAAAATTGGCCGATAAAAGTTAAAAAACCCTCTTCTGGTTCATCGTAAATTGGAAACATAGAAACATCGCGTTCAATTAGCTTTCCTTTTCGAACAAAGAAAACTTGAACACACATCCATCCTTTATCCACTGCATATCCAAACACATCACGATCCACTAAGTCACTCATAATCATCTTTTGTTTTTCCATAATCGCATCAATATGAGCAATTTGATCACGCAACTCTTTTGCACGTTCAAACTCTAGTTTCTCTGAGGCCTCATACATTTTTGTTTCTAATTCTGAACGAACTTCTTTATGTCCACCATTTAAAAACTTAATAATTTCATCTACAATTTCTTTATTTTGTTCTTCCGTCACTTCTTTCACACAAGGTGCTAAACATTGACCCATATGATAATACAAACAAACTTTATCTGGCATATTCGTGCATTTCCGAAGTGGATACATACGATCTAGCAGTTTTTTCGTTTCATGAGCAGATTGTGCATTTGGATAAGGACCAAAATATTTCCCTTTATCCTTTTTTACGTTTCGAGTAATGAGTAAGCGCGGTTGCTTCTCCGCCGTAATTTTAATAAAGGGATATGTTTTATCATCTTTTAATTGAATATTATATTTCGGATCATATTTTTTAATTAGATTTAACTCTAAAATAAGCGCTTCTAAATTCGAAGAGGTTACAATATATTCAAAATCAACAATTTCTCCTACAAGCCGCAGTGTTTTCCCATCATGTGAACCAGTAAAGTACGAGCGCACACGATTTTTAAGCACTTTTGCCTTTCCGACATATATAACCGTTCCTTGCTTATCTTTCATCAAATAACAACCAGGTTGATCTGGTAAAATGGCCAACTTCTCTTTCAAATGTTCGTGCACTCGTCTCCCTCCATTTCTACATACTTAGCATTTTTATTTCCCCTTGAAAACATACTATGCCCAAACACCCAACATACGTTCTTTTATTGTAACGGAAAGACTGTAAAAAAGAAAATAAAAAAAGCTACCAAATGGTAGCCCCTTTATTTTAGAAGTGTTTAGAAACTAATTCTACTAACGCTTCTTTCGGTTTGTAACCTAACGCTTGATCAACTACTTTACCGTCTTTTAATACGAAAAGAGCTGGAATACTCATTACTTCGAATTGACGAGCAGTTTCTTGGTTTTCATCAACGTCTACTTTTACTACTTTTACTTTTTCGCCTAGTTCTGCATCGATTTCCTCTAATACAGGAGCGATCATTTTACAAGGTCCACACCAAGGTGCCCAGAAATCTAATAATACAACACCTTCGCTAGTTTCAGCTGCGAAGCTTTGGTCATTTGCGTTTACAATTGCCATTTTATTTCCTCCTTCAAGTATATTCTACCAAGAGTATATCATTAACTTATATACGTGGCGAATAATATGTATCGTTATGTATTGTAACAAAAAAATGTTCCTTTATACTATATAAAAATACGGATTAAATACTAAAAAGATGAGAGACAGGGGATCTCTCACCTTTTTCTATATATAGGGGTACTTCACTTGGAACTCAAGGGTACTTAAATCATGAATGTACTTTTAACTTTTTAAACTCTTCTGTTAAAAGAGGTACAACTTCGAATAAGTCACCGACAATACCATAGTCAGCTACTTTAAAGATACTTGCTTCTGGATCTTTATTAATCGCAACGATTATTTTTGAGTTAGACATACCTGCTAAATGCTGAATCGCACCAGAAATACCACATGCAATGTATAAGTCTGGCGTAACAACTTTACCAGTTTGACCAATTTGTAATGAGTAATCACAGTATTCAGCGTCACAAGCACCACGAGATGCCCCAACAGCGCCGCCTAGTACGTCTGCTAACTCTTTTAATGGCTTAAAGCCTTCTTCACTCTTCACACCACGTCCGCCAGCGATAATAACTTTTGCTTCAGAAAGATCCACACCTTCTGCTGTTTTACGGACAACATCTTGAATGATTGTACGTAAATCTTTCACATCAACTGTAATAGAAGATACGTCACCGCTGCGAGACTCATCTTTTTCCAGAGTTGCAATGTTATTTGGACGCACTGTCGCAAATAAGATGCCGTCTGTTACAATCTTCTTCTCGAATGCTTTACCAGAGTAAATTGGACGAGTGAAGATAACATTTCCACCTTCAACCTCTAAAGCAGTTACGTCAGAAACTAAACCAGCTTCAAGCTTCGCTGCTAATTTTGGTGATAAATCTTTACCAAGTGCTGTATGTCCAAAGACAATACCTTCTGGATTTTCTTCAGCATGTACAGCTAAAAACGCTTGTGCATAACCATCAGATGTATATGATTTTAATTTATCATTTTCAACTGTCACAACGCGATCTGCACCGTAATGAATCAATTCTTTTGCAAAAGAGGCAACGCTGTCTCCAATTAGAAGACCTACTACTTCACCGCCTTCTGCAATTGTTTTTGCTGCTGCTACCGCTTCAAACGAAACGTTACGTAGCGATCCATCACGAACTTCACCCATTACTAATACTTTACGAGCCATAGATTTTCCCTCCTGCATATATAATTTCGTATTTTATTAGATTACTTTCGCTTCTGTATGGAGCAACGATACAAGTTCTTTTACTTGATCTTGCAGCTCGCCTTGTAACACTTTTCCTGCATCTTTCTTAGGAGGCAAATAGATTTCAATTGTTTTTGTCTTTGCTTCCACATCATCATCTTCTAAATCTAAATCATCTAATTCTAATTCTTCTAGTGGCTTTTTCTTCGCTTTCATAATACCTGGAAGCGATGGATAACGCGGTTCATTTAAACCTTGTTGTGCTGTTACTAAAACTGGTAATGAAGTTGCAATCACTTCTGTATCCCCTTCAACATCACGCTCAATCTTCACATTTGTACCGTCAATTTCAAGTTTTGTAATTGTCGTTACATACGGAATATTTAACGCTTCAGCTACGCGTGGTCCTACTTGTCCAGATGCACCATCAATTGCAACGTTTCCGCCTAAAATTAAATCTGCATCTTTATCTTTTAAATATTCAGCAAGCACTTTTGCTGTCGTGAATTGGTCACCATTTTCTACATCATCTTCAATATTAATTAATACCGCTTTATCACAGCCCATTGCTAATGCAGTACGAAGTTCTTTCTCACTATCTTCGCCACCGACTGTTACAACTGTAACTTCTCCACCTTGTGCGTCTCTTACTTGAATTGCTTCTTCAATTGCATATTCATCGTAAGGGTTGATGATGAATTCCGCTTCGCCATCGTAAATTGCACCGTTTTTAATTACGATTTTTTCTTCTGTATCAAATGTTCGTTTCATGAGTACGTAGATGTTCATTCCATTTACCCCCTTGTTTTTCAGAAAGATTCTATCAATTTTAATTTTCTGTTAATTTATATCAAAAAATAATTGAACTACCTGCCACTAAATGAAGGTTTACGCTTTTCTAAAAATGCAGCTACACCTTCTCTTCCATCTTCACTCGTAAATACTTCACCAAAAATCTGTGATTCACGTTGTACACCTTCATAGTAATGAGACGATTTTGTCGTTTGCAATAATTCTAGTACAGCACGAGTTGTTGCTGGACTTTTTCCAGCAATTTGTTTTGCGACTTTAAGCGTATCATCTAAAAGTGATTCTTCAGAGAACAATCCGTTAACAAGTCCCCACTTTAACGCTTCTGCACCAGTAATTGGTGTACTTGTTAACATCATTTCACAAGCTTTCGCTTTCCCAACATAACGTGGTAAGCGCTGTGTACCTGCAAAGCCAGGAATTAATCCAAGTGTTAATTCGGGTAAACCAAGTTTTGCACTTTCAGTTGCAAAGCGCATGTGGCAAGACATAGCAAACTCAAGGCCGCCGCCCAGTGCCGCTCCATGAATTGCCGCAATAACTGGTTTTGAACATTTTTCAACACGCTCAAACGTAACTTGTCCAAGCTGTGCTAATTCTGTTGCTTGCTTCGCTTCAGTAACAGATGTAAATTCTTTAATATCTGCTCCCGCTGAGAAGAAACGTCCTTCACCGTGAATAACAACAACACGAATGTTATCATCCTTTTCCACTTGATCAATTAATTCAGTAACGTCATGCATAACTTGTGAAGACATCGCATTTGCTGGTGCGTGATTTAACGTCGCCACCGCGATATGATCTTCAACTCTTACAGATAGGAATTTCAACATGATCCCTCCCATTATTGACGATAGCCACAAGCTGCAATAAGTAGCCCGTGTACCGTTTTTGAAAGTGCGACCAGATCATACTTATGATCGCTCATTACCCAATTGGTCACAACTTCATCTACTGTTCCAAAGATCATTTGTCTTGCCACGCGAACATTTAAATCTGCTTGAAATTCACCTTGTTTTATACCAGTCTCTAAAATCTCATCCATAACTTGTAAGTAGCCTTTTAATACTTCATTTATTTTAAGGCGCAAGTCTTGATTGGACTGCCTCAGCTCTAATTGCGTAACGATAGCAAGAGGATCATTTTGCGACAACAGCAAGAAGTGCGTTTCTACCAACATGAATAACTTCGATACAGCGCTTTCAATTCCTGCTGTTTTTTGACGAATTGTTTCGACAAATTCTCCCATCTTCTCTTGGAATAAGGATATTAATATATCTTCTTTATTTTTAAAATATAAATAAATCGTGCCATCAGCTACCCCAGCTTGCTTTGCGATTTTAGAAACTTGCGCTTGGTGGTACCCATTTTCCGCAATCACAATGACTGCCGCATCAATAATTTGATTGTATTTCGGTCTATTTTTCTTCACTTTACTGTCCCCTTCAAGAAGATGACTGAATGAATAGTCATTCATATTCTTATAATACTGACTATTTAGAAAAGTGTCAATCCTATTTTTTCAAAAAGAAAGGGCCTTAGCCCGTTTGCTCATCCTCATTCTTTCTCTTCTCTTCATCTATTAGAACACGTCGTAAAATTTTCCCTACTGTCGTTTTCGGCAATTCATCTCTAAACTCATATACTTTCGGCACTTTATAAGCCGCTAAATATTTACGTGCAAACTGATTTAATTCTTCCTCAGAGCACTCCGTACCTTCTTTTAACACAACAAATGCTTTAACTGTCTCTCCTCGGTACGGATCTGGAACTCCAATTGTCACTACTTCTTGCACTTTTTCATGCTCATATAATACTTCTTCAACTTCACGAGGATACACATTAAATCCACTCGCGACAATCATATCTTTCTTGCGATCTTTTACATAGAAGAATCCATCCTCATCCATGTAGCCAACATCACCTGTATGGAGCCAGCCATCTTGCAATACAGCCGCTGTTTCCTCTGGCTTATTCCAGTACCCTTTCATAATTTGAGGACCTTTCACTACAATTTCCCCTATTTCTCCTGGCGGTAATTCCTCACCAGTTTCAAGTGACATAATGATTGCTTCTGTATCTGGCCACGGAACTCCAATGCTACCTGGCACTCGCTTTTCCCATAAAAAATTACTATGTGTAACCGGAGAGGATTCTGTTAAACCATATCCCTCTACTAGTTTACCACCTGTAACTGTTTCGAACTTTTCCTGTACTTCTACTGGCAGTGGTGCTGATCCACTAATACAAGCACGAATAGAAGAAATATCGTATTCTTTTAAAAGTGGGCTATTTAAAAGAGCGATATAAATAGTTGGTGCCCCTGGAAATAGTGTCACTTTATGCTTCTTAATCGCTTCAAAGACCATTTTCATATCAAACTTTGGAATAAGGACCATTTTGTATCCTTGCATAACACTCAAATTCATAACAGCCGTCATGCCGTACACGTGGAAAAATGGAAGAACCCCAAGAACGACTTCTTCTCCTTCTTTGCAATTATATAACCATTGAACTCCCATTAACGTGTTAGAGACGAGGTTTTTATGCGTTAACATAACGCCTTTCGGAAATCCAGTTGTTCCTCCTGTGTACTGTAAAAGAGCTAAATCATTTTCAGGATCACAAGGCACCTCAACATCCGTATCCACTTCTTTTTCTACTGAATTCCAAAGATGAATCGTTTCACTCTCTGATACTTTCACAACTAAATTCGACTGTTTTTTCTGCACAAATGGATACAATAGATTTTTAGGGAATGGTAAAAAGTCCGCAATACGAGTTACGATAATATGCTCAATTTTTGTAGCAGATTGAACATTCGTTACTCTTGGAAACACTAAATCGAGACAAAGAATTACTTTTGCTCCCGAGTCATGAAGCTGATATTCTAATTCTCTTTCTGTATACAGTGGATTTGTTTGTACTACGATACCTCCCGCAAGTAATGTACCGTAATAACCAATTACAGCTTGCGGACAATTCGGCAACATAATAGCAACTCGATCACCCTTTTCCACACCGAGCTTTTGAAGATAATTTGCAAACCTCTTTACCTTATCATGGAAGTCCGAAAACGTAATATCCTTCCCTAAAAAGTGAAGCGCTTTCTTTTCTGGGTAGCGAGAAGCCATCTGTTCTACATATCTATGAAGCGGCTGAATATCATAAGAAATCGTACTAGGAATTTCCTCTGGATAACTTTTCAACCATGGTTTTTCCACCTTCATTCCCCCTTCAAATACATAAAAAATAAAGTGAAACTTTAATCAGTGGAGGTTTTGTTCAGCCCCACTGATTATTAGCCCACACCAATCGGGCTTTTACGGACAGTTAATCACCCAGCTAACTTCTTTACTTTCGCTGAATTTTAAGGCGGGATCTTACTGCCCACAAATAGCGGGATAAATGAATGTTCATTCATGATGGTTATTTTCATTATATTATAGTCACCATAGCGTTACAATCATAATATTCTGACTTTTTTATAACTATGCTTTACTTCATTAACTTCTTATTATATGTAGAAACTCTCCTAATCTTAAAAGAGTAAGAGAGTTATGGTTTAGCTCAATCTTATTATCGTTAACACTGCTCCTGGAGTAGTTGTTGATAATGTTGCAACAGCTAACAAACCAAATAATTGCAAACTAATTGCACTCCCCGCCGCAAGAGTCGTAATAATTGTCGCACTAAATGATGTCGTTGCTAATGCAGGAGAATTAATAGTCCCAGCAAGCGGTGCCCCATTAATTGTAATTCGTGAACTAACTAATAATGAAGCCGTTATATTAATTGAATATGAAATATAATAATTCCCTGCATTTGCAGCCGTAAATACTGTGTTCCCCGCAGACACTGTGATACCCGGACCGATATTCTGATTGTTTGGAAGCGGGACATTTGTTCCACCTAGTAGTACCGATATTGCTGTACCCGACGTATTATTTGCAAATGCGTACGTTGCCGTTATACTTGTGCCTGTTGCTCCTGTTGAGCCTGTTACTCCCGTTACTCCGGTTGAACCTGTCGCTCCCGTTGGACCCGTTGCTCCTGTTATTCCTGTTGCTCCTGTCGCTCCCGTTGGGCCTGTTACTCCTGTTATTCCTGTTGCTCCTGTTATTCCTGTCGCTCCCGTTGGGCCTGTTGCTCCTGTTGCCCCCGTCGGACCTGTATCGCCTGTTGCTCCCGTTGGACCTGTGTCGCCTGTCGCTCCTGTTGCCCCCGTCGGACCTGTATCGCCTGTTGCTCCCGTTGGACCTGTGTCGCCTGTCGCTCCTGTTGCCCCCGTCGGACCTGTTGGACCAACTTTAGGGACTGTCCCATCGCAACTAAAACAGCATGAATCAACATGTACACCATTTTGATTATTACACCCACAATATCCATTTATGTTATTGCTCCATGAAGACATGTTGATCACTTCCTTTACATTCGATCTTTTTAGCGCAATCACCGAATTAAAAAACACCTATCTAAATGACAAAGAAATACTTTGCCTAGTCGGGGATAAAACACAGATTTCTTCCATACATTCTAGTAATTATTACATGCGATTCACTCTCCTTTTGCTTGTACTTTCGCCTCATCTCCACAGATTATTAACCATACACATTACACTTTCGTACACAGCCAAGTTCCCATTTAAACTTTCCACATTTGCCAATATTTTTAGTAAAGAGGCTTATTCTTCATAAATAGCGACTGTAACATATAAAAATCCGTATAATCTGTTATTTTTCGTCAAAATTTTAAAAATATATTGACACTTAAAATACCCTCATAGTATGATTTTGGTGTTGTAATTGATAACCATTTTCACTTGTGGTGCTAGTTACAAAAAACACTTAATTTGGGGGCAGAAGATGAAGAAAATTCTCAGTATTTTCATAGTAGTTCTTCTATTCGCTGTTGGATGCGGACAGCAAAAAGAGGAGAAAAAAGAAACAAAACCGGACAATAAAAATCAAGCTATAACAATTAAACACGCTGAAGGGGAAACGAAGTTAGATAAACCAGCGAAAAAAGTAGTTGTACTTGAGTGGGTATATTCAGAAGACTTATTAGCACTTGGTGTTCAGCCAGTAGGGATGGCAGACATTAAGAATTATAATAAATGGGTAAATACAAAAACAAAACCGAGTAAAGATGTTGTAGATGTAGGGACACGTCAACAACCAAACTTAGAAGAAATTAGCCGTTTAAAACCAGACTTAATTATCACAGCTTCATTCCGTGGTAAAGCAATTAAAAATGAATTAGAGCAAATTGCACCAACAGTTATGTTTGATCCATCAACAAGTAATAACGATCACTTTGCTGAAATGACAGAAACATTTAAACAAATTGCAAAAGCAGTTGGGAAAGAAGAAGAAGGTAAAAAAGTATTAGCTGATATGGATAAAGCATTTGCTAATGCAAAAGCAAAAATTGAGAAAGCAGACTTAAAAGATAAAAACATAGCAATGGCACAAGCATTTACTGCTAAAAACGTACCAACATTCCGTATCTTAACTGACAATTCTTTAGCTTTACAAGTTACAAAAAAATTAGGTTTAACAAATACTTTTGAAGCAGGGAAATCTGAGCCAGATGGTTTCAAACAAACAACTGTAGAATCATTACAAAGTGTACAAGATTCAAACTTCATTTACATTGTAGCGGATGAAGATAACATTTTTGACACGCAACTAAAAGGCAACCCTGCTTGGGAAGAATTAAAGTTCAAAAAAGAAAACAAAATGTATAAATTAAAAGGCGACACTTGGATTTTCGGTGGTCCTGAGTCTGCAACATCTTTAGCAACACAAGTAGCAGATGTCATGACAGCGAAGAAGTGATTACACGATGAATAGCCTAAAACATACACTTCGAGCAAGTCTTGTATTCGGAGGAGGAGCAGCTCTCTTGCTCCTCCTTTTCTTTATTCATATCGGACAAGGTCAAGCAAACATTTCCTATAGTATGATTATTGATGCTCTTATCTCACCGAACCAATCGCTAGAACATCAAACTTTAATCATGCTTCGATTACCTAGAGCTGTAATTGCCATTTTAGCTGGAGGCGCTCTTGCTGCATCAGGGGTTATTTTACAAACGTTAACGAAAAATCTACTCGCTGAATCCAGTACAATGGGTATTCACTCTGGCGCATATTTCTTTCTAGTAGCGGCTACAATTTTCTTACCGAAAGGTTTACAAATTAATTCTCTTCTGTTCACATTTATCGGCGGTGCTATTACTGCTTTATTTGTATACCGTATTTCTGGTGGAAAAAAGGGAACCCCACTTAGAATGGCATTAGCTGGTATGGTCGTTACATTAATGCTTTCTGCCTTTACCGGAACGATGCAGCTTTTCTATGAAAATGAAACAGCTGGTTTATTTTTATGGGGAGCTGGCTCTCTTATTCAAAATAACTGGGATGGCGTTCAATTTGCTTTTCCATTTATCATTATTTCTTTCCTAGTTTTACTATTTATGTCTCGTAAACTCAACATTCTCTTACTTGGTGATGATGTTGCTATTTCTCTTGGTGAAAAAACAGCAGTAACACGTCTTATCGCCTTCATTGCTGCAATCTTTTTAACAGCAGTAATTGTTACTGTTGTTGGACCAATTGGCTTTGTCGGCTTAGTTGCACCTCATTTAATGCGCCTTATCGGATACCGTCAACACTTTACTCTTCTTCTCTCTTCTTTCTTATGGGGGGCAGTATTATTGCTTGGAGCAGATGTTGTCGGTAGATTAATAGATCCAACCGGTGCAGAACTTCCTGTTGGGGCAGTCACAGCAATGATTGGATCTCCTTGGCTTATTTACTTAGTGTATCGAATGATGAAGTCGAAACAATATATGAATGATAACGGTGCGAATGCAGCTGGAGCTAGTTCCCGCTATTACTCTTATAAAAAGGTAATCCTTATTTCTATCACACTTTGTATTGTGACAATTGCTCTTGGTGTTACAATCGGTAGTAACACTTATATCGAAAGCATTACAAATGTTATATCAGGTCAATTAACACAATTTGACAAAAACATGATGATAAATCTTCGTTTACCAAGAATGCTCGTTGCTGCTATTGCTGGCGCATGCCTTGCAATAAGTGGGCTTGTTTTCCAAGCTATATTACGAAACCCACTTGCCGATCCTTCTATTATTGGTATTTCATCGGGAGCTGGTGTCGGTGCTTTAACTATTATGTATGTCTTTCCTGCACTTCCTGGTTTCTTCCTACCAATTGGTGCATTTATCGGAGGACTACTTGCAGTAGGAATTGTCCTCTTCTTCTCATGGAAATCAGGGTTTAGCCCAACAGCTCTTGCTTTAATAGGAATTGGTATTTCTGCACTTGGCTCAGCAATTATTCAAATCTTTATCGTTAGAGCCAATTTGAATGTTGCCGCTGCTTTAACATGGTTATCTGGCAGCACGTATGCAAGAGGGTGGAATCACTTAGAAAATATCATTCTATATCCATCTCTAATTCTTGTATTCATTATCTTTTTCTTAATAAAACAACTTGACGTTCTCGTACTTGGAGACGATTTAGCAACTGGACTTGGGCAACCAGTAAATAAAACACGGCTTGCTCTAATTGTGCTAGCGACACTACTTGCATCAGTAAATATCGCTGCTGTCGGTACGATTGCCTTTCTAGGCCTTGTCGCACCTCACTTAGCAAGAATTGTTGTTGGTATAAATCATCAAAGACTATTCGTTTGCTCAGCACTGTTTGGAGCAATCCTTCTTGCCATCGCTGACTTACTCGGCCGAACAATTGCATACCCAAAAGAAATTCCTTCTGGACTTGTCGTTGCTGTACTTGGAGCACCTTATTTCTTATGGTTGATGAGGCAGAGCGGGAAGAAGGTTAATTAAAAAAGAGGCTTCTTATGTGAGAAGCCTCTTTTTTAATTCATTCTCATAAGCCTAAAGGAAACTATCTTTTTTTCACGAATTTAACCTATGAACATAACTAGGGGGGATAACAATGTATCAAACACTTAAAGGCTTCTTGCAATCATGGACATACGAGGCTGAGTCTACTCAAAAGATGCTCGATGCATTAACAGATGAATCTTTGTCACAAGAAATCGCACCTGGGCACTGGACGTTAGGCAGGGTTGCTTGGCATATCGTGACGGCAATTCCTGTTATACTATCTGGCACAGGGCTAAAGTTTGAAGGAGAAACAAAAGATTATCCTGTTCCAACTTCTGCAAAAACAATTGCAGATGAATACCGTAAAGTGAACGCGGCTTTCGTTGAAACACTTCAAAATAAATGGACTGATAAAGACTTAGCTACTATTAACGACTTCTTTGGTCGTCCTATGCCGAATTCTATATTTTTAATGACACTTATTAATCATCAAAATCATCACCGCGGGCAAATGACAGTTTTAATGCGACAAGCTGCCTTAACAGTCCCTGGCATATATGGTCCTTCAAAAGAAGAATGGGCTGCGGCTGGAATGGAAGCTCCTAAAATGTAACAACAAAAAAGACAAGGTGTTTACACATCTGGTCTTTTTCTGTAACTTGTTTCATGTGAAACTATTTTTTACTAAATGATTGTTTTATGGAAAAGATAGGTTAAAATAAATACATATTATGAAGAGGAGTAACCAAATTGAATACAAAAAATAAAAAAATAGTTATGGGAACTATTTTACTAACTTCTCTTATTGGAGTTATTAGTGTATCTCTTTATTTCACCTATTATGGTACCCCTTGGGGAAAACAAGCAGCAATTACGGAATCAAAAGAGTATATTACAAAATATTTTAACCTAAATGCAGAAGTCAAAAATACTTCTTACGATGCTAAAATGAATAGCTATGCAATCTCCTTTGAAACAAGTACCGACGGCGAGTTTACTATCGAATATAAAAATCCTAATAACTTTAACATTTCTCCAGAAGTGCAAAAGTATTTAAGCACACACTCTAAATTTATAGAGTAGTAACGAAGCGTACATATACAAAAAAGAGTTGGTGTAACGCCAACTCTTTTTCACATATTCTTATCATACAGTTATATCTTCCTTCTCTATATTTTTAATGCCGTAATATGCAATCACAACTCCAATTGTCGCCAATGCTAGTTGAAGGGGAAGAAAAGTTGCTATAGAAAACTCTGGGTTGCCATTCATTGCAATTGAGACAACGATAAGAGATGAAACAATTGTAGTTGGCACGGAACGTTTACGCATTCCGAAATATAATGGGATTAAACTCATTCCCGCAGTTGCAATGGCTAAAGGAACTAGTTTTATTCCTTCTTGCATCAATTGATCTACTGTGAATGAATTAGGAAGAATTGAAAAATAACTATCTATCCCAAAGAAAACTCCTACTACTAAAATGTTAGATACAATAACTGTTATAAATGTTACTATCGCTGTAATAGTCAACTTACTAGCCATCATTTTCTTTCGGTTAATAGGATAAGAAAACATAAGTAGTATTGTTTTGTTTTTATATTCGCCAATTATTAACCTTGCGATTAATACACTACCAAAAATAATAAACGTTGCTCTTACTATTGTGCTAGCCATTAACAATATCGTCTCTGGATTCCTTATTTCTGCATCACCTTCTACTTGAGCGATGATGCTCACAAAGATCATTAATGCCAGTATAACAACATTTGCAATAATTGCTCTCTTCACGTACCAACCAAGCTTAAACTTTTTCAATTCTAGCTTCATTAAATGTAGCATGATAGTGTCCTCCTTCCTCCTAAGATTTAATCAATATAAATGACTCCTGTTTCACTTAAAATCTTCGCTTCATTTTTTGCATCACCAATCGTTCCTACTTTTATTTTTTCTGTATTTTTATCTTTCTTAAGTCCTTTTAAATCCACTATTACGTCAGCCGAATTACTTTTAGCCATAAGCTTCAATGATGCCGGGACACCTTTATACCGTACGCCAATATCCCCTGATTTTGTTTCTACAAATAATGATTTTCCTTCTGTCATATCTTTCAGTAAGACTTCCCCAGATGTTGAAGTGATGTTCATATTTGAGTTACTTACATTTGTTATATAGTTATCACCAGTCGCAGACTTTATATTTAATTCTTGTACTGAACTATCTTTTACAACTACCTCTCCACTTTGCGATATGAATTCACCTTTCTCCGCTGATAGTCCTACAATCATTCCATCCCCAGATTTCCCTTTTGTCACAATGCTTTTTACTACTATATCGTTTATTTTCACATCACCCGATTTATTATTTAATACAATTTTATCTATCTCTTTCTTCGGAATAGCTATACATATACTATTTTTCTTTCTAAACGTAAAACCATTAAAAAATTTGGCTGCCTTTTGTTTTTGCTTAATCACAATTTTATTTTCTTCATTTTCTATCTTGACGGGATCTATCTCTTTATCTACTTGTTCACCTTGAGCGGAAATTACTATTTTATTAGCGTCTGTACTTTTAAATTCAATATCCCAGTTTTCATTGTCTACTTCTATTTCTTTTATATTATTTATCTCAAAAGACTTTTCTTTCTTAAAATCCTTCCCCTGAAATATCTTAAAACCAAAAACCGCACTAGCAATTGTAATGAATAATATTGCAATTACTATTATTTTTTTCACCAGTCATACCCCAGTTCGTTGTTGTTTTAGGCTTGCTTCACGCCACATCGATCTTGTCGATTTTACGAAACGATAGATAACTAATGAAAATTCCTAATAAACAGAGCACGATTGGGATAGCTATAAAATCAAACATACTTACTTGACCGTTTCCAGGACCATAGTTACCACTAATCAGCATGCCAATTATTACTGCCGAAGTAATCGTTGTCGGTGTCGATTTCTTTCTCATTCCAAAAAATAAAGGAATTAAACTTATACCAGATATCATAAATGCACTTATAAAAGTACCTGGAACGATAGCTATTATTTCACCTATCGTAGCAGGTGTTTCAATCAGTCCCATCATTGGACTCACAAAATATACGAGCAAGCTAATAATGAAAGTAGCGATAATCGTGCTCACAAAACAAAAACAAAAAACAATTGTTAATTTCGCACTCATTAGCATTTTCCTTTGAAGCGGATACATAAATGATAGTTGTATCGTTTTATTCTTATACTCATCAATTACTAAACGTGATAAAATGACCGAACTAAAAATAATGAATGTTATCCTAATAAAAATATTTACTAAAGCCATATTCTGTGTGAAGTCAAAGAAGAGTACGTCTCCCTCGGCTTTCATTCCCCATGCCATAAGGCTTACTACAGCGAAAATTGCTATAATACAAATTGCTACACTTTTAAAGTAACTAGATAATTGATGTTTCTTCCATTCGAGCTTCATTAATTTAAACATATAAACCACGCCTCCATTCTTTATATACCTGTCTCTACGCTGCTAACATTCTAATTCCAGCAGTAACGAAGCTTAACATTCCTATCATTAGTAGAATTAACAACCATTTCCGCCCTGGTTTCCTATAATATAAAATCCCACTTATGAACATTACGACCAATCCACTTACTAGATTTACTAACAATCCATTAAGCATGAATGCCTTCTCCATCCATTACATTTAAGAAATATTCTTCTAAGGAACTATGTTTCTTATTAATACTTTCAATTTCCACATCGTTCATAATAAGTGCTTTTGAAATGGCTTGCTGAGACACTGCCGTATCATACACACGAATCATATTTCCGCTCATTATTTTATAATTTTTTATGGCAAGTTTATCTTCTAAAATATAAGCTGCACGCTTCACATCAGGAACAGTAATTTCAATGTACTCTGTTTGTTTTCCGTTAATACTCTTCATTGAAACTTCTTTTATTAGTTTTCCATTTTGAATTACACCAATTGTATCCGCCATTAGTTCCATCTCACCTAAAATATGACTAGAAACTAATAATGTAATGCCATATTCTTTGCAGAGCATTTTAAATAAGTCTCGTAACTCTTTAATACCAATTGGATCTAAACCGTTAATTGGTTCATCTAAAATGAGCAGTTCTGGCTTTGTTACGATTGCCCTTGCAATACCAAGTCGTTGTTTCATTCCCAATGAAAAATCTTTTACTTTTTTATTATCTATCCCTTGCAGTTTCACTAAATGTAATGCATGGTCAATTTCATTTTTATCGTAATAGCCCATATATTCACAATGTAATTCTAAGTTTTCTTTCGCCGTTAATTTATCATAAAAGATTGGATATTCAATAATTGTCCCCATTCTTTTTAATACTTCATAAGATGTGTCTGTTAACTTCTCACCGAAAATTTCAATCTCACCGCTCGTCGGTTTTATTAAATTTGTAATCATTTTCATAATCGTTGTTTTACCAGCACCATTCGGTCCTAAGAAACCGTATATCTCTCCTTTTTTCACATGCATGTTAACGCTAGAAATAACTTCTTTCCCTTTAAACACTTTCGTTAACTGATTCGTTTTTAATATATAGGTCATGTCACTTTCCCCTTTCGCACTACTTTATATTTTTATAATAGACAACGGAAATCTCTTTTTTCTTACCCGTTTCTTACAAATTCCTTACGCTGAAAAAAAGCTTGTAGAATCTACTTCTCTACAAGCTAAAACTGCATCTTTTTTAATGCAACTGTAAAAATTGTTTTTTCATACGGCTTACTAGAAAGATGAATTTTTCCATCCATCGCTTCCACCAGTCTTTTCGTAATCGTTAACCCTAAACCGCTTCCTTGGTACAATCTATTTCTCGAATCTTCAAGTGTGTACATACGCTCAAACACTTTATCAATATGAGATTCATCAATCCCTTTTCCTTTATCCCATACGTCTATATACACATTCGTTTCATCATCTCTTAACGTCATACCCAGTATCTTTCCATCGTCTCCATATGTAATTGCATTTGATATTAAATTGTTCAATACTCTACCTAATACTTCTACATTTCCAAGTGCATATATATTTCTTTCTGGTATATCAATATGAACTTGAAACCCTTTCGCCGTCACTAAATCATAAAAAGATAAAATCTTCTCACGACAAACTTCATTCATATTTACTTTTGTCATCTCGATTGCCTTGTCACCAGATTCTAGTTTTGCTAAATCAAAAAACTTATGAATCAGTTCCATTACTTCTAGTGTTTTCACATGCACCTTTTCAAGTAATATTTGCTGTTCTTCTTTATTCATCGTTTTATCCTTATTTAACATTTCTGTATATCCAAGAATAACTGTTAGCGGCGTCTTTAAATCATGTGAAATATTTGAAAGCATTTTTCTCATCGAAATTTCTACTTTTGCATGATCTGCATTCGTTTTCTGTTTTGCATCTAATAATTGATTAATTGCCACTAATAATTTTTGCAATTCTAGATCATCTGTCATAACGAGTAACTTCTCGCCTGTTTGTACATTTACAATACTTTCCAACTTTTCATATGTGTATCGTAAATTTTTACTACTATTTTTTCTCATTTTATATTGTATGTAAATGACACATAACAATATAAAAATAATACTTATTAACAAATTGACCATATTACATCACTTCCAACTTATAGCCGATGCCCCATAACGTTTTAATATATTCTGGATTAGATGGATCACTTTCGATTTTCTCACGCAATCTCCTCATATGAACATTAATAACGTTATCATCTCCATAATACTCTTCGTTCCAAACTAACGTATATATTTGCGATTTTGTAAATACACGATTTTGATTCTTTACGAACAGTTTTAAAATCTCAAATTCTTTTAAAGTAAGTTTGAGAGGCTTCCCGTTTTTTTCTACGGTAAAATTAATTGGATCGATTGTTAAATCGCCAATTTGAATCATCTTTTCTGTTTCTTCTGTAGTCGAATATTTCGTAGATCTTCGAATACCTGCCTTTACACGTGCAGCTAATTCAATCATAGAAAATGGCTTGCAAATGTAATCATCTGCTCCAAGTCCTAATCCAACAGCTTTATCAACATCTGTATCTTTTGCCGACATCATTAAAATCGGAACAGCACTTTTTTCTCGAATAATTCGTACAACCTCTAAGCCATCTAGCTTTGGCATCATAATGTCGAGGATAATCAAATCAAATGAACCTTTTAAATATGTGTTCACGCCTTCTTCTCCATCAGACGCAATTGTTACTTGAAAGCCCTCTTTTATCAAATACTTTTCCACCATCTCTTGAATTGAGATATCATCTTCAACTAATAAAATATGATGTGACATATGTCTATCCCCTTTTTACAAACGTTAACAACTCAATTGTATCCTAACTACTACAGACTTGAAACAAATATATGAATTTTCAAACCAACTTCCCTTCCTTCCTTAACAATGATATGATGAAATTCACTATGATTGTTCATAATTAACTTTATATAAAGGAGACTTATCATGTCAGAAAACAAAAAAGTAAGCTTAGCTGATTTAATGCGCGAACAACTTGCAAAGAAAAAGCAAGGAAATGGAAATGGTCAAAATGCAAAAAATCAAAGCCAAGAAACGAAAAAATTGCAAAACCAACAAACAAAGAAAACAAACAACCAACGTAGACGTACAGGTGTGTAAATGAACGGACAAAAACGTTCTAATATCGCGCCCGGTCTTGAAGTTGATATTGTATTAAAACAAGATCAACGAACAGGCAAATTAACACGTGGAATTGTAAAAGATATTTTAACAAACTCCCCTTCCCATCCGCATGGCATTAAAGTACGATTGCAGGACGGGCAAGTCGGTAGAGTACAAAATATCGTTCAATAAGAAAAGGAGCTCAAGTAAACTCGAGCTCCTTTTCTTTATTAACCTTTAATTTTCTCGATGAAAACTACTTTTAAGTAGTCTCCTTCTTTAAATTGATCAATGGTACGGAAATCTTCTGGTAAAGAATGTTCTTCTAATATTTTATATTTGCCATTCATTTCTTTAAATGCTGTATCGATAAAGCCTTTAAACTTTTTCATATCGAATGCGCTACAATTTGTAGAAGCAACGATAATTCCGTTATTTTCTGTAATGGCAATTGTTTCTTTTAATAAGTTTTTATAATCTTTCGCTGCACTAAATGTATATTTTTTTGAGCGTGCAAAGCTTGGAGGATCAAGTACGACCATATCAAATTTCATTTTTTTCTTCGCTGCATATTTGAAGTAAAGAAATACATCTTCTACAATAATATCTTGCGCTTCATAATCAACTTCATTTACACTAAACTGCTCAATCGTTTTACTTAAACTACGATTTGCAAGGTCAACACTCGTCGTTTTACTCGCTCCGCCAAGCGCTGCAAATACAGAGAAAGCACCTGTATAAGAGAACATATTTAACACTGTTCTTCCCTTTGCATATTTATCACGAATTTGTTTTCGAACGTTACGTTGATCTAAAAATACCCCAACCATTGCCCCATCATTTAAATAAACCGCAAAGTTTACACCGTTCTCTTTTACGATAAGTGGGAACTCGCCGCGCTCTCCTGCTACGAAATCATCACCCTCAATATATTTCCCTTTCGTATCAAAACGCTTTTTCTCATAAATACCTTTAAAGTTTGCTACTTTTTGAAGAGCAGCTATAATCTCATCTCTGAAAGTGTAAATCCCTTCACTATACCAACTTACTACGTAGTAGCCACCATAATAATCGATAATTAGTCCTCCAAGACCATCACCTTCACCATTCACCACACGGAATGCTGTCGTATCACTTGATTTGTAAAATTGCTTTCGTTTATGTAAGGCAGATTTGATTTTACTTTCAAAGAAAGATTGATTAATTTGTTCACTCTCTTTTCTCGTTAAAATCCAGCCATATCCTTTATTTTGTTTTCCATAATAACCTTTTCCGACAAAGTTGTTCTTCTCATCTACTACTTTGATGATTGTTCCTTCTTCACGAACATCATTTAAATTTTGAATCGCATCTTTTAAAATAAGCGGATATCCACTTTTAATTTCTTTTATAAATTTCGGTTTTATTTTTACAGTTACTTCTGATCGCATATAATAACTTCCTTTCCATTTGCATGCTTTCTCTACAGGAAGCATTTAAAAACGAGCCTGAAAAAACAGCCCCGTTTCACTATACCATATTATTGCTTTGCTAGTACAACTAGCTCATCACCTGGCATAACAGCTATATATTTATACAATGTTGAAAAAGTAAGACTACCATCTCGATGGCGAATAAATAATATTAAATCCTCTGAATCGCTTTCTTCTTTATTAATTTTTTGTTCTTCTGCAACTTGTATCGTTTTAAAAATATAACCATCTTCAATTTTTCTATTTAACTCTTCATAAATTTCATTTTGACCAAACAGTAAATGAGCTTTTTTTGAAAGAGAAATGCGTTCTTGTTCAATCTTTTCCACATCATGGATTGGAAGTAAAAATGTATTATGATGTCCAAACTGCGGTACGTATGTATTTGCAACTAATACATTATAAGAATCCGTATCTGTAACTGCAATTAAGTATTCATACTGATTCATATCAACTTCAAATTGTAACTGTTCAGAGAGTACTTGGCCATTATATGTATTAAGCCCTTTCACCTTTGCACATTGCAAATGTTCTTCAGATTCATCTACAATTAAGCTCGGAACACCCATCTCTTTACAGTGCAATGCAAAAGCAGATGAGAATGTACTCGCACCTGAAATTAAGATTCCTGGTGGCTCCGTATTTGCCAATCCTAATTTCTTCGCTAAAAATCCAATTGAAAATCCGTGAGCACACACGGTCGTAATAACGAGTGCAAATGTAAGTGCTGTTAATATAGAAGCATCTTTATAACCTTCTTGTAATAACTCCGTCGCAAAGTAACTTGAAACCGTTAATGCAACGATACCTCGCGGTGCAATCCAGCCAACTAGCGCCCGTTCTGCTTTTGTTAACTCTGTTCCAATTGTCGATATCCAAATCGATAAAGGACGTACAACAAACAACATCATAAGTACAAAACTTATAATAGGCCAGCTGAAAATCTCCATAATAGTTGTTCTTGGAAGCGATGCTGTTAATATAATAAAAACAGTCGACGTTAGTAGTACTGAAATATTTTCGTTAAAATGACGAATATCACCGATAGAAGAAATATATTTCTTCATCCGTGCAAGCGTAATCCCCATTACGGTTACAGCTAGCATACCTGTTTCATGCATCACTTCATCCGCAATGCCGAAGCATAATAATACCGTAACTAACAAAATTGGTGCTTTTAAATATTCTGGTACTTTTCCCTTTAAAATCATATAACTCATAAAAATACTAAATACATAACCGAGCACCATTGCAAATAATGAACCTGCAAAGAAATACAGCAACGTATGTAATTGTACATTATCTTTCGTTAAGAAATTTACAATTTGAAAGGCAAATACAGCAAGTAAAGCTCCAAATGGATCAACAATAATCCCTTCCCATTTTAAAATTGCAGCTGTTCTTGGTTTTAATCGTGCTTGGCGTAACAACGGAATAATTACCGTTGGACCTGTCACAATAAAAAGTCCTCCAATAATAAATGCAACCGCCCAATCTAATCCAGCGACGTAATGAGCTGCAAGTGAGCCAGCAATCCACGCGATAAACGCACCAAACGTAACGATACGAAATACTGGTTTTGATAGTCCCCTCAGTTCACGTATATCTAAACTTAAACTACCCTCAAACAATATAATTGCAACAGAGAGTGATACGAGTGGACTAAAAACATCTCCAAGCACCTCTTTTGGATTAATAATACCGAAAACTGGACCAATTAATAATCCAGCAACTGCCATAACAACAATGGCAGGAAGCTGGAAGCGCCATGCAGTCCATTGTGAAGCAATACCTAACGTAATAATAATAACGATACTAAGTAAAAGTGATTCAACCATAATACCCTCCTTATTCATAGTATTGCGACAGCAAAGTATAAACCATACTTTGCTTCTATATATTTTCAATCAATTCTATTTACATAATATATAACCAAGTTAAATATATAGTCAACCCATTCAAAAAAAGAACACTGTACTTACATAAAGGGAAACTTTAATCAGCCCTCACCTAACTTCTTTGCTTTCGCTGAATTTTGAGGTGGGGGTCTTACTGACCGGCAAATAGCGGGATAAAAAATATTATCATAAACTAAGATTACCATTGACAATGATAATGATTTTCATTATCATTTAATGTATATGAGTTCTTGAAAATATAGCTACATTTATAGGAGGAATAAACATGATTATTGTTACAAATACAGCTAAAATTACAAAGGGAAATGGACATAAATTAATTGAGCGTTTTAATAAAGTAGGTAAAGTTGAAACGATGCCAGGCTTTTTAGGTCTAGAAGTTCTTTTAACGCAAAATACAGTTGATTATGATGAAGTAACAATTAGCACTCGCTGGAATGCAAAAGAAGATTTCCAAGGTTGGACAAAGAGCGCTGCATTTAAAGATGCTCACTCACATCAAGGCGGAATGCCAGAATATATTCTTGATAATAAAATTGCTTACTATGATGTAAAAGTTGTACGTATGCCAATGGCCGCAGCACAGTAAAAACAGTCCTTTTTTAAAGTATAGAATATGAGAAGCGTTATCTATCACTTCTCATATTCTATACTTTTTTCTTTAATTTCTTTTTACTAATTTTGCATGTACAACTAGCCTCCCAGCCTCTGGATCAAGCGCATAATCACAAGTAGAAAGTGTTACGATTTCATCATTAGCCGTCAATTCCGTATCCGTTTTGTACAGTGATTTTTCTTGAATTTCCTTTAAGAACGATGTATATGCTGCATCATTTTCAAAATCCGTTTCAATGTAATAAAAGTCCGTTGTTGTCGTGTATACTGAAAAAACTTCCACGTCGTATCCTTCAAATAATGTATCGTAATATAATTTACGATGAGACATAAAAAAGTCTTCATCCAACATCTTTTTTAAACTACCAAACATAGAACCGTCTTTCATACGATGGCCATATAAAATCGTATTTCGATTTTGAGATTTCACATCATTACGATGGTCCATAAAAATGCTTCCCGCTCTCATATCTTCACCTTTATAATTACGAAATAAATAGTAATCATTATCTTTTGCTTGAACGATTGGATAATTAATTTGTGTATCATCCATCGTAATCCATCCGACTATCTCTGGATTAATTTTCTGGAGATCCTGAAACTGTTTACGTACCTCTCCATCTTCTGATTTTTCTTCCATTGGACTTCTTTTGTAAATATGTTGTGCCTCAGCCATTACTTTACGATTTTCATAATAATCCATGAAAATCCCGCCCAACTCATACATTGAATAGAAAAAGATTCCTAAAAACACAATTGTAAGTATGCGTTGAAAAAAAGAATTCTTTTTCCGTCCTTTCTTACTATTCAAATTATCACCTCAAAACGGATTATGCTCAGCCTTTAGATTCCCATAGGTACCATGTACAATCCGGTATCTTCATCCTGCTTTACAATGACATCTACACCATATATTGCTTTAACCATTTCTTCTGTTATTACATCATTAGGGTTACCTTTCGTAATGATTTCTCCATCTTTCATAACGATAATATGGTCGCTATAACGAATGGCTTGATTAATATCATGTAATACCATTACAATCGTTAGTCCATGAACTTCATTTAACTCTTTCACTAACTCTAATATTTCTAGCTGATAGTAAATATCTAAATATGTGGTCGGCTCATCTAAGAAGAGCATTGGTGTATTTTGAGCTAATGTCATTGCGATCCAAACTCGCTGCCTCTCTCCACCAGATAAAGCATAAATTGGCTTATCACGCTTACTTTGTAAATTCGTACATACTAGTGCACGCTCAATCGCTTCTCTATCTTCATCTGTTTGCGGAGAGAATATATTTTTATATGGCATACGCCCGAAGCTTATTAGCTTTTCCACTGTAATATCTGCTGGAGCCTCATTTTGTTGATGGACAACCGCTAGCTTTCTAGCAAACTCTTTCGGTTTATATTCACTAATCGCTTTTCCATCAAGTATTACTTCTCCACTGCTAGGAGCGTGGTTTCTAGACATGACACTAAGTAATGTTGATTTCCCACATCCATTCGGTCCAATGATTGTTGTAATTTTTCCAATTTCTATTTCACTACTAACAGACTTTAATCGATTTGTTACGTTATCGTATGAAAAGGTTACATTTTTAATTTCCATGAACTTTATCACTCTTTCTAAGCAAGAATATTAAGAATGGACCACCAATAACCGCCATAATTGTTGCTGCTGGAATTTCGTTAGGTGGCACAATTAACCTTCCAATCGTATCTGCCGTCAAAATTAATAACGCCCCTGCAAGAGCAGAAAATGGAATTAATACTTTATGGTCTGAACCGACTAATTGTCTTGAAATATGTGGAACTAGTAATCCTACAAAAGCAATAACACCTGCAATCGCTGTTGATACTGCCGCTAAGAGTACTGCAATGGCAGAAATAATAAGACGAACTCTCGTCACGTGCAAGCCTAAGTTTTTCGCAGTCTTATCTTGTAGCGATAATAAGTTACACCAAGCTCCTACGAACAGAGCAAGAATAAGACCAACCGTTCCATAAGTCACCATTATTTCTACATCGCCCCACGTCTTCATTGTTATGTTAGAAGTCGTCGTTTGCTTAATACTCTTAATAAAATACCCACAAATCGTAACGAATGATTCATTTAACCCAGTAAACATTGCATTAATGGCAATACCAATTAAAATAATGCGAAGCGGGCTTAATCCTGATTTCCATGAAAACGAATAAACGAGATAACATGCAAGCGCACCACCTAAAAAGGCGAATACGGGTGTCCAGAAAAAGAATTGCGGGAACAACGTAATAATAATAAGTGTCATAAAACTAGCTCCTGAAGATATACCGATTACCCCAGCATCGGCGAGTGGATTTTTCATAACAGCTTGAAAAAGCACACCTGAAACAGCAAGAGCCGCTCCAGTGAACAACGCAATAATAATACGCGGAAAACGTAAATCTTTAATGACTTCAACATCTTCATTTCCACCTGTAAATATCCCTTGTACAAGTTCAACAATACCTACTTCTAAACTCCCTTTCATCGCTGACAATGATGTCATAACAATAAGCAATGCAGTAACAATGAGGAAACTCCAAGTTTTTTTATTCATTCTACTCTTCCTTTATATTAAAATGCATCACGGATACATCATTTTTTTCAATTCATCTAACGCTTCAATTGCTGCTAAATTGCCTGTCGTTCCAAATAAACGCTCTTCTAAATCGTAAACACGGTTATTTTTAACCGCAGCAAAGTGTTTCCAAATATCATTTGTTTTAAATTCTTTATCAAACATTTTTACAACTTCATCAGGCATACCATGAGCTGCTCGTAAAATAATATCTGGATCAGCTTTCTTTAAATACTCTGTATTAGAAGCTAAATATTCTACTTGTTCACCTTGCACAATATTTTTACCACCTAGTTGTTTCACTAAATCTCCAATATAAGAATGCTCTGTTGCTACTAAATAACTTCCAGGCACACCTAATAAAATAAGCACTGTCGGTTCTTTCTTTCCTTTTACTTCTTTTTGAATGCTAGAAACCTTTTTATCTAATTTAGTTACTACTGCTTCGGCCTGTTTTTCACGCCCATATTTCTTACCTAAATCGCTAATAGAACTTTGCATATTTTTCAAACTCGTTAAATCTAAAAAGTTTGCTTTCATACCCACACCATCAAAAACTGGCTTTAATTCATATTCAAGTGTTGTCACAGATAACACTTCTGAAGGCTTTAATGACTTTACCTTTTCCATATCTGGACTCATTGGATTCCCAACTTCAGGTAAACCTTTATATCGCTTCGGTAAAGTTTTAGAACTTGTTGGAACGCCGACTAAATCTACTTCTAACGCATCCATAATTTCAGTAACAGCCACTGTTGTTGCAACGACGCGCTCTTTACTTTCACTCTTTACCTGCTTTGCTGATTCTTTTTTTGGTGATGAGCACCCGGCTATACTCATTAACAAAATGATAGCCATTAGTACACTTACAATTTTCTTCACTCTCAATCACAACTCCTTTCCATACAATATGAAACAAGTCTTGATGCACGCGAATATGCATCAAGACTCCAAAAATTACAATCTACCTGCTCTATATTTACGAACTAGTAAAGCAAGTGAACCTAGCAGTAACACCATGTATAAACCAAGTTGTGCTGTATCTGCAGTTTTTGAGTTTTTCTCTTTTTTTGAATCATTTTTTGTATCTTCTTTTTTCTTCTGACCATCTGCATTTCGGTTAAAATCAGGAGTACCTACTGTTTTTACATTATCTACTTTCGGTGTAGTCACTGGATTTTTCGGTTCATTTTTCGGTTCCTCTTTAAGAGTTCCTAACGCGCCGATATTATTTGTATCAAATTGAATTTGCACATCGTAGAAATGATGGTAGTTCATCTCATCGATGTCTACCTTTACTTTTGCGTTTAATTTTTTAAATAGATCTTCTACTTCAAACTGTACTACTCGTGTATTTGCATTTTTATCTTCGCTTACTACTTTCGCATCAGCGAATAGTTCATTGTTTTCCGTTTGGAATTTCGTAATCCACGCACTATTTTTCAGCGTCATCTCAATATATTTTTTACCATCTTTTACGATTAATTTCGCTGGATTTACAACATAGTCATGCATCTTTGAAATCTCATCTGTTTTATCTTTTAATACTTTAAATGTAATATCATATTGGCCATCTACTAAATTTTTCGGATCAACTATTACTCTCGGTTTATTATTTTCATCTTGGTTGTCATTCCCGCCTTGGTTGTCGTTTCCACCTTGGTTGTCATTCACGCCTTGGTTGTCGTTTCCACCTTGGTTGTCATTTCCGCCTTGGTTATCTAACGGCTTAATGCTACCTTTATCAAATGCAAATTGAATATCGTAAAAATGGTGATAATTCATTGAATCGATATCTACTTTTACTTTTGCATTTAACTTTTTCGATAAATCTGGTACTTCTACTTCCACTACGCGTGAATCAGCTTTTTTATCTTCACTTATTACATTTGCATCAACAAACGAACCATTTTTCTCAAATTCAAATTTTGTAATCCAAGAACTGTTCGTTAACGTAAATGATACATACTTCTTACCATCTTTTACTTTTAGCACACCTGGACTTTTTGTATATGTGTTCATCATTGAAATTTCATCTGTTTGATCTTTTAATGCTTTGAAATTGATGCTGTATTCACCATCTTTAATTGTCTCAGCATCTGTTTTTTTATTTTCATCTGGTTTTTCTACTTCTGGTTTTTCTACTTCTGGTTTTTCTACTTCTGGTTTTTCTGCTTCTGGTTTTTCTACTTCTGGTTTTTCTACTTCTGGTTGTTTCTCTTCATTTTTAATTTGTTCAAGTTTATCTTGTTCAAATAAAAGTTGTACATCATGCGTTTGCTTATAATTTCTTGATGCCATTTCGATAAATACTTTTGTATTTAGTTTTTCAGATAAATCGTTTACTTCAAACTCTACTACTCTTGTATCTTTTTCCTTATTCTCACTTACTACTTTTGCATCAACAAATGTGCCATCTTTTTCCGTTTGGAAATTTTTAATTAATGAGCTACTTTTCAATGTTACAATTGCTTTTTTCTTACCGTTTTCTACTTTTAATACTCCTGGATTTACCATGTAAGTATTCATCTTAGATTCTTCATCTGTTTGATCTTTTAACACTTTAAATGGAATGCTGTACGCACCATCTGTAATTGTGTTAGAATTTGGTTGTTGATCTGGGTCAGGCTTTTGGTCGGGCTTCTGACCTGGATCCGGTTTTTCATTTGGATCTGGCTTATTAGCTGGGTCCTCTTTTTCATTTGGTTGTTCCACATGAATTGGTGTAATACTATTTTGATCAAATGCAATACGAACGTCGTACTCATGATGATAATTTAAAAAATCAATATCTACTTTTACTTTTGCATTTAATACCTTCTCTACATCTTCTACATCAAATTCTACTACTCTTGTATCTTTTTCTTTATTTTCACTAATTACATTTGTCGCAACTAGCTTACCTGCTTTTTCTGTTTCAAACTTCGTAATCCATGAACTATTTGTTAATGTAAAGGATACTTTCTTTTTCCCATCCTTCACTTTTAAAGTCCCTGGGCTTACTGAATATTGATTCATCATCGATTCTTCATCTGATGTATCTTTTAAAACTTTGAAGCCAATTGAATATTCACCGTCAGCCAACTTGGTAGCTGCTTGAACTGCAAGTGGTTGTAATGTTGATACGAATGTAAATATCATTAAAAACATAGCAACAATAATTTTTGTATACCTGTTCAATGGAACGACTCTCCCTTTTGAAAATTATTTAATACTGCTCCCATCAAATACAAAGCGAATATCATATGAAGCATTATAATTAATAATTGGAATATTAATTTTCACCTTTCCATTTAGTTTTTTTGACAAGTCAGCAACTTCAAATTCTACTACTCTAGTATTATCTTTTTTGTTTTCACTTAACACGTTTGTTTCTACAAATTGACCATCTTTTTCTACTTGGAAACTTTTAATAGAAGCACTATCTTTCACTTTAAATGAAACATATTGTTTTCCATTTTTAACTGTTAATGTTGCTGGGCTTTCAAAATAACTATTCATTCTAGACGATTCATCTTTATCGCCTTTCCATACAGTAAAAGCAATATTATATTTTCCATCAGCTAGTTTTGTAGCAGCTTTTGCATCTTGTAAACCTAGTGTTGCGATAAACGTAAATAAAACAGCAAATACGGCAATAATCATTTTAAATTGTTTAAACATATATTCATCACCCTTCAAAAGATTTATTTACTCAACTTCACTTTACGAATTAAGAAAGCACCTGAAATAAGAATTAACGCTACAAACAATCCAATACGTGCTTCATCGCCTGTTTTTGGGTTATCTGTTTTTTCAGCTTTTCCATTTTCATTTTTTGTTTCTTTGTTCACTTCTTTAGCTATTTCCTTACTCTCTACTTTTGTTTTCTCTTCTTTTACTTGTGTATCTGTTTTCGCTTGATCATTATTTTTTGTTGTAGCAGCTACCCCGTTATCGCCACCTACAGCTTTTACATTTGCATCAAAAGCAAAACGAATTGTGTAGTGGTGGTCATAGTTTGCATTTGGTACAACAACATGAATTTTTACAGCTGCCGGTTTGGATAAATCATCTACTTTAAACTCTACTGTTCTTTTATCTGCCGATTCATCTTTACTAACAACTTTCGCATCAACAAAATTCCCGTTCTCTGGTGCTTTAAATTCTGTAATCCAAGCACTATGATTCATCGGAACTTGTACTCTCATCTCACCGTTTTTCACTATTAATTTTGCCGGCTTTTCAAAATAGTCATTTGCCATTGAAGCTGAATCATTTTCCGCTTTTTGAATTACGTAATTAATATCGTAAGTACCATCAGCTAGTTTTGCTGATACATTCCCGTATGGCATTACAAGAAAAGCTAACATACATACGAACGTTATAATAAAAGCAGGTAATACAGAAACCTTTTTCATTTTTCTTGTTTCCTCCTTGGTTATCTTTTATTTCACTTTTTGAAAATGATAATTATTCTCAATTTATAAGAAAAAAAATAATCTCTTCTACCTATTATTTAATTAGCATTCTTTTATGTAACATAAGTATTATTGATTATCATTCTCATTAAATATTAAAAATAATATCTCACCCTATTCCTTATACGAAGGCATAGAAACTGAGAAAAAATGATAAAACGTATTTATTGATTATCATTCTCAATGCAAATCAAAAAAAATAAACTATCTCTTCTCCTCTTCTTTCACCTCTTCCCATAACAACACTATAGTTATAGAAACCCCTTTTCCCTCACTTCCCTTCCAATATTTCCACAACTAAGTCAATCTTAGCCTACTCATAAATTTTTTGTCAACTATATTACGTATAAAATTTTTAATATCTGAATTTCTCTATATGCGGCTTTTTTTACAAAAAAGAGACTTTCTATTATAGAAAGTCTCTTTTCTCTATTTCTCTACAGCAATTTCCTGCTTTTGAAACTTAGAAACTATATAACCAAATCCTATACCGATTATGCCTGGAACTAACCAACCAATTCCTACACTATATAATGGAATCTTATCTAAAATAGGTGCTAGCGCTGCAATTTGAAGGTTTGCATTGTGTAATCCATCAAAGAAACTTATTGCAAATGCTCCTACAATCCCGCCCACATACATCGCTAATGGAAGACGAACGTAGTTTTCAACAAGTGATAATACGATAAGTACGATTCCAATTGGATAAATTGCGATTAAGATTGGTAATGCTAATGCATTTAGCTGAGTTAACCCAAGGTTTGCTACCATAAATGCTAATACACAGAAAATGAAAACGACTTTTTGATAAGAAAGCTTTGGTAATAAGGAAGAGAAGTAATCACCACAAGCTGCAACAATACCTACAGAAGTTGTCAAACATGCTGCTGTAATTGCGATCCCTAATAATAAAGTTCCGTAGCTACCAAATAAATGATTCACGACATTTGTTAAAATAATTCCTCCGTTTGCACCCATTCCAAGTGACACACTAGAAGCTCCAAGATAAGCAAGTGCTAAATACACAAGTAGTAGACCAAGCGCTGCAATAAATCCTGCAAAGATTGTTACTTTTGCAATACTGTTTTTATTTGTAATGCCTTTTTCTTTTAACGCATGAATTACAACATTTCCGAATACCAGTGCTGCAAGTCCATCTAAAGTTAAATATCCATCAATAAATCCTTTGAAGAGAGGAGCACTATACGCTTCTGTTGGTGCACCAAATTCTCCAATTGGTGTAATAAGTGCTTTACCTACGATAATTGCAATAACAGCTAATAATATTGGAGTTAGCACCTTACCAATACGACCCACTAATTTCGAAGGATTTAAAGCTAAATAGAAAGTGACTGCAAAGAAAATAAGTGTAAAGATAACAAGTGGATATGACTGACCAGCTATCTCACTTGGTAAAAACGGTGCAACACTCATCTCATAAGCTACTGTTCCTGTACGCGGCACACTTACGAATACGCCTAAACATAAATAAATTGCAGTGATAAAAACAAATGCGAATATAGGATGTACACGTCCTGCTAGCTCATTAATATCTCCCTTTAAAGCTATAACAATTACTCCTAATAAAGGTAGTCCAACGCCTGTTACGATAAAACCAAACAGCGCGATCCATACGTCCGTTCCAGCACCTTGCCCTAACGCTGGTGGAAAAATCATATTACCTGCACCAAAAAACAGTGCAAATAACATTAAACTTATTGCAAACATCTCTGAAAACTTTAAAGATGATTTCATTTCTACTAACCTCCTAAAATAATGAATTAACAAAATATTCTGAATCAAAATCCGTCACATATCCTCTTTCAAGCATACTTCCCCGTAAAAGAACGCAAAAAACACCCGTCCCTAACAAAGGGACGAGTGTTGAAATCGTGGTTCCACCCTTATTCTAATAAAATGAATTTATAACGAAATAAGCTCATTTTATAGCTCGTGTAAATTGATAACGGTTTTATCCGCCAAGAATTACAATGCATCATGTATGCAGTTCACTCTTGAAGTTTAGAGGTGGTAAGCTTGTCTTTTCGTATTAGGAAGCTCACAGCCTAAGGCTTCCCTCTCTGAGAATCGTAAAATACAACTCATGTCCTCATCATTACTTTTATAAAATATCTTGTCGAAACTTGTTGTTTTTTATTATATGGGCTATTTTTTAAAAAATCAATAGTTTTATTTTTTCTGACAAAAAAATATAGGAAGAAAATTTTCCCTCCCTATAACTGCCCTATTAAAATTTCTAACTCTTCAGCTGTAACGCTCCGCCACTTTCCAACTTCAAGCTCATTTAGCTCTATATTCATAATGCGTACTCGCTTTAGCTTTATTACAGTAAATCCGAAAGCACGACTCATTCTACGAATTTGCCTGTTCATTCCTTGCGTTAAAACGATACGAAATGTTGATTGATCGACTCTTGTCACTTTGCACGGCTTCGTCATTCCATCTTTAATCTTTACACCACTGGACATCTCATCAATAAACCAGTCCGTAAAAGGTTTATCGACTGTGACAACATATTCCTTCTCGTGCTCATGATCACCATGTAAAATTTGATTCGCAATGCCGCCGTCATTCGTTAATAAAATAAGTCCTTCCGATGCTTTATCTAATCGTCCAACTGGAAAGATTCGCTCTGGGTAATTAATATAATCAATTATATTATCTTCAATATGATCAGCTGCTGTACAAATAATGCCGACTGGTTTATGGAAGGCGATGTACACCTTTTCTTTCTCTTCTTTTACAATAACTTTCCCATCAATCGTTACCCTATCACCATCGCTCACAAGTGTACCGTGCGTACATATTTCGCCGTTAATAGCCACGCGTCCAGCTTTAATGAGGCGATCTGTTTCACGTCTGGAGCATGATTTTGCTTCGCTTATGTATTGGTTGATTTTCATGTTCTATTCCTTTTCATATATATTAAAAGCGTCAATCTATGGCAATATCATTATGCCACGATTGACGCTTTTTCACTTCGCAAAAACAACTAAATAAATAACCCCAATCACCAAAAATATTCCGCAACAAGCTAACAATACTTTTGCAAGTTTGTCCATAAACATATAATGGTTTCCCCTTTGTTTCGTTGTTTTCTATTTTAATTCGACAACTGTTACGCCTAGGCCTCCCTCGCCCATGTCACCGTAACGGAAGGTTTTCACGCCGCGATGCTTCTTCAAGTAATCTTGTACACCTTGGCGAAGTGCTCCTGTCCCCTTACCGTGAATAATTGATACGCGAGGATAGCTTGCAAGCTGGGCATCGTCTAAGTATTTCTCAACGCGCGCCATTGCATTTTCAAATCGTTCACCACGAAGGTCAAGTTCTAATGAAACATGATAGTCTCTACCTTTTACCGTTGCAACTGCTTTTTTCTCTGTTTGCTTCGGTGTGTTAATGTATTCCATGTTAGATTCTTTTACTTTCATCTTCAGAATACCGATTTGTACGCTCCACTCTGTATCGCTTACTTTTTCAAGTAGTTGACCCTTTTGACCGAACGTTAATACTTTTACTTCATCACCTGCACGTAACTGTTGTTTCGGCGCAGTGTTTTTCACGTTTACTTTTTGTTTCTTAACAAGCTCTGGTGCTGCGCCTTCTAGACGACTCTTCGCTTCAATTAGCTCGTGGTCTTTCACATTTGCAAGCTGTGCTTTACGCAATTGACGAAGTTCTTGAATAATGCCTTCTGCTTCTTTCTTTGCAGCTTCGACTTTTTCTTCCCCTTCTTTTTGGGCTTTTAATAATCGTTCGTCGCGATCTTCGTTAAATTCAATAATTTGACGTTGTAATTCACGATGAAGTTTTTCAGATTGTTTGCGAAGCGCTTCTGCTTCGTTCCAGTCACGCTCTGCGTTCTTCTGGCTTTCTTCTAACTTCGCAATCATATTTTCAATTTTATTTGTATCTGTACTAATGTGATTGCGTGCTTGCTCAATGACGCGATCAGATAATCCAAGACGTTTCGAAATTTCAAAGGCATTACTACGGCCTGGTACACCGATTAATAATTTATAAGTTGGACTTAATGTATTTACATCAAACTCAACACTCGCATTAATAACTTGCTCACGGTTATATCCGTATGCTTTTAATTCTGGATAATGCGTCGTTGCAACAACGCGAGCACCGCGATTACATACTTCATCTAAAATCGAAATGGCTAGTGCAGCCCCTTCTTGTGGGTCTGTTCCAGCACCTAATTCATCGAATAAAACTAAGCTTTCAAAATCAGCTTTTTCTAAAATATCAACGATGTTCACCATATGTGAGGAGAACGTACTTAAACTTTGTTCAATCGATTGCTCATCACCGATATCAGCAAATATATTTTTAAACACACAAATCTCTGACTCATCCATTACTGGAATGTGAAGACCAGATTGCGCCATTAAAACACAAATACCAACTGTTTTCAGCGTAACTGTTTTACCACCTGTATTCGGTCCTGTAATAACAATTGTCGTGAAATCTTTACCTAACATAATGTTATTTGGCACAATAATTTCTGGATCGATTAGCGGATGGCGAGCTTGTCTTAAATCCATGTAACGCTCGTTGTTTACAATTGGTTTCGTTGCTTTAATTCGCTTCGCATAAAAAGCTTTCGCAAAAATGAAATCAAGATTCGCAACTACTTCTACATTTGATAAAACGATATCGGCTTCTACTGCCACTTCTTCTGTTAACATCAATAAGATGCGTTCGATTTCTTGTTTTTCTTTCACACGTGCTTCTTGAAGCGCGTTATTTAATTCTACAATGACTTGCGGTTCAATAAATAACGTTTGTCCAGAAGCTGATTGATCGTGAACAATACCGCCATATACGCCGCGGTATTCTTGTTTTACTGGGATTACGTAACGTTCGTTACGAATCGTTACAATCGAGTCAGACAGCATCTTTTGTGCGTTTGAAGAGCGCGTCATATTTTCTAACTTTTCACGAATACGGCTTTCCGCCGTACGAATTTGAGTACGAATACCACGCAGTTTATCACTTGCGCTATCGACTACTTCACCGCCGTCACCGATACAATTTGTAATTTTCTTTTCTAAATCATATAAAGATACAATTTGAGCGACGTGAGTTTCTAAAATCGGAAGCTCGACACCGTTATCAGCCATATCTTCAATGAAACGTTTCATATTACGACTACCATACATCGTATTCGCAATATCAAGTAATTCATTTGGACTTAACATACTCCCAATTTTTGCACGCTTCACATTGGAGCGAATATCTGTAATACCACCTAATGGTGCACTACCTTTTAAACGAATAACTTTCGCAGCTTCATCCGTTGTATCTTGCATTTCTACAATTTCTTCAAAATCAGTGCTCGGCACTAAATGCTTCACTTTGTCACGACCAAGTGAAGATGCTGTATGTTCAAGTAATTGTTCTTTTACTTTATTGTATTCTAATACACGCAACGTTCTTTCTAACATGTTGCAGGTCCCCCTTGTGTTACTTATTACGTTTAATATAGTCTAATAAACGTTCAATATCCCACGTGTTAATCACGTTATCTTTTTGAATCCAACCTTTACGTGCTGCTGCTACACCTGTTTCCATATCTTCTAACATTTCAAGCGTATGAGCATCCGTATTAATCGCTACTTTCACACCAGCATCTTGTGCTTGTTTTAATAATTTCGCACTTAAATCTAGACGGTTCGGATTCGCATTTAATTCTAAAACTGTATTTGTTTCTTTTGCGAGTTCAATTAATAAATCTGTATCTACATCATAACCCTCACGACGCCCGAGAAGACGTCCTGTCGGATGGGCAATCATTGTAACATGTTTATTCTCAAGTGCAGTACGTAGACGTTTCATAATCGTTTCACGGTCTTGTGAGAAGCTAGAGTGAATCGCTCCAATGACATAGTCTAATTCTTCTAATACTTCATCATCAAAATCAAGCGAGGCATCTGGTAAAATGTCCATTTCAATTCCGCGTAAAATTGTAATGTCTGGATACTTTTCATTCATACGTTCAATTTCTTTTGCTTGCTCACGAAGACGCTCTTTCGTTAAACCATTCGCTACTTTTAAGTATTGCGAGTGATCAGTAATCGCCATAAACTTATATCCACGAGCACGGCACGCTTGTACCATTTCTTCAATAGAAAAAGCACCGTCACTCCAAGTTGTATGCATATGTAAATCACCTTGTATATCGGAAAACTGAATTAAGTTCGGATACTCTTTAATTAATTCAATTTCTTTTCCATCTTCACGCACTTCTGGCGGAATAAATGGCAGACCGAAATGAGCAAAGAAGTCTTCTTCAGTCTCAAATGTTTTCACTTCACCTGTTTCTAAGTTCTCTACACCGTACTCACTAATTTTCTCGCCTTTATCTTTTGCGATTTGACGCATTTTTACGTTATGGTCTTTTGATCCTGTAAAATGGTGAAGTGTTGTAATAAACTCTTCTGGTTTTACTAAGCGGAAATCGATTGAAATATCATATTCATATTGAAGACGAACAGAAACTTTCGTATCCCCACTTGCGATTACCTCAATCATATTATCGAATTGGAGTAAATGCTCACGTACCGCTGCTGGTTCTGTCGTTGCAATGATAAAATCTAAATCTTTCACTGTTTCTCTCGCGCGGCGCAAACTACCAGCGCGAGAGAAACGAATTACTTCAGCAATATTCGACAATTTCTCCTCTATTTCCCCGGCAATAGGCAATACCATCGCAATTGGTAAACGCTCTGGACGAGAGCCTACTTGATCGATTGCTTCTAATATTTTCTCTTCTGTCTTCTTACCGAAACCAGCTAAAGCTTGTACTTTATTTTCCTCACAAGCAGCTTTTAACGTCTCCATATCAATAACGCCTAGCTCTTTATATAACTTAGCCACCTTTTTACCACCAAGACCTGGTAGTTTTAATAACGGCAATAAGCTACTTGGTACTTCTTTTTCAAGTTCTTGTAATACTTCAGATGTTCCCGATTCTATATATTCTTGAATAACTGCTGCTGTTCCTTTTCCGATGCCCGGAATCTTCGTGAAATCTTCAATTTCAGAAAGACTACGATCGTCACTTTCTAATGCTGCTGCCGCTTTACGAAATGCAGATATTTTAAATGGATTCGCGCCTTTTAGTTCCATAAAAAGCCCGATTGTCTCTAATAATTTGATAACTTGTTTTTTATTTACTTTCATCATTACCCCGCCTTTCTTTCATAGAAAAAAACTTCTCTTTCCGAAAAAAGAGAAGTTATACTCTGCTACCTGTCTGCCATAGTTCCTTCACCTTTTCAGATAGAATCGGTGTATCGTCTACAATTATTTTGCTAATTGATGATTTTTGTAATGGTGTTTGTACTTGTTCAATCGGAAGAATGTTTCCAATGATAATTAAGACAAACAAAACAATATATACTTCTAAAAATCCGAGGATTGCCCCGGCAAACGCATTTACTTGCTTTAAAACCGGTATTTCTGCAAACATATTTAACAAATTACCAAGTAATGAAAGTGCTATTTTTGTAATAATAAACAATATGATAAACGCAAGCGCTTGATAAAATACTGTCTCAATATTATTTGCATCAATCCATTCTGGAACAGATACGTTTTTATCAAATGGATACGGAATAAATTTCGCAAGTGCTGGCGCTAAATCTTTACAGTACCAGTATGCAACAAGGTATGCGATAATAAAGCTTGTTAACTTTACAAGTTGCAGAATAAACCCTCTACGTAAGCCGAGGAAAAATCCCATAACAAGCAGTAAAATGATAATAATATCAATCATGTTATTCCATTCCTTTTTTTGTCATACTTTCTTTCAATTTCTCATGTTCTTCTTTTAATTTTATGTAATCGTGTATGACGTTTACCGCCGTCAATACCGCTAGTCTACTCGTGTCAAGCGAAGGATTCTTGGCATTGAGTTCGCGCATTTTATCATCCACAATCGCTGCTACCATGCGGATATGACTTGTACTTTCATCGCCAACAACTGAATATTGCTGACCATAGATTTCTACATTAATTCGACTTTTCTTTCCCTTTTGTTGTGACAACTCACCGGCCTCCAATCACGTACAGAATCCTAAAGTTTATCATACCATGAACCTTCATAATATGGAAACAGAAAGAACAATCCGATATGATAAAAATAACAATATAAAAAAAGGGGCGACCATTATGTCAAATTCTATCGTAATTCAAACAAATTCTACAGTAATTGAAGACATGAAACAACAATATAAACATTCGCTTAGCCCGAAAATTCCGCAAGGCGGTATCTTTATGGCTAAGGTGCCATCTTGCACGATTACAGCGTATAAATCTGGAAAAGTAATGTTCCAAGGAGGCCGCGCTGAAGCAGAAGCTTCTCGTTGGCAAACTGTCTCTCAAAGACCAAAAACAACTGTAAAAAAACCTGTCGATTCCCATCGTTATGCGCCGCCTGCTTCCATCAGTACAATGTCTATTGTAGGGTCTGATGAAGTTGGTACGGGAGATTTCTTTGGACCGATGACAGTCGTTGCTGTATATGTGGATGCAAAGCAAATTTCACTACTAAAAGAACTTGGTGTAAAAGACTCTAAAAACTTAAATGACGATCAAATTACTACCATTGCGAAACAACTTCTACACGTTGTTCCTTACAGCTCTCTTGTCCTTCATAATGAAAAATATAACGAGCTATTTGATAAAGGAAACAACCAAGGTAAGCTAAAAGCCTTGCTACATAATAAAGCTATTACAAACTTATTAGCTAAAATGGCACCTACAAAACCTGAAGGCGTCTTAATCGATCAATTCACACAACCTGATACATACTATAAATATTTAGCAAAACAAAAACAGGTACAGCGTGAAAATGTTTATTTCGCTACGAAAGGTGAAAGCGTCCATTTAGCAGTAGCCGCTGCTTCTATTTTAGCTCGCTACTCATTCGTAAAACAGTTTGACGAACTAAGTAAAAAAGCTGGTATGCCACTTCCAAAAGGTGCTAGTAAACAAGTTGATATCGCTGCTGCTAAATTAATTCAAAAGCTTGGTAAAGAACGATTACCTGAGTTTGTGAAACTGCATTTCGCTAATACGGAGAAGGCGCTTCGCTTATTAAAATAGTATCGACAAAAACAGGAGCCTACAAACTCCTGTTTTTTGTTTCATCCTACTATTGTCCTTATAGTTTTGTTATAATTTTAATATGCAGATTATTCTAACATAGGAGGAGATCTACATTGCTACTTCTACAAATGATTCTAAATATTTTACTAGGCGATCCACACGAAAGACAGTTCGAAATTAGAGAAAACATTCAGCTACTAAGTGAACAACCAGCGTTCAACGATTTAATAGAGCGTTATGGTCGATCTTTCTTATTAAACTTTCGGATTCGAAGATTTATCGGGAAACACGATGCACGCTTGTTAATACATAATCCAACAAAACTACAACACTTCTGTGAAGAACTTGAATGTATGATTAGAAAAAGGAGTTTTTTCATATGAACGCTGTAAAAGTTAAAAAGATATTATATGTTTTCGTACACCTCGTAGGCCCACTTTCTTACTTCACTATTTCTACCATTTGGGGAGCTTTTTTCACTACTAAATCCACATTCGAAAATATATCTGATAATCTTGGCATGATGGCCATCTATTACGTGTTCATGAGTTTACTGTGGTTTTTCTATTTAGATCGATTAGACAAAGACATAAATAAGATTACAAAAGAAATTAACGATAATAAGATGTAACACATAACAAAGGAGAGCCCTTAAGACTCTCCTTTGTTATGTTAGCTTCGTTTCTGCTTCTTATTTGATGAAGATACTTTATGAGAACCTGTTTCATGTGTCGTCGTTCCTTGTCCTTCAACTTCTGGAGAACCTAGGCTTGATCTTGAATGATCTTTTTTCACTTTTTTACTCATTTATATTCACCCCTTCGCGTTACTTTTTGCTACGGGAGAATAAACTATACAAAATAAAAAAGCGAGAGGAAATCCTCTCGCTTTTTTCATATTTTAGAATTCAGAAGAACCTGGAGTTCTTGGGAATGGAATTACGTCACGGATGTTAGCCATGCCAGTGATGTACATTAGGAAGCGCTCGAAACCTAGACCAAATCCAGCGTGTTTTGTACCGCCGTATTTTCTAAGTTCTAAGTACCACCAGTAGTCCTCTTCGTTCATACCTAATTCTTTAATTCTGTCTACTAAAACGTCCATTCTTTCTTCACGTTGGCTTCCGCCGATTAATTCGCCGATGCCAGGAACTAGAAGGTCAGTAGCAGCTACTGTTTTACCGTCTTCATTCAAACGCATGTAGAATGCTTTAATGTCTTTTGGATAGTCAGTTACGAATACAGGGCGTTTGAAGATTTCTTCTGATAAGTATCTTTCGTGCTCTGTTTGTAAGTCAATTCCCCATTCTACTGGGTATTTGAAGTCAGCACCTGATTCTTGAAGCACTTTAATTGCTTCTGTATAAGTGATGCGACCGAAGTCAGAGTTAATTACGTTGTTCATGCGCTCAAGAACTGTTTTATCAACGAAGCTGTTGAAGAATTCCATTTCTTCTGGTGCATGCTCTAATACGTATTTCATTGCATATTTCAGCATATCTTCTGTAAGGTTCATTACGTCCCCTAGTTCAGCGAATGCAATCTCAGGCTCAACCATCCAGAACTCAGCAGCGTGGCGAGTTGTGTTTGAGTTTTCTGCACGGAATGTAGGTCCGAATGTGTATACGTCACGGAATGCTAATGCATAAGCTTCAGCGTTCAGCTGTCCACTTACTGTTAAGTTTGTTTCTTTACCGAAGAAGTCTTTTGACTCATCAACTTTTCCGTCTTCACCTTTTGGTAGGTTATTTAAATCTTGCGTTGTTACGCGGAACATTTCGCCAGCACCTTCTGTATCACTACCAGTGATGATTGGTGTGTGAACATGTACGAATCCACGCTCTTGGAAGAATTGGTGAATCGCAAATGCTGCGATAGAACGTACGCGGAACGTTGCAGAGAATGCATTTGTTCTTGGACGTAAGTGAGCGATTGTACGTAAGTATTCAAACGTATGACGTTTCTTTTGAAGTGGGTAATCAGAATCTGATAAGCCCTCGATATCAATTTTTTCTGCTTTAATTTCAAATGGTTGCTTCGCTCCAGGCGTTGCAATTACTTTACCTTCTACTTTAACTGAAGAGCTAAGTGGAAGTTTTGCAATTTCTTTGAAGTTCTCTAATTCTGTATCGAAAACGATTTGAACGCTTTTGAAGAAGCTACCGTCGTTTAATTCGATGAAACCAAATGCTTTTGAATCACGTAAGTTACGAATCCACCCTGATACTTGTACTGTTTGATCTGCATACTTTTCTGTATCTCTATACAGACTTTTTACTAATGTGTTTTCCATAGTGAAATTCTCCTTTGCTCATATATTTAAATACAAAAAAACCTTTCATCCATAAAGGGACGAAAGGTTAAACTTCGCGGTACCACCCAATTTGTCATAAAGACCAACTTTAACTCGTATGTAATACATACTTCCCGGTTTATAACAGGCCGGATTCCCGTCTAAGCCTACTCTTGAATATAAGATTCAATTTCGGTTAGCAACTCCAAGGTGTTCTTCACATATACCGCCTCATCAGGCTCTCACCATCCCTGACTCGCTTTGGATTATAGTATATACTACTTTTCCTTATCATCGTCTTTCATTTTGTTAAACTAAAATTAATGTACTACATTCGAGAGAAAGATGCAAGGTGCCAAAAAATATATGAGCGATTTTTGTAATATATCGACTTACCGATAGTGTCCGACAACCAATCCAATAAAAAAATTGCCGGAATGAATCCGGCAATTTTCTAATTACTTACGTAACTCCGCACCGAATTTCTCTTCTACCGTTGTTAGTACACGGTTATGTGCTTCTGTTACTTCTTCGTCTGTTAATGTACGTTCTGCATCGAAGTAAGTCATAGAGAATGCAAGTGATTTCTTGCCTTCTTCCATTTTTTCACCTTCGTATAAGTCGAATAATGTTACATCTTTCAGAAGTTCTCCGCCAGCTTCAGCAATGACTTGCTTCATTTCACCAGCTTTTGTTTCTTTTGTTACTACAACAGCCATGTCACGTGTCATAGATGGGAAACGTGGAATTGCTGCGTAGTAAGTTTCTTCAGCGTCTGCACCGAATACTTTTACAAGAGATAATTCAAATACGAATGTATTTTTCACATCTAATTGTTTTTCTGCTTCTGGGTGCAATTGACCGATGAAACCAATTACTTCGCCATCCAATACGATGTCAGCTGTACGGCCTGGGTGCATACCTTCACGTTTTGCTGGTGCATATGTGATTTGGTTTGAAACGCCAAGCACGTCGAATAGTCCTTCTAGTACACCTTTCACAACGAAGAAGTCTACTACTTTCTTCTCACCTTGCCATGCATGGTGAAGAGCAAGACCTGTCATAACACCTGCAAGATGTTGTTCTTCTTTCGGAAGTTCTCCTTCTTCTGTCGGTAAGAAGATAGAACCTACCTCGTATAAAGCAACGCTGTCGTTTTTACGAGCGACATTGTATGAAACTGCTTCTAGTAATTGCGGTACTAAGCTTAAACGAAGTTGGCTACGTTCTTCACTCATTGGAAGTGCAAGACCTACAGGCGCCTTTTCGTTTGGCTCAACCATATATTGTTTCGCTTTATCAGCGCTTGTTAATGAATACGTGATTGCTTCATATAAACCAGCACCCTCTAAGAAGCGGCGTACTTTACGACGTTTCGTTTGTGCTGATGTTAATTTACCACGAGTCATCGTTCCAGAAGGTAATGTAACTGGAATATGGTCATAACCGTATAAACGGCCCACTTCTTCTACTAAGTCTTCTGAAATTGTAATATCAGGACGACGTGCTGGTACATTTACATGGAATGTTCCTTCTACTTCTGTGAATGGGAATTTCAAGTTTGTGAACATTGTACCCATTTCACTCGCAGAAATATTTGTACCTAATACACGGTTTACTTTTTCAGCAGTAACAGATACTGTACGCTCTTGTACTTGTAAGTTGTCAGCTTCTACTACACCTTCAAGTGCTTCACCGCCAGCATATTTCGCCATTAAAGCAGCTGCGTGTTGAATTGCTTCAAATGTACGTGTTGGGTCGATTCCTTTTTCGAAACGTGCACTTGATTCACTACGAAGGCCTAAGTCTTTTGATGTACGACGTACTGTTTGACCTGCAAAGTATGCAGACTCAATTAGAACGTTTACTGTCTCATTTGTAACTTCAGAATCCGCCCCGCCCATTACACCAGCAACAGCTAAAGCTTTCGTGCCGTTTGTAATTACAAGGTGGTGGCTTTGTAATGTACGCTCTTGATCATCTAACGTTTCAATTTTTTCGCCTTCTTTTGCAAGACGAACAACGATTTCTTTTGAACCTAATTTATCGTAATCGAATGCATGTAACGGTTGACCGTATTCCATTAAAATGTAGTTTGTAATATCAACTACGTTGCTAATCGGACGGATGCCAGCTGCCATAAGACGAGTTTGCATCCACATTGGTGACGGACCAATCTTTACGTTTTTAACCATTTTTGCAATGTATAATGGGTTTTCTTCTTTCGCTTCTACACTTACAGAAATATAATCAGAAGTTTTTTCTGCTGTTTCTTGTAAGTCGATAGCTGGAAGTTTTACTTCGCGGCCATAAATAGCAGCTACTTCGTAAGCAACACCTAACATGTTTAAGCAATCTGCACGGTTTGGTGTTAAGCCAAGCTCAAGCACTTCATCGTGTAAGTTTAAAATTTCAAGTGCATCTGCACCAACTTCAGCGTCACTTGGGAAGATGAAGATACCATCTGCGTATTCTTTTGAAACTAACTTGCCATCAATACCAAGCTCTTGAAGAGCACAAACCATACCGTGAGAAGCTTCACCACGTAGTTTTGCTTTTTTAATTTTGAAGTTGCCAGGAAGTACAGCTCCAACTTTTGCAACTGGTACTTTTAAACCTTTTGCAATGTTAGGAGCTCCACAAATAATTTGAACTGGCTCTTCTTCACCGATATCGATTAAGCATTTGCTTAATTTATCAGCTTCTGGGTGTTTTTCACATTCTAATACGTGACCAACTACAACACCTTTTACACCTTTATTTAATACTTCAACGCCTTCTACTTCAATACCACTTTTCGTGATTTTGTCTGCTAGTTCTTGTGCTGTTACATCTTTAATATCTACATACTCTTGTAACCAACGATATGATACGAACATATTTATCCTCTCCTTCCCTTACGCTCGTTTGAATTGTTGTAAGAAACGTACATCATTTGTATAGAAATGACGAATGTCATCTACTCCGTATTTCAACATTGCGATACGCTCTGCGCCCATACCGAATGCGAAACCTTGATATTCTTTTGAATCATAACCAGCCATTTCAAGTACGTTCGGGTGAACCATACCTGCGCCTAGAATTTCAATCCAGCCAGTTCCTTTACAAGTGCCGCAACCTTTGCCATGACACATCATACAAGAAATATCCATCTCTACAGATGGCTCTGTGAATGGGAAGAAACTTGGACGAAGACGGATTTCACGATCTTCACCGAACATCTTTTTCACGAATACTTGCAGTGTACCTTTTAAGTCACTCATACGAATGTTTTTATCAATTACAAGACCTTCAATTTGCATGAACTGATGTGAATGCGTCGCATCGTCGTCATCACGGCGATACACTTTACCAGGACAAATAATTTTAATCGGGCCTTTTTCTTTATTATTTTCCATCGTACGTGCTTGCACAGAAGATGTATGTGTACGTAGTAACGTTTCTTCTGTAATGTAGAATGTATCTTGCATATCACGCGCTGGGTGATCTTTCGGTAAGTTTAGTGCTTCGAAGTTGTAGTAGTCTTTTTCTACTTCTGTTCCTTCAGCTACTTCATAACCCATACCGATGAATACATCTTCAATTTGCTCAACAACAGCTGTTAACGGATGGTGACAACCTGTTTCAACAGGACGACCTGGCAGTGTAACATCGATTGTTTCAGTAGCTAATTTCGCTTCGATTACCGCTTTTTCTAAGTTACTAATTTTGTCATCTAAACGCGTTTGAATCGCTTCACGCACTTCATTTACTAATGCTCCCATACGTGGACGCTCTTCTGCTGACAATTTTCCCATGCCGCGTAATACTTCTGTAATTGGACCTTTTTTTCCTAAATACGCTACGCGTACGTCGTTTAAGCTCTTTAGCTCTTTCGCTTCTTCAATAAGCTCTAACGCTTTTTGCTTTAGCTCTTTTAAACGTGCTTCCATTTTGGAACCCTCCTAATTTTAAAAATAAAAAAACCTCGCTCCCAAAAAGGGACGAGGTAAATTCGCGGTACCACCCTAAATTGACAGAACAAGTCTGCCCACTCATTAGTTATAACGATCAATTCTGACCGGAACGCCTTTACATATACATGGTCCTGGCGTCAACTCCAGAGGTGAATTCACTTCCGTCTACCATAAGAATGCTTTCAGTCTACGGCACTCTCTCCCTATATGGCGATTTTGTAAGTTACTCTTCTCTATCAACGTTTTTCGTTATTTAACTTTTAATATAATGTACTTCAACTTATTATAAGAAGTTTTTTATTTGTTCGCAACCGGGCTTTGCAAATAATACGTTAAAATCCCTGCTGCAACCGCAACATTTAATGATTCTGCCCCGCCGTAAATCGGAATATACAAGTTTTGATCCGTTTTTGCAAGAATTTCTTGGCGTACGCCGTTCCCTTCATTTCCTACAATTAATGCAAAACTGCCAGCCGGCGTTACTTCACCATACGGAACTCCATTTTCAAGAGCTGTTCCATATACAGGAACGTTATTTTCTTTTAACTTGTCTACCCATTCTTCTAAGTTCCCTTTTACAATTGGCAAGTGGAAAATAGAGCCTTGTGTAGAGCGGAGTACTTTACTATTGTAAACATCAACACAACCTTCTCCAAGCACAACGGCGTGAATACCAGCTGCATCAGCTGTACGAATAATTGTTCCTAAATTACCTGGGTCTTGCAGGCCATCTAATAAAAGGAATTTCCCATCAGTAAGAGCTACTTCTTTCTCATGCTTCTCACAAACAGCAAATACACCTTGCGTCGTTTCTGTTTCACGAAGTATTTTTACAATCGCCTCAGGTACGATATACATTTCCACATCATTAACTGTCCAATCTTTCGGAAGGTCTGTCTGATCTGAAACGATAAGTTCTGTTACAATCCCTGTCTTCAAAGCTTCCTCGACTAAGTGGAATCCTTCTACAAAAAATAAACCTTTTTTATCGCGTTCTTTTTTCGTTTGCAGCTTTTTCCACTGCTTTACACGCGGATTTTGTACTGAATCAATGTTTTTCATAATATGTATTTCCCTCTCTTCTTGTCTTATCATTATAGCCTATTTTTCATACATATTTACATAAAAAAGAACAAAAACTAACGTCAGTTTCAATTCTGAAGAAGAGGTGAAAGCAATGAGTTTTAATTTACGCGGTGCCGTATTAGCGAATGTATCTGGAAATTCACAAGATCAATTACAAGAAACAATCGTCGATGCAATTCAAAGCGGTGAAGAAAAAATGCTTCCAGGTCTTGGCGTTTTATTTGAAGTCATTTGGAAAAACGCTGATGAAAATGAAAAGCACGAAATGTTAGAAACACTAGAGCAAGGATTAAAAAAATAAGCAATTTGAAAATCACCTTTGCATCAGCTAAGGTGATTTTTTTGCGGAAAATTTTTTTCTTCTCCTAAACATTTCTACTTTACTAACGAACTATGATGGAGTACAATGTTCAAAATACATTTAAACCGATCGATTTTTCTTCATATACACCATAAGATAAAAGGAGTGAATGTTTTATGCACCGTATTACGCTTGAACAAATTTTTAAACACCACATTACACAAAAATACGTAAACCGTTCTGGAATGGTCCACGCGATCGCTGTCGCTTACCATGCGTTTCACCTAGCCAAAAAGCATCACGCCTCAGTCGATGCTGCCACAAAAGCTGGCTTCCTTCATGATATCGGACATCATACGTGGTACACAGGCGGCGAATGGGATTATGACTTATATAAAAAGAATGATATCCATGCAATTAAAGGCGCTGAAAGAGCACATAAATTACTTATTAGATTAGGAGAACATCCAAAACTAGCAAAAGAAATTTCTATTGCAATTCTTCTTCATACAGATTCTTTCTTAGTGGAACAAGAAATTGAAAGAACATCTCTTCAAAATATTATTAAATGGGCAGATGAAGCAGATGAAGAACCGGGCGGAGCGCATCATTATCGAACAATTTCTTATGAAAAAGCACTTAAAGCAATTCAGCAATTAGATCGATTGGTAGAGCGTGAATTGCAAATAGAGCAAGCAAAATTGAATAACAAGACAGAACATAGTTATCAATGAGAAAGAGGCATCACTACAGGGTGATACCTCTTTTATTATTTTGTGGAAAATACACCTTTATATGTAATATTTAAATATTACGCCTGAAAACAAAATGCCTTATAATTAAATATACAAATATAAAGAGGTGATTCTACATATGCAACCCGCTACACAACTTTCTAATGAACAGAAATACTCTATGTCATGGGGACAATTTATTAGCTCCGTTGTATTCGCTTTTTTCGGAACCGGACTTATTACTGTGTTCCTCGCAATGCCCTTAACAATTTATACAGCTGGTCTTACAGATAAAAAACAAATTGCCCTGTATGAATCTATCGTAAATACTGCAAGTATTGTATTCCAGCTAGCCGTGTTGTTATTCTTCATTTTTAAATTCGAACCCGCAAAAAAATTACTACTACAATCATTTAACTTTAAAGCACTGAAAGAATGGCGTACATACGTATACTTACTTCTTTTCTTCGCTATAAACATTTTACTCAATTACATCTTGTTAAATTATGTGTTCCAAGACGCAACAAAGCAGCAATCTTCCGCACTAAACTTAGATGTCTTTAAGCAATATGAAATATTATTACTTCTCGGCTTTGCAATACTCACACCAATTTTTGAAGAGCTTATTTTCCGTGGCTTTATACTTCGCTTTTTCTCAGAACGCTTTCCATTTTGGATTGCAGCGATTATAACAAGCTTCTTCTTCGGTATCGCTCATACATACTCACTTGGGGTAATGGTCATTACTTTCTTCATGGGATTATTAATGGCTATTTTATGTAAAAAAACAAAATCCATTATTCCAGCTATGTTATTTCATATTATGAATAATTTGTTGGCATTCTTGAATTAGAAAGAGGTATCCTCACGATACCTCTTTTATTAATTCGTATGATCACTTCTCATCTCTATCAATTTATACATATTTATTAATAATATCCAAAATAAACCTCATGTAGTAAAATATAACTTAATTCATATAAAGGAGTTTACATATGTTCAGTGTTATTTGGATGCTTTTCACGCCACTTCTCTTACTATGCGGGATTGCTGGTGGTATTTTTTTAATAGTAACAGGAATTAAATATCGGAAATTACTCGTTGGTTTAATGGGGCTACTTAGCCTATCCTTTGTCACACTACCTTTTGTTTTTTTAAGTATAGGAATTAATATGGATACAATCTTCCCCATTCCAACTGCTCTTTACTGGGTCCTATTCTCTTTAACTGGATTATTAGCAGGGATAAGTGGATTCCAAGCAAAAATTAAAAGTATACGTAATATGGGATTCATTATTTTTACCATTGGAATATTAGGGGTTATCTTCTGGGTACTCATGTCTGTAGGTGATTGATTCTATATATAACTTTTTTCGAAACCCACAAATCGGAGGTAATACAGAAATGTTCGGAATATTAATTTGGATGATTTTAGCTTTTACTTTAATGTTATGCGAATTCATCGTCGGCATTTTTTTAATTATTGCTGGTATGAAATGTCGTAAATCATTTACTATTATAGCTGGTTTAATTAGCATATCGCTTATCGTTGTTCCTATCGTTTGTATAGGTTCTGGAATAGATTTACAGGAGGTGGTTCCAATTTCGGGAACTTTATATTGGTGCCTGTTCTCTTTAGCTGGACTATTAGCTATTATAAGCGGCAGGCAAATATCGAGTATTTGTTCTATGGGGACGATTTTGTTTATAACAGGGCTGTGCTCCATAACTGGTTATCATCTTTTATATGTTACTGCATAAAAAAGCACAAAAAAGCAGGGAAATTAATTCCCTGCTTTTCTATTTGGTTTATTGCCTGATTGTAAGAAGAACGATAACACCCAAGCGATACCTGCTAGTATCGTTGCGATTAAGAAGGCATCGTTAATACCGTTAATTGCAGATAGCTTTGAAATTTGTCCATATAATAGTTGTGTGCTCATCGCATCTCCTGCTTGAGCCGATCCAGCTAAGGCCGCTAAGCTTTGGCCCATGCCGTGTACTTTATCAACTAAAATTGGGTTGGATGTTGTTAACATATTGCCGTAATCTGCTACGTGAGCAGTTGTTTGTTGCGTCATAAGTGTGATTAAAATCGCTGTTCCGATTGAACCAGCTACTTGTCTTGACGTATTTTGCGTTGCTGTACCGTGAGAAATTAATTTCATCGGCAGTGCGTTCATACCAGCTGTCATAATTGGCATCATAATGAATGACATACCAATTGAACGTATAATATAATCCGTCATAATAACGCTATACGGTGTATCCATCGATAATTTTGTAAATTCATATGTCGCATACGTCGTAATTGCCAATCCAATTATCGCTAATGGACGAATGCCATATTTATCGAATAATTTACCCGCTACTGGTCCCATGATTCCCATAATTAATGATCCTGGAAGAAGTAGTAAACCAGATTCAATTGGCGTAAAGCCACGAATGTTTTGCAGATATACTGGAAGTAATAACATACCTCCAAATAGTGCCATCGTTACGATTGCGTTAATTACTAAAGTAAAAGTAAATACTGGATATTTAAATACTTGTAAATCAAGCATTTTATTGTCCGTTGTTAACTCTCTCCAAATAAATAACGCTAAACCAATTACACCGATAACAAGTGAAATAATGACTTCTGCACTAGTCCAACTATTATTTCCAGCTTCACTAAATCCGTACAATAAGCTTCCTAGTCCAATACTTGAACTAACCACACCGAATATATCTAATTTCGTTTTAGACACTGGCTGAGCTAGTGTAAAGAATTTTAAAGATAGGAACGTAATAATTAAACCGATAATAAACATCGCATAGAACATTACATTCCAACTATAATTTTCAATCACCCAACCTGTTACAGTTGGTCCGATAGCTGGTGCTAAAATCATTGCTACACCTAGTAACCCCATCGCTGCTCCGCGTTTATGAGGCGGGAATAATGTCATGAAGATATTCATACCAACCGGCATTAAAATACCCGCACCAACTGCTTGAATTACACGGCCTGTCATCATCATTGTAAAGTTTCCTGAAGTAGCACAAATGATAGATCCTACCGTAAAGAATAACATTGCGGCTACGAATAATTTACGATACGTAAATCGTGAAACTAAAAAGGCACTAATCGGTACTAAAATACCATTTACAAGCATGAAGCCTGTAATTAACCATTGTGCTGTTGAAGTCGATACGTTAAATTCATTCATTAACGGAGGTAATGCAACGTTAATGATTGTTTGGTTTAAAATAGAAACGAACATGCCGAGAATTAATACAGCTACAACTGCTTTTACATTCACATTCTCTACAGGCGTAGACATTTGTTTTTTCGGCACTTCTTTTTCTTGTTTTACTTCTTCTTGCTTTCCTGTTTCTAACTCAACTACATTAGAAATTTCCGATTCTTGCTTTCGTTCAATTTCTTTCTCTTCTGTTTCAACTTTACTTACTTCTATTTTACTTACGGCTGGGACTTGTTCTTCTCCCATTTTCGTTTTTTTCTTTCGTAAAAGACGATTTACAAGGAAGAAGACGATTATACAAAATAGTGCATATCCTGCAATTACAATTGAGGACATCTCATCTCCCCCTTACTTATGAATACGAACTGTCACATTCATGCCAGGAACAATATTTACTGATTTGCTATGGTCTAAAGAAATTTTAACTGGTACTACTTGTGTTACTTTCGTATAGTTCGCTGTTGCGTTGCTTGATGGCAACATAGAGAATGTATTCGCTGTTGTTAAGCCAACTTGTTCTACTTTTCCTGTTAACGTTGTATCTGGGTATGCATCTACATACACATCTACATCTTGACCTTTTTGAACATCATCGACATCTGTTTCTTCAATGTTTGCTGTTACCCATAAATTGTTCATATCGAATGCGTAAGCAATCGGGCTACCAGCTCCAACGAAAGCATTTGTTGTTGCGTTTGATTGTACAACCGTTGCATTTTGTGGAATTGTTACATCTACTGTTTGTTCTCCATTAGCTGCCGCTACAGTAACAGTACCTAGTTTATCGTTCTCATTATAATTTTTTCCTACTTCAGCTTTCCAGTCAGTTAGTTTACCTGCTACTGGTGAAGCAACCGGAATTACCTTTCCATCAATCTTTGCATTGTCTGTTTTTAAGTAATTTTCCGTTTGGTTGTAATAGTAATAACCGCCAATACCGCCGCCAACTAGTACAATTAATGTGATAATGTTGATAATTACCATTCTTCGAAACTGATTCATTGCATTCCTCTCCTTATATCGCATATAATTTTTTTCTAAACTATTTATGTCCTTATTGTTTAGATTGTTTAATTGTTAATTATATTAACCTTTTAACAAAAAAATCACACCATCTGCAGCATAAATCGAAATTTATCTACCTGCGAGCGGTGCTGATTTCTGAAGGACTATCGTTTATAATTATAAATAATTATTTTGAATCTACAACCGACAATTTACGTATGAAATGTCGCTTAAACAACAATATAATACCAATATGTTGTTTAAGTATAGAAAATTAAACGAGGAGAAGAAAAATGTCTATTAAAAATACAAATGATCCACGTGTAAAGCGAACGAGACAACTCATTCAGGATGCTTTTGTCGCTTTAGTAGGCGAAAAAGGCTTTGAAAATGTAACTGTTCAACATATTGCAGAACGCGCTCCTGTAAATCGCGCTACATTTTATAGCCATTACCATGATAAATATGACCTATTAGACAAAAGTATTGAAGAAATGTTAGAGAAGCTAGCAGAAGTAATTAAACCGAAAAATAGAAATAAAGAAGATTTTCAACTTACATTCGATTCACCTCACCCTACATTTTTGGCTTTATTCGAACATATCGCAGAAAATGTAAACTTTTATAACGTTATGCTTGGGGATAAAGCTGCCGGAAACTACTCTTATAAAATGATGAAAACAATACAAGTGCATTTAACATTAAGCTTGTCTATTTCACAACCAGATGATGAAGATCTTATGGTTCCTCGTGATATTTTGATTAGTTATGTTACAGGGGCTCACATCGGAATGATTATGTCATGGTTAAAAAGAGGAATGATATATACTCCGCATTTTATGGCGATGCAATTAACTCGTTTAATTATTTTAGGCGCTCATACTGCAGCAGGATTAGAACGGCCTTTTTAAAACATAAAAAAGCGAAGGAGAATCTCCTTCGCTTTTTCTATTAATTAAATGTAATGTTATGTACAGCCTCTTTATCAAGACGTTTAATAACTTCTACAATTAACTTCACTGCATTTTCATAATCATCACGGTGTAACATTGCCGCATGAGAATGGATATAGCGCGTTGCAATTGTAATTGCCATAGAAGGAATACCATTTACAGCAATGTGAATCGCACCCGCATCCGTTCCTCCGCCCGCTACTGAATCATATTGATACGGGATTTGTAATTCATCAGCAACATCAACTACGAAATCACGTAAACCTGTATGTCCAATAACAGAAGCATCATATAAAATGATTTGTGGTCCATCGCCCATTTTACTTTGCGCTTCTTTTGACGTTACACCCGGTGTATCTCCAGCGATACCAACATCTACTGCGAACGCGATATCTGGTTTAATATAATTCGCAGATGTTTTTGCGCCACGAAGACCGACTTCTTCTTGTACAGTTCCAACGCCGTATACAACGTTTGGATGCTTTTCATCTTTTAATTGTTTTAATACGTCAATTGCAATTGCACAACCGATTCGGTTATCCCATGCTTTTGCAAGTAACATTTTTTCATTCTTCATCACTTGGAATTCAAAGTAAGGTACAACTTGATCTCCTGGTCGTACGCCCCACTCCATCGCTTCTTCTTGGCTAGAAGCACCGATATCGATGAACATGTCTTTAATTTCAACTGGCTTTTTACGAGCTTCTGGAGGTAAGATGTGCGGTGGTTTTGAACCAATTACACCTGTTACATCTCCTTTACGCGTTACAATCGTCACGCGTTGCGCAAGCATAACTTGTGACCACCAGCCACCAACCGTTTGGAAGCGAAGGAAACCTTTGTCATCGATTTGTGTAATCATAAATCCAACTTCATCTAAATGACCTGCAACCATAATTTTCGGGCCGTTTTCTTCCCCTACTTTTTTCGCAACTAAACTCCCTAAATTATCAGTAGAAAGTTCGTCCGCAAACGGCTCGATATATTTCTTCATTACTTCACGTGGTTCACGTTCGTTACCAGCAATACCACGTGCATCCGTTAATTCTTTTAGCATTGTCAATGTCGCGTCTAATTTTGTCATTGCCAACACCCTCCTTTTTCTTCAGTCAATTCATTATACAATAATTAAATTGAAATATTCAAAAATTAAATTAGTATCCTTGTGTTTGACGCTGATGATTTACTTCATTTTTATCTAAATATGCTTTTTCAATCTCTTCTTGCTCAAATTCAAGTGCTTGTCCGAGTCGAAGGTAGCTCGTAAATAATTCAATATAGTTTGTAATAGATGGTTGATCTGTAAAACGAATTACTTTCGCATATGTGTCTAAGAAAATTTCCACTTGTGTTTTATTCGTTTGTGCACATTTATAGAATAGGAAGTTTTTATCAATACCTAAATCAATGCCGATTGATAAAATAAAATGCAAACCATCTACGTATTCTTCTAATATTACTTCACGTTCCGAAGCTGGTTTGTTGCTCCAATATTTAAAACAACGTGTTTCATTTGCAAGTTCTCCAATTTCTACAAGAAGAGCTAACATTTTTTCTTTTAACAATTTTTTCGGTTGTAAGTCATGTTCTTTTGCAATACGGTCATCTAATTCTTTTTGTAATTTAAATAGTTGTAGTAAGTCCATTCTATTGTCCTCCTCCAACATCGCATTTTACGCAACAATGTTGTTTCATCTCAAAGTTCATTATTATGTTTCAGTTCTTATGAATAAGTCAGCTATCTACCTCTTTATAAAATAGCTTGTCCTTAATTTACAAATACGTTTCAGTCATCACTCTTAAATTGTTCATCTGATGAAAGTTCCATATCATCTTTCCATTATAGCAGTGTCGTTTCGGCTAGGAAAGATACTCTTCTTTCCAAACGAGCAGAATTGAAAAAAGCCAGGAGTATTCTCCTGACTTCATATGTATATTCTTCTATACTGCTATAACTTTTATATTGATTTTGTCATATTGATAACGACATAGCCGTTAATCTTTAGAATTTCTTTCACTTCTAACTTCTATTTGAATACAAATAAAAAAACCTTAGAAGAAAATTCTTCTAAGGTTTCAACTAATTAATTAGTTAATGTTGTTTTTTGCAACTGTTGCTAATTCAGCGAAAGCTTTTTCGTCATGAACAGCTAAGTCAGCAAGCATCTTGCGGTTAACTTCGATGCCAGCATTTTTAAGACCGTGCATTAAGCGGCTGTAAGAAAGACCATTCATACGAGCTGCTGCGTTGATACGTGTAATCCATAATTTACGGAAGTCACGTTTCTTTTGACGGCGGTCACGGAATGCATACATTAGAGATTTCATAACCTGTTGGTTAGCAACCTTGAATAATGTATTTTTTGAACCGTAGTAACCTTTTGCTAATTTAATTACTTTTTTACGACGTTGACGAGTAACTGTACCACCTTTTACTCTTGGCATAATATTACCTCCTAATTGTTCTATATATCAGCCGAACTTATTTTAAGTTGTCAAGCATTTGACGAATGCGTTTGAAGTCACCAGCGCTTACTACACCAGCTTTACGTAGTTTACGTTTAGCTTTTGTAGATTTGTTAGCGAATAAATGGCTTGTGTAAGCGTGAGAACGTTTCAGTTTACCTGATCCAGTCTTTTTGAAACGCTTTGCAGCGCCGCGATGAGTTTTTTGTTTAGGCATAGGTATTTCCTCCTCTATCTATTACTTATCGTTTTTCGGTGCTAAAACTAAGAACATACTGCGTCCTTCCATTTTAGGCTTAGATTCAACTGTACTAACTTCAGCACAAGCTTCTGAGAAGCGATCTAAAACACGTTGACCGATTTCTTTATGAGTAATGGCACGTCCTTTAAAGCGAATTGACGCTTTAACCTTGTCGCCTTTCTCTAAAAACTTGATAGCATTACGAAGTTTTGTGTTAAAGTCGTGTTCATCAATTGTTGGACTTAAACGAACTTCTTTCATGCTAATTACTTTTTGATTTTTGCGCTGCTCTTTTTCTTTCTTCTGTTGCTCAAAGCGGAATTTACCGTAGTCCATAATGCGGCATACTGGCGGTTTCGCATTTGGAGCAACTAATACTAAATCAAGATTAAGATTTGCAGCTAAGTCTAAAGCGTCATTACGAGACTTGATTCCAAGTTGATCGCCATTTGCGCCAACTAAACGTACTTCACGTGCACGAATTTGCTCGTTAATCATCATATCCTTGCTAATAGTAAGCCACCTCCAAGGTTTTCTCAGAACATATTTTGTAGTCATAGAACCCGAACAAAAAAAGTGCGGGCATACGACACCCACACTTGTAAAATCTTAAGTAAGAAATACATTTACCTGTTAACTGCGAATGCGTCCATCAGGTGAGAAGCGGGTGCTTCTACTTGTTCCACAAAACAATATTCTATTATCCTTGATGAGTTTATCATAGGACATGACGTCTGTCAAGAAGACGCGATGTGTTTTACTAACAACAAGAAACATTGTAACAAACAACTAACATACTTGCAATACTTTTTTATGATAAGTGTTACATGGTTATTTTTTCTAATTTTTCTCAAGTATATTACATAAAAAAGCCGCGGTATACCGCGGCTTTTTCTTATCGTTTCCCTTCTACTTTAATCATGTCAACAAAAGCATCTAATGCGATTGTTTCTGATTTTTGTTCACCATATTTACGTACGTTTACGCCGTTTTCAGTTACTTCATTGTCACCTACTACAAGCATGTACGGAATTTTTTGCATTTGTGCTTCACGGATTTTGTAACCGATCTTCTCTTCACGAGTGTCTAATTCAACACGGATACCAGCACGACGCAATTCGTCTTGTACTTTCTTCGCATAGTCTAAATGTACTTGCGGAGAAACTGGAATTACTTGTACTTGAACTGGAGCTAACCATGTTGGGAATGCACCTTTGTATTCTTCAATTAAGAAGGCTACAAAACGTTCCATAGTTGATACAACACCACGGTGAATTACAACTGGACGATGTTGTTTACCGTCTTCACCAACGTATGATAATTCAAAGCGTTCTGGAAGTAAGAAGTCTAATTGTACAGTTGAAAGTGTTTCGTCTTTTCCAAGAGCAGTACGAACTTGAACATCAAGTTTTGGACCGTAGAATGCCGCTTCACCTTCAGCTTCATAGTAATCAAGACCCATTTCATCCATAGCTTCTTTTAACATACCTTGTGCTTTTTCCCACATCTCATCATCCGCATAATACTTTTTAGTATCTGCTGGGTCGCGGTAAGATAGACGGAATGAGTAGTTCTCTAAACCGAAATCTTTGTACACTTCTAGAGTTAAGTTTACAACACGTTTTAACTCTTCTTTAATTTGATCTGGACGAACGAAAATGTGCGCATCGTTTAAAGTCATTCCGCGTACACGTTGCAATCCAGATAACGCACCTGACATTTCATAACGGTGCATTGTTCCAAGTTCTGCAATACGGATTGGTAATTCACGGTAGCTGTGAATATCATTTTTATAAACCATCATATGATGAGGACAGTTCATTGGACGAAGAACTAATTCTTCGTTATCCATTTCCATTGATGGGAACATGCCATCACGGTAGTGGTTCCAGTGACCAGAAGTTTCATAAAGCTCTCTGCTTCCTAGTACTGGAGTATATACGTGATCATAGCCTAAGCTTGCTTCTTTATCAACGATGTAACGCTCGATAATGCGGCGGATTGTTGCACCTTTTGGTAACCAAAGTGGTAAACCTTGTCCTACTTTTTGGCTATTAGTAAATAGTTTTAATTCTTTACCTAATTTACGGTGATCGCGCTCTTTCGCTTCTTCAAGCATACGTAAGTGCTCATCTAATTCTGCTTTCTTAACGAATGCAGTACCGTAAATACGTTGTAGCATTTTATTATTGCTATCGCCGCGCCAGTAAGCACCTGCAACGCTTAATAATTTAAACACTTTAATTTTTCCTGTAGATGGAAGGTGAACACCACGACAAAGGTCGAAGAATTCGCCTTGCTCATAGATTGAAATAACTGCATCTTCTGGAAGATCGTTAATTAAATCTAATTTTAACTCATCGCCGATTTCTTCAAAGCGACGAATTGCTTCTGCACGTGGCACTTCATGACGAACGATTTCTAAGTTCTCGTTCACGATTTTTTGCATTTCTTTTTCGATTTTCTTGAAGTCTTCAACTGTAATTGCTTCTTCCATATCAATATCGTAGTAGAAGCCATTTTCAATTACTGGACCAATGCCAAGCTCAACCTTAACATCTTTATATAAACGTTTTAACGCTTGTGCTAAAAGGTGGGCTGTTGAATGGCGTAAAATATATAGGCCATCTTCAGAATCTAATGTAATGATAGAAACTGCACCATCTTCTTCGATTGGTGTAACAAGATCGATCATCTCATCATTTAATTTTCCAGCTACAGCTTTTTTCTTTAAGCCTGGGCTAATAGAAGCTGCGATTTCTTCAGTTGTTACGCCTTTTGGAAACTCCTTCACAGCTCCATCAGGGAAAGTAATTTTAACTACATCTGCCATCACTGGTCACTCCTCTTTTTCTCAAAATAAAAAACACTCATCCCGTAAAAAGGGACGAGTGTTGAATTCGTGGTTCCACCCTTGTTCCAATTAACATAATTGTTAATTGCTCAAGTTCAACATAACGGTGTTGTCCGTTAGCAATTACTAGAAAAACCGTTCACTGCTAAAGTTTAGAGGTGGTAAGTAATAATCCCGTACTAGGAAGCTCACACCCTAAGGCTTCCCTCTCTGAAAATCGTAGAAAACTACTCATGTCCTCATCATGACATTTCAATATATTTCATTTATGTAGGTAATTATATGCTCAAAAACTTAGAAAATCAAGGGCGTTACCTTTATTTTTTAAATTTTTCACATTGCGCTCAAAATCATGTAATCCATGTAATTGGACCCGTTCTTGGAACACATTTCGCAAAGTAATAATCATATTATGGTCTTGTTCTTTCGTATATAAATAAATCTTTTTGGGCGAAATAGAAAGAAGCGGCGCAATTACTTTCGTATCAATATATACATCATTTTGCTTTAACAATTCCTCATCTATATATTGGACCAACTTCTCCTGTTTTAAACGTCTACCTTTATCATCATAAAAGATAAAGCTTTCATCAAAAATAAGATGCACACAAGACAAACGTGATTTACGGCTGCTTACTTGTTGCCGAAGCGTCTCAATGAACATTTGGTATTCTTGCTCCATCTTATATTCATCAATTGCCACTTCCGCAAGTTTAGCCACCATTTCCCTATATGTACGAAGACGAAAACGGATATATGATGAAAACGAGAATGAGAGCGGATCACAAAGCCAATTGTTTAAAGAAGACTTAATATATGACTCAAATGCGTTACGCGTTAAATCCTGAGCTACACCTTTTCTTCTTCCCTTTAAAATCTCATGTGCCATGTGCAATATTTGATGACACTCTTCTTGTTCTTCATAAAAAAACTTTTCTTTTAAAATCGTATAAATCCACTCATTTTGTTTCACATTCACAATGAAATACACCATTACTGGCAATAAGATCTTTTCAATATAATTCGATTCACGTACTGGTATGTGAATCACCACTTTTTGTTCCTGTAAATACACACTCGTTTCCTTATATAATACTTCCGCTCTTTTCAGCAATTGTCTATATACGTGCATAGCATCATTTTTTTCTTCGAAGCAAATTTCAATCACTTTTGTCCCCCCTTTTATCCCCGCTCTAAAGGACTGTATCTATACGTTACAAATCCTATAAGAGTCCGTCCCGCGTGAAGTTCACTCTTAGTAGAATCACATTTCCTATTGTTAGAAAATCCACTCAATATGGCTTGCTAATTTTATATATATTAAGGGAGGGAGAAAAAAATGATACAAGCTACTATGAATTTTTATTGTATACTTTACTCATCAATAAAATTATGCATCTGAATGATTGAATATAAATTCGTAAAAGTCGAATTACATTGGGGGCACTCGCTCAAAACCAGCTGAAGACTACCAAGAAATTATTCAAGAACATGCTAGAGATGGCTGGAGGTTCGTACAGATTGTTGCCCCTACGATTGGCAGTTCTGGACAACCTGAATATTTCGACCTCATATTTGAAAAGAAAATATCACTATAATACAAAAGAGCAAGCTTCTCAGCTTGCTCTTTTACTTATGACGACGGTTTTTCCCACCAATTGGAATTGGTTTCGCTAAATATTTAATTCGCTCCATAATACGTGCTGCCTTCATTTCTTCAGCCTCACCACGCTGCGTATACGTTAAATGGTGTTCCAGTTGTTTAAAATCAAAATTAGACGTAAAGAACGTCGGTAAGTTTTCTAACATACGGAATTGCAAGATTGCACCAAGCACATCGTCACGCACAAAGCTTGACATCGCTTCTGCCCCGATATCGTCTAACATTAAAACTTGTACGCGTTTAACCGCATCAATCTTTTCACCAATCGAATTATCTTGAATTGAACTTTTAATTTCACGTAAAAATTCCGGGAAGTATACGAGCATCGAACTTATTTTCTTTCGAGCAAGCTCGTTCGCTATTGCTCCTAAAAGGTACGTTTTTCCTACACCAAATTTACCGTACAAATATAAACCTTGTGCTTTTTTACCTGGTTCATATGTACTTAAAAATTCATTCGCTGCACCAATCGCATCGATACGTGCATTTAAATCAGAAGGGTCTAAGTTTTCCATAGTTGCCTGTAAAATATCCGTTGGCATATATACACTTTGAACGAGTTTTTCATATTTCTTTCTCTCGTCATGCGCTACTTTTCTAACGCAGCGATCGTATTGAATATCAATCATCTTCCCTTGAATAACAAGCTTTGGCTCGTAACCTTGCAGCATATTTTTACATGAACCTAAATCCGGACAATCCACGCAACCTACACTTTGTCCAATATATTCATATAACTTCACAAGACTGCGCTCAATCATAGAAGTCGTTACTTCACCCTTATGTTCGTCTATAAATTCTTTCACACGCGGATGCGCCATTACTTCTGCCTTTAATACTTCATATCTATTTTTAAAGTTTTCATTTTCCATTAATTTTGCAAATGAATTTTGAATATGCTCCATTTTCTCACCTCAAAGAGCGTTCATTCTCTTCTATTAATCACGCTTATATTTTTTTAACACTTCTTCTAGTCGTTTTCGTTCATCTTCTAGCGTACTTGCATCTTTTTCTACACTTACATCTTTCTTCACTGTTTCTTTCTCTTGTTCTTTCGGCTCTTCTTCCTTAAGCCAATCTGGTACCATTTCTTTCCGCACCGTTTTCTTCACCATACGGCCTTTTTTCTTCGTCTCAGCCCACTCTTGATATTGACGGTTCTCTTCTTTCGCTAACGCCATCGCTTCCGCTACTGTCCCGACCTTTTTACGTGCCCAATGCCCAGCAATCTTCTCGACATACGTTTTCGCAAGTTTCATATCTGAGCGTAGCATAACGTAATAAATAAGTACATTCACAACTCCTGGTGTCAATTTTTGATTAATCATGACATCTTCAACGATCTGCAAATCCGCTTTCGTTGCCTCTGCACCACCAGAAATCTCTTTCAATAGTTGTTTTGGCGAGATTTCCTCTAGCTGCTTTATTAGCATCTCCTCTTGCGATGAAGGCTCTTTCTCTTTCATCGTACGTGCAGCATGAGGCTGTACTCTTTCACTTAATACCGGTAATGCTTGACCATTTTCAAATTGATACCAATCGCGCGCTCCTTTTCTAAGCCTTTCCATATCAATTGTTTGCATCTCTGTCACTGCACCAAGAACGATATTTTGCATCGATAACACATCTACACCATACACGTAAGCAAGTGTTATAACGCAGTCTCTCACTTGATCTGTAATCGCCTTTTTAGGAACAAGAGCGGACAATCCATCTACAAATAAAGAGAAATCAAAGAAATCATTCCAAACTTTCGGAGCGTCTCCCTTCTCGTTACTTGGCATAGTTGTCGTTTTTGGAATACGAAGGTCTTCTTGCGCATGCTCAAGCTGTCCTGGATTAAACGAACCAAACACATCATTGAAAGAACGCGTAACATTTTCATAAGAAGCAAAATCAAATTCTTCTTCTAAGAAATATTGCTTTACTTGATTATATTTTGTCCGGCTCAATCGATTATATAAAAAGATACTTAAAACAATATCATCAAAAAACTGCTTCGGAGATAAAGGTGGTTGCAACTCATATATGAACATTCGAATATCTTTTTCTTTCTTAATATAAACCTTCAATAGCCCAATTGCCTCTAACTTTACTCGTTCCTCATATATTTCAGGAAGTTGCATTTGCATAGTCACCATAAGGGAATGATGCGTATTCTCTTTTCCAAATACACGATCTTGCTCTAGCTCTCCCCATAGTGTCATGTATAAGCTAAAAGCTCTACTACCTATTAACGGCTGATACAACATCGTTAACACTTTTCGGTCGTAATTGTGCAGTAGCCCTTTCGCACTTACTTTATAACGATCAATCGGCAATAGCTCCATCCATGACTGTTTTTCCATTCTTGCTTTTCCTTTCTCTCATCCAATCTATCCTCTACTTCATTCGTTCTATCTTCATTATATAAATTCTTAGTGAAAAAGAGCTATTAGCTTGCGCTTCTAGCTCTCTTATCCTATTACTTACGGTATGTAAAGAGAATAAAATACAACTTCTACTCTCTTTCTTTTTGCAGTATATCTTTTAATTCTTCAATAAATACATTTAAATCTTTAAATTGACGATATACAGAAGCAAAACGTACGTAAGCAACATCATCAATATCGCGCAGTTCTTCCATAACAATTTCACCAATCATATCACTTTTCACTTCTGATATACCTAAATTACGCAGTTCACGTTCCACGCTTTGTGTTACTTCTTCTAATTGTCTTAAAGATACTGGTCTTTTTTCACACGCTTTAATTAAACCGCGTAAAATCTTTTCTTTATTAAACTCTTCTCGTGTGCCTTCTTTTTTTACAACGATAAGAGGTGACTCCTCTACCCTTTCAAAGGTCGTAAAGCGACTTAAGCAGCTTTCACACTCTCTCCTTCTTCGAATAGAGCGCCCCTCGTCTACCGGACGCGAATCTAACACTCTTGTACCATTATGAGAACAGGATGGACAACGCAATTCATTCACTCCTTTACACTATACTCTTTATTTTTCTCTACTCACTTCACCTAAAATATATATACAATATTATATAACTCATTCTAACTCTCTTACCACTTTAAGTTTCAGCGCATCATTTTATCATCTCATCCTTAAAAATAAGATGGTATATAGAGAGCACTACCTCATTTGCAAGAGTCCAATTTATTCAACTAACGATTACGTTATATTTTTCCTTTTTTATAAACTAAAAAAGAGGTGCATTATACACCTCTTTACATTTTAAATCAATTATGTTCTTTTTTAAAGAGCTTTTGTTTCTCTCTGCTTAATTTCGAAGCTACCAGTGCCTCGAGGAAGCTCGATGCTCTCACGCGTTTTCGCGTTTAAACCTTCTGCAATATATTCTGCAGCAACATTTGGATCAATACGATCCCCACAAGTATAAACATCAATACTCGCGTAACCGTGCTCCGGAAAGCTATGAATTGTTAAATGTGATTCTGAGATAATTACTACTCCACTTACACCTTGTGGTGCAAATTTATGGAAAGCAACCTCACGCACTTCAGCACCAGCTCTTAGTGCTGCATCCACAAATAATTGTTCAATATACGGCATGTCATTAAGCTTGTCGAAATCGCAATCCCAAAGTTCAGCGATCACGTGACGACCCATCGTATCCATAGTATCCATTCTACAGTTCCCCCTTGTAAATTTATTCTAACTGTTCGAATTGAAAACTAATTTGCAATTTGGCTTGCTCCACTACCACGGGGGAAAGTTAGTCCAGAGAGGTCCTAACCCTTTAAGTAGTGACTACGTACCTCAGCTCTTAAGTTTACGAGTGTTAGTATACTTTGTTTATTTTCATTTTGCAACAACAGTTTTTTCGATTTTCTGTCATATTTTCCTCTTTACTTTTCCCTAAAAAAAATAAACGATTCACAAATGCAGTAATCACAACGTTTCGTGGTATGTCCACTTTTTAAAATATACTCATATAATTTTTTTCCTTTTCAGAAAAAAATAAAAAAAGAGGGCAAATATTGCCTTGCCCTCTCCTCCCTTATTCACTTAAATGTGTTGCACATTTTCTTGTTTCGCTAACTCTTCAACAACTAACGTTACAAGATCTACAACACGACGAGAGTAGCCCCACTCGTTATCATACCAAGCAAGTACTTTCACTTTACGATCACCCATTACCATTGTAGATAAACCATCGATAATAGCTGAATGCGTATTTGTATTAAAGTCAATAGATACTAAAGGCTCTTCGCTGAATTCTACAATACCTTTTAAAGCACCGTTTGCAACAGTTTTGAATGCATCGTTAATAGCTTCAACTGTCACATCGCGTTTTACATCTACTACTAAGTCAACAAGAGACACGTTTGGTGTTGGTACACGAAGTGCCATACCATGAAGTTTTCCGTTTAAATGCGGAAGAACTTTTGCTAGCGCTTTCGCAGCACCTGTCGTTGTCGGAATGATTGATTGTCCGCAAGCACGTGCTCTTCTTAAATCTTTATGTGGGTTATCAATATTTTTTTGGTCATTTGTATAAGCGTGAACTGTCGTCATTAAACCGTTTTCAATTCCAAACTGCTCATCTAACACCTTCACAACAGGCGCTAAACAGTTTGTTGTACAAGATGCATTTGAAATAACAGTATGTTTTGTAATATCTAATTGGTCTTCGTTCACACCAACTACAATTGTTACATCTTCATTTTTACCAGGCGCCGTTAAAATAACTTTTTTCGCTCCAGCTTCAACGTGAAGAATTGCTTTTTCTTTTGAATTAAATTTACCAGTTGCTTCAATTACAACTTCAACACCTAAATCTGTCCAAGGCAATTCCTTTGGATCGCGGTTGTTTAAAAGGCGAATCATTTTTCCATCAACTAATAAGTGATCTTCAAATGCTTCTACTGTTCCGTCAAACTTGCCATGAACTGTATCATATTTAATTAAGTGTGCTAACGTTTCAGATGGATAGCTTGCATTGATTGCTACAATTTCGAATGCGCTTTCTTTTATTGCTTGACGAAATACCATTCTCCCAATACGTCCAAATCCATTAATTGCCACACGAGTCATAATATGTTATCCCCCTTGAATGCGTTATACTATTTATCTCCAATCCCAATAATAGTATAACACAAAAAGGAGATATGTCACTAAGCATTTTCATTAATTTCACAATTTTTTAGTCAATAATGTTCCACTTCTTTAAAATTACCTGCAATTGTGTTTTCGTTCCCATAATTGTGCCATCATTATTTATCACTTCATCTGCATTTTTCACTTTTTCTTCTAACGGCATTTGAGATTGAATACGAACTGTTGCTTCTTCTTCTGAAAAGTTATTTCGTTTCATTAAACGCTCTAATTGCGTATGCGGCTTAACCGCTACAACTAAAATGCGGTCAACGAGACTTGTTAATTTACTTTCAAATAAGAGAGGAATATCTAACACAACCGCTTGCATACCTTCTTCTATGTACATTTCCTTTTTCCTATTCATTTCCTCACGCACTGCAGGATGAACAATTTTATTTAACTGCAATCGTTTTTCTTCATTATAGAAAACGACACTTCCTATTTTTGGACGATTTAGTTCTCCATCTTCTTGTAAAACTTCCGTTCCAAATACTTCTACTATTTTGTTATATGCTGGTTTTCCTCGCTCTACAACTTCTCGTGCAATAATATCTGCATCAATAACTGGTATACTGAGCTCGCGAAACATTTGAGATACTGTACTTTTTCCGCTTGCAATGCCTCCTGTTAATCCAATTACTACTGTCATCATAATCCTCCTCATAATAAAAGGCGCGAAACTAATGTTCCACGCCCATACTTACATTTTCCAAATTCCAATAATAATGAGTAATACTCCAGGCAGGAATGTAAATTTTTGTAACCACTTCATATTCGATAAAACTGTTCCAAGTTTCATTCCAATAAATAAAAACAAAGAACTCATAACTGCAACTAATATCGCCATCATAGCGGGTGCATACCCTAATAAAGATGCACCAATTCCGGCACCAAATGAGTCTACAGAAAGAGCGATACCAAGAAGCAATGCTTCTCCTGCAGAAATGGTGCCTGATTTATCAAAATCTGCTACAGTCGGTTTCCGTAAAATTTGAATCACTAGCCCTAGCGAGGCAATCTCTAATTTCCAGACCTTCTCCTCTTGCTTCGGTTCTTCTTTTTTCTCACTTCGAAAAAATTGATATAATACCCAAATCCCTATTCCAATAAGAACAAGCCCACCGATACGCGTTGCGATAACAGGTGAAAATACTTTCGCGATCATATGTCCAATTCCCATTGAAACAAGCATAACAGCCGCTGAACACATTCCGATAATTATTATTGATCTTAGTGGTATTCTTACGCTTCTTAAACCATATGTTAGCCCTACACTACAGCTGTCTAAGCTTAATGTAAAAGCTAATAAAATAAGAGATAAATAAAGGTACATCGGTAAGCTCCTCCCTTATACATAGCTCTGCTGTATGTATATGACAAATGCCTATCCGATGTTATCTCTTTTCTATATTCTAGGCTGACAAATCGGGCAGTAATGCGTTCCTCGCCCGCCAACAACTGTTTTTTCTAATATCGTGCCACAAGTTACGCACGGCTCTCCTTTTTTCCCATATACATTTAGGAGTTCTTGGAACGAACCAATTTGCCCTTGTGAGTTGATATACGTCCGAATTGTACTTCCGCCACGCTTTACTGCTTCACCTAGCGTGGTAACGGTAGCCTCATAAATTCGCTCAATTTCTTCTACTGTTAAAGACGAAGCTTCTCGTTCCGGATGAATTTGAGAACGGAATAAAACTTCATCTACATATATGTTTCCAAGCCCTACTAAAAGACGCTGGTCCAGTAGCACAACTTTTATTTTACGATTTGTCTTTTGCAATCTTTCTTGCAAATACTGCGGTGTCATTTCAGCATCAAATGGCTCCGGACCTAAGTCAGCAAGAGGCATTTGGTTCATTTCTTCACCTTTCTTAAAGAGATGCATCGTACCAAACTTTCTCACATCTTTATAATGTAATTCCGTTCCATCTGTAAATAAGAAACGGACGTGCGTATGTTTATCAATTGGCTCATCCTCTTGATGTAGTAAAAACTTACCTTCCATACGCAAATGTGAAACAATGACATAATTCGTTACATATAAAAGCAAAAACTTTCCTCTTCGCTTTATATTTTCAATCTTCTCGCCTTTTAGCGTTTCTTTAAAGATTTCTGCATCATCCGGTCTTTTCACTATTTTTGGATAAGTAACAATAACATCTTCAATCGTTTTTCCTGTTACAAGATTTTCAAGTGTCCGTCTGACGTTTTCAACCTCTGGTAATTCAGGCATTTCATCACTTCCTTATTTTGCGTCGTACCAAGTTGGACCGTAAGAATAATCAACTTTCAGCGGAACTGCAAGTTCAATTGCATGTTCCATTACTTCAGGTACAAGCTGCTCTAATTTTTGAATCTCTTCTTTTGGTGCTTCAAATATTAATTCATCGTGTACTTGCAGAAGAAGACGCGCTTGTAATCCTTCTTCTTCTAAACGATCTGCCATAATAATCATCGCTTTTTTAATAATATCTGCTGCAGTACCTTGAATTGGTGTATTCATCGCTGTACGTTCAGCGAAGCTACGCAAGTTGAAATTACGACTCGTAATTTCTGGAATATAACGGCGACGATTTAATAATGTAGCCACATATCCTTTTTGTTTCGCATCTTTTACGATGTCCTCCATATATTCTTGTACACCAGGGAAACTTTCTAAATACTTTTCAATAAATTCCGCTGCTGCTTTTCTTGTAATTCCTAAGTTTTGCGAAAGACCATAATCACTAATACCATACACAATTCCGAAGTTAACAGCTTTCGCTTGTCGTCTCATATTTGAAGTTACTTCATCTTTTTCAACGCCAAATACATCCATAGCTGTTTTCGTATGAATATCCATGTCATGTTGGAACGCTTCAACTAGCCCTTTATCATTTGCAATATGAGCTAATACACGCAGTTCGATTTGTGAATAATCAGCTGCATACATAATCCATCCTTCTTCTGATGGAACAAATGCCTGACGAATCTTTCTTCCTTCTTCTAATCGAATCGGGATATTTTGCAAGTTCGGATCCGTTGAACTTAATCGACCTGTTTGCGTTAACACTTGATTAAAGCGCGTATGAATTTTAGATGAATCTTCATGTACAACTTTCAGTAAACCTTCAATGTAAGTTGAATTTAGCTTCCCTAATTGACGATAATGTAAAATATTTGGAATAATTTCATGGTGATTCATAAGCTTATCTAGTACATCAGCTGACGTAGAATAGCCTGTTTTCGTCTTTTTAATAACCGGTAAGTTTAAGTTCTCAAACAAAATAACACCAAGCTGTTTCGGTGAATTAATATTAAATTCTGTTCCCGCAAGCTTATAAATTTCCTGTTCCATTTCCTTTAATCTACCCGCAAGTTCTTCCCCCATATTACGAAGACGATCTGTATCAACTTTTACACCCTTTACTTCCATATCAGCTAATACACGTGCAAGGGGCAATTCTAACTCTGTAAACAGTTCATATTGCTCATTCTTCTTTAACTCTTCCACAAATGTTTGCTTTATATCATATAATACATGCACTTTACGAGCCACATGCTCCGCTACTACCTCTAACTCTGGAACAGCACGCTTCGCACCTTTTCCGTAAACTTCTTCATCTGATTTCACAGCATGCGTTTCTTTCATTTTCGCTACAGTACGGAAATCTTTATCTGTATCAGCCGGGTCAAGTAAATAAGCAGCGATTAATAGATCGAAGTCAATCCCTTGCATATCTATCCCATTCCATTTCAGTGCAACGATTGCACGCTTCGCATCAAATGTATGCTTTCTCATTTCTCCATCTGCAAGCCACTCTTTAAAAGCATCTGACTTAAGAGCAATGTCTGTCTGAATAAAGTAACATCCATTTTCATTTTGAATACCGAAACCTTGAATGTCTGCTTTATGATAATTATCTTCTTGTACTTCAACGATAAGCGCACTATCTTGCTGAAGCATTTCTTCTGTAACTTCTTCCACAATATCAAATGTAATATCATCTAATTCAGCTGGAGCTGTTTCTTCTGGCGTAACGCCTAATTTATTTAAAAGAGATGTAAATCCTAAACTCTCGAACATTGGAATGACATCACTTGCTTCATATCCTTTATACGCCATATCATCCACATGAACTGTAATCGGCGCATCTGTAATAATAGTTGCAAGATCCTTACTCATAAGAGCTTGTTCTTTATTTTCTTCCAGTTTTTCTTTTAATTTCTTCCCACTTACTTGATCTATATTTTCATACACCGCTTCAACCGTTCCAAACTGTGTTAACAATTTAATTGCCGTTTTTTCACCAACTCCTGGTACACCCGGTATATTATCTGACTGGTCTCCCATTAAACCTTTCATATCGATAATTTGCTTTGGTGATAAGCTGTATTTTTCAAATAAAGCTTCTTTCGTATATTCATCCACTTCTGTAATCCCTTTTCGCGGAATACATACAAGCGTGTTATCAGAAACGAGTTGAAGTAAATCTTTATCTCCTGAAATAACTTTTACACTTGCCCCTTGCTCACTCGCTTCTTTCGCTAACGTTCCCATGATGTCATCCGCTTCATAATTTTCTAATTCATAACGCGGTACATTGAACGCATCCAGCATCTCACGAATAAACGGGAACTGCTCTGATAATTCAGGTGGAGTCTTTTGACGTCCTCCTTTATACTCACTATACGTTTTATGACGGAACGTTGTTTTGCCTGCATCAAATGCCACTAACATATGAGTTGGCTTTTCTTCCTCTAATATTCTCATTAACATCATTGTAAAACCGTAAATTGCGTTCGTATGTATACCTTTGTCGTTATTTAAAAGCGGTAGTGCAAAGAAAGCACGATACGCGATATTATTACCATCTACTAATACGACTTTTTTTTCCAAAATTGAAACCTCCCCATACAAATTTGAAATGATTTTTTTCACAGAAAAAAACCGTTCCTTTCCTCTCTCTATATTAACATGACTAATAGAGAGAAGAAAAATAACGGCTATTTTCTTTCATATATAAAACAGACTTATATTGGCATAAAGGGAAGTGACGAGAACAGCTTAACTATTCTCGTCCAAAATTACTCCTTGGATGAAGGGGTTTTCATGTATTATATTAACAGAGCTTTATTAATATTTAATTAAGCCATTGTTAATATATTGTAAACATCCTTCATCCTATTTTTCAGTTGCTGATTTCGGTAAAACAACTGTAAACGTTGTCCCTTCTCCAACTTCACTATCTACTGTAATCGTACCTTGATGCGCCTCAACTAAATGCTTTACGATCGACAATCCAAGGCCGGTACCACCAGTATTTCTACTTCTTGCTTTATCCACCCGGTAGAAACGTTCAAAAATACGCGGAATTTCCTCTTTACTAATACCAATTCCAGTATCCGATACTTTTATATAAGCATTATATTTATCTTCCGCTAACTCTACTGAAACAACGCCTCCAGCCGGTGTATATACGATTGCGTTATTAATTAAATTAATAAAGATTTGTTTCAAACGACTTGGATCTCCAATAACAGAGGCTCGTTTTAATACATTCACTTGTAAAGAGATTTCTTTCTCTCCCGCTTTATTATCAAGCACCATATGAATATCTTCAAGCAGCCCCTTCATGTCAACAGTTCCCATATTTAATTTAAATCCTTGTTGTTCGATCTTTGACAAATCTAATAAATCTTCTATTAATCCTTGCATGCGCTCACTTTCTTTTAAAATAATGTGCAAGAAATGTTCGCAGAATTTTTTATTATCCATCGCTCCGTCTAAGAGTGTTTCTGAAAAACCTTTAATAGAAGTAATCGGTGTCTTTAATTCATGAGAAACATTCGCTAAAAAGTCTTTTCTCATTTGTTCTAATTTCTTTAACTCTGTTATATCATGGAATACGAGAACAATCCCTTTCCATTCATGGTTTGTCCCGATAATAGGCGCTCCATATACTTCGAAATGCTTCCGTTCAATTCCAAGTGGCAATAACATTTGTTTACGCACTTTCACTTCTGTCATAAAGATTTCTTCTACAAGCTCAATAATTTCTGTATGATGAAACGATTCATAATATAAGCGATCTAAATATTCTTCATCTGTTACGTGGAAGGTTTCCTTATAAGAGCGGTTTACAAGGTTTATATATCCTCGGCTATCAATTAAAATCATTCCGCTTCCCATATTTTCAATTAACGTATGCAGACGATCTTGCTGCATTTCTTGTTCAAGTGTCATCTCTTGTAAATTTCGAGCTAAAATATTAATCGCTTTACTCAGCATTCCTGTTTCATCCGAATGACTTTCGTATGCACGTGCTTTATAATTACCCTTTGCCAATTCAATTGCAACTTTCGTAACCGATTCAATTGGCCTAATATATTGCCCTGTAATTTTCATACCTAAAAATACAACTACGAGACAAGCAATGACAAATCCGATAATTAATAATCCCCACGTTTTTTGGTGAACATCTTTCAAAGGCTCAATTGTGCTTTTCACCAAAATGTATCCTTGTTTTCCTTCTACATCTTGAACGAACACCGCATGATAAAATTCATTCTTTCGATCCGTTTCTTTCGTAATCACTTTACTTCGTTGTTTTGCCACTTCCGAAGAAAGTTCTTTAATCGTCTCTGGACTAAATGTCAATTCTTGTCCTTTTCTATATTGAACTTTCTTTTTTTCATCCAAAAATACGATAGAAGCTGGTATTTTTTCTTCTATCTTTTCAAATACGTATGGATTCTTTAAGACATTATCAAAACCTTGCTCTTCTGCTAACGTCGCAACATACTCCGTCTCTTTTACCATTCTCTCTTTAGCATGATCTATATAGTAGTTTTCAAACACAGTTTCTAGTAATAAACCTAGTCCAACTAAAATAAATACAATAAGAGAAACAAATGTAAAAAGAAGCCTGGAACGAAATTTATTCATTCCCTTTTGGCTCCTCTAATTTATATCCTAAACCACGTATCGTTTTAATGTACGTCGGTTTTTTCGTATTTTGTTCAATTTTATCGCGCAAATGGCTAATATGAACATCAACAATTCGTGTATCACCAGCAAAATCGTAATTCCATACAGCACTTAATAATTGATCACGTGTCAACACGCGACTTTTATTTTTCGCAAGATACACAAGTAGTTCAAATTCTTTTGGTGTTAATTCAAGCTTTCTTCCTTGGAAATAAGCCTCATAAAACTCCGGTAAAATTTTAAGTTCTGCAATTGTGATGCTATCTTCATCTGGCGCTTCTGCAACTTGTTCTTCTTGTTGTAATTTCGTACGGCGCAAAATCGCCTTCACACGAGCAACAACTTCTCTTGGACTAAATGGCTTCGTCATATAATCATCTGCCCCAAGTTCAAGGCCTAGCACCTTATCAAACTCATCATCTTTTGCCGTTAACATTAAAATCGGCGTCATAACGCGCTGCAATCGTAATTCTTTACACACTTCCATACCATCCATTTTCGGAAGCATTAAATCTAATATAATTAAATCTGGGCGTTCTGTTGTCGCTTTTTGAAGCGCCATTTCTCCATCCATCGCTGTTATAACTTCAAACCCAGCTTGTTGTAAATTAAATTCAATTAAAGTTAAGATAAATTCCTCATCATCAACTACTAAAATACGATTGTTCATTCTTTTCCTCCAAGTTATAGACTTGAAACCTTCTTCATCCTAGTATTTTCCCCGTTATTCTCATCATACTAGAAAATAAGGTCCCTCTCAATATAATTGTCTATTCATGGAGATCGTTTGTGTAGAATTGAGAAAATAGACGTAATTACGCTTCACCTGCAACTACACAGGATTTTGCCAAACTTTATAGATTGCTCTCTCTTCTTTAAAGCTCACTTCCGTATGAACTATAAAATCTTGATTTTGTGCTATAAAAAACGAAAGAGCATACCCTATTTTATAATCTGGTGTTTCATATCCATCAAATACTCTCCCGTACATTTCATTCGCAACCCCGTCTGCCCACACTTCAGCTTCTCTTACCGTTTCAAAGATCACACCTTCTCTTTTCCACCTCATCTTAAAGAATCACTCCTTCCATTGACTTAAATTATTAAATTATAATATAGTGAATATTGTTAATTTGATAATTCGAATATAAAAGATAAGGAGTTTCTATTATGCGACTATTACTACCTATTTTAACTTTAGTAGTAACATGTTTCCTTACTTTTAACGTACCGAGCTGGGATACGATTAAAACGGGGTGCTCAGAATTTACTGAAGGGTTCAAAGAAGGATTCTTCAACTAAAAATAGCGCTATCATCCTTATTAAAGGTATGCTAGCGCTATTCATACTTTCATCTTTTAAAAATTATCTAATGCTTTTTCCATAATAGAGACTGATTTAAAAGGTGGCGTTACTGTTAATGAACCTTTCACAACAGTTTCTCCTTTTTCATCATGAGCAGATACAAGCATATCAATTGTATGTTCCTCCTCAGAAACAGCCACAACTTCAAAGTGGATTTGTAACGTTTCATAATGGTGAACATGTTTCACGAATGTAAGGTCCTTTCTCGTAATATGACTTCCTGGACCCGGTAAATATTTCGTAACCGCCGTTGTAATCATTCCCGTTAGCATAATGCTTGGTACAATCGGCTTTTCATACGGAGTTTGGGATGCGTAATCATGCTGAATATATAATGGATTGGCATCATTCGTTAACCCTAAGTACAATAACAAATCTTTATCCTCAATTTTTTCAGTGATAGATAATTTCTCTCCTACTGTAATTTCATCCATTTTACGACCAATTTGAACTTTTTTCTTTAACATGTTACAACCCCCTCCGATTTTTTCACCTTATTATCCTACTAAAAGCGATACCTTATCCGAAATTTACTATGATGAGGGCAATGTATAGTATAAATCTACAGTTTCATTATAGGATATTACAAATGATAGCGTTTTCATATTATTTCAAAAAAACAATTCGGTAAATAGTAGAAAAAGATTCGGAATCCCGAATCTTTTTCACTACTATTCAATTATTAAACAAGAACTTTCATTACGTTACGTACAGATTCTACAGAGCGATCTAACGCTTCTTTTTCATCTGCAAGAAGTTCTAATTCAATAATTTTTTCAATTCCGTTACCACCTAGAATTACTGGTACCCCTAAGTAAAGGTCACTATAACCATACTCACCTTCAAGGTACGCAATAGCTGGTAATACACGGCGTTGATCTTTTAAAATCGCTTCTGTCATTTCAACTAAAGAAGCTGCTGGTGCGTAATATGCACTACCGTTTCCTAATAAGCCTACAATCTCACCGCCACCTTTACGTGTACGTTCTACAATTGCTTCTAAACGCTCTTTCGGAATTAACGTTTCTAACGGAATACCGCCTGCATAAGAATAACGCACAAGAGGTACCATGTCGTCACCGTGTCCACCAAGAACAAATCCTGTAATGTCTTTTACAGAAAGATTTAATTCTTGTGCGATGAATGTACGGAAACGAGCTGTATCTAATACACCCGATTGGCCGATTACACGCTCTTTCGGGAATCCTGCTTCTTTAAATACAGAATATGTCATTGCATCAACTGGATTTGTTAACACAACAATAATTGCATTTGGTGAATGTTTTGCAATGTCGCGCGTAATACTTTTCATAATTTTAGAGTTTGTTGCTACTAAGTCATCACGGCTCATACCAGGCTTACGTGCAATACCTGCTGTAATAACGACAACGTCAGAATCAGCAGTATCTGCGTAATCAGATGTTCCAATAATGTTAGCATCAAAACCTTGTACTGGGCTCGCTTCTAACATATCTAACGCTTTCCCTTTTGTTGGATTTTCCAGTTGTGGAATGTCCACTAATACAACATCTGCAAGTTCTTTTTGTGCTAATAAGAATGCCGTTGTTGCTCCTGTAAATCCCGCACCGATGACTGAAACCTTCTTGCGTTTGATTGTCATAATTTACCCCCCGCTTTAATTATGCGTTTTTGATTATCGCTACATCCATGTTTTTAATAAGTTCATTAGCGAACTCAGAACATTTCACTTCTGTTGCACCTTCCATTAAGCGTGCGAAATCATAAGTTACTACTTTTGAAGCAATTGTTTTCTCAACAGAAGCAGTTACTAATTTCGCAGCTTCGTTCCATCCTAAGTGTTCTAATAATAATACACCAGAAAGAAGAACAGAAGATGGGTTTACTTTATCTAAACCTGCATATTTTGGAGCTGTACCGTGTGTAGCTTCAAAGATAGCATGTCCAGTCACATAGTTAATGTTTGCACCAGGTGCAATACCAATTCCACCTACTTGTGCAGCAAGTGCATCAGAGATATAGTCACCATTTAAGTTCATTGTTGCAACAACATCGAACTCACGTGGACGAGTTAAAATTTGTTGTAAGAAGATGTCTGCAATAGAATCTTTTACGATGATTTTTCCAGCCACTTCAGCGTCTGCCATCGCTTTATTCGCTGCATCTTTACCATCTTTTTCAACAATACGATCGTATTCAGCCCAAGTAAATACTTTGTCGCCGAATTCTTGTTCCGCTACTTCGTAACCCCAGTTTTTGAAAGCACCTTCTGTAAATTTCATAATGTTTCCTTTATGAACTAATGTAACAGAAGAGCGTTTTTCGTTAATTGCATATTGAATTGCAGCACGAACAAGACGCTTTGTCCCTTCTTCTGAAATCGGCTTAATACCAATACCAGATGTTTCTGGGAAGCGGATTTTATTAACACCCATTGCTTCTTTTAAGAAAGCAAGAACTTTTTCTGCTTCTGGAGATCCTTGTGCATATTCAATTCCAGCATAAATGTCTTCTGTATTTTCACGGAAAATAACCATATCAGTATCTTCCGGACGTTTTACAGGTGAAGGAACACCTTCAAAATAACGAACTGGACGTAGACATACATATAAATCTAATTCTTGACGAAGTGCTACGTTTAGAGAACGAATACCACCGCCAACTGGAGTTGTAAGTGGACCTTTAATCGCGATTAAATATTCACGAATTAAGTTTAAAGTTTCTTCTGGTAACCACTCGCCTGTTTGGTTGAATGCTTTTTCCCCTGCAAGCACTTCTTTCCAAACGATTTTCTTCTCACCATCATAAGCTTTTTCAACTGCTGCTTCTAGTACGCGAGATGCAGCTGCCCAAATATCAGGACCAATTCCATCTCCCTCGATAAATGGAATAATCGGATTGTTTGGTACATTCATAACACCATTAGTTACAGTAATTTTTTCACCTGTCGTCAATGTGATAACCCCCATGTTTGAAATTTCATATGTATGAAACTGAGGGAATAACCCCTCAGTTCAAACCGTTAGTCAAATTAAAATATTCTAATCATTACATCTTTCCGAAAAAATCAGACTTTTGAAAGCGTATTTTCACTATCAAAATAGTGTTATTCGCTTATCGTTGTGCAATTGGAACATACAATTGATGCGTCGGTCCATTATAATCAGCACGCGGACGAATTAAACGGTTGTTTTCATATTGTTCTAGAATATGAGCTAACCAGCCTGACATACGGCTAATTGCAAAAATAGGTGTAAATAAGTCATGGTCAATTCCTAAACAATGGTATACAGAAGCTGAATAGAAATCAACATTTGGTGGAAGACCTTTTTCTTTTGTTACAATGTCTTCAATTTTGATAGACATATTATACCATTTCTCTTCTCCTAAAAGCACGCATAATCTCTTAGACATTTCACGTAAGTGTTTTGCACGTGGATCACCCTGCTCATACACACGGTGGCCAAAGCCCATGATTTTCACTTTATTTTGAAGAGCATTATGAATATATGACTCTACATTTTCTTCTTCACCAATCTCAGTTAACATCTTCATTACATTTTCATTTGCCCCACCGTGAAGAGGACCTTTTAATGCACCGATTGCTGCTGTAATACCAGAATATACATCTGAAAGTGTAGCTACGCAAACACGTGCAGTAAATGTAGAAGCGTTTAACTCATGGTCTGCATGAAGTACAAGCGCCTTATCAAAAGCTTCAATTTCAACTTCATTTGGCTCGCGATCATTTAACATGTACAAGAAGTTTGCAGCTAATGATAAATCCTTTCTTGGCTCAACAATATCTAAACCTTTACGGATTCTCGCGTAAGCAGCAACTAAAGTTCCCACTTGAGCCTGTAATTTAACCGCTTTCAAATAATTAGACTTTTCATCCATAATTTCAGCGCTCTCATCGTATAATGATAGCATGGAAATTGCAGTTCGTAAAACAGACATCGGATGTGCAACTTTTAAATCTACTTGTTTTAAATATGTTAAAATCTCACCTGGAACTTTATAGTATTCAGATACAATTTCATTAAATTCCGCTAGTTCTTTTTCATTAGGAAGCTTGCGGTGCCATAATAAGTACACTACTTCTTCAAACGTAGCATTCTCAGCTAAATCATCAATATTATACCCAACATAAGTTAATGTATCATCAATAATAGAGCTCACAGATGATGTTGTTGCTACTACCCCTTCTAAACCTCGAATAACAGTCATGACATTCTCTCCTTTTCCTGAAAATTCTCCCAACCTTGCTCCTTATATCTATTTGCTCCCCCTATGAATTATGAACGCCCGTTCACTCTTTAGGCAAGCAAAATGCACGATCATGCAAATTTGTTGCGATGTTCCCCTCTTATTGTCCATTGTCTACATGGAAAGCATGAGCGTGAATGTCTCCCCGAATCCTCACGCTCAAAACAACAAGTTAGTGAGGAAAATACATTCCGAAGAGTTTTATGATAAAAACAACATAAAACAATATCATTATAAAATTGTTTTATGTTGTTTTTATTTTATCTGGTGTAAAGTCTCTGCTGTTATGTAACTTTTCAAAGTTTCTAATCCTATTATAAACAATTATCTGACTTTTGTGAACAGAAAGAATTCAAAAATTTTATATTACTATAAAATTCCTTATTTAAACATTTGTATAATACTCATAACCGCATAGGCAATTCCAGCCCCAATTAACGGACCAACAGCAACCCCATTAAATAGCGCAACCGCTATAATTGTCCCAAAAACAAGCGCAGTTGTAATGTGAGGATCCGTTGTCAACAATTGTACGCCGCCTTTCGCTAACAAAGCGACCGCTACACCTGAAGCTAAAGCAATCCACGCATAATAAGATTTCGCCGCTTCTCCAAGTTGTTTAAAACCTATTTCCCCCGTCGCAATCGGTACGAGCACCGCTATTGTAATGACCGTTACACCTAGATTAATTCCTTTCGTTTGTAAATAAGGAAAGACCTTATCTCCTAAAAATGTAAACTTCAATAAAAATAACACACCAATAGCTACAGTAAGCGATTGGTTTTTAGCAATAAGTCCGATAATAAGTAGTATGAATAAAAATAACGTTGACTGACTAATCATGTTTGCACTTCCTTTCTGAAAATAATGAACTCATTTCCAAACAAAAATACCTTTAAACCTATCGTTATACATGCTATATCGATGCCTATTCAACATGAATCACTTCATTTTTTATGTATTTTAAAATGACAAACTGAGACTTTCACCATCAAAATTTAAGCATGTATACATTTTTAAAAACGGGCGTCTCTTCTTTCTTTTCTAATTAGAAACAGGTAAAATAAAAAGAAGAGAAAATGAAGTTTTTACCATATAGTAGAAGCATCAACACCAAGCTTTCACAGTCACTCACATACTGAAAAAGCAGGAAAAATCCATCATTCCACTATAACATAAAGTGAAACTTTAATCAGTGGGGCATTTTCCACTGATTATTAGTTGAACCAATCGGGCTTTTACGGGCAGTTTATCGCCATCTAACTCCTTTGATCCAGCCGCACTTTTGATAGGAGCTTTACTGCCCGTTAATGCGGGGTAAAGTGAAACTTTAATCAGTGGGGCACACTCGTTATAAGTTGAACGAATTAGGATAATCCAAATCGGAATGGGAGGTATACATCTTTGAACCGAAACTTACTATATATGATATTACGACTCATATTTGTCATTGTAGCAACGGTAGCTGGGTTCTATGTATTACTATACATATCAGGGCTTATCTATCCTTTTATTATCGCTTTTGCATTTGCTTATTTGATTAATCCTGTCGTCAATTTCCTTAATCAAAAACTACAATTTCCTCGCGCACTAGCAGTACTCGTTAGCTTAATTCTCGTATTTGGAGCTATCGTTGGACTTGTTACATATCTTGTGACTGAAGCAATATCTGCCACAACATACTTACTACAACTTGTTACAGTAAAGTTTCCAGATATCGTTACATTCGCTCAGCAATTTGCACTTAATCATATTATGCCTCTCTACGATGATTTAATCTCTAAATTTAATCATCTTGGAGAACCACAGCGCTATACAATTACACAAAACATTCAAAACTTAGGAACAGAAGCGACAACACAAATGAAAGAACTTTTAACCACCATTATAAGCGGGTTAACGAATTTCATTAGTGCACTGCCAACAACTTTAACTGTCCTTGTATTCATTTTATTAGCCACTTTCTTCATTAGTTACGATTGGCACCGTCTTGCTCAGAAAGCAAGAAAATTGCTACCGAATCGTGTACATGGCTATGGAAAAACTATTTTTGTCGACTTAAGAAAAGCTTTGTTTGGTTTTGTGAAAGCACAACTTACACTCGTATCTATGACAACTGTCATTGTACTAATCGGGCTTTTAATATTACGCGTACCATACGCCATTACTATCGCGATTATTACAGGGGTTGTAGATTTACTACCATATTTAGGAACAGGCGCAGTCTTTGTTCCATGGGTTATATACGTATTTTTCACTGGCGATACCGCATTCGCCATTGGTCTTCTCATTTTATACATCGTCGTGATTGTCCAAAGACAAATTATGGAGCCGAAAGTACTTTCATCTAACATCGGTCTCGATCCATTAGCAACACTCGTCGCTCTATTTGTCGGCTTTAAACTTTTTGGCTTTTTAGGGTTAATCATCGGTCCAGTCACCTTAGTACTACTTAATACATTACACAAAGCTAATGTCTTCCATGACTTGTGGAAATATATTAAAGGTTCACCTTCAAAATAATAGTTTCTAATTCATACACAACAAAAAACTTACATGTAATCAGTGGGAATTTCCCACTGATTATTCCTTGTACTTATTTTTCATACTCATTACATAAAACAAGAGAATTGCACTCAAAAAAGATAATTCTCTTGTTTTTTTGCATAAAAAACGCATATTTCGTGGTGTTTTTACATATTTATTCTATTTATTTTATAATTATTATTTACATTTATTACTTTTTATGTAAATGAATAAATATACAAAACAGCATAAAATAAGACTTCAACTAACAATTTACGCCTTTTTATATGAATTCTTTACACCAATCGTCCCTTTATATACAAAAGCAAAACTTTAATTTAACAGCACTCCCCTCCATCTTATTCATCTAAATAAATAGCACTAAAAAATCACAAGTTTAATCGAAGCACAACAAGAGTTCAAACGAAAATTATATAGCAAATATAATAAGCGGACGTTTTGTTCATCCCCACTCATCATTCACCCCACATCAGACACTTACAAGCAGCCCAGCTTTGAGGTAGAAATCCCCCACAAATAGCGAGGTAAAGCAAAGCTTCAATCAAAAAGTTCTTCTCCTCTTACAAGACAAGAAATAGCACTTAGATTTCTACAATCTAAGTGCTATTTCTGAATGATAATAGTAGAGTTCTTTCTAAATTTCCATTCCATCCACTTCATAACAAGAGGCTTCAATAAAGCTCTCGTAATAGGAATCACGCAGATAAACCCTAGCACATCTGTCACATACCCAGGAAGCACCAAGAGAACGCCTCCTACAAATACAAAAATACCATCTAGTACCGCCTCACCTGGCATTTCCCCTCTATTCAACTTAGATTGAATCTCTCCAAGCACTTTAAACCCTTGTCTTTTCGCCAAATACACACCTACAACACCTGTAAATACAATCATAGCGAACGTAGACCATAAACCTATTACATGACTTGATCCAATTAAGACCGTAATCTCAATCGCTGGTATTAAAATAAACAAGAATAGTAACCATTTCATAGTTCTACACCTCTCTCACATCTCACTTTTAATGCCCTCACAACGCCTATATACATCATATGAAATATAGATATCCTTTCATATTAAAACCCATAACAAACAGCTTTTAAAAGCAATTCTAGGCGCTTTAAGCTAATTCTATCTCGTTTTTGTGTAAAAAAAAAGAGAAGGACTCCGATCCTTCTCTCCGTATTACTTATAGCACTTCCGCATGTCCATTATAAACAATTCCGCGTGCTGCATCAACTGTTACTTCTTGGCCATTTTTTAAAGTTGCTGTTACGCCGTTTACACCAACGATAACAGGAATACCGATTGATACGCCTACAACAGCTGCATGGCTTGTTAAGCCACCTTCTTCTACAACTAAAGCCGCAGCTTTTTCGATTGCAGGAATCATATCTTTATCAGTGCTTGTTGTAACAAGGATATCACCTTCGTTTACGTTCGCTACAGCTTCAGCAGCTGTTTTTGCTACAACTACTTTACCTTTTGCAGCTTTACGACCGATTCCTTGTCCTTTAGCAATTTCTTCACCAACAACGTGGATTTTCATTAAGTTTGTTGTACCAGTTTCAGCAACTGGAACACCCGCAGTAATCACTACAGTATCTCCAAGTCCGATTAGACCTGCATCCATACCTGTTTGAATTGCTGTATCTAACATTTCGTCAGTTGAAGCTGCGCGCTTCTCAGCCATAAATGCTTGTACACCCCAAACAAGTGCAAGACGACGTCCTACTTGCTCGTCAGATGTTACAGCTACGATTGGAGATTTTGGACGGTATTTAGAGATCATTTTTGCAGTATATCCACTTTCTGTTGGAGCTACGATTGCAGCTACATCAAGAGCAAGTGCTGTATGCGCAACAGATTGGCTAATTGCATCTGTAATTGTTGGAGTGAACTCTTTAATACGTTTTTTGAACATATCTTCATATTGTAATGATTTTTCAACACGTACCGCAATGTTAGCCATCATTGTTACTGCTTCTACTGGGTATTGTCCAGCAGCTGTTTCACCTGAAAGCATGATTGCATCTGTACCATCAAAGATTGCGTTAGCTACGTCACTTGCTTCCGCACGAGTTGGACGTGGGTTACGTTGCATAGAATCTAACATTTGCGTTGCAGTAATAACCGGTTTACCTAACACGTTACATTTTTTAATTAGACGTTTTTGTACTAATGGTACTTCTTCTGGTGGAATTTCCACACCCATGTCACCACGAGCTACCATTAAACCGTCAGAAACTTCTAAGATTGAATCGATGTTGTCGATACCTTCTTGGTTTTCGATTTTTGGTACGATTTGGATGTATTGAGCGTTATGCTCTTCTAATAATTCACGGATTTCTAATACGTCAGACGCTTTACGTACGAATGAAGCTGCGATGAAATCAACTTTTTGCTCGATACCGAAGATGATATCTTTTACGTCTTTTTCAGTGATACCAGGAAGCTTAATGCTTACGTTTGGTACGTTAACACCTTTTTTATTTTTTACAGTTCCGCTGTTAAGAACTTTTGTACGGATGTTTCCGTCAGCTTTTTCGATTACTTCTAGTTCGATAAGACCGTCATCGATTAGAATGCGAGAACCTGGGTCTACATCGTCATAAAGACCAGCATAAGATACAGAGAACTTCTCTGCAGTACCTAATACTTGCTCAGTAGAAAGAACTACTTCTGCACCTGTTACAAGCTCAGCTTGTCCGTCTACGAAGTCGTGAGTACGGATTTCTGGACCTTTTGTATCAAGTAAGATACCAACTGTTTTACCAGTTTTCTTTGAAGCTTCACGAATGTTTTTAATACGAGCTCCGTGCTCTTCATGGCTACCATGAGAGAAGTTTAAACGAGCAACGTTCATACCTGCTTCGATTAATTGCTCTAATTTTTCAATACTTTCACTAGCAGGACCTATAGTACATACAATTTTAGTTTTACGCATATTGCACCTCCGAAAATTATGAAACCGTTCCCAAATATCTGACATTACGCCGATTAGATGGATAATTCTTTAGATAATTGATACATATCTTTATCGATTGTATGCTTTTGAGCTAACGCTTCGATAATGTCATGATCAACAAGTTTGTTATCTTGAATACCTACACAACGTCCGCCTTTACCAGCAATCAATAATTCAACTGCTCTTGCGCCAAGACGACTTGCTAATACACGGTCTTGTGCACTTGGCGATCCACCACGTTGTACGTGACCTAATACAGTTACACGAGTATCAAAGTTTGTTGCTTCTTCAATGTGCTTACCGATGTCAATTGCACTTCCAACACCTTCAGCTACAACGATAATACTGTGTTTTTTACCACGTTCACTACCACGCTTCAGACGAGCGATAACATCATCCATGTCATACTCTTCTTCTGGAATTAAGATTGTTTCCGCACCATCAGCTAAACCAGCCCATAATGCAATATCACCAGCATGACGTCCCATTACTTCGATAACATATGTACGTTCATGAGATGTAGCTGTGTCACGAATTTTATCAATTGCATCAATAACAGTGTTTAAAGCTGTATCGAAACCAATTGTGAAGTCTGTTCCAGGGATATCATTGTCGATTGTACCTGGTACACCAACACATGGGAATCCTTGTTCAGTTAATTTTTTAGCGCCTTGGTAAGAACCATCTCCACCAATAACAACAAGTCCTTCGATACCGTGTTTCTTTAATTGCTCGATACCTTTTAGTCGTACTTCTGGATCTTTAAACTCAGGACATCTTGCTGTATATAATTTTGTACCACCGCGGTGGATAATATCGCCAACAGAACCAAGTTCTAATTTTTCAATGTGACCAGAAATTAATCCAGCGTATCCATGGTAAATACCATATACTTCAATATCATGGAAAATCGCTTTACGAACAACTGCACGAATGGCAGCATTCATACCAGGTGAATCTCCACCACTTGTTAATACACCAATACGTTTCATTTGTACTCACCTCATAAAGATTATTTGCCTTATAATAAAATAACACGAAAAAATATAAAAATACAATGGAGAAGATGTGTCTTTTCATAATAAAAACGTGCATTCGCGAAGTGGAACGCACGCTTTTCTTATTTTATCCAAATGGAAGCGTTTGAAAACGAAACTTGCCCAATTTTCATATATTTTTCATAACGTTTTTCGATTAATTCATCTTTCGAAATTCCGTTTAATTGTTCAAAAGTTTTCCGAATCATTAAGTCTATATTTTCTGACTGTTTCAAAATATTACGGTGAGCTCCACCTCTTGTTTCTGGAATAATTTCGTCAATTACACCTAATTCTTTCAAATCTGCTGCTGTAATTTTCATTGCCTCTGCAGCTTCCTTTGCTTTTCCTGCATCTTTCCAAAGAATTGCCGCTGCACCCTCTGGTGTAATAACAGAATAAGTGGAATTTTCTAGCATATGAATGTAATCTCCAACTCCAAGGCCTAACGCACCACCACTACCACCTTCGCCGATAACGATACAAATAACAGGTACCGTTAAACCTGCCATTTCAAATAAATTGCGAGCGATAGCTTCACTTTGACCACGTTCTTCAGCAGCCTTACCAGGATAAGCTCCTTTTGTATCAATAAAACAAATAATAGGACGATTGAACTTTTCCGCCTGCTTCATTAAACGTAATGCTTTTCGATATCCTTCTGGATGAGGCATTCCAAAGTTACGGCGAATATTTTCTTTCGTATCTTTTCCGCGCTGATGCCCAATTACAGTTACAGGCATCCCTTTATATTTCGCAATGCCGCCGACAATCGCTGCATCATCGCCAAATAGACGATCTCCATGACATTCGAAAAAATCAGTAAATAAGTGCTCAATATAATCGAGCGTTGTCGGTCGTTCTGCATGACGAGCAATTTGAACACGGTCCCATACTTTCAGATTGCCGTATATATCTTCCTCTAAATTTTCTAGCTTTTCTTCCAAAATACGAATCTCCTCACTGAAGTCCATCTGGCTGTTTTTCGTATAGTCTTTCAGTTCACGAATCTTATTTCTTAGCTCAACAACTGGTTTTTCAAATTCTAGCTCTGCCATACAGCCATTTCCCCTCCTTGATGAACTTCTAAAATCTTGCGAAGTGATTCTCTCATATCATCACGATGCACCACCGCATCTAATTGACCATGATCTAGTAAGAATTCTGCTGTTTGGAAATCTTCTGGTAGTTTCTCACGCACCGTTTGTTCAATTACACGTCTACCAGCAAATCCGATAAGTGCACCTGGTTCTGCAAGATTATAATCACCAAGTGAAGCGAAACTCGCTGAAACCCCGCCCGTCGTTGGGTGAGTCATAACAGAAATAAATAATCCTCCTGCATTACTATGCTTTTTCAAAGCTACGCTTGTTTTTGCCATTTGCATTAAACTTAATATACCTTCTTGCATACGGGCACCACCCGAAGCAGTAAAGATAATAAATGGAACTTGTAAGTCGTACGCCTTTTCAACCGCACGGGCGATTTTTTCTCCTACCACAGAGCCCATGCTCCCCATTCGAAAACGAGAATCCATTACTGCAACAACAACAAGCATGTCATCAATTGTTCCTTCACCAGTTACAACCGCTTCGTTCAATTCAGTCTTCTTACGATCGCTCTCTAGTTTCTCTTCATAACCTGGAAACTCGAGTGGATTTAATGAAACCATTTCTTTGTCATACTCACGGAATGACCCTTCGTCCAATATACTATCAAGACGTTCCCATGCATTCATAGGATGATGATATCCACAATTCACACATACTTTTAAATTTTTTAGAAGTTCTTTCGTATACATGATTTTTTTACATTCCGGACATTTTGTCATAACGCCATCTGGTACATCTTTTCGTACTTGTTCTGAAGGTATTGCAGCGTACTTTTTCTTTTTCACGAATAAATCTCTTAGCACAATTTGACCCCCTTCGTTGAGAGCTAAGGTTAGCGTAAGAAGAAAATGGGGCTAACACCAAAGTTTGATGTTAGCCTTATCTTCTCAATCTGTCTAATAACCTCACTCTTTACGTTTAACTTTAACCGCTATGCGGTAGAATGTTTGTCATAACGTGTCATGGTCATTTCGACAAATTTTATACATTACGAGTGAAACTGTATATTCTCTACTAATTCATCGTAAATTTTTAGTGCATCATTTTCTTGTTTTTCTTCCAAAGTAGCATAAAGCTTTCTATACATATTGATAGAATCTCTTGAAACTTTACAAGAAAGAGTTGCTACGTAATCATTTACGATCATCCAAATGCGATATAGTAAATAATTATCGACTTGTTCAATAAGGGTTTTAAAGAACGTTTGATGAAGCGTTGGGATTGAGCTTTCATTTCCTTCAAGTACTTGGTGTAATCTACTTAGTACTTTAGAAAACATTTCTTTCGGTAAATTACATACAATTCGAATCATATCTTTCTCAAGTAATCGTTTCGTTTGTAATAAATCACGAATTGTTTTCTCATCTTGCAATAAGAACGGAGCAATTAATTGTACAAGACCATTATCATAAAAGTTTCGAATAAACGTCCCTTCACCACGTCTCGTTTCAATCAATCCTACCAGTTCTAAAGCACGCAATGCTTCTCTTACAGAGGAACGTCCTACGTTTAAGCGTGAACTTAACTCACGCTCAGACGGCAAACGATCCCCTGCTACCAAACCATCCTCTTCCATAATGGAACGGATTTTTTTTACAATTTCGAGATATACTTTTGTATTTGATGATGTCAATGGAAATTCCTCGCTTATTCTTTACCAATCAGCGCTAATTGTTTTGTTTTTTCAGCGATCTCATTTGGATCTACTTGACGGCGAGCTACTCCTGTCTCCATTGCTGCTTTTGCAACGTAAGCCGCTACTTGAGGCGCTACACGCGCGTCAAATGGCGCCGGAATGATATAGTCTGCATTTAACTCATCTTCTGCTACAAGCTCAGCAATAGCCTGTACAGCTGCCATCTTCATTTCTTCGTTAATTTGTGTCGCATGTACGTCAAGTGCACCGCGGAAAATACCAGGGAACGCTAGTACATTATTTACTTGGTTCGGGAAGTCAGAACGACCTGTTCCAACAACAGCTGCGCCCGCTGCTTTTGCCAATTCTGGCATAATTTCTGGAACTGGATTCGCCATTGCAAAAATAATCGCATCGTCATTCATTGTACGAACCATCTCTTCTGTTAATGCACCTTCTGCAGACACACCAATGAATACGTCCGCACCTTGTACAACATCAGCTAAAGAACCTTCTATACGATTCTTATTTGTATATTTTGCAACTTCATCCTTCACCGGATTCATACCTGTAGGACGACCATCATAGATTGCGCCTTTACGGTCACACATAATAATGTCGCGTACACCATAGCGATATAAAAGTTTAATAATTGCAATACCTGCTGCACCTGCGCCATTTGCGACAACTTTAATGTCAGACATTTTCTTTCCAACTAATTTCAGTGCATTTACAAGACCTGCTACTGTTACGATAGCTGTTCCGTGTTGATCATCATGGAAGATAGGAATATTTGTTTCTTTTTTCAAACGCTCTTCAATAATGAAGCAGTTTGGTGCTGCGATATCTTCTAAGTTAACGCCGCCAAAAGTTGGCTCCATTAATTTTACAGTTTCAACAATTTTATCTACATCGTTTGTATTTAAGGCAATTGGGAATGCATCTACACCAGCAAAGCTCTTGAATAATACAGCTTTACCTTCCATTACTGGAAGAGATGCTTCAGGTCCAATGTTACCAAGACCAAGTACAGCTGTTCCATCTGTCACAACTGCTACCATATTTCCCTTCATCGTATATTCATATACCTTACTTTTATCGTCATAAATTTCTTTACAAGGTTCTGCAACCCCTGGAGAATATGCAAGACTTAAATCTTTTGCATTTTCTACTTTTACTTTTGATACAGTTTCTAATTTTCCTTGATGCACTTTATGCATGTGAAGTGCTTCTTCACGAAGTGTTGACAAACTATCCACTCTCCTCAAATTATTCTTGCTGATATCAATTTCTCCAAGTGGTCTGACCACGAACACTACTACTATAATAATCGAAGTGTAGGGAAATTGTCCATTATATTTTCACAACTACATTTTCTTCCCCGACAATTTCACGAAGTGCTCCTAAACATTCTTCACTTGGATGAATCGATAAACTCCGAGATAATTGTACCATTTTATGTTCCTTTTCATAATAAATTAGTACTTTCGCAAAACCTGAATAGTCGAACAATATTTTCGTAACCTGATTTAAAAGCTTTTTCTCATACTGAGATGGCAATTTCACGTAAACAGATGCGTCTTTCTTTTCTTCATAAACATCCATTTCCTCTAGCGGATATAGTCCATTTACAATCCATTGCAGCTTATGATTTCTTAGCTCAATCGTACCGTCAACTAAAACAATTGCTCCTTCTTGCAACTTATCCGAGAAATGTATATACGTTTCCGGGAAGAGGACCGCTTCCATTTCATCATTTTGATCACAGAATGTAATAAATGCCATCTTTTGAAACTTTTTCGTACGAATCACTCTCACACTTGTTATATACACAATCGCTCTTTGTACTTTTTTCTTGTTTCGCATCGCCTGAGCGAGAGATGGAATTTCTAATTCTTTTGCTAACTTCACATACTGCGCTGTTGGATAACTTGATAAATAAAAGCCAAGTGCTTCCTTCTCTTTATTTAGTTGTTCAATAAAAGATAACTCTTCTCCTTGTACATATTTCGATTTTGGAACAGCATCTCCTAAATCACGTGCGAGATTCGCGTACTCTAACGCCCCTTTAATACTTTTCCATAAATTCGTTCTCGAAACACCAAAATCGTCAAAACATCCCGACCAGACGAAAGCTTCTAAATTACGCTCCGTTACGAACTTTGACGGCATACGGAGACAAAACTCAAATAAATCTTCGAACATTTTTTTCTCTCGTTCTTCTAATAATGCCGTCACTGTAGCCATTCCAATATTTCGGATCGAAAGTAAACTGTAACGTATCGCATTCCCTTCTATTTGGAAGTTGTAACCACTCCTCTGAAGAGACGGCGGCAAAACGTGAAAACCTTTCCGCTTCGTTTCTCGTATATACTGTACAATCTTATCTTCATTTCCAATTGCGCTTGATAATAATGCCGTCATAAATTCCAGCGTATAATTCGCTTTCAAATAGGCAAGCTGATATCCAATCATACTGTAAGCTACAGCGTGACTTCGGTTAAAACCGTAATTCGCAAATCTTACAATTAAATCATAAATTTTCTCTGCGGATGTCTCATCGTATCCATTTCGCAAACATCCTTGGACGAAATGCTTACGTTCCTGATCTAAAATATCACGATTTTTTTTACTCACCGCACGGCGCAGTAAATCTGCTTCTCCGAGCGAAAAACCTGCTAACTTCGATGCAATTTGCATAATTTGTTCTTGGTATACAATGACGCCGTATGTTCTTTCTAAAATTGGCTTTAAATCCGGATGTAAATATTCAATTTTTCTTTTTCCATGTTTCGATTCAATAAAAGTCGGTATCTGTTCCATCGGTCCTGGTCTGTATAACGAGTTAACAGCTACGATATCTTCAAACTCATTCGGTTTTAACCCGCGAAGTACATTTCGCATACCACCTGACTCAAGCTGGAATACACCTGTTGTATCCCCTCTCCCTAATAATTGGAACGTCTTTTCATCTTGAAGAGGTAAGTTTCTTATATCGATTTCTTTCCCTGTTTTGTTCGCGATAAATTTTATAATATTTTCAAGTAACGTTAAATTACGTAATCCTAAAAAGTCCATCTTAAGCAACCCAAGTTCTTCTAGCACATCGGCTGGATATTGCGTAACATAAACATCGTTATGTCCTTCTTGAATTGCTACACTGCCTGTTAGCGGTTCTTGACTCATAATAACACCAGCCGCATGAATAGACGTATGACGTGGTAAACCTTCTACACGTTTTGCGATTTCAAACACACGCTCATGTAGAAGATTCCCTTGTATAAACTCACGAAGTGATTGTGATTCTTCATATGCATCTTTTAACGTTATACCGAGCTTTGATGGGATAAGTTTTGAAAATATATCAATATCTCGCGGCGGAAGCCCCATTACGCGGGCAATGTCTCTAATTGCCGCTTTTGCTGCAAGCGTACCAAACGTTACAATTTGCGCAACACGGAGCTGACCGTATTTATCTTTCACATAGCGAATCATCTCATCACGTCTTACGTCTGGAAAATCAATATCAATATCAGGAAGCGTCACACGTTCAGGATTTAAAAACCTTTCAAATAATAGATCGTATTCAATTGGATCAATATCTGTAATTTCTAATACGTATGAAACGAGTGAACCAGCTGCCGATCCACGACCTGGTCCTGTTAGAATATGATTTTCATGTGCATACTTCATAAAATCCCATACGATGAGGAAATAATCACTAAATCCCATACGAGAAATAACATTTAATTCATGATCCAAACGCTTTATATGCACTTCTTTCGGAGCACCATATCGTTTCCGCAAACCTTCTTCACAAACACGACGCAAGTATATATCACTCGTTTCATTAGACGGAACAGGAAACTTCGGAAGTTGATTTACATGGAACGGTATTTCTACTTGGCAACGCTCTGCAATTTTTATTGTATTTTTGATTGCTTCCGGCGCATGGGAAAATAGTGCTTCCATTTCATCCGATGACTTTAAATAATACTGATCTGTTTTCAGCCTCGGCCTATCTGGATCAGTCATTTTCGTTCCACTTTCAACAGATAGTAAACATTCATGAACAAGCGCGTCACTTTGATTGATATAGCGCACATCATTTGTTGCAACGACTGGAATATTAACCCTACTAATAAATTCAGGTAGTTTCTCTTGTAAAAGCAACTCATCTTGAATCGCATGATGCTGCAAACTCATATAAAAATGACCGAACATATTTTGATATGTGCGAGCTACTTCTTCAGCCTGACTCTCATTGTCTTCTAGTAATAATTGCTCAATTTCGCCATCTTTACCTGGTGAAATTGCAATTAATCCTTTCGCATAATGCGCAAGCCACTTCTTAGGAATACCTTCTTTGGACTTTGTCATAATACTGCTAGAAATCTTTAATAAATTTTGGTAGCCTATTTCATTCTCAGCAAGTAATACAAGCGGATAAGACCTTTCTTCTTCTTCACTAAAAATAGAAGCGGTTAATCCAATAACAGGCTGTATACCATGTTTCTTACATGCTTTATAAAACGGAATAACGCCATACATAACATTTTCATCCGTAATAGCCAGCGATGAAAAACCGAGTTCTTTCGCCCTGACTACAAGCTCATCAATTTTACAAGCACTTTTTAATAAACTAAAAACGGTTTGACATTGTAAATGCACAAACTTCACTGTTGTACCCTCTCTTTACCTATTTGACTACTTTTATTATAGGTGATGAGGAAAGCGGAAATCAAAACATACTTCTTATACTTTGTCCATATATATGAAGAAGAAAGGGGAATGACGATGGATGTAAGAGAACATACTTTTTTCTCTCTGCTTATTATTAGTTATTTTATTGCCTTTGGGGTTATACTTGGCGGTTCATTAATTGGTGGATTTGGTGCGTTTCTTATCGGAAAACCAGCTCTAACTTACATTAATCAATTCGCCCAAAATTTAAGAATTTGGGCACTCGTTGCAGCAATCGGTGGAACATTCGATACCTTTTATAGCTTTGAAAGAAGTTTCTTTGGCGGAGATATGAAAGATATCGTAAAACAAATTCTCCTTATTTTTTTCGCAACTGGTGGTATGCAAACAGGTCTCATTATTATTAAATGGCTAACGCAGGAACATGTATGAGAGTACCAAGTGCCAATACAGCAAAAAGATGGTATTTAGTATTAGCTGGTGCTGCTGTTGGAGGCGTGTTGAGCTGGTTTATTTTTTTGTACATATACGGTGTTTTTCAAGAAGAACAAGCTAGTAAAATAGCAGAACAAAGAGAAATTATAGAAAAACAAGAAGCAAAGCTCCACGTCCTTCTCGAAGATCAAGAAAAATTGAACACTGAAAATAAACGACTCTTAACCATTCAAGAGATTAAAATAAAACTTATCAATCGAGAAAAATACGATTTAGACAATCTTACACTCGAAAATATGACTACATCTATCCATAATGATCTCCAGCATCTTTTAACGAAAAACATTCAAAGTATCGCAAAAAATAAAGACCTGCTAAAAAAGGTAATCGAAAATAAAACGTACAAACATTACGATCGGCTATACCGTTTTAAAGTCGATACAATATCTTTTGATACAGTGCTTGAAATTAGCATAACTATAGAGAAAGAAAAATAAAGAAGGAGGGCTTTAGCGCCGCTCCTTCTTTTCATTCTAACATATAGTCTCTTATTTACAAATCTCACGTAAATCAGCAAAAAGACGATCCGCTTCTTCCCAAGAAGATGCCTTGGCACCAGAAGCCATCGGATGCCCTCCGCCGTTATATTGCATTGCCAATTTGTTTATAACTGGTCCTTTTGAACGAAGACGAACACGAATTACGTCGTCTTCCTCTAAAAATAGAACCCACGCCTTTAATCCATCAATATTGCCAAGCGCTCCAACAACACCAGATGCTTCAGAAGGAAGTACATCAAACTCTTCTAGTACTTCTTTCGTTAATTTAATGTAAGCTGCTCCTTCTTCTACCATCGTAAAGTTTTGTAAAATATAACCGTTTAAACGAGCAATTTTTTCTTTTGTCTTATACATTTCATTGTATAAATCTGTGAATTTCACACCCATGTCAACAAGCTCACTTACGTAACGAAGTGTTTTTGCTGTCGTATTTGGGAATAAGAAACGACCTGTATCTCCAACAATTCCTGCTAAAATAAGGCGGGCTGCTTCTTTTGTTATTTTTAACCCCTTATCTTTTCCATAGTTATAAAACTCATAAATCATTTCACTTGTAGAACTCGCTGTCGTATCTACCCACGTAATATCTCCATATGGATCTTCGTTTGGATGATGATCAATTTTAATTAACATCTTCCCTTTTGTATAGCGTTGATCGTCAACACGTTCTTGATTCGCAGTATCACAAACAATAACAAGCGCATTTTCGTATACACTATCTTCAATATCATCCATTACTCGTAAGTATGCTAGTGACGGTTCATTGTACCCAATCGTATAAATATTTTTCTCTGGAAACGATTCTTGTAGAATTGTACCAAGACCACCCTGTGAACCTAACGCATCTGGATCCGGACGCACGTGGCGATGAATAATAATTGTATCAAACTCTTTAATTGCTCCTAAAATTTGCTCATGCATATGTATAATCTCCTTTTTAATCAACTTCTTCACTTTAACGTGCAGTAAAAGCCCAATGGATGGGGCTAATCATTAGCGCATGGAAACATCCCCACACTAATTAAAGTTTCACTTTATCCTCCATTATAACGGAAAGTATTTCATACATGCGAACAATTGCTTTATAATAAAAGTTAGAAAGTTTAGATATTTCTTTTTCTTTTCTATTATTTTTCACAAAGCGATGGGAGTGTTCATTATGCCAGTATTAGTCTTCTGTATTATCGTCTCATTTATGTTGTACATCTTTTACAAAACAAAATACTTTCGTACAAACCGCCCAATGGAAAAAGGTTGGCTCTCAGGAAAATCCGCAATGGCACTCGGTTCATTCGTTTTATTTTTCGGGATAAACCAATTCTTTTTAGAACTTTCAACCGCTCGTATTATCGTTGGTGTTTTATTCATTCTATTTGGTAGTGCAAGTGTATTTAATGGATTTCGCCAATACAAACATTTCTTACCATTAGCAGTTAAAGAAGCCGAAGTCTATGAAGCAACATAAAAAAGCATCAATATTGTGATGCTTTTTTACGTCCCCTAACTTTCAAAATCATATATGCAACAAACGCAGATGGTATATTAAATGGGTTACCTTGTACGTGAAAATGTAATTGTTCTTCTCCAAAAGACATTTTTTCATATAGCTCTCGCTGAGATAATCCTGTCTTTTCCTTTTTTTCATGTAAACCTTGTAAGTATAAATATTGGATCGGTATCATTACAAGAAAGTAAAATAGTGCGATACTACAAAAAAAGAGTACGGCTGACGACATAATGCATACCACCTTTCAGAAATCCATTTTCTTACAATATAATCATAACACAATATATGACGGAATTGAATTGCTATTCTGTCTTTTATTACGTTACTTTTCCACTCCATCCCATACATATTCCACTAAAACTCCCATCTAAAATCATGCCTTTCAAATGTAAAACAGCAAAAAAGATGGAACAAATCAAAACGATTTGTCCCATCTTTTTATTTATCGATTAACTGAACCATAAGTAATGCTTTTCCAACAACATTACCTTCATGATGCACCTCTACATCGACCTTACCAAATTTACGCCCAATTTCTAATACTTTCGGATGAACGGATACAACATTATCAATTTGAACCGGCTTTACGAAATAAATCGTTAAGTTTTCAACAATTAAATCGCTTTTCTTTTGCGCACGAATGACGCGATTTGTCGCTTCTGTCACAATTGTTGCAAATACACCGTACGATAACGTTCCGATTGAGTTCGTCATTTGTGGCGTCACCGAAAATTGATATAGATGCTCATTCTTCGCTTCTTTTGGCGTCATAAATTGATTCGTTACAATATCATCAATTGTTTCTCCAACTTGTGGCTGACGTTGAATCATTTGCAGTGCCTGAAGTACATCTTGACGGCTAATAATACCTTGCAGCTTATTTCCTTCCTCAACGACAGGAAGTAATTCAATTCCTTCCCACACCATCATACGTGCCGCAGCCGCGACAGACATTTTACCGTTCACTGTAATTGGGTGTTTTGTCATTACTTTATCAATTGGTGTTTCTTTCGCTACACCGATCATATCTTTTGAAGTTACGATTCCTAGCACTTTGTTATTTTCATCGACGATTGGATATCTTCCGTGCATTGTCTCTTCGTTATACGCATGCCATTGCTGTACTGTATCACTCGGCCTTAAATATAACGTTTCTTCAATTGGCGTTAAAATATCTTCAACGAGTACAATTTCTTTCTTAATAAGTTGGTCATAAATTGCACGGTTAATTAACGTTGCAACCGTAAATGTATCGTAGCTACTTGAAATAATCGGCAGCTTTAATTCGTCTGCTAATTTCTTCACATGATCTTCCGTATCAAACCCGCCCGTAATTAATACAGCAGCTCCAGTTTCTAGCGCTAATTCATGTGCATTCGTACGGTTACCAATAATGAGTAAATTCCCAGCTTCTGTATAGCGCATCATCGCTTCTAATTTCATAGCTCCGATTACGAATTTATTTAATGTTTTATGTAGTCCTTCTCTGCCCCCAAGTACTTGACCATCGACAATGTTAACGACTTCTGCATATGTCAGTTTTTCGATATTTTCTTTCTTCTTTTGTTCAATTCGAATTGTTCCGACACGTTCAATTGTACTAACATATCCTTTATTTTCTGCATCTTTAATTGCACGGTAAGCGGTCCCTTCACTTACACTCAAATCTTTCGCAATTTGTCTTACAGAAATTTTATGGCCTACTGGCAGGCTATTAATATGTTCTAAAATTTGGTTATGCTTGGTAGCCAAATGGTTTCACCATACTTTCTTTTCCCTAAATTCTTCATGTGTTGTACTTTTAGTATACTATATTTTCAAAACTGTTACACTCTCTCTTTGCATACCTGTACTATTTTTTTTATAACAAAATGACTCTTACATTCCACCAGTCATTCTATTACAACAATGTAATGCTATCGTCATCTCATTCGATAGTTCGTACACTTGATTACCTATACAATTAAGACAAGAAATAAAACAAAGGAGCGAACACATGATGAAAAAATTTTTAGAGGTTGTAGGTGCTGTATTTTTAGCTTTCGTAGATGGGAAAAAGGTTGCAATAGAATTGAATGAAACACCTGAACAACCACTTACCAAAAGAAAAGAATCACCAAAACAAATACAAGCATTAAAAGCTGTCCTACACACGTAAAAAACCCTTCACTTTTCTTTTCAAATGAAGGGTTTCTTTTCTATAGTGTAATACTTTCTCCAGCTTCTAATACTTTCCCTGTACAATTTTGTAGCTTTTCTACAAATTGATATGGATCTTGTTCAATAACTGGGAACGTATTGTAATGCATCGGTACAACAGTTTTCGCATTAATCCATTTTGCCGCTAGTACAGCATCTTCTGGTCCCATTGTGAAATTATCACCAATTGGTAAAAATGCTAGATCAACTTTATTTAATTCCCCAATTAACTTCATGTCAGAGAATAGTGCAGTATCTCCTGCGTGGTATACAGTTTTCTCTTCTGCTGTAAATAAAATACCTGCCGGCATACCTGTATATGTAATCGTCTTATTTTCTTCATCAATATAACTAGAGCCGTGGAATGCTTGTGTAAACTTCACTTTTCCGAAGTCAAATTCATGTGAACCACCAATATGCATCGGGTGTGTATTTACACCTTGCCAACTTAAAAATGTTGCTAATTCAAATGGCGCTACAACAACTGCATTATTTTTCTTCGCAAGCTCTACTGTATCTCCAACATGATCACCGTGTCCATGCGATAAAAGAATTGCATCCACTTTTACATCTTCAGCTTTTAAATCTGTTTTCGGATTACCTGTTAAAAACGGGTCAATTAAAATAACTTTTCCATTCGCCTCAATTTTCACAACTGAATGTCCATGATAAGATACTTTCATTATTACATTCCTCCCCTATTCACATTCTCACTTTTTATTCTACATGATTTTTGAATCCCCTGTCTTTTCTAACATCTATTTACTTGTCATAACGCTTTCTTCCGAGTTAAAGTTATATTTGTAATTAAATATCTCGGGGGTGCCAATCGATGAATGCTAGATTAGAAAATTTAATGCAATGGCTAAAAGAAAAAAACATAGAAGCTGCGTTCTTAACTTCTACACCGAACGTTTTCTACATGACAAACTTCCACTGTGAACCACATGAAAGATTACTTGGTATGTTTGTATTCCAAGAAAAAGAACCTATTTTAATTTGTCCTAAAATGGAAGAAGGTCAAGCTCGTAACGCTGGCTGGGCACATGAAATTATCGGATTCACTGACACTGATCGACCATGGGATATGATTGCAAAAGCAATTAAAGACCGCGGCATCAATGCAAATGCAGTTGCAATTGAAAAAGAACATTTAAACGTAGAACGCTACGAAGAATTAACAAAACTATTCCCAAATGCAGCTTTCAAATCAGCTGAAGAGAAAGTTCGTGAACTTCGTTTAATTAAAGATGAAAAAGAGCTTTCTATTTTACGCGAAGCAGCTAAAATGGCGGACTATGCTGTTGAAGTTGGTGTAAATGCAATTAAAGAAAACCGCAGCGAGCTAGAAGTATTAGCAATTATTGAACACGAATTAAAAACAAAAGGCATACATAAAATGTCATTTGATACGATGGTATTAGCAGGTGCGAACTCAGCTCTTCCACACGGTATTCCTGGCGCAAACAAAATGAAACGCGGCGATTTCGTACTATTTGATTTAGGCGTAATCATTGATGGTTATTGCTCTGATATTACACGTACAGTGGCATTCGGTGGGATTTCCGAAGAGCAAACTCGTATTTACAACACTGTACTTGCTGGACAACTACAAGCAGTTGAAGCATGTAAACCAGGTGTTACACTTGGCGCAATCGACAATGCTGCTCGTTCTGTTATCGCAGATGCAGGTTACGGTGACTTCTTCCCGCACCGCCTTGGTCACGGACTTGGAATTAGCGTACACGAATATCCAGATGTAAAAGCTAGTAACGAGTCTCCATTAAAAGAAGGTATGGTCTTCACAATCGAGCCAGGTATTTACGTACCAAACGTAGGTGGCGTTCGTATTGAAGATGATATTTACATCACAAAAGACGGATCAGAAATTTTAACGAAGTTCCCGAAAGAATTACAATTTGTAAAATAAGAAAAAAGGCAGCTTGATTGCTGCCTTTTTCTATTTCTCTACTATTTCAAATTTCTCTACAATCATTTTTGCTGGATAACTTTCAAGCATTTGAGAAGACCATAATTTTATTTTATCCCCTGTTTTTAATTGATTATATGCACGTTTATCCTTAAAGCTCAAAACTATATGTGATGGATACTCTTTATTCATTTGTTGTTCTATATAATTTTGTAACTCTATTTTTGTTTCAAACGTTTTATCACTGACGAAAAATACCGTGTCATTTCTTACTATGACATACCCTTCTTCAGGTACTTTTTTTACCTCTACTTGTTTTGTAGTGCACGCTGATAATATGATTAGAAATACATTTATAAACATTAATTTTTTCATATGCCTATTCATTTTTAACTCCTTACTCTAGGCTATTTCAAATTTAACACCATCTTCTCCTCATACTTATCATCCCATTTAATCACAACCTCTATCGGTTCATCTTTAGATAAAGGCGCACAACTTACACAAGATGATTTCATTTCAATCTTTGCTCCTTTATGACTTTCTGACGTTTGTGTCATTGTGCTAAAGGCTCCATTAATAGCAATCTCTAAATTTTTAAATTCTGTATTCCCATCTCCGCCTTTGTACTGAAACGTAAACACTCCATCTTCACTGTCGTCCTTAATATGGCCCTTATATTGTCCCGTCCAACTTTTGCTCTCGCTAGAAAAAGTAACATACCAAATCGAACAACTCCCTAAAAAGAAAATACTAATGAAAAAGAATAATGCTCTCTTCATCATGCCCCTCCATTCAAAAGCATTTATTTATTGTCTATTTCTTCCTCTTATTATACTATCAAAATACAGAATTTTCTAAAATAGGAGGTTTATATGTTACAACAACAGTTAGAAGAAATTTGTAATAATAATTACGTAATCAATAATGTCCTCAATATCGATCCTTTAAGTTCCAGTATGCTGGAGCATATTGGGGATACTGATAGTTATTTAAGAGATAAACTTATCTACTCTACTTTTTATCACCTAATCAAGAAGGACTATATTTCACACACACACTTACAGAAACTATTATCAGAAAGCATCAGTGACAAATATTTATTGTATAAAATTCATTCGGATGACGAAGATGCGGTATTTACCCGCGCCTTTACAACATTATTAATTACACTCATTATTGATGCCGATACAAACCATAATTTCTTATCACAGGCTGATCTTTTACATGTAAAAGATCAATTAGTTCTATATATGAACAACGAGCATGATTTCCGCGGATATGTGCAAGACCACGGCTGGGCACATAGTATCGCTCACGCTTCTGATACATTTGAGGCGCTTATTCGTAGTCCTAAACTGGAAACTTTATATTACGAAGAAATATTACAAACTTTATTAAACAAAGTTTGTGTCCATTCTATTTATTACAAATATGAAGAAGACGAGCGCCTCGTTTATCCGATTGTCGCAATGCTACAAAATGGTCTAAAAGAAGAAGTACTCATATTAGCCCTTCATGATTTAGTAGCTCAATTATCCGTCCAAAAACAAACATTACATATTAAATCGTATGAGTACTTATACGGAAATATAAAATCTTTCTTACGTAGCTTATTTTTCAGACTACGCACACTGTCTATATGTAAAGAAACCGAATGCGAAATTGAAAAATTGCTACAAGAACTTCGAAAATATTATTAAAAAAAGAAGGCCACTTAGAAAGTGCCTTCTTCTATTTCACTAATATTTAATTGAAATTTCACGATCCAAACTGAGAAAAGGTGGACAAGAAGCGCAAACGCCATACATGCTCCGCTTAAAAAAGTTAGTATAGGATGCGAATACACGTGCCCTAATCCATAGGATATCGCCACGAAAAACATTGTTATGTAAATATAAATTGCTCCATGTATTTGCCTCATATAAACCTCCTTTTCACATAGTATACCATAAATTTTCTGATTATTCACATTAATAGACTGTAATTAATATTTCTCAACTGTTACACCTCTTACAGCAGCCTTAATATACGGTGACCCTTGTAAACTTTGTAAATCCTCTGTTTTCCCTGTTACGACTACACCGTATATTGGTAAGTCTTTTGGTTTGGTGTTTTTTATTTCTTTATAATATTGTTCAAAATAATCACTTGGTATACCTTCACTATTTTTTGCTAAATGCTTCATTTGGTACAGAAACTCTTTTGAGTTTATTGTTAAATCGTTTTTCACATCTTCTTTTACTTTTGCATAACTTCCTTCAAATCCAAAAACATTTCTAGCCATTTCCGCATTTAATATTGCGCCATTTTTAGGATCTTTTAACCCTACATAAGAATCACTTTTCTTTTCATTATATGTATCTACCCAAAACCAAACTGGCTGTACACTTTTCGGAAGCATCTCAGTAATTTGTTCAGCTGTATACGATTTATCAAAAGATAAGGCTACTTCTGCAACTTTATTTTGCAAATCTCCAATATTTTTCAGGTCATCCACATAATTTTTATAAGTAACGAAAGGTAAATAAAACCTCATTTCCCTCTGCATTGTTTGCACATTATAATCTGGTATCGTAACAGCCTCTTCACCCCTTTTTTCCTCATCTAGACTAACAAGTTCACCATTGTAATGCTTCATACTATAACTCCATATACCAGATTCGTATATATCATTTACCCATTTCACTGGTTGACCAGCTATATTTTTATAAGAGTTATATATTACTGTACTTCCTGTCATACCAAGACTTAAATACATACTTCCGCTGAAACGGATATTAGGCCCTTGAACCATATGTAGTGCATTCATTTCTCTTTCCATTTTTCTAAATGTTTGCTGAGAAAAGTAAGCTGCACCCAAAAACAAAATTACTATAACCATAATGGACGCACAAATAGAAATAAGCCAGTTTCTCCAAAACTGCTTCCTCTTCGCTCTCTTCATCAAAGTCTTCACTTGCTTATCATTCATATTCAAATCAAAGTCCTTCCGACTCATCATTTCTCCTCCTATACAGTTTTTTAAATTGATTTCTTGCACGGTACAAGCTTGTTTTTACTGTATCTTCTTTCATACTTAATAAAATGGCAATTTCCTTATAAGATAGTTCATACTCATATTTCAACAGTAAAATATGACGATAATCCCCCGTCATCGTCTCCAATATTTCTTGTACTTCTCCTTGTAACTCACTTGTTAAAAGCACTTCATCTAATGACTTTTGCCCAATAAGAACGACAGATTCAATCGCAATGGGATTTAGCCTTTTTTCTTTTCGATGTAAATCTCGGTGCTGATTTATCGCAACTCTAAATAGCCACGGTGCTAAATGTCCTAACGGTATTTCCTCCATAAGCAATAAAGCTTTATACAACGTATCTTGCACAATATCTTCTGCTTCTTTTCTATCTGCTCCAATCTTAATTAAGTATCCAAACACAGCTTTTGATTTCTCTATTAATAACGATTCAAACGTATCATGACTCATTCGGCTCTCCTCTCTATATACTCAACGTTTGAGAGCGTAAAATGTATACAGCTTTTCTAAAAAAAATTCCATAATAAAAAGCACATCCATTTTGATGCGCTTCTATCTGAAATACTATTCTATTATTTCATCGCTTCCTTCACAACATCTTGAATCATAACAACTTCTGTTTTCATATCAACAGATGGTGCTTCTTCATCAATACATTCATACCAAAACGCTAAATGCTTTTTATCAATTTCATGATGCGAATTTTCGACAAAAATACCACCTTTTCCTTGCACAGAATACCAATATAAGTACTCTTCTCCATCTCTTATTTCCCGGAAAATTGTCTCAACGTACATTTTTTCGTCGTTTAGTGTCAACAGCACTTCTTTCATATTGTCATTCAGAAGCTGCATCCATTCATCTACACGACGACTTTTACCTTGTTTCACTTTGAATCTCGTTAACTCCACATTCATTTTTATTCCCCCGTTTTCTTACGTACAAGCAATCTATATTCTATTGGATGATAAAAACTTAATTTACTAGCTAATTTTTGCGAAGGAATATTGTCTACATAACAATCCCAGCACGGTGTAATATTATTTTTCATACAATGTTCAATGAACCGCATTGCAACAGCTTGGGCTAATCCTTTCCCTTGATATGCTTCATGCGTTACAATATCAATTTCAGCAAATCCATTCCCGTTAAATATCGAAACACATTCCGCTACAATTATCCCATCTTGTTCTATACAGAATCCAAAGCCATTATTTAAAAACACTTTAGTTGATCCCCAATATTCTTTATAATATTCCTCTGTAAATTCATTGCTTTGTGCTATATCTTTTCTATCAATACGCTTCACTTCATATGTATTTATGTTACAATCTTGTTTTTTCTCTTCAAAGGTTATGCTTTGAAATTTCATTCGCGGAATGTTCCGAAGTATATTACTAAATTGCCCTTCTATCATCATTTCCCACTCTTCACTTGAAGTAAAGAGTGTAAATCTCTTCTCTGTTTTTTCAATAGCCATTTTTAAATATGCAAATAAATTTTCGTTATACTTGTGATCATCCGTATCACCAAATAAATAATAGATACCGTTACCTGTAATAATTAATCCTGCTGTTAACTGCCCGTTTGTAAAAACTTCACCATCTATCATTTGATCACATACCGCATAAGCAAACGTCGTCGTTTTTGTATAACTTTCTAAAATCGGAAGGATTTTTCTATACTCGGCTACAGATAATTTTTTCATAATTGCTCCACTATAATTGTATCCGCCTCTATATTTTCAAAACAAAGATTTACCGTTCTCTTTAATGCTCTCGTTCTATGAATCGTACATGCTGGAATTAAAATAGAATCATTTGGCTTTAATACCGCTGTTTCTCCATCCTCAAAATCAATAAGTAATTCTCCCTCTAATACAATGAATAATTCATCCGAATTAGAATGATAGTGCCAATCATATTCACCAGTAAATACAGCGATTCGTAAGCAATGACTATTTACATTTGAAACGACGAAGTTTTTATGTTGATCTTGAATGTCCTTTGTTAATTCTATTAAGTTCACAGTTTCCATCTTTCGTCTCATCCTTTCATTAGTCGTTCTTCTGAAAAACTAGCTTAGTCTCCACCACCTCCGCAATCTCCCTCATCATCACTTGAGCTGCTACAATCATTGCCACTGTAGTCACTGAATCCACTTGATGAACTTGAAGCATATGAAGATTTTTTTCTCATTTTTCTTTGCTTATCTTTCTTACTTTCATGACTAGGCCATACTGTAGCAAAGAGTATAACGAATAAGGCTAATTCTATTACGACAAGTGCAACTTCTAGAATGCTCTCAATAATATTGGGGGTTATCTCAAAACTGTACAACACTCCAAATGAATACATACACAAAATCACATACAGAGCCATACAAATATACCGAAATGTTTTCTCTATCATAATGACCACTTTTTTTGAAAGAGGTATGTTCTGTTCCTGTTTTTTCTTTATATACTTTTGTCTTTTAGCTTGCTTTTTCTTCCTCTTTTTGCTCCCCATTGAATCCCCTCTTTTTGTTATATAATTCTAAATTATCATAATGAAAATCAATTTACACCAATAAATAACAATTATTCACATGTTATTTCTCCATAAAAAAAGACCCTCCTCATAAAGGAAGGTCTTGAATTTGTCTCTATTATGATAAAGCAGGAGCTTTTTCAAGAAGCTCTTTCGCATCAGCGTATTGTAAGCCGTGCGCTTCTGCAACTGCTTCGAATGTTACATATCCGTCTAATGTGTTAATACCTTTTAATAATGCAGTGTTGCCTAGGCAAGCATCTTTGTAGCCTTTGTTCGCAATTTGCACTGCATATGGTACTGTTACGTTTGTTAATGCAAGAGTTGACGTACGTGGAACCGCACCTGGCATATTAGCAACTGCATAATGAACAACGCCGTGTTTTTCGTAAGTTGGGTTATCATGAGTTGTAATACGATCAGTTGTTTCGAAAATACCACCTTGGTCAATCGCGATATCTACAACGACAGAACCTGGTTCCATTGATTGAATCATTTCTTCAGTTACAAGTTTTGGCGCTTTTGCACCTGGAATTAATACTGCACCAATAACAAGGTCAGATTCTTTTACAGCTTCTGCAATGTTGTATGGATTAGACATTAATGTTTTTACTTGGTTACCGAAAATGTCATCTAGTTGACGAAGACGTTCTGCGCTTAAGTCGATGATTGTTACATCTGCACCTAAACCTACTGCAATCTTCGCTGCGTTTGTACCAGCTTGACCACCGCCGATAATTGTTACTTTGCCGCGTTTTACCCCTGGAACGCCTGCAAGTAAAATACCTTTACCGCCTTTGTTTTTCTCAAGGAATTGTGCACCGATTTGTGCAGACATACGACCTGCTACTTCACTCATAGGTGCAAGTAATGGTAATGAACGATTATCTAATTGTACTGTTTCGTATGCAATTGATACAACTTTGTTATCAATTAATGCTTTCGTTAATTCTGGTTCTGGAGCTAAGTGTAAGTATGTGAATAAAATTAAACCTTCGCGAAAATAGCCGTATTCACTTGCTACTGGCTCTTTTACCTTCATAACCATATCTTGATTCCATGCTTCTTCAGCAGTTTCAACAAGTTTCGCACCAGCTTGTACGTATTCTTCATCCGTAAAGCCAGACCCTAAACCTGCTCCTTTTTGAACAAAAACTTCATGACCATTTTGCACTAAATGTACTGCTCCCGCTGGCGTCATTGCCACGCGGTTTTCATTGTTTTTAATTTCTGTTGGAATACCGATACGCATTATTAGTTCCCCCTTGAGTTATGAAATGACCCCTGAATCATTTTTTAAAGCGCTTTCTACGCTCTTATATTTTAACATAATATCTCAATATTTGACAAAAAATAATATAAGTTTTCCGATAGATTTAATTTTATATTAAAGGACAGTATTATCCGCACCTATCAGCATAAAGGATAAACTGTCCAATCATTCGAATCTTCACTTTATTTTTCTCTATCGATGTCTATGAATAACATCTACTGCACCAGTTACTTCAATAATTGTACCGGTAATCATATCGGAATCTTCCTCACATAAAAACGAAATCGTTCTTGCGATATCTTCGCCTGTTCCAGATCTACCAATTGGTGTTTTACGTTCTTTCAACTGACGTGCTTCTTGAATTGTCGCTTCTTTCATTTCACCAATAATATCACCAGGGCATACCATATTTGCAGTAATTCCATATTCTGCTTCTTCGTAAGCAACAGTTTTCGTTAATGAAACAAGTCCTACTTTCGCTGCTGCAAAAGCTGAACGATAAATCCATCCCGGTGCACTATCTGCCCCTTGGAATCCGTAATTAATAATACGGCCAAAGTTCTGTTTTCTCATAACCGGAACGACAAGTTTCAACAAATGAAATACCGCTGTTAAATTACCCTGAATCATTTCATTCCATTCATCTTCTTCATAATCGACTAACTTTTTTCGTTCAAATACATATGGACCAGCATTATTAATTAAGAAATCAATTTTGCCAAAACGGCTTATCGCTTCTTCTACCATTTTATGTAAATCTTCCTTTTTCGTGACATCCGCTTGCACGAATTGTAGACGCTCTTCTACGTTTTTATATGTTTCTTTCATCGTTTCCATAGCCGTTATATCGCTATGATATGTTACTGTTACTGAATAGCCTTTAGCCAATAACTTTTCTGTTACTTGCTTTCCTAAACCTTTCGTACCGGCTGTAATGAGCGCATGTCTCACAAAACTGCCCCCTTTTAAATTGCTATACTTCATATGTAACAAGTTCTCGCTCCAATTACAACTAAAATGAATTGAAACAGAGTTTTCAAAATTCTGTAACGTTTCTGGCAAGCACGTTACCAAAATTTGTTTTATAATTAAGTTGTAAACAGTTATAAAACAGATTGGGAGGAATTTACTATGAATAATACATATACAAATATTTTAATCGCGGTGGATGGTTCTAAAGAAGCAGAAAAAGCCTTTAAAAAAGCAATTCAAGTCGCAAAGCGCAATAATGCAACATTAACAATTGCTCATATCGTTGATGTAAAAGCGTACTCAGCAGTAGAGGCTTATAGCCGTGCAATTGCTGAACGTGCAAATCTATTTGCAGAAGACTTATTAGAAGACTACAAAAAAACTGCGCTTGAAGCTGGTCTTGAAAAAATTGAAACTGTATTAGAATTTGGTAACCCTAAATCTAAAATTTCAAAAGAAATCGCTCCAAACCATAAAGTAGATTTAATTATGTGTGGCGCGACTGGTTTAAATGCTGTTGAGCGTTTCCTAATTGGTAGCGTCTCTGAACATATTATTCGCTATGCGAAATGCGATGTCCTTGTTGTTCGTGGTGATGAGGAACAAGGTGAGCTTTAATTTATAGATAAAACACCAAGTCCACATGGGCTTGGTGTTTTTCATTTCACATATTTTACTAGAAATACAAGACAAGCTATAACAACAACGGTAATTGCCAAGATATAAGGAGGTAGAAACTTCAAAGACCATAATGCCATCATAATCGTCGCAACCATTAAGTACGTTTGCTTTGCACCTTCTGTCATTTTTTTACGAAGAAAGAAAACATATAAATAACCAATTGGCGGCGTAATAAAGCAAAGAACGTATATGATTTTTGATTTTAAATACCACTTTTGTTCTCCAAGTTTCTTTATATCTCCTTCAAATCTCTTACTCTCTTGTTCTCTCGCTTCTTCTACAAGCTGGTCTTCCTCTTCTCCTCTCTTTTCTTTCATATAAGGAAGAAAGTGCATAAAAAAATAGTATGCAAATACGAACGCTCCAAATCCAATATTTAATCTTTCTAACGGAATATGCTCACTAAAAAAAGCAGCAGCAATTGCTAAAGAAAAGCAGCAGCAATTGCTAAAGAAAAGCAATACGTCGTCATCCAAAATGAACGTTTTCTCCTTTTCCGTTCCATTTCTTTTTTACCTTGTATATCTTTTCTTTTCGAAAGCCATATAGAAATAAAGCAATCTACTACAAATAGAGCAAAAATAAATATCGCAACGTGTACTGTTTCTAAATCCTCAAATGAAAAGATATTTGGGAATGCAACATGTAATACAACTAACGTATACAAAATTACCCCTATAAAATAAATACGCCTCATTTTCCATTCCTTTCTTATTTCCTAACATTACGTTAACATACATTTTTTAGAAATAGACGGACAAAATATATATGTTTAAAAAAGGAGGATGCTATATGGATGATTCTGAACGTATTATTTTAGATGTGAATGGAAAAGAAATTGAAATGTTAGAGACAATCCGTGAACATTTTAAAGAGACACACGGAATTGAACTAAGTAACGGTGCATTACTACGAGATTTAATGGATATTGAGTATATTCGAATTACGGAAGATCGACATAAGTATGATTCATTTTAAGCTGTAAAAATCAAAAAGAAGGTACGCTTTCCTGTACTAAGGTTAGCGTACCTTCTTTCCTATCAATCAACTTCCAACAAACTCTCCAACTAATCCTTTCGCCTTCTCCAAAGCTTTTTCAATTTGCTCAAACCCTGTCCCACCAGCACTATTACGACGCTTTACAGCCTCATATGTTGAAAGAACTTCATACAAATCTTCTTCAAATAACGAACTCATCTCTTTATACGTTGCAAGTGGGACATCTACTAAATAAATTCCGTTTTGTGTGCAGTGTAGCACTAGCTTCCCAACAATTTCATGAGCTTGACGGAATGGTAGTCCTTTACTTGCTAAGTAGTCGGCAATTTCTGTTGCGTTGGAGAAATCTTGCGTCACAGCTTGCCCCATTTTTTCTTTGTTTACAGTCATCGTTTCAAGCATGCCCGCCATAATATGAAGGCAACCTTCTACTGTTTTAACTGTATCAAACATTCCTTCTTTATCTTCTTGTAAGTCTTTATTGTAAGCGAGTGGTAATCCTTTCATGACTGTAAGTAAACTAAATAAATTACCGTATACTCTGCCTGTTTTACCGCGGATTAGTTCCGCCATATCAGGATTTTTCTTTTGCGGCATAATACTACTTCCCGTTGCGTATTGATCGCTCATTTCAATAAATTGAAACTCTTGGCTACTCCATAAAATAAGTTCTTCGCAAAAGCGTGATAAGTGCATCATGAGCATAGATGAGTTACTTAGGAACTCCAGTATGAAATCACGATCGCTTACTGCATCTAAACTATTTTCATAGATTCCATTAAATCCAAGAAGCTCCGCACTATATTCTCTGTCAATCGGGAATGTTGTCCCTGCTAACGCTCCTGCCCCTAACGGCGAAATGTTAATACGCTTTAACGAATCTTCATAACGACTCACATCACGCTCTAACATCCAAAAATAAGCGAGAATATGATGAGCAAATGAAATCGGCTGCGCACGCTGCAAATGCGTATAGCCAGGCATAATCGTTTCAATATTATTTTCTGCTTGATGAACAAGAACCGTCTGCAATTGTTTTGTAGTTTTTATAATATGTTCTACTTTTTCTTTTAAATATAAGTGCATATCTGTCGCTACTTGATCATTACGGCTTCGGCCAGTATGAAGTTTCCCTCCCACTTCACCGATTTTTTCAATTAACATCTTTTCGATATTTAAATGAATGTCTTCCGCTTCAACTGAAAAATGCAATTTATTTTGTTTCGCTTCTTCTAATAAATATTGAAGACCTATCTTTATTTTCTCGGCTTCCTCTTTCGTAACGATGCCTTGCTTTGCTAGCATCGTTACGTGTGCAATACTTCCGTTTATATCTTGATTTACTAATTGTTGATCGAAGGAGATGGATGCTCCGAACTCTTCAACCCATGCTTCCGCTTCTTCTGTAAAACGTCCGCCCCAAAGTTTGCTCACGCTTCCACCTTCTTTTGATTCACTTGGCTGTATACTTTCGTCGGTAAACCGAATAATGAAATGAATCCAACTGCTGCATCATGATTAAATTCATCTTGAGCAGTATATGTTGCTAATTTTTCATCGTATAAAGAGTATTCAGATTTACGTCCTTCTACAATCGCATGACCTTTAAATAATTTCACACGCACTGTACCTGTTACATTCTTTTGCGTTTCTTGTAAAAATGCATGAAGCGCTTGTTTTAAAGGCGAGAACCATAAACCATTATAAATAAGTTCTGTTATTTTCTGTTCAATCACTGGTTTAAAATGCGCTACTTCTTTTACGTGTGTTAAATCTTCCAACTCTTTATGCGCAGTAATTAACGTCATTGCTGCTGGGCATTCGTATACTTCACGAGATTTAATACCGACAAGACGATTTTCTACGTGATCAATACGTCCAACGCCATGTTTTCCAGCAAGTGCATTTAGCGTTTTAATTAATTCTGCAAGTGAATATGCAGTACCATTTAAAGTCGTCGGTACGCCTGCTTCAAATCCGATTTCTACAAACTCTGGTTTATTCGGTGTATCTTCTAATGCCAGTGTCATCTCATATGCATCTTCTGGCGGTGCTGCCCATGGATCTTCTAAAATTCCACATTCGTTGCTGCGTCCCCATAAGTTTTGATCGATTGAAAATGGGCTATCTAAATTAATCGGAATTGGTACATCGTTTTCTTTTGCATAGGCAATTTCTTCTTCACGTGACCACTTCCATTCACGTACAGGTGCAATCACTTCTAAGTAAGGATTTAATGCTTGAATAGAAACTTCAAAACGAACTTGATCATTTCCTTTCCCTGTACATCCATGTGCAACTGCAGTCGCTCCTTCTTGCTCTGCAATTTCTACTAATTTCTTCGCGATAAGTGGGCGTGATAGCGCCGAAACAAGAGGATATTTCCCTTCGTATAATGTGTGTGCTTGCATCGCCATCAATGCATATTCGTTTGCAAATTCTTCTTGAACATCAATCATATATGATTTAATTGCACCTACTGAAAGTGCCTTTTCTTTTACAAATGCTAAGTCTTTGCCTTCCCCTAAGTCTAAACAAAGCGCGATAATATCATAATCCTTCTCTTGTAACCATTTAATTGCAACGGAAGTATCAAGACCTCCGGAATATGCTAATACAACTTTTTTCTTCTCCATTTTGCATCCCCCTAAAGAATAAATATTCATTTTCTTTTATAATAATTCACACTTTAACACCTTTTACAAAATGTATCAAGAGTCATTTTCAAATTTTTTCAAACAATTCCGTCGAACTTCTTTCTGTTTTTATGTACAATATAAGCAGGAAAACGGGGGTGAACTTATGGAAAAGTATTTCTTTTACGATGAACATCTCGGCATTGAAATTCCGCATTTACAAGAAGATTGGGAAGATATCCCCGAAAAAATGCAACACGCTATTTTATTAAAATGGGAACAAGTTCGCGGGAAAATTCCTGATCGTATAAAAGAACTTGAGCACTATATTAATACAAAACAACATTATTTAAATAACGAAGAAGACTTCGAAGTTTCTTGTAAACTAAATTCAGAAATTGCCGATCTTGCTTCCATCATTAATGACCTTTGGCTTTGGTATCGACTCACTCAAAATGTATCTGAGGGGAAAGCACACCAATGAAAAAAGCATGCCCCTCAATTACTTTGGGTCATGCTTTTTTTGTCGTAACATGATTTACAATATATTTCTTGTGCTGTTTTCGCCAAACATACATCGAATGGACCAACTAATATACTTCTTTCTTTCGGCAACTTTACAAAAGCGACGAGTTCTTCTTCATATTGAATTTTTTTCTGACATGAAATACATATTAATTCTTTTCTTTTGAACATTTCTTTTAGCATACCTTCACTCCCCCATCATCTATCTATATTAATATACTCTCATAACAGTTAAGACTTGTAAAAAAATGACACATTCCGAATCGAATGATTCATATACTATGTACAAAAGGAGGTCTAAAGCTTATGCGTGCTTTCGTTATTATCGCTTTAACTTTTTTAAGTGTGATTAGTTGGGATGCGTTTTTTAAAGATAAAAGTGATGAAAAGAATACAACGGAATAAAACCCTTTTTTTCTTACTTATTGGACAAACCGTTACAAACTGTCCAATAAGTAAGAAATAACTTAGGCTTTTCTACAAAAATATTTAAACATAACATTTTTTGTAGATTCCCTCCGTTTATTGTCGGTTTCCATCCGCATACATTTTTTAAAAGTATGATATAATAGTATAAATCTTGAAGGAAGGGATTTTGATATCATGATCGCTCGAAGGAGCATGTGGCATCGTATTGACGAATCATACACGTAGCGTATTTTTCAGCTCAGATACTTTAGTCTAGCGAAAAAAAATACGAGAGTGGGGAAATTATGATTGCCCGAAGGATAATTTGGCAAAAAAAAGACTCTTCTTACACATAGCGTTTTGTTTAGGACTTAATTGTTACTAGCTAAACAAAACAAAGAAGAGCAGGATTGCTAAATGACGAATCCTACTCCACGTTTTGTTTAGTCGTTTTAAGACTTAAACTAAAACGAAGGTAGGGAGAATTGATGGACGAGAGGATTATTCGTTATTTCTTCAGCGACATATAGCGTAGTTAGTTTTTTTCGTAAACTAACTGAAAGCTACATGTGAGCTCGTAGTTAGTTTACAACACAAAAAGGACTACTAACTACGGAAAGAAGGAATAACGATGAGGAACATCCAAAGTCGACAAATTATTAAAGAAGTTTTTATGGTTTTAATCGGTTCATTTATTTTAGCAGCAGCGCTATATCACATTCACTTCCAAAACCACTTAACAGAAGGTGGCTTTGTAGGTATCGCACTATTCATCCAAAATTTTTATGATATTTCACCATCTATTTCAACTGTAATGATGGATATCCCAATTATTCTACTATGTGCTTCATTGTTAGGTAGAAAAATGGTTGGCTATTCATTCTTAGGTTCAATTTCATTCGGAGTATTTTATTCTCTTATGGAAAATTATTCTCCATTTACGGTCGATTTATCAAACAATTTATTTATAGCTGCAGTAGTTGGCGGTGCGTTAGCTGGTATTGGACTCGGTTTTATATTGCGATTTGGCGGTGCAACCGGTGGAGACGATATTTTAACAATTGTATTAAGTAAAAAAACACGTTTTACAATTGGGCAAATTTTCTTCGTCTTTGACGCGATTGTTCTTGCGCTTTCATTATATTATTTAAATTGGACAGAAATTGCTTTTACTATTCTTTCAATTGCCGTACAGGCAAAAACATTGGATTTAATTTATTATCCAAAAGCAGAAGAAAAGCAACCAGTATCTATTCCAATGTCCAAAAAGCATGCAACAAATTAAAAAAGCGAAAGGCTTCGGCCTCTCGCTTTTTTTATGCTCTTTTTTCTTTCTCGACTATGTGACGCACTTGATAAAATCTATTTGCAAATTCAGTAACGTTTCTTGTTAAACGATAATTCACTGTAGATCCAATTGCCATTCCAATTACCGGTATACCTTGGAATAATTTACGACGAAGAGCATAAATCGAAAATGTCTTCAAAATTTGTTTTAACACAACCTCAGTAGAAGCTGTTTGTAGCACTGCTTCGTCTCCTTCGTAGAAGAACGAATCTTCTTGTTCCAGCTCTTGCAATAAATTGTACCATGCATATTGCTGAAGTCTTCCTGGTAGTAATGACGCATGAAACACCTTTAACGCAAGCATCATTTCATACGGCTTGTTCACATCATGTCCAAATGATGTTGCAATAAGTTGGACTGCCTTCACATTTAACGCGATCATAACCGGAAAATCCGCCGTTAATAATAATAAACCTCCAGCACCTGTTGCCCCGCCTTGTACAAATGAATATAGACGATGACGTGCTGTTTGCTGCTCTGCTATGTATGTTAATTGATCAATAGATAATGCTTTCAAATCTTCAAGCTGTTCAATCGATTCATCAAATAATCTTGATGTTCCTAAAATCCGATTACGTGCATCTAACTGTGCTTGTGAACTTTGAATAAATGCATGCAAATGAAAGAGCCATCCATCTGCTTTCGTGAAGAATTCTTTTCGCTTTTTCTCAGGTAATTTCGCAACTGTACTATGTAACCATTTATCAAACACTTTTTGAAAATCGGTCGCTTCTTGCTCAACTAATTGCGCTTCCCATTCTTTTATATTGTCTAAAATGGCTTGTTCTCGCTTCGATCGCATCGTAACAACCACCTCGTTCGATTTTTTTCTATTGTAACATATTTCTGCTTATTCTTTGCAAATATGCTTGTCTATCTTTATTCACATACCATTTTTGAATGGCATAAAATATTAACAAAAAGGATGAGTTGCATCACATGAATCTATCCAATCTAAAACAAAATTATAACGCAGTATTCAGCTTAGGACAAAACTGCTGGCCTGCTTGGGCATTATATCAATTCGAATTATCACCTTTTTTTGGCGTTATTGATTTTATGCTAAGCCCCTCATTAGAAAAAGTGAATGTATTATTACAAAATCGATTTGACCGCTTTTTAAATTTCGAAAATTTATCCTTCATCTCATTTTGGGATGATGGTGCAAAATTAAGACTCCGTGATAATCTATATGAAATCGACTCTTGCCATGACTTTAAAACAGATGTAAACACACCAGCTTCTTGGCCTTCTTATACAGAAATTAAGTTAAACTATGAACATCGTATTAATCGTTTTCTAACTACAATTGAAACGGCAGCATCCATATTATTTATTCGAACTGGAGGAACATATGAAGAAGCATGTTCCCTAGAACAAATTTTATCTCAAATCGTTACACATACATTCTCTGTCCTATTACTCATTCCTGAAGATGTACCAACCATCACCCAAGAAGATTGGGGATTACAAAATATTTGCGTTATAAAATGTCCTATTATGGATGTATACCAATACAATGAAGCATTTTGGAAAGACTTATTTGATGGAATTATAGTTAGACCGCACACTTAAATACACGATACTTTTATCACACCATACATTATAATCGTCCTTATACAAAACAAATAAGGAGTGATTGTATATGTATCCACGTGCAAAAGCTTTCGGTCTTGCTGTACATCAAGATCGCCTTCTCGTACAAGAATATTATACAGAAGGCGAAATATATTATCGTCCTCTTGGCGGTTCAATTGAACTTGGTGAAAAATCAGCACATACTGTTATTCGGGAGTTTAAAGAAGAGCTTCATACGGAGATAGAAATCACCAATTATTTAGGTTGTTTAGAAAATGTCTTTCATCTAGATGGAGAAATTGCTCATGAAATCATTCAACTATATTCTTTACGTTTATTAGACACGTCACTATATGAAATGGAAAAAGTGAATATACAAGATGAGCAAACAATATCTTATGCGAAATGGATTCCTATTACGGCATTCATTCAGAAAGAAAAAAGACGAAATCCTATAGGATCTCGTCTTTCTTTTCATATATTAACCAATATCTCCAAGACGTAGTACATCACGAGCAATCATAACTTCTTCGTCAGTTGGAATTACGATAATTTTTACTGGAGAGTGTGGGAAGCTGATGAATGCTTCTTCACCGAATACGTTATTACGTTTTGCATCAAAGTATACGCCCATGTACTCAAGGCCTTCTAATACGCGCTCACGAATAATCGCACTGTTTTCACCTACACCAGCTGTGAAGATGATTGCGTCTACACCTTTCATACGAGCAGTGTAAGAACCGATGTATTTGTGGATACGGCTTACGAATACATCAAGTGCTACTTTCGCACGGTGGTCGCCTTCTTCTTCTTTCGCAATGATGTCACGTAGGTCACTAGAGTAACCAGTAAGACCTAACATACCACTCTTCTTGTTTAATACGTTAACTACTTCTTCTACTGTTTGGCCTGTTTTTTCCATGATGTATGGAATTAACGCAGGGTCAAGGTTACCAGAACGTGTACCCATTGTTACACCAGCAAGTGGAGTGAAGCCCATAGAAGTATCGATAGATTTACCGCCTTCTACTGCTGCGATACTTGCACCGTTACCTAAGTGACAAGAAAGTAAGCTTAAGCTTTCAATTGGACGACCTAATAATTCAGCCGCACGCTCAGTTACATATTTATGAGAAGTTCCGTGGAAACCGTATTTACGGATGCCGAATTTTTCATAGTACTCATATGGTAGGCTGTATAGGAATGCAGATTCCGGCATTGTTTGGTGGAATGCTGTATCGAATACTGCTACTGCTGGTACGTTTGGTAATACTTCTTGGAATGCTTTAATACCAACAACGTTTGCTGGGTTATGAAGTGGTGCTAAATCGCTTAATTCTTCGATATCAGCTAATACTTCATCAGTAATTAAAACAGAGTCAGCAAATTTTTCGCCGCCGTGAACAACACGGTGACCGATACCGCCAATCTCATCTAGAGATTTAACGATTCCGTTTTCAGTTAATTTTTTTAGAAGCATATTAACTGCTACTGCGTGATCTGGAATGTTTGTAATTTCTTTTTGTTTTTCGCCATCTACAGTAATAGTGAAGATACTATCTTCTAAACCGATACGTTCTACTAAACCTTTTGTTAATACTGTTTCACTTGGCATTTCAAATAATTGGAATTTTAAGGAAGAGCTTCCTGCGTTAATCGCGATGATTTTTGACATCTAGTCTTTCGCCCCTTTTTCTCTTGGTAGTTGTGTGGATGTTTCCACAAACCGCTCGATTTTATCTGATCAAATTCACTAAATATGAAAACGTTTCATCATTAGCAAATTTTATACTCACGATTTTAATTTAAACATCGTCCGACATATATTTCAAGTGAAAAAATTGTAACACCAAGAAAAAATATATATTACAGATTTCAAAAAAATTCAGTTAAATCTTGTATATATTTAAAAATATGACATATTATATAAAACTGTACTACATGAATCACTAATGCTGTTACATATACCTAGCTTTATTTATGTGTTGCAAACCAAGTATTTAATTGATCCATAATGTCTTCCATCGCCTTCATGTTAGAGAATTTAGGCAACTCCACTAATAACGCCTGTTTTGGCATTGTTACATTAGCGCCTTTCTTTTGGAGAACAAATATACTTTTTGCATTTTTCTCGTTTTTAAACATGGAAACAGGAAGCTGTAATAACCCTTGAATAAAGCATGTTTCTTTAATAAATGCATGTAATTTTGGTGCCTGGTCACTTTCAAAAATGAAGTTTGGTACTAAGAAGAATAAGTACCCGCCCTCTTTCGTATGTTTCACACTTTGTTCAATAAATAAGTGATGGGCATATGACATTCCTTCATCTGCTTTTAATTTATATTCACTTGCACCGATTTCGTTTGGATAATAACCAACTGGCAAGTCTGAAACGACTGCATCAACTGGATCGATATAAAGTGGTGCTAGTCCATCTTGATGGAAGAATTCGATTGCATGCTTTTGTAAATTTGCATTTACTAAAGCAAGTTTAATTAGCACTTCATCCACTTCTACACCAAATCCACTCATTGTTAGTCCTTCTTTGGCGCTATTAAACACTGTAGTCATTAAGTTACCTGTTCCAATTGCAGGATCTAAAACTGTAATTTCATTTTGCCCTTGCATAAATTTATGGAATAAATAACTCATAAACATACCAACTGCATCAGGTGTCATTTCATGATTCGCTTGTACGCCTTCTTTCATTCCTTTTAAGATGGCTAACTGAAATGCTTTACGAATTTCTTCACCTTTATATGTTTCTTCATTAAACGTACTATATTCACGATTCAGCCTTTCAATTGCTGATTCGGATAATTCTTCTTGTAAAATCGCTCCCTCAAACAAGTTATCACCTGTCTCTACAAGCGCCTCTAAATATGTTACATCTAATTCTTTACGTAAAACTACCGCAGAAGAATCAAAAATAGAAAATAATGTTTCTACTGTCTGACTCACGTACATTCCTCCTTCTCTCTTTTACACATAACTTATATCATACCACAAAGTGTTTTTTTCCAAAAAGAAAAAGCGACCTCCTGTAAAGAGCTCCCTTTTAAGTTATATATGATATAACGTTTTTTCTCATATATCGATGCCGTTACAGAGCAATATATGAGAAAAAACGACCTCTTTATAAGAGGTCATTTCCTTCACATTACTTCGCAGATTTAGCTGCTTCTAATGCTGCTTCATAGTTTGGATGGCTTGTACCTTCGCTTACGTACTCTGCGTAAACTACTTTGTCGTTGCTATCTACTACGAATACTGCACGAGCAAGTAAACGAAGCTCTTTCATTACTAAGCCGTAAGCTTCACCGAATGAAAGGTCACGGTGGTCAGAAAGTGTTACAACATTTTCTAAACCGTTTGCTGCACACCAGCGTTTTTGAGCGAATGGTAAATCAGCGCTAATTGTTAATACTTTCGCGTTTTCAATACCTGCTGCATCTTGGTTAAAACGACGTGTTTGTGCATCACAAACACCTGTGTCGATTGAAGGTACAACACTAATTAATTTCACTTCGCCTTTGTATGTTTCTAAACTTACTGGAGATAAGTCGTTTGCTAATACTTGGAAGTTTGGCGCTTGATCGCCAACTTTAACTTCTGTTCCAACTAAAGTCATTGGATTACCTTTAAAAGTTACGTTTGCCACTTGAAAATCCTCCCTTATTTAAACAAAATATGTACAATGTAAATGATAGTTTGTCCCTATCGATAATGCAAATAAAATCGCTTTATTTACAAAAAAATTAAAGAAGCTAACCTATTGATTAGCTTCTTTATTCGTTAAATTTGAAATTCAGGATCATCTTCTTTTCGTTTATCCATCATTTCTTTCACTTTATCAACAGCTTGTGGAGCTAATTCAATTATTTTATCGATGACGTGTGTTTGTTTATCTAAGTGCAATACTTTCACACCATCTCCATTTATAACAAGAAAGGCAACAGGATTAATAGAAACTCCTCCACCACTTCCCCCGCCAAATGGATGGCGGCCTGAATGTTCTACTTTACCAAATTCACTTCCACCAGCAGCAAATCCAAAACTTACTTTCGAAACAGTAAGAATTACACTTCCATCTGCCGCTTTAATTGGGTCACCAACAATTGTATTTACATCAGTCATTTGTTTTAAATGCTGCATTGCGGTTGTCATTAAACCTTGAATTGGATGGTCCATTCTATATCCCCCCTATGCTTGAACAGATTTTTCTGTCATACCAGATCTTTGTCTTCTCATAAATATGATTAATTTGACGCCAGTTTTTATAGCGCGGAATATACGAAAAGATGCTGTTAACTCGCATCTTGATGCAAATCCCTTCCCTTGAAAAACAGGAGTAATTTCAAATTCTGGTACATCGACAATATGCATATATTGTCCGACAACTCCAGCAGCCATACCTTTTGTCCCCCATGCATATCCAGTGACAATTCCAGTACTAGCTGCGTCGCCTGCTCCAATTTGCGTATGCCATTTCCAACCATTGATTTTCACTCGTTTGAGAAAATCTTTAACAATAGTATGAACTTCTTGCAGCTTTTTTATCAGTTCAACAATGCTGTCAAGTTGCGCCATAATTTTATTATCGAGTCCGCCGTCCTCTTCAGCTTTTTCGATTTTCTGTCCTGTTTTTTTCTGCTGTTTTTCAATTCTTTCCAACACATCAAATGTATATCGAATCATCCATATTTTCACTTGAAGCAAACATTGCTTTTCCATTTCTGAATATAAAAATGTCACCTTAAGCTTTATTTTTGACAATAGTATAAACAAAATAAAAAGAAGAAGAATTATTATTCCAATTACGAGCCACTTCATACGTATCATCCTTTCACTCCGTACCCATTATCGACAACTTTATTCATCATTAAACAGAGTTCTATAAGATTGAATATAAAAATTTTTCTAAAAATAAAAAGGTATTTTGACATTTTATATCGAAATATATTATTTGAACATATCATCAGGGAACGGACTCTAATGATATGTAGCACGAAAAACAGAAAATTTAACTGCAGTGGAGGGATACATAATGGCAGATCGTCGCAATTTATTTTTCTTTTATGGTGATGACAAAGCAACGCTCGTTGAAAAAATGAAACCAATCTATCGTATTTTAGAAGAGAATGGATTTACCATATTAGATCATCCAAAAAATGCAAACGCTATCGTCAGTGTTGGAGATGATGCAACCTTCTTACAAGCCGTTCGTAAAACTGGTTTTAGGGAAGATTGCTTATACGCAGGGATTTCTACGAAAGATGAAACTTCGTTCTACTGCGATTTCCATATTGATCACGTTGATACAGCCCTTCAAGAAATTACAAAAAATGAAATTGAAGTGCGTAAATATCCAACAATTCAGGTAGATGTAGATCACAGTACATCTTTCCATTGTTTAAATGAGTTCTCATTACGTTCTAGTATTATAAAAACATTCGTTGTAGATGTTCACGTTGATGATTTATACTTCGAAACATTTAGAGGGGACGGTTTAGTAGTTTCTACCCCAACAGGAAGTACTGCTTACAATAAATCATTGCATGGTGCAGTTGTTGACCCGCTTATCCCATGTTTCCAAGTAAGCGAACTAGCATCATTAAATAACAACACATATCGTACACTCGGTTCACCGTTCATTTTAAATCACGAACGTACATTAACTTTAAAACTAAAACCAGACGGTAACGATTATCCTGTTATCGGCATGGATAACGAAGCGCTTAGCATTAAACAAGTAGAAAAAGCTGTTGTACGCTTAAGCGATAAACAAATTAAAACAGTTAAATTAAAAAACAATTCTTTCTGGGAAAAAGTACAAAGAACGTTTTTATAGAATTAAAATAACCGCAGAATTATGTAATTCCATAATTCTGCGGTTATTTATTTACCCCAATTGACGCGGACAATAATCTCTTACTATCCGGCCGTTATTCTTGTCAGTTTTTGTCGGTAAGTCGATATATTTTAATAATCGCTCATATATTTTTACTCATCTTTTCTATAGACAACTTGGCCATCTATTACGGTCATTTCTGCTTGCACTTCTTTTATTTCTTCTGCCTCAATTTCAAACATATTGCGGTCTAATATTGTAAAGTCTGCTTCATATCCTTTTGTAATTTGCCCTCGCTTCGCTTCTTTTCCAATTGCATAGGCACTTCCTGTTGTAAATAAAGAAACAGCCTCATATACCGTTAATCTTTCCTCAGGCATATAGCATACACCGTCAATAAAACTTCTACGTGTAACAGCGCTATATATACCTAGAAACGGATTTACTTGTTCAATGGGGGCATCTGAGCCACCATTACAATGTAGCCCTGCTTCCAGTAATGTCTTCCAAGCATACGCATAACGAAGACGGCGCTCTCCTAGTTTTTCAATGACTGACGGAAAATCTGATGAAAGAAAGACTGGCTGTATATCTATAATGACTTGCAAGTTTTTCATTCTTTCAATTAACTCCTCACGAGCAAGCTGACAATGAATAATGCGGTCACGTAACCCTTTTGCTGGTGGATATAATTCGAGTGCATCAATGACATATTCAAGCGATAAATCACCGATAGTATGAATCGCAACTGGCATATGTAAATCTCGTGCTTTCTTCACTAATTCTGCAAGTTCTTCACGTGAGAAAATCGCAACCCCATTCGTTTCCTTAGCATCTTCATACGGTTCACTTAATAATGCTGTTCTTCCGCCAAAAGAACCGTCAGAAAAAATTTTCATTGCCCCAAATTCAATATAATGTTCATTTTCATATTCTTTTCGTTCATGTGCTACTTCATGGTGAACGAGCAAATGGGCTTTAAATGGCATTTCTTTTATCACATGAGAAAACGCATTATGCGTTTTTCTAAAACCACCATAATAATTTAAATCTTCCGTATGCCCGCCAACAAGTCCGTATTTCCAGCAATCTTTAATCGCTGTTTGCAGAGCTCTTTGTAAATAAGCTTCATCAATTTCTGGCTGAACATGTTTAATTAATTCTTGCCCTTGTTCATATAAAAGTCCTGTTAACTTATTTGATGAATCCCTGCCAATTTTCCCGCCTTTTGGATCTTCTGTCGCTTCTGTTATATTCACTTCTTGCAGTATGTATGAATTCACCCATGTAACGTGACGACAAACTCTCTTTAATAAAATAGGATGGTCTTTCGAAATTTCATCTAAATCACGCGCGTGAACATCTTTCGTATCTGTAAAGTTATTTTCATTCCATCCTTCTCCAATAATCCAAGAGCCCTTTGGAGCTTCTTCCACTCGCTTCTGAACAAGAGCCAGTACTTCGCTATAAGATGTACAATTTGATAAATCTAGACGGAGTAATCTCTCTCCATGCCCAATAAGATGCATATGGCTATCAACGAGACCTGGGATCATTGTTTTTCCTTTTAGGTCATGTAACTTTACGTTTGAATATCTGCTTTCTAATTCTCCCTTATTACCAGCATCAACAATTATGCCGTTTTCAACGTAAACTGCGTCCACTTTTTCATTTTCTTCTCTCATTGTGTAAATGGTGCCGCCATACCAAATTTCTCCCATATATCCCATCTCCTTTATTTTTTATTGTATAAAAAAAAGCACCATTTCAAAATATGGTGCTTTTCTTAAAATTACTTTTGTTCAGTAGTAGACGTTGTAACTTGCCATTCAATATTAAATTTATCTTTTACTTGTCCGTATGCTGGGCTCCAGAATGTTTCTTGAAGTGGCATGATAACTTCTCCACCTTCTTGTAACTTATCGAATACTTCTTTTGCTTTTTCTGCATTACTAATTTGAATTGCGATTGTTACTTGAGATCCGATTGCATGCTCTTGACCCGGGAATGTATCAGAAATCATAAGATCCGTATTACCAACTTTTAAAGTAGCGTGTAAAACGCGCTCTTTCGCTTCAGCTGGAACCGGGTATTCTGGATTTTCAGGCATATCACCAAAAGTTTGCATGACTTCTACTTTTGCATCTAAAGCCTCTTTATAAAACTGTACAGCTTCTTGCCCACTGCCATCTAAAACTAAGTACGGATTAATACCTAAAATCATACGGACACCTCTTTTTTTAGTTTATAAAATCGAACTTGTGTTCGTTTTTTATTTTATCATTGTTTTGCATTTCATTCAACTATTTACTTCACTGTTTTCAAAATTATTTTGACGGAATCTCCATCTCTTGTTTTCTAAGTTCAATACGGCGAATTTTTCCAGAAATCGTTTTTGGTAGTTCATCTACAAATTCAATTTTGCGAGGGTATTTATATGGTGCAGTGAGTTCTTTGACGTGTTGTTGGAGTGTTGGAATTAATGTTTCTTCGTTCTTTTCTATATTCTCTCTTAATACGATAAATGCCTTCACGACACTTCCACGAATTTCATCAGGACTTGCGACAACTGCACATTCTCTTACGTACGGATGTTTTACAAGAGCATCCTCTACTTCAAATGGCCCGATTGTATAACCAGAACTAATAATGATATCATCACCGCGCCCTTCAAACCAGAAGTAGCCGTCTTCATCTTTCTTCGCTTTATCACCTGTAATATAATAATCACCGCGAAATTGCATCGCTGTACGTTCATTGTCTTTGTAATATTGTTTAAAGAGGGCCGGCGTTTCAATGTGAACTGCAATATCACCAACTTCGCCTACTTTAACTGGAGTACCTTCCTCATTTACGATATCGACGTGGTTACCTGGCGTTGGTTTCCCCATTGATCCTGGTCTAATATCCATCCCTTTCATTACACCAACAAGTAATGTATTTTCCGTTTGCCCATAGCCGTCTCTTACTGTAATATGAAAGTGCTTTTGGAACGTTTCAATGACTTCTCTATTTAACGGCTCTCCTGCGGATACAGCGCTATGTAATGCCTCTAAATTGTACTGGCTTAAATCTTCTACCTTTGCCATTAATCTATACTCAGTCGGTGTACAACAAAGCACATTCACCTTATTATCGTCTAATAAATTCAGGTACGTTTTCGGTTCAAACTTACCGTGATATACAAATCCTGTTGCCCCTGATCCTAGCGTTGCTAAAAACGGGCTCCAAATCCACTTTTGCCAGCCTGGACTAGCTGTTGCCCATACAATATCATTCTCTTCAATTCCGAGCCAATTTGGAGCGCTCGTACGTAAATGAGCGTATGCCCACGCATGTGTATGAACGACACCTTTTGGATTTCCTGTCGTTCCTGACGTGTAAGATAAAAAGACCATATCTTCTTTATCTGTCTTCGCCATTTCTAACATGTCACTCTCTGTTTCTAACGCTGTTTTCAAATTAACCCATCCATCTACTGATTGCTCGCTCAGGACAAATTTTCGAAGAGATTCCATCGCTTTTATATCATCAAATTGCCTAATATACGGCTCATAACTTACTATCGCTTTTACTTCTCCATGTCCAATTCGATATTCTATATCTTTTTTACGTAACATTTCCGAGCTTGGAATTACGACAAATCCTGCTTTAATAGCAGCAATATACGTCATGTACGCTTCAATTAAACGCGGCATCATAATGAGAAGCTTGTCCCCTTTTTGCAAACCACTTTTTATAAAAGCGTTTCCAATTTTATTCGCACCTTGCATTAATTCAGCGTATGTAACTTCCCTTCGATTCCCTTTATCATCTTGCCAAATTAAAGCTAACTTCCCTTTATCACCCGTATATTTCTCTATTTCAGAAACTAAATTATAAGACGGTGGCGCCAACAATTCTTCTCGCTTCATAAAATATCCTCCCTTTTCTTTATGCCTCCTTTATATAATAAAGAATTTTCTGTCAATTTTGAACCCTCTTCTTTTGACAAATTTTTCAGTTCTGTCGAATTAGCAAACGAAATTACATCGACTTACCGACAAATAGCGACACAACACAAAAAAGAAAGAGCGGGAGAACCCGCTCTTTCTAAGCCATCATATGGGATTATTTTTGGTAACCGCCTAATTGTTGCTCAGCTAGTGAAACTAGACGTTTAGTGATTTCACCACCAACAGAACCGTTAGCGCGAGCTGTTGCATCAGCTCCAAGTTGAACACCAAACTCTTGAGCGATTTCGTATTTCATTTGGTCTAATGCTGATTCAGCACCAGGAACCGCTAATTTATTTGTGCTACGTGACATGTTATATCACCTCCTTGTGAGTATAGAGTGTGATAAATAACATGACTTCATACACGTTTTAGATATGGTAATTTATGGTTTTAGAAAAGTTCTTCAAATTTTTCTTCTTCCGCCACTACTTCTACCGTTTGTAATACCATTGTTTCTTTGTTCCCTACAGCTTCATCGATTAATGGCGTGAAATCGTATTTCGCTTCAAAACGATTTGCTTTTTCACGTTTCGGCTTTGTCGCTGGGCTTGCTGGTGTGAATACAGTACAGCAATCTTCATATGGACGAATTGAAATATCATATGTGCCGATTTCTTCAGCGATTTTAATAATCTCTAATTTATCCATCGTAATAAGCGGACGAATAACTGGGTAGTTTGTTACTTCGTTAATCGTATGCATACTATCTAACGTTTGGCTTGCTACTTGTCCAAGACTTTCACCAGTCGTAATTGCAAGTGCGTTACGCTCCTCAGCAATACGTTCTGTAATACGCATCATCATACGGCGCATAACCGTCATTGAATAGCTAGATGGGATTTCTTTATTAATCGTTTTTTGCACTTCTGTAAACGGAACAAGGTGAAGCGTTACTCGTTTACAATACTTCGTTAACTCTTGCGCTAAATCGATTACTTTTTGTTTTGCACGCTCACTTGTGAAAGGTGGACTATGGAAGTGAACTGCTTCCACAGATACGCCGCGTTTCATCGTTAAGTACGCTGCTACTGGGCTATCAATACCACCAGAAAGAAGTACCATTACTTTTCCGCCAACGCCAACTGGTAAACCGCCAGCTCCCATACGCTCATCGCACATGATATAGCTATAGCCACTGCGGATCTCTACGCGTACATTTACATCTGGATTATGAACATCTACTGTAATATCTTCTGTGTTTTCTAGAATATGTCCGCCAATCTCAGGTAATAATTCCATCGTTCTCATTGGGAAATGCTTATAAGAACGGTGTACAGTAATTTTAAATGTTTTCACATCACCTTTTACTTGTAAGAAAGCTGCTAATGCACCTTCTTTAATGTCTTCTAATTCTGATGGTACTTTCATCGCTAAGTTAAATTTATGAATACCGAATACATCCTTCAATCTTTCAGAGACTGCTTCATGATCTTCACCATTTAACTGGATGTACATACGATCATGTGTTGCATCGATTTTAATATTTGGGAATTTTTTCAGTTTGAACTTCACGTTATCTTTTAATGTGCTTACAAACTTAGAACGGTTCTTACCTTTTGTCGTCATTTCTCCATAACGCACTAAAATATATTCATATTTCAACATAATTTCTTTACCTCATCACTTCATATAATTTTGGCATCGTCTCTTTTACAATACCTTCAAATTGTTTTACTTCTTCCATTGTGTTTTCTGGTGCCAAACTAATACGAATAGCGCTTGCAGCTGCTGCATGCGGCACTCCCATTGACACTAACACTCTGCTCACTTCATTTGCTTTTGAAGAACAAGCAGATTTCGTTGACACATATACACCGTGTTCTTCTAAAGCATGAACGACTACTTCTGGTTTTAAACCAACAAATGATACATTTAAAATGTGCGGTGCTGCATAGGCAAGCGACGTGTTAATCGTTACATCTTCCATCTCTTTAAAGAAACGAACAAGCTCTGCTTGTAAACTTTGCAAATGAGCTACCTTTTCTTTCACTTGTTCCATTGTCATGCGAAGTGCTTTCACCATCGCTACAATGCCAGGTAAATTCTCTGTACCAGAGCGATACTTAAGCTCTTGTTGACCACCTGATAAAATTGGATCTAATCTTACGCCATCGCGTACATAGAGAAGACCCGTTCCTTTTACACTGTGGAATTTATGTCCAGATATTGAGCAAAGATCAATATGAGAAGCATATAAATCAAGCGGTACTTTTCCTATCCCTTGCACATGATCTACATGGAATCTTATTTTCGGATGATTCGATAATAACGTTCCAATTTCAGCAACGGGCTGAATTGCTCCAGTTTCGTTGTTCACATGAATAATTGACACAAGAATCGTATCTTCACGAAGTGCTCGTTTCACATCTTCTACCGATACAACCCCATGCTCGTTAACCGGTAAATATGTTACATCAAACCCGAGTCCTTCTAATTGCTTATATGCCTCAAACACAGACGCGTGTTCAATATTTGTTGTAATGATATGTTTGCCGCGCGAACGATTCCTCATCGCTATCCCTTTAATCGCAAGGTTATTCCCTTCCGTTCCACCTGATGTGAAAATAATTTCAGAAGGTTTAACACGAAGAAGCTGCGCTGCAATCGTTCTTGATTGTGTTAATAGACGCTCTGCCTCTCCTCCAAGCGAATGAATAGAAGAAGGATTACCAAAATATTTCCCAGCAACCGTCACGTATGATTGAAGAGCTTCTGGATATGGCTTCGTCGTCGCACTATTATCAAAATAGATCATCGTTCTTCCCCTTTCAGCGCTATCACATCGTATAATCATATCATAAATACGTGTCATTACGCTAAGACTACGCAAAGGTTCCGTTTTATCTCGATTGGTGAAGACTAATAATTGGCGAGGATGCCCTCCTATTACAGTTTCACTTTATCCCGCGTTAACGGGCAATAAGACTCTCACCTCAAAATCCAGTTAGAGCAAAGAAGTTAGATGGGAGATTAACTGCCCGTAAATGCCCGATTGGTGAAGGCTAGTAATCAGTGGGGATGAATCCTCCCACCGATTAGAGTTTCACTTTATTTTGAAACGAATAACCTTGCTGTATTCCGCTATTCATTATAGCAACATCGCCTGCAAAATTACATAAAAAAACAAACCCTTTTATGAAAGGGTTTGTTCATTGTCTACATATTCAGCTATTTTTTGAACAACGCCAGGTTCAAGTTGCTCTAATACTGAAGCCGCTTGTTCTAAAGCTGCATCGTATTGGTATTCACGGAATAATTTCTCAGCATAATTTAAACTTTCTGCTAGGTTTTCATCATGACTGCGGTAACGGTTACCGTACTGAATTAATTTTTCCACTAAATATGCTTGTCCAATTAACTCTTCTGTCATTTCAGCTACATCGTTCACAGTTGTATATGCTTCTTCTAAACTGCTATTTACAGCGTTCATATTTAACGGCTTCACTTCTAATTGTTCATATACAGCTTGCATTGCCATTTGCCCTCTTTTTAAATCTTCCATAATACTCTCTGGAAGACCTGGCAAATTCGACTTTTGCATAAAGCGTTTCGTTTCGAAAATAGTATTTCGCATTTCTTGTAACTTCTCACGCGCTTCAAATTCTTCTTTGCGCATCGTTTGCAGCATTTCTTTATATTCTGCATGAAGTACTTTTAACGTTTCACATTGCTCATAAACCTCTTCTAGTTCCTCGCGAATAATAGAGAAGGCAATATCTTGTTCTGCAACGCGTAATTGTAGCATTTCAAAACGTTTCGTTAAAATGTGCATTTGCTTTTCAATTACTTTTTGAGACTCAATGTCTTTATCTTGTAACTGATAGCTTTGTTTCACAAGTTGTGTTTCTGTTTTCGTTTCAATCGTTTCGATGCGCATTTCTTCTAAATCATCATAAACAGAAAGTGTTTTTTGCTCCACATAATGTCTCGCATGTACTTCTTGTTCCAGTTGATCGTAGAAGCCATCTAAACGTGTTTTTAAGTTTTCTACTTTTTCAGCCGCTTCTGTTATATGAAGCTCCTGTATATCCATTAAACATGTTTGTAGTTGTTTCGTCATATCACGAACTTCTTTAGGGACTTCCAAATAATCTAATACATAACCTTGTCTTACCATATCATTGTGTCCGTGTAATAAATCTTCCAGCTGAACTGGTAACGTCGCTTGACACTCTACCAATAAATCTGGAATTTGGTGAATAATGATTTCTAAATCTGCTAAACCTTCTTCCAAACTAATAACAATTTCTCTCGCTTTTAAATAGTCGCCATTGTTTGTCGCTTCTTCAAAGGTTTTAAATTTCTCAGATTCAGCGTCTAGCATCTCTTCGATTTTCTGCTCTGCTGCTCCATACATATGTCTATGAGCAAGAACACTCTTTTTCATACTACGATATGTATCACGTAACCCTTCAATTTCCGAGCTATTTTTCTCATGGCTTTCTAACAATTGCTGTAATTCATTTAAAATGTCCGTAATACGATTATCAGCGTCATCTAAACCACTTATGGATTCGTTCATCGCATGCTTTGCTTTTCGGAAGGAGAATTGCGAGGCGAATTTTCGCGCTTGCGCTAAATCTTTGTCAGCTTTCGGAAGGGTTGTTGATACAATTTCATCCCATTCTTCACGCCATTTACCAAACAGTTCTTCTGTTTGACCCGTCATGTTTAAATCTTTTACCCGTTTTAGTTCATCTGCCACAGGTTTATCTTTTATCTCTTGTTTCCACTGCTCCAGTGCTTCAATATCTTTATATGAACGATTTCTTATCACAAGCTCTATCATGAGCAGCACTAGAATAGAGCTTACTACAATGATAACGATCGTCAGGATAGAATCCATGCAAAAAAGCCTCCTAGTTATATCTCTTTTTTTGTCCGTTCCGTTTATGAAATGGAAGGCATTATGTATAAAAAGGGAATTCCCCTATATTTAACAACTAACAATGTACTAATCATACCATGTAATGGTTTGTTTTTGACCTAGTTTTTTTAAAAATTTCATGTTCCTTTCAATGTGATTGTAATCTTTCTCAATATTCCGCCTACGTCACTACCTATCCTCAAATGATTGTAATAACAAACAATCTTTCGTATGGGATACGAAATAAATTTTCCGCATGAGTGGTGGTTCAACAGAAATTACATGTACATTTCCTTGCCTTACAGACTGCTCTACTGCCCTTTCTGGAAGTAACGTGATACCAAGGCCAGCTTTTACCATTGCAAGCATCGGTTCTGCGTAAGATGTTTCCACAGCTATAGTTGGTTTTACACCTATTTCATGAAACATGTTCATAATCATTTTCCTTACATCACATATTTCTGGATATACAATTAATTTTTCATTGTGCAGCTCTTCTATTTGAATGACTATCTTCTCTTTGTACGGATGATTATTTGAAACGGCACAAACAATTTTCTCTTGTTGCACTTCTTTTATATACGTAGCACCTTCTACTACTGAATCGATGAACATCGCGTCAATCTCCCGCGCTTTAAATAACTCTCTTAATACTTCCGTATGTCCGATTTGCCATTCCACTTCGAACTCATCACCTAATATATCTTTACATTCTGATATGTAATGCTCTGCTAAACTCGGTAGTATACCAATTGAAAATTTCTGGTTCTCTTGATATCCCCTCATTTCTGTTTTCACTTCATTTATTTGCTCCAAAATCGGTAGCATTCTTTTTATAAATAACTCTCCTGCCTCCGTTAACTCTACTCCTTGCGCAGAACGCTTAAGTAAAGTAACCTCTAAATCCGCTTCTAACTTTTGAATTTGTTTACTAAGCGCTGGTTGAGATATATGTAAAATCTTACTTGCCTTTGATAAACTTCGCGTATGCTTCACTTCAATAAACGATCGTACTGCCTCCAAATCCATTGTACACACCTCTAACAAAAAGTTATAACCGTTATAAGAAATCGATATTTCCTCCTATAAACAATTACTCTTTATACTTATTTCATCAACTTACTATAACGAAATGTAAAGGGGAAAGATACTCTTGAACAAAAAACAAATGCTACTCGGATCCTTTCTATGCTTACTCGCCGTCACTGCCTGGGGATTTATGTTTCCTGTAATGGCAAATGCTCTGCAATTTATCGATCCATTCTTCTTCACAACGCTTCGCTATGGATCAGCAGCTATTATTTTTCTTATTTTGCTATTAATTACTGAAGGAAAGACTTCACTCCGCTTAGAAAAAAGAACACTTTCTCTATTCTTTTACGGGACAGTCGGTTTCGCGGGGTATGGTTTTCTCGTTTTCTACGGACAACAACTTGCCGGACCTTCCGGAGCAATCCATGCAGCTATGATTCAATCCCTTATGCCACTGATTGCCTTATCACTGCAATGGATAACGAAAAATCGCCGCCCACAAAACTATACATTCCTTTGTATGTTTGTTGCATTACTTGGTGTTATACTTGTCATTTCAAAAGGAAATATTCACTTATTATTTGGAGCTGCAAGCCACTTATCAACAAATATATTGATGCTATGCGGCGTTACTTGCTGGGTCATTTATACAAACGGGGGTGCTCGTTTTCAATCTTGGTCACCACTTAGGTACACGACATTAACTTGTTTATTTGGCTCCATTTCACTCATCGTTATTGTTACTTTCTTAACGTACACAAATATAGTTACTATACCGTCACTGCGTACAGTTGTGAGCGTTCGTTTTGAGCTCTTTTATATGTCGATTATCGCAGGCGTTATCGCTGTATTTTGCTGGAATATGGGAAATCGCTATATTTCATCTATTAACGGCATATTATTTATGAATTTAGTTCCTATCCTTGCACTAATCGGTTCTATCTTTCGAGGTTATACAGTGGATAAAATTGAAATCGCTGGAGCTGCATTAACAATTATCGCGCTATTATGTAACAATTTATGGCAAAGAAAAGTAAACATAAAAATCCCCACCTCAGTTCGTTAGGTGGGGATTCTTCACATATGAACAGCTCTTGGCCATTCATGGTACATATTCGCTTTACATAATGCTTGTTCCATCCATTGCTCAATCTCTTTCGTATACATTTCTATGAAAAATGTCTCAGACGGGAAAGAATGGAGTACTTCTGATATATATTGTGGATATAAAAACGGCATACTTATCATACCTTTTAATTGCGTCATAAACATTGTAAATGATACTTTCTGAAATTCTTGTTTCATTTGTCCTTGTCTAATCATTTGTTCTATATAATATCTTTCTTTAGAAAAATAAACGGTCATCACTTCACGAATTAATGTCGTATCAAGCGAAAGCTCTCGGTAGAAGAAACGTGTTAGTTCTCTATTTTCAAATTGATATCGTAAAATCCCGCGCACCATTTGCACCATCACATCTTTAGCCGACAAATACTCTCTCTGTTCAAACGACATTTCAATCAGATGAATATATCCTTCTAAAAAATCAGTAATAAGCTGTTCTAATAAACCTTGCTTCCCAGCAAAATAATATGAAATATTCGCTACATTCACATCCGCTCGCTTTGCAATGTCTCGCACCGACGTTCCATCATAACCTTTCGTATTAAACAACGATATTGCCGCATCAATTACTTTTTGTTTCGTCTGCTTCATGCGCTCACTTCCCTTCAATGAACAGCTATAGTTTAAATTTCTTGACTTTTAAGACAAATTCCTTTAATTTTCTATCGACAAAGTCATGTGAAATACATCGTATTTTGCTAATATTTTACACATCTCGATAAAAAAGGAGCTGTTTCCATGTTTACTAAAGAAAGTTATGCAGGATCTCGCGTGCAGCAATATGAGACAGTAATTAAACAACTGGATGCGTTATTAACTGGCGAATCAAACGTAGTCGCAAACTTATCAAATGCGTCCGCATTATTAAACCAATTTTTAGATCGCGTTAATTGGGTTGGCTTTTACGTAACAGAAGGAACTCAGCTTGTTCTTGGACCGTTCCAAGGAATGCCTGCTTGCGTGCGCATTCCATTTGGACGAGGCGTTTGCGGTGTAGCAGCTGAAACGAAAACAACACAGCTTGTAGCAGACGTTCACCAATTCCCAGGTCACATCGCTTGCGATAGTGCTTCTAATTCAGAAATCGTTGTACCGATTGTGAAAGAAGGAGTTGTCATTGGTGTACTTGACATTGATAGTCCTGAAAAGAATCGTTTTGATGAAGTAGATCAGCGCTATTTAGAAAAGTTTGTGGAAACACTCCTAAAACATATGTAAAAAGAAAAGAGCGAGTTATCGATTTAGTACGTCCTGTACAAAACCGATAGCTCACTCTTTTTTATTGATTAACAGTAGATATTTTCTTTAATGCCTGCTCTAAATCAGAAGCGATATCCTCCCACGATTCTAAACCGACTGATAAGCGTATTAAATTATCGAAAATGCCCATTTCTTTTCTTAGTTCAGCTGGAATCGCAGCATGCGTCATCGTTGCTGGATGCTGAATTAACGTTTCTGTATCTCCTAAACTCACCGCAATTGTAATAAAGTGAAGATCATTAATAAACGCTTGCGTCTCTTCTTTTCCGCCTTTTACTGAAAAAGAAATAACACCGCCCCCTTGTTTCATTTGACGAGATGCTAACTCCCCTTCTGGATACCAAACACCTTCTACCGCATCATGTTTTCTTAAGAACGATACAATTTTTTCTGCATTATCACAATGACGATCCATTCTTACTGCTAACGTCTTTAACCCGCGTAATAATAACCACGCATCAAACGGCGCCATAATACCGCCGATATCTTTTCGCATCGGGCGAATCTTTTCAGCTAATGCTTTCGTTTTACAAATTGTTACACCCGCTACAACGTCACCGTGACCACCAATATATTTTGTCGCACTATGCACAACAGCGTCACAGCCAAGCTCAAGCGGTCTTTGTAAATAAGGTGAACAAAATGTATTATCAACAATAACAAGTAAACCTTTTCGCTTCGCAACCTGAATCACTTGTTTTAAATCAATTAATTTCATTGTCGGATTAATCGGTGTTTCAACGAAAATAAGCTTTGTATTTGGACGAATTTTATTTTCAATATCAACCTCTGTCTCCATATCACAAAACGAATGCGTAATCATAAATTTTTCTTCTAACACTTCTAAAAAACCGTACGTACACCCATATAATCCATTTGAACAAATAATATGATCTCCAGCCTTTAAAAACCCAATTAAAGTTGCTGAAATAGCTGCCATACCAGATCCGAAGGCAAGCGCCTCTTCTCCTCCTTCTAACACCGCCATACGTTCTTCAAATAATTTCACAGTTGGATTTCCAAGCCGTGAGTAAATATAAGATGGATCCACTCCCGCAAAACTCGCCTCTCCTTGCTGCGCAGTCTCAAATGTAAATGTAGAAGTTTGAAATAAAGGTGGTGTTAAACTTCCTTTATGTTCCTCAGGTATATAACCATGGTGAATTAACGCTGTCTCCATATGCTTCTTTTTCATAAAAACATCCCCCTTATGTTTTTATTGCCGCATATTCATCCATAAAAATTTGATGAACGTTTTCTTTCATTTTATGTAAGCGTTTTATTTGTGTTTCTATCTCTTCTTCTATATTGTTTTAAATTCCTTCTTATATTAATTCCCAAAATTTTTATGCATAAAACAAAAACGTACTCGCTTGACGAAACTCTGGGTAAAAGATATAATAGCGTTTGTGTAAAATAAAAAGGCAGCCTTGTAATGTGAGTTTATCGTTTGTATTTTGTTCCTCTACGGAGGTGTATCTCGTAACTCCCTGCTGCTGGAGCGAAGGTACATGAAAACAAAATGCCCGTAAATATCGATTACGTCTGTTTTTATTTTACGTAAATAAAAACATTTTTAAAGGAGGAGTCAACTATGGCTCGTTATACAGGTCCAGCTTGGAAACTGTCTCGTCGTCTTGGAATCTCTCTAAGCGGCACAGGAAAAGAATTAGAAAAACGCCCTTACGCACCAGGTCCTCACGGTCCTAACCAACGTAAGAAACTTTCAGAATACGGTTTACAATTACAAGAGAAACAAAAACTTCGTCACATGTACGGCATGACTGAGCGTCAATTCCGTCGCACATTTGACCAAGCAGGTAAAATGCCTGGTAAGCACGGCGAAAACTTCATGATCCTTCTTGAAGCTCGTCTTGACAACTTAGTTTACCGTATGGGCTTAGCTCGCACTCGTCGTGCAGCTCGCCAATTAGTAAACCACGGTCACATCATGGTTGATGGCGCTCGCGTAGATATCCCATCTTACCGTGTAAAACCTGGTCAAACTATCAGCGTTCGCGAAAAATCTAACAGCCTTGTTGTTGTTAAAGAAGCGATCGAAGTTAACAACTTCGTACCAGAATACTTAACTTTCGATGCTGACAAATTAGAAGCTACTTACACTCGTCACGCTGAGCGTTCTGAGTTACCAGCTGAAATCAACGAAGCATTAATCGTAGAGTTCTACTCTCGTTAATCTCGGTACTCTGAAAAGAGTCGTATTAAAAGCCTTAGGAACCTTGTTTATCAAGGGGTCTGGGCTTTTTTTATTGAATATAACCGATTATATGTATAGAAACAGACCAATGTAACAAAATAAAAAAGAACTGCAAGTCTATAGTTAATAAAACTTAACCCTCTCTCTAGAATTCCATCCATTTTTTATCCACATTAATAAAAACCTCCCTCTTCTTCTAACACTTAAAAACACTACATTCTATCCCATAACTCATTTTTCTTTGCTGTACTCTCCTTTTCTTAACATTATTTTTACAACGTATTTATTTGTACATAATCTATACCTTCCCTTTTTCTATTTACATTCAACTTAAAAACCTCTTCATCACCAGAGCATCCGAATGAGATTAAAAAACTTAATGAACAAGTTTTTTGTTTACTGAATAATTAGAACATTACATTTACAACCTCTTCCTTAAATTGGTATTTTTTTTGTAAGGGGGAGGGATAGTTCATGTCTTTAAATATGTATCTCAGTGAAGTACAAGCTCAAACAGAAAGTATGAACGCTTTCTGTAACGCTACTATTCAAGGAATGGAACAAATTATTCATTCTATTGACGCTTTTGCATTGGATACTGTTCTACAAGGACAAACATATATCAGTGCAAAAGCATATTTCTTACAAACCTTTCGTCCGTTAGCACAAGGAATCATTTACTTATGCGAAGAATTAATCCTTCAAAATGATGCTTTTCCAAAAGACTTTCAATCACAGGTAGCTTCTACAGATGTTATCGAACAGGAAATATTAGAACAAATTCGAGAAATCGATCGAATGATAGCAAGTACGGAAACAATCAATCAAGCTATGCCACTCTCGGGCATGGATGCTATAGTAAATCTATTTGCTGACATGAGGCGTAAACTGCAAGAAAAGCTAGAGCACCTATATGAATTTAATCAAACATCTAGTGATAACTATAATACAGCGATTCAATTAGCTGCTAGTATTACGACAGGTTTAGCTGAAGTACAAAGCGGAAAAGGTTTTAGTCCCGCCAGTGGTACATTTAGTACACAAGGGTTGAATATGGAATGGATAGCCTCTATTCAAAAAATTGCAGAGGAAAGAGTTCAAGAAGCCGAAATAAAAAAAGAAATTGAAGAAAAAATGGCTTTGCAGGAACAAGAAGCTAATAGACCGTGGTACCAAAAAACAGCTATTGGCGCTTGGGAATTCTTCCAAGGAATTTGTAATTCAGCTGCTGAAAACTTTACAGGCGTGGAATTACCAATGGGCAATGAATTAGAAAACAAAACAACCTTTCAAGCCGGAAATCTTGTGGGTAATTTTGTATCAGGGGTAGGATCTATTTTTGAAATTTTGGGTGGTATAGCTATTGTAACAGGATCAAATGTTGGAACCGTATTGTTAGAAGGAGTAACTTTCGGGGCAGCATCACCAATTGTTATCCCAGCTGATTTAGCTCTTACAACCGCTGGAGCAGGTGTTGCTACACATGGTACATTTGTATGGTATAATACCGTTCAAAATAGTATTGATACTTTGCAAAGGTTTCAGTCTTCTTTTGGTAAGTCTGGCGAAAGAGTTACGCAGACAGTAAAACCTAACTACAAAGACTATATAAAAGCAGAAAAAGGACAAAGACCGCCAAATTTTACTCCTAAAGGAGCTAAGAGAGGTGGAGCTTTCAACGAAGCTAAGAGAGCAAGCGGTATTCCTGTTAATGAACAGCCAACTAAGGTTACACCAGCTGTAGATAAAAGAGGGAATCCTATCCCTGGAAGAGACTATCATTTCAAAGATGGTAAGATTATAAGAGAGCATTCAGGCGGTCATACTTATCCAGATGATCCATCTCAAAACAGAGGATCACATTTCAATGATGTACATGGGAATCATTATGACTATTAAAATTGAGGTGGTAAAATGAAGTGTTGGAATGAAGTAGAAGAAGATGCATTCTCATACTACAAATGGTTTAGTAAGGATGAAGCAATCAAAAGAGTCGGTAATTTACCAAATTTAAGTTTATTCAGTGTTAATGGCTCCATGTTATTTAGCTCAGATGAAAAAAATCAATTCAAAGAAGTATGCGGCACTGAAATCAAGCAAGTATTTATGAAACATGATTTGACTAATGTCTACAAATTCTACTTGCTTGCAGCTATTGAAATCAAAGACAAAAACTCTAAAATTGAAAAATACCGAAAGGTATGGAAAGCTCTTCAAACCAAATGGAAACTTGAGGGATTTAATAAGGGTCCAGAAGTTGAAATGGAAGTTGGGGGAACAACTTTCTACTCAAGTATTGCAGAGTTTTGTCTCGAGAAACTTCCAGATGCCATTGAAATAGTTTCTAGTAATCCTAAAAGATTTACAATCATTGCAAGTAAAAATAATGATATAATTGCGGAAGAAAATGTTAGAAAAATCTTCAAAAAAGCATTTAATGAATATAACAAATGGAAAGATGAAATAGATTATTTTAACCTTTCCATTCATCTCTGCCCAAAAGATGATATAGTTTTTAGATGGGGAGATTCATTAGAGGAAGCGGAAATAGCTGCTATATTTAAAGGAGATATACTTACACTTTTAAATAGCTAACTGCAAAATCTTGCTAAAAATAACTACATTTCAATTAACAATTATAATATTTGAATAGAATTAAACTAAGAAAAATCCGACTCACAAAAGACGGATTTCTTCATGTATCTAAAATGTATACTGCTTTATTTGATCTAATACTAAAAATTAGGGAGGAGTAATTTTTGGCGTATTCATTAAAACCTGAAATACAAGCCAGTCTTACAAAAATTGATTTTATTAAGAGATATAAAGCCTTATCAGAAAAATTTTCTGATAGAGAAAATACATTTGAAAGCTATGAAAACGAAAAAGTAATTGCAGTATTTGAGTCTCTTGGCTATAAAGCTCGTTTTATGAAAAAGGAAAACTTTTTTATTGTTGGTGAAGTAAAGAACAAGGATTTCTATACTTTCAGATTCAATATCAGCTTAAAATATGGGCTTGTTGAGTTCATTTGGTCTGCAAGGTATAATGGTGAAGTTAGAGTTGGGAATTCATGGGATATGTTTGTAAAAGCATTATCCAATGGTTCTGAAAGATTGCCGGCAGTATGCTTCCACAGTTACGATGAACTCAAAGAAATCATGAAAATCGCCTTTGAAATGTACGAAGATTTCAAGCGAGAATTAATTCCTATTTATTCATAATTCAAAAAGCTACCGAAGACACCAAAACAGTTACTTCGAGTAGCTTTTATTTATATATATTAAAGTTATTTATTTTCCTCTTTTTGAACATATACATAAGCATCTTTCTGCTCTTTATGTATATCAACCTTCGAATTCTCTGCAAGTTGACCCGCGTTTAGCAAAGAAAAAATAATCAATGCTTCTAGTGACATTTCGTTTTACCACTCCTTTCTAATTGTTATACGTTTATCATACCGCTTACATGTGATTTCCGTATGAATTCGAAAAGGAGATTAAAACAAAAAAGCTTTGAGGAATTTCCTCAAAGCTTTTTATTTATTAGTAACGAATTAAGAAATATTTCTTCTTACCGCGGCGAATGATTGTGAATTTACCTTCGATGCGGTCGTTTTCTGTTACAACGTAGTCTAATGCTTGTGTACGCTCACCGTTTACGTAGATTGCGCCGTTCGTTACATCTTCACGTGCTTGACGTTTTGATGGAGAGATTTTGCTTTCTACAAGTAAGTCGATTAATACTGTATCTTCTGCAGTACGTTCTACAGATGGTACGTCTTTGAATCCTTGCTCGATTTCGCTTGCAGTCAGTTCTGCTACAGAACCGCTGAATAATGCAGCTGAAATTTTAATCGCTTGCTCTAATGCTTCTTCGCCGTGAACAAGTTTTGTCATTTCAGAACCTAACGCTTTTTGTGCTGCACGTTTTTCTGGCGCTTCAGCTACTTGCTTTTCAAGCTCAAGAATTTCTTCATGAGATAAGAATGTGAAGTATTTTAAGTATTTAACAACATCGCGGTCATCTGTGTTGATCCAGAATTGGTAGAACTCGTAAGGAGTTGTTTTCTCTGGGTCTAACCAAATTGCGCCGCCTTCTGTTTTACCAAACTTCGTACCGTCAGATTTTGTAACAAGTGGAATTGTTAAACCGAATGCTTTCGCATCTTCTTCTGATTTACGGATTAATTCAAGACCAGCTGTAATGTTACCCCATTGGTCACTACCACCGATTTGCAGACGGCAATTATGTTGTTGGTATAAGTTTAAGAAGTCGTATGATTGTAAAATCATGTAACTGAACTCAGTGAATGAAATACCAGTTTCTAAACGAGATGCTACTGTATCTTTTGCTAACATATAGTTTAAACCGAAGTTTTTACCGATATCGCGTAAGAATGAAATGACATCTAAGCTACCAAGCCAGTCGTAGTTGTTAGCCATCGTTGCTGGGTTGTCCACGTTTTCAAACTCTAAGAAGTTTGAAAGTTGGTTTTTAATGCTTTCTGTGTAGTAAGCAACTGTATCTTTCGTATTTAATGTACGTTCTGCTTTTTTACCACTTGGGTCACCGATCATACCAGTACCACCGCCAACAAGTGCGATTGGTTGGTGACCAGCTAATTGGAAACGACGTAACATTAATACTGGTAACATATGACCAATGTGTAAGCTATCCGCTGTCGGGTCGAAACCACAGTATAATTTAACGCTTTCTTTTTCTAATAATTGCTCAAGGCCCTCAGCATCTGTTTGCTGATTAATTAGACCGCGAAATTCAAGATCTTGTAAAATACCCATATCCTACATACTCTCCTTTAAGTTCATTACTGGCGTGAAAGTTGAAAACATAAAAAAATCGCCCCTTCAAATAAGGGACGATTTTGATTATCGCGTTACCACCCTAGTTGCAGGCAAAAAAAAGCCTACCACCTTATTTACATAACGGCTTAGCACCGTCTTTTCCCTTTTGAATACAATTCAATCGAAAAAAGATGCTCTAGGGGCGTAATTCGCGATCATCTATGTGCTGATTTTCACCGGCCATCAGCTCTCTAAAACAGGGAAATGATCACTACTTCTCCCTTTCCACGCTCAATTATTCATATACTTTTCTTTATACCATCATTTATATAGGCGTGTCAAATAGAGGTCAGGTTTCCCTTCTTGTCAATCCTTTACAACACCATAAAGAGTATCGTAATAAGAGAAAGAATTGGAACCCCAACTAATAATGATACATGAAACACAATCGATAAATCATTCCCAATGGTCGCCTCCACAGGATCTTTCGCTGGGGAACCAAGAAACCCGATTAATCGATCGAATCGACTTACCGTTTTTGGAAAGTTTGGTATTTCTACATGATCACTATCTAAATGTTGCTTTAACTTATATTCACTCTTAAAGGGATTTTCGCTCAATTTCGTCCACCTCCAGCAATTGTTTCAATTTCTTTATCCCGTTATGAAGTCTCGATTTCACCGTTCCAATCGGAATGTTTAATATCTCTGCAATTTCTTTTTGCTGCATGTCATGATAATAAGAAAGGATTAGGACCGCTCTTTGCTCTTCTGGAACTTTCAAAATTGCTTCTCTTACTGTGAGCCGATCTTCGTGAGAAAATTCTTTTTCCGGAATCGGCACTAAAAATGGCAAAAGCGTACGCCACTTTTTTCTCCTATTTAATTTATTAATCATAAGACGATAACCAATTTGAAATAAATACGTTTTTATTTTACCTTTTTCAAGTTCATACATATGTTTCTTACGCTCTAGCGTCAAAAACGTATCTTGCACAAGATCGATACTTAATTGTTCATCTCGGTTAAATCGATATAAAAATGTGTATAGCGCTGGTTTGATTAAAACATATAGTCTTTCTCCTGCTTGTTTATCTCCACTTTGATACGCAAGCATGAGCTCCTCCTCAATCCCAATCTGCGCCATGATTTTTGATCTCCTTTATTCCTTTTAACGTTAATGAAATACGGGAAATTAAATATGCAATCGCAATAAAAATCCACAATTGTGATTGATTTGTAAAAAATTGCACATATGGGTTTTGAATCGTAAATCCCATTGTAACTAAAGTATTTAACGCTTGCACACATATGCATGCATACAACGCAAGGCAGATAGAAATAGTGTCAAATACATTCCAGCGAAAATACACTTTTGTTTTTGTAAAATCAATTTTATATCCATTTTTCCGTACTATATGTTTTCTATCAAATGGAATAATGATTGAAAACATAACACCCATTATAACTCCAGCTGTAAGCATTGATACTCTATATCCAATTGGTATCGGTAAGAAAAGACCACAAGAAAATACAACTATAATTCCAATTACAGCAAAAGTAAGAAGTAATTTATTAGACATATAAAAGCCTCCCTCATCTATTCTTTCATAAATGTATACAGACGAGGAAGGCACTTCGTTCAAATATTATTTTAGTTTTTTTATAATCTTTGCAGGATTCCCGCCAACTACTACATTATTAGGCACATCTTTCGTTACGACAGCACCAGATGCGATCACCGCATTGTCTCCAATTGTTACACCTGGATTAATAATTGCTCTTCCGCCAATCCATACGTTATCGCCAATTGTAACTGGTTTTCCGTATTCTGATCCGCTTATACGCTCTACCGGATCAAGTGGGTGCGTTGCTGTATAAATGTGAACACCTGGAGCTAACATACAGTTCACTCCGATTGTTACCGGGCATACGTCTAAAATCGTACAGTCAAAGTTCGCGTAAAAATTTTCACCGACATGAATGTTATAGCCGTAATCACATCTAAAAGAAGATTCAAGATGAATATTATCTCCTGTCGTTCCGAATAATTCTTTTACGATTTCGCTACGCTCTTTCAATTGCTCTTCTGGCGTATCATTTAATTTTCTCGTTAATATACGTGCTTGCTCTCTTTCTTGTACTAAAACTGGATCAGCCGGTATGTACATTTCTCCTAGTATCATCTTTTCCTTTTCTGTTTTCATCATACTACCCCCTTTAACTTATATATATAAGTTCATGATATCATAAAAAAGAAAGGCCTGAACATTTTTCGTTCAGACCTTTCTCTCTTAATCTTCCATCGTTGATAAGTCACCTGTTGGTAAGTTTAACTCCCACGCTTTTAATACGCGGCGCATAATTTTACCACTTCTCGTTTTCGGTAATTTATCTCTAAATTCAATTTGTCTCGGCGCTGCATGAGCTGCTAGGCCTTTCTTTACAAATTGACGAATTTCTTCTTTTAATTCATCAGATGGTTCGTATCCTGCTCGAAGTGCGATAAATGCTTTAATAATTTCGCCGCGCACCGGATCAGGAATACCAATTACACCGGCTTCTGCAACAGCAGCATGCTCGATTAATTTACTTTCTACTTCAAACGGACCAACGCGCTCACCTGACGTCATAATTACATCGTCAATACGTCCTTGGAACCAGAAGTATCCATCTTCATCCATATAGGCAGAGTCGCCTGATACGTACCAATCTCCCGGCATGAAATAAGATTCATATTTTTGCTGGTTATTCCAGATCCCGCGCATCATAGATGGCCAACCTTTCGCAATTGCTAAGTTACCCATTGTGTAAGGAGGCACTTCATTTCCTTCATTATCAACAATCGCTGCTTTCACACCTGGAATTGGTTTACCCATTGAACCTGGACGGATTTCCATACAAGGGTAGTTACAAATAACTTGTCCACCTGTTTCTGTCATCCACCACGTATCATGAATACGAAGTCCAAATGCGTTCATACCCCAGCGAATTACTTCTGGATTTAACGGCTCACCAACGCTTAATACGTGACGAACTTGTGATAAGTCATATTTTTTAATTGCGTCTTGTCCAGCTCCCATTAACATACGGAATGCTGTTGGTGCGCTGTACCAAACCGTCACACCGTAATCTTGCAGTGCTTCATACCAAGCTTCTGGACTAAAGCGTCCACCTAAAATAACGTTTGACGCTCCAACTAACCACGGTGCGAAAATACCGTAAGCTGTTCCAGTTACCCAGCCCGGGTCAGCAGTACACCAATATACATCGTCTTCTTTTAAATCCAATACCCACTTCGCCGTTTGATAGTGCTGAACCATTGCGTTTTGCGCATGAAGCACACCTTTTGGCTTACCAGTAGAACCAGACGTGTAATGTAGAATCAAGCCGTCTTCACGGCCTAACCATTCAATATGTAATTCTTTTGAAGCTTGTTCAAATAAAGGATTGAACGCTACCGTTTTACCGCCTTCTTCTACATTATCTCCAACAAGGAAAACTGTTTTTAAAGCCGGTAAATCATTTAATGGTACGCGCTCTAACAATTCAGGCGTTGTAATTAACACCTTTGCTTCGCTATCTTCTAAGCGATCGCGAACTGCGCCTTCCATAAATGCTTCAAATAGCGGTCCAACAATTGCTCCTAATTTCACTGCACCTAAAAGTGCGAAATATAACTCTGGAGAACGTGGCATAAAAATAAAAACGCGATCGCCTTTTTCTACATCACCATAATTCTTAAGGACGTTTCCTGCTTTATTAGAAAAATCCTTCATTTCCTTAAATGTATATTTCTCTTTTCGCGATCCATCTTGATAATAAAGAGCTACTTTATTCTTTCGATCGGATTTCGCATGCTTATCAATTGCCTCATACGCCATATTTACTCGGCCTGTTTCATTCCAAGTAAAGTTTTTATTAACCTCTTCCCAGTTAAAATTCGCGTATGCCTCATCATAATTCGGCAAATTATTTTCTCCTTTAATGACAGGAAGCGTTTCTACTTTCATACTTTACATCCCCCTCCTATGTATTCTATTATCTATTATAATGACATTATTTAAAATTTTCAGTATATTTGTTGATTTTTAGACAAATTTTTAATGACAAATTTCGATTCACATCGCATATATTATAAAGTACGATATTAATAGATTCACAAACCCTCAAGGTGGTGAGCAATACATTGATTCATAAAAAAATATATAATGCTAGAAACTTAAAAACAGCGAAAGGCACTTTAATTATTGAAGGTCCTGTCTCTACACATAACTTAGAAATGTATGAGTTTCATCCAGACTTAATTGCGTTTCGTCCTGCCGAGCAACAATATAAAGCAATTGTCGAAATTTCTAAATTACCAGAAGCTCGTCTCATTATTGCTAGACATGACCAAACAATTGTTGGATATGTTACATACTTGTATCCTGATCCACTTGAACGATGGTCAGAAGGAAAAATGGAAAACTTAATTGAGCTTGGGGCAATTGAAGTAGTCCCAGCCTTCCGCGGGAGTTCTGTCGGAAAGAACTTACTAGAGGTTTCTATGATGGACGATTATATGGAAGATTACATTATATTGACGACTGAATATTATTGGCACTGGGATTTGAAACAAACAGGATTGAATGTGTGGGAATACCGAAAAGTAATGGAGAAGATGATGAATGCTGGCGGGTTACAATGGATGGCTACAGACGATCCTGAAATTTGTTCACATCCTGCCAACTGTTTAATGGTCCGCATCGGTAAACGCGTTGATACGGATTCTATTCAAGCTTTTGATCGTCTACGTTTTCACAATCGTTTTATGTATTAATAAAGGGGGCAACTGGAATGATTGTAGAAGAAATTATGAATCAAAATGTAGTTACATTACATCCAAACGATACAATCGAAACAGCAATCCGAACGATACGCACGAAAGGCATTCGGCACATTCCAATTGTCGATCAAAATAATCACGTCGTAGGCATTATTTCTGATCGGGATGTAAGAGATGCAAGTCCGTCTATTCTAGATGAACAAGTTTCACTCGATATGCTACAGCAACCGCTCGAACTTATTATGAAACATCCTGTTATGACTTGCCATCCTCTCGATTTCGTTGAGGAAATTGCTACTTTATTTTTTGAAAATAAAATTGGCTGTCTTCCTGTTACAAAGGCCGGGAAGTTAGTTGGAATCATTTCTGAATCTACAGTACTGCACACATTAGTAAAATTAACAGGAGCACATCAACCAAGTTCGCAAATTGAAATTCAAGTAAAAAACGAACCTGGTATTCTTGGAAAAGTCGTTGCTATTTTTAGTGATTTACAAATAAATATCGTGAGCGTTCTCGTCTACCCAGCAAAAGACGAGAATGATAAAGTACTCGTTTTCCGCATTCAAACGATGAATCCTCTAAAAGTGATTGATGCACTTGAAGCAGAAGGTTACCGCGTATTATGGCCAAACATCATGGGGATGCAGGCATGAGTAGCGCGTTTATTTATTCGGATGACTTTCGGGGCTATTCATTTAGCCCTGATCATCCCTTTAACCAACTGCGCGTCACACTTACGTATGATTTATTACAAAAGGGCGGTTTCATCTCTCCCTCTCAAATCATCTCACCACGGATGGCTACAGATAAAGAGATTGCCTACATTCATACAGAGGAGTACATAAATGCGGTAAAACGTGCTGGAGAAGGAAAGTTAGAAAAATCAATTGCGATGACATATGGACTCGGAACAGAAGATACACCAATGTTCCCAAATATGCACGAAGCAAGTGCATTGCTCGTTGGTGGTACGTTAACAGCTGTCGATGCTGTTCTTTCCGGAAAAGTAAAACACGCGCTTAACTTAGGAGGCGGCTTACATCATGGCTTCCGCGGTAAAGCATCTGGCTTTTGTATTTATAACGATAGCTCCATAGCAATGAAGTATATTCAGAAGAAATACGGTTTACGCGTCTTATATATTGATACAGATGCTCATCACGGTGATGGCGTACAGTGGTCGTTTTATGATGACCCTAACGTATGCACCATTTCACTGCATGAAACTGGTCGCTATTTATTCCCTGGAACTGGCGCTGTAAACGAACGTGGACAAGGTAATGGTTATAGTTATTCTTTTAACGTTCCACTCGATGCTTTTACAGAAGATGAATCATTCTTAGAATCATATCGAACTGTTGTAAAAGAAGTTGCAGCGTACTTTAAACCGGATATTATTTTAACGCAAAATGGTGCTGACGCACATTATTATGACCCACTTACACATCTTTGTGCGACGATGAATATTTACCGCGAAATACCGAAGCTCGCTCGCGAAATCGCTAACGAATATTGCGACGGTCGCTGGATTGCTGTCGGCGGCGGTGGCTACGATCACTGGCGTGTCGTTCCAAGAGCTTGGGCACTCATTTGGCTCGAAATGAACAACATCCAAAACATCTCAGGTTATCTCCCTCCAGAATGGATTGAAGCTTGGAAAGAACAAGCAGAAACAGAACTTCCCCTCACATGGGAAGATCCAGACAACATGTATAAACCTATCCCCCGTAAACCAGAAATTGAAGAAAAAAACGCATTAACTGTAGCGAAATCCCTTGAAATTATTCGGAATAATATGACAAAATCTTTATACTAAACGAAAAGGAGGCTCGTTTTTGAATAGCCTCCTTTTATTTGAAGCTTGCTATTATTGTCGTTTTCTGTCGGTAAGTCGATATATGTTAATAATCGCTGATATATTCCGAGTTACGCCGATATATTTTGATAATCGCTGATATATTCCGAGTTGCGCCGATATATTCTAATAATCGCTGATATATTTTCATTTTATAACAGTCTGGCCCAACTTTTATGAGAAAAGGTCGTGATATTATGTGGACACAACAAATAATCAACACGAAACGCGGTACATTTGAACTCTTTACAAAAGGAAATGGCGAATCGCTTTGTATTACACATCACTATTCACAATTTAATGAAACTGGGGATTACTTTGCGGATGTTTTTACTGCTACGCATCGTGTATTTCTCATTAATTTACGAGATACTGGTCGCTCTGTAACCGCCCAGTCAGAAAACGAATTAAGCATGATTGAAACAATCCACGACTTAGAAGCCATACGAGAAGTATTACAACTTCCAACATGGCATTTCGCCGGTCATTCAACAGGTGGTATGCTTGGACTTTTATATGCGATTACATATCCAAATTCCTTACAATCATTAGTCGTAGCAGGAGCTGCAGCAAGCAACTACACCGAAACACCCTTTTGCATTTATCATCCAGAACATCCGCAGTTTCATTATATGCAAAAACTCATCGAAAACTTAAAAAACCCTCTCCTTACAAGTGAAGAACGGAAAGAGCTATCTACTAAGAGAACAAAATTATCATTATATAAACCGGAAAACTACAATTCTTATTTTTGTAAACCAATCCAAAAAACTATGTCCGCTAGCCGTATGAATGCTTTCACCAATGAATATCTTTCATTTGATTTAAGAAAGAATTTACCTTCCATCCAAACAAAGACCCTTATTATATGCGGAAGACACGATGTGCAGTGCCCGATTCAGTATTCTATCGATATGCATGAGGGCATACGTAATTCTATTTTTGTGACACTTGAAGAGAGTAATCATTATCCTTTTTTAGAAGAAGCTGCTCAGTTTACTTCTACTACTCAAACATTTTATAAATCATTACGCCAGTACCGTTATTATTAAGGAAAGCTCACAGTCTCTATAAGACTATGAGCTAAATTTTCAGAAGAAATATTTCGTACTATATAAAAATAAAAGATAAAAGGAAAAGAGCACCAAACCTACATCAAACAACACTGACTTTTTATCTCCTTCTTTTAAACCTATCGTAATATTAAAAATGCTTCTAACTATCCAACCTAATACTAAAAATAACCAGCCGAAATGATCATTTGTATAATCTTTATCATAAAACATTTGTATTGCACCAATAATTAATAAAATAATTATAATATTAGTTCCAATCCTTAAGACCTTGTTTGATTTATTATCTTGTAATGTATCTCCCAAAATGTAGCACACCCTCTCATGCTCTCCTCTGTTTTGTTTCTCTTTACATTTTAACATAAATTACCTATTCCTTCCTTTTCATTCGAATAACATATAAAAAACCTGCCAATTACTCGGCAGGTATATTACACATTAAAACGATAACCAGCTCCCCATACCGTTTCAATGTATTGCGGGTGAGCAGGATCTCTTTCAATTTTTTCACGTAGTTTTCTAATGTGGACGACAACAGTGGCTAAATCACCAGCGGAATCTAATCCCCAAATGCGTTCAAATAACTGTTCTTTATTTAATACTTGGTTTGGATGCGTTACAAAGAATGTCAATAAATCAAATTCCTTCGTTGTAAACGCGATTTCTTCATTGTTTATAAAAACTTTCCTCGCTCGTTGATCGATAGAAATTCCGTGAATATATAGCGTATCACGTTGCTTACTCACATTTCCTAATAATCTTTCATAACGGGCAATATGTGCTTTTACTCTTGCGACTAATTCACTCGGGCTAAACGGTTTCGTTATATAATCATCCGCTCCTAATCCGAGTCCGCGAATTTTATCTATATCTTCTTTTTTTGCTGAAACAAGTAAAATCGGGATATCTTTTACAGCACGTATTTGTTTACAAATTTCGAATCCGTTCATTTTCGGAAGCATAATATCTAAAATAATTAAATCATAGTCTTCTTGCAAGGCTGTTTGTAAACCTATTTCTCCTGAATGCTCTACATCAACTTGGAAATCATTAATTTCTAAATAATCTCGCTGTAATTCTGCAATACTTACTTCATCTTCTATTAGTAAAATTCTTTTCAATTTACTCACCACATTCCTCTACTTTTTCCAATGAGAAGAAAATGCTTGTCCCTTTACCAAGCTCGCTTTCCGCCCAAATTTCCCCGCCATGTTCTTCAACAATTTGCTTCGCTATTGCTAAACCAAGTCCACTTCCACCTGTGCTAGAATTCCGCGATTGTTCTGCACGATAAAAACGTTCAAAGATATACGGCAATGTATCAGATTCTATACCTGATCCATTGTCCATCACTTTCACAATAACTTTATTATTATCACTCGATACTGTTACAGTAATTTTCTTCTCTTCTTTATCCATGTATTTCACACTATTATGAATTAAATTTGATATAACTCTATTGATCTTTTCGCAATCAGCCGTTACATATAGTGGTGATGCATGTAATTGTAAGTTAACTTCTATACCTTCTTTACTTAAATCCATTTGCATCTCTTCGATTAACTCTTGCATAAACATATTTAATTCAACCGTTTCAAACTGAAAGGGAACTCGATTCAAATCGAGCTTCGAAAACAAAAAGAGTTCATCAATTAGTGTGTCCATATGTTTTGCCTTCGTATGGATAGTTGTTAAATACTTATCCATTTTTTCTGGCGTATTTGCTACCCCGTCCTTTATTCCTTCTACATATCCGATAATTGATGTAATCGGTGTTTTTAAGTCATGAGAGATGTTTGAAATAAGCTCTTTTCTATTTTCTTCATACTGTGTTTGCATCTCTATCGATTCTTTTAATCTCTTCCTCATTTCCTCAAATCCTTGATTTAATTGCCCTATTTCATCGTGTGATGTAACTGGTATTTGAAAATCTAAATTTCCTTCTTTAATTTTCTCCGTTGCGCCTTTCAATACAAAAATTGGTTTTATTACACTTCTTGAAACGAGGTAACTTAATAATCCAATGAGTAAAATGGCTAGTAGTAAGAGAGATACGAATAAGATTGGAAATAATTTTTGTGTAAGATCTACAAATGAACTTTGCTTTTTTAGTACAAATATACTTCCCTCTTCTTCCTGAGGAAAATAAAAATCAAACTTTACATATCGATAAAATGTATCGCCTAGTTCCGTTGTACCACGACTATTAATATTTGCCGCTTCAAATTTCGGAAGGGCTTCTTTTAAAGATACACTTTCAAATACGTTTGAAGCATATGAAAGTGTTTCTCCTTTTCTTACTACTATTTTCACACCCTCTTTTTCTATTGCTGAGACAAACGACTCATCTAACAATTGAGATTGATGCTGTTTAGCTGCTGACTTCAACTCAAGATAGGCATTCTCTTCTTCTGGTGTAAGTGGCTTTTGAATATAAGAACTTTTATAGAAATTTTTTACTGCTTCCAAGTCACCTGTTATCGAAAAAACGATTAAAAATCCCGCGACTAATATAAGCGTAATGGAAACGAGGATAACAGCAATATAAGAAAATAAAAACCTTGTTTTAATAGACATATCTTAAATCCTCACTTTATCAAACCTTATTATTTATAAGCATAAAAATATATGTTCAATTACTCAAGCAATTTTATAGTAATTTTAGCGTCAGTTTATAAAAATTTAATGTTCCTATTTTACAGTTGAAATTAGGAGGTTGAAATTCCATGTTCAAAAAAACATTCAGTATGATATGTTGCGTAATTTTTTTACAAGGATGCTCGCAAGAACAAGAAGTCAAAAAGGAGATGACAAACATGGAGACTGCACTACTAGCAGCTACTGAAAAAAATGAAACGAATACTGTTATATCTTTACTAAAACAAGGTGCAAATATAAATGCGACGGATAATCAAGGACGTACCCCTCTTATGATTGCTACATACAAAAATGATGTAAAAACCGCAAAAGCACTTATCGAAGCTGGTGCTGACGTAAATATCCAAGATGACATGAAAAACAATCCCTTTCTATACGCCGGTGCGGAAGGTTACTTAGACATTTTAAAACTAACAATTGATGCTGGTGCAGATCCTACGATTACAAATCGTTACGGCGGAACAGCTCTTATCCCAGCCTCAGAACATGGCTATATTGACGTTATAAAAGAACTCCTCACTCGAACAAATATTGATGTAAATCATGTAAATAACCTGGGATGGACAGCTTTAATGGAAGCCATCGTACTAAGTAACGGAAACGAAACACAGCAACAAGTCATTCGCCTTCTTATTGAGCACGGCGCAGATGTAACTATTCCAGACAACGATGGTGTTACCCCGCTAGAGCATGCTCGTGCTCATAACTTTGAAGAGATAGAGAAGATTTTGTTAGAAGGGAATAAGTAAAAAGCTATTTTTTGCCTTCCTCCCCCGCCCTATGCTACATTTAACCCGTTACATTACTATTAATAGGGTGGGAATACACATGAACAAACCTAAAATTGGGATGATTGGACTTGGAAGTATTGCGCAAAAAGCCTACCTTCCAACACTTACAAAAGAAACAGATTGGAATTTTGTAGGGGCGTTTACACCTAACGCTGAGAAAAGAAAACAAGTTTGCCAGCAATACCGTATTCAAGACTTTCATTCTATTGAAATGTTAGCTTCGGAATGCGATGCAATCTTCGTTCATAGTTCAACTGCTTCACATTATGAAATCGTTTCTGAACTTCTGAAAAAGGGAATCGACGTTTATGTTGATAAGCCACTAGCAGCTACAGTGGAACAAGCTGAGCAACTAGTCGAGTTAAGCGAGAAGTATAATCGAAAATTAATGGTCGGATTTAATCGCAGATTCGTTCCTATGTATGTCGCTGCCAAAGAACAGGCTAATGATATTTCATGGATTCGCATTGAAAAGCATCGTACAAATAAAGTCGGGCCATATACGTACGACTTCACTATGTTAGATGATTATTTACACATTGTAGATACTGCTCGCTGGTTAGCTAATGATGACCTTAACGCCGTTCACAATATGATACAAATCAATGAAAAGAATGAACTTCTTTACGGACATCATACATATACAACTCCAAGTGGACTATTACTTTCTACTGCAATGCATCGCCATGCCGGTACTAATTTAGAACAAATTGAACTTGTAACGCCAGGGAAAATCATTCGCGTAAAAAATATGAATACATTTGAAATTGAACAGGAAAACTCAGTTTCACAAAGTGGTTCCCCATCATGGGATACGACGTTAAAACAACGTGGTTTTGAAGATGCTGTTCGTCATTTTATTGAATGTGTACACGGAGATACAAAGCCTGTTGTAGATGGATTAGAAGGATTAAAAACGCAGCAACTATTGCAATCTCTACTAGATAATGTAAGCAAAAATTAAAACGGATACATTTTTCAGAATTTACTTTCATTCCCATTCCCCCTTTATTTCTGTCACAAATTTCTATAGAATATGTTGATAGGAATTATAAATTTCATAATGAATCGTGGAAAGGATGGGATTAACACATGTGGAACGAGTTTAAAAAATTCGCCTTCAAAGGGAATGTAATCGATTTAGCTGTCGGGGTTGTAATCGGTGCTGCATTCGGTAAAATCGTTAGTTCTTTAGTAAAAGATATCATCACACCATTACTTGGTATGGTATTAGGTGGCGTTGACTTTACAGATTTAAAAATTACATTCGGTAAATCATCTATTATGTACGGTAACTTCATCCAAACTATTTTTGATTTCTTAATTATTGCAGCGGCTATCTTTATGTTCGTTAAAGTATTCAACAAACTAACATCTAAGAGAGAAGAAGAAAAAGAAGAGGCACTTCCGGAACCAACAAAAGAAGAAGAACTTCTTGGCGAAATTCGTGACTTATTAAAGCAACAAAATTCTTCTAAAGATAGAGCATAATTGAACGGATAAAAAGGCATGTCCCTCGGGACATGCCTTTTCTATATGCTATAACGTTTCCGAATTCATATGAATAAACAAAATAATACCAGCAACCATAAGTACCATAATGCTACCTGCAAATAGTGTAATACCAATAAACATTAAACTTTTGCTCATATCTACTGATACACTTTCAATAAAAATAGAAATTACATACGTGATAAGGGCAATTCCTGCAAGAATACTTCCTGGAACAAATCGCTTTAAACCATTTTGTTTTAACGTCATATATGCAAAAATAGCAGTCATACAAAGCGTAATTATCCAAAGAACGATCATCTCTTTTCCCCCCTCACAAGCCTTTTCTTTCTATTATACATGACATTGCCCTATAATAGTTATTTTTACACTTATGTGACATATAACAAGGAATCATACAATCTATAGAGAACTCTTCCAGGTAAGCTATATACTAGGGAGGATTTCAATTGGAAGATGATATTGTAGGATATTTTAAACGCACTTCACAAACATGCCTTGAACATAATTTACGAAGTCCTGAAGAACTTTTTGCATTTTGGAAAAGAAATTGACCACTAGAAAAATATGGATATCCCTCATGTAAATTGATATAATTACCATATACAAATATCCTTTGTAAGGGAGTGTTCATAATGATTTGGATTTCACTAATCGTATTAGCTTATTTCATCATTCTCGTCCCAATACAGTACAACTACATTAAAATGCTCAAAGAAAAACAGAAAAAAATGAATGTCTCACAAAACGAACTATATGACAATATGTCTTATGAAGAATCCCAAGTACATTACCATTATCAAAGTAACGTATTTACAATACCTGCTTCGCTTGTCGCAAGTATTGTTTATAAAGTGAAACATGCAGCATAATATGTACGCTGTAAAATTATTGTTTGAGTCTGTTCATTCTAGTGAGCCTAATTCTACGAAAATTGATGGGCATTATGAAGAGAATCACAATACACTTTTTGAAGAAAGCATTATTCTTGTTAAAGCAAACAGTTTAGAGGATGCTCACGAACTTGGTAAAAAAATTGCTATGCAATCTGAAGATATGTACGATAATATGTACGATGAGCAAGTAACGTGGACGTTCCGAAAAGTGTTACATGTGTTTGAATTAGACGATACCCCCTTTAAAACTGGAAAAGAATTGTACGCAAGATTTTTACACGTTAAGAAAAATAAAGCGGTGGATACAGTCGTACAAAAATACTATCCTGAATCCGAATAAAAGCTCACAGCAAATGCTGTGAGCTTTTTTATACTTACTTGGTTGAATCTCTAAATTGGATACGGTGAGGTAAGATAACAGTGTGATCTTCCACTTTTTCTTTGTTCATATACTTTGTTAATAAACGCATTGCTACTGCACCGATATCATACATCGGTTGAACAACTGTTGAAAGCTGCGGACGAACCATTAATGCAAGACGTGTATTATCGAAACCAAGTACTTCTACGTCAGTTGGTACGTTTAGTCCAGCGTCTTGTGCTGCATGGATTACACCTAGTGCCATTTCATCAGAAGACACGAAGATTGCTGTTGGCTTTTCATCATTGCTCCAAAGCTTTTCAAATGCTTCAATACCTGAATCATATGTGTAATCTCCATCGATTACAAGATTTTCATCATATGAAATACTTGCTTCTTCTAGAGCTTTTTTATAACCTTGTAACTTCTTCGCACTTCCTGCTTTATCAATGAAAGGACCAGAGACGAAACCGATACGCTTATGTCCTTGCTCAATAAAGTGCTTCATTGCATCATAAGCTGCTTGTGTATAATCAATATTTACTGATGGCGTTTCATTTTGCTCATCAAATGACGCTGCTAATACAATTGGTACTGGAGATTTTTTAAATTCTTCAATGTGAATGTCTGTAATATCTTCACCCATGAAAACAATTCCGTCCACTTGTTTTCCAAGCATCGTATTTAATAAATGGAACTCTTTCTCTTTGTTTTGATCAGAGTTACTTAAAATGATGTTATATTTGTACATTGTTGCGATATCTTCAATTCCACGTGCAAGTTCTGCATAAAACGTATTTGAGATATCAGGAATAATAACACCTACTGTAGTTGTCTTCTTACTTGCTAGTCCACGTGCTACCGCATTTGGGCGGTATCCTAAACGATCAATTGCTTCTAATACTTTCTTTCTTGTTGTAGGCTTTACATTTGGGTTACCGTTCACAACGCGTGATACGGTAGCCATTGAAACGTTTGCTTCGCGCGCTACATCATATATTGTTACGTTCATCTCATCGCACACTCCTTCTATTTTTGTTATCTATTTTTATGTATCGGTTACTTGAATGAAAAAAAGACATCAACTCTATTTGCAGATGCCACCAATCGTCCCGAGTTCTTCCTTTTACTAATGATACGATAAAAACGCAGGCTCATACAATATTTTCCCGCAAAAGTTTCGAAAAAATTCGCTTCTTTTCTCGTATTTTCGTATTTTTTATGAAAAAAGGGCATTTTTTGTAAAAAAATAGATGTTTCCTAAGTAGAAATCTTATTTTAAACAGTACGATAGTAAATGAAATTTATATCGGCGATTTTTCGAATATATCGACTGTAACTCGAAATATATCAGCGATTTTCCAAATATATCGACCGCAACTCTAATTATATCAGCGATTTTTTAAATATATCAACTTATCAACAAAAATCGACAATGACAGTCGCTATACAATAGGAGAAAGCTGTTCCAAAATGCCTTCTTGGAACAGCTCATTAAAAGTTTTTATAATTTACTTCCAAATGATTTTAATTCATTCATAAAATCATTGAACTGCGGTATATTCATTTGCTGCGCCGCATCTGATAAAGCTACAGCTGGATCTGGATGTACTTCAGCCATAATTGCGTCTGCACCAATTGCCATCGCTGCTTTTGCAGTTGGTAAGAGAAGGTCACGTCGCCCTGTAGAATGCGTTACATCGACAACGACAGGTAAATGTGTTTCTTTCTTTAAAATCGGCACAGCGGAAATATCAAGCGTATTACGCGTCGCTCTTTCATACGTGCGAATACCTCGTTCACATAAAATAATGTTTCCATTTCCCTTTGCCATAATATATTCTGCCGCATTAATGAATTCTTCGATCGTTGCTGATAGACCACGTTTTAATAATACTGGTTTATTTACAGCACCAGCTGCCCTTAGCAAATCAAAGTTTTGCATATTGCGAGCGCCAATTTGAATAACATCAACGTAATCTAATGACATCTCAATATCATTCGGATTTAAAATTTCACTAATAACAGCCAAATCATATTCATCTGCTACCTGGCGCAAAATTTGTAATCCCTCTAATCCAAGACCTTGAAAATCATACGGTGAAGTACGTGGTTTGAACGCACCACCACGCATTAATTTCAGACCTTGCTCTTTCATTGCTTCAGCAACTTGACGTACTTGTTCATAACTTTCCACTGCACACGGTCCCATAATAAAATGCTGATTTCCGTCACCAATTTTTTCACCATTAATTTCAACAATTGTATCTTCTGTTTTTTTCTTACGAGAAACAAGTAATGCTTTACGATGATCATCTTCTTGTAATTCTAAACCAGCTTGAAAAATTTGTTTGAAAATATGTTGTAAAGTCGAAGTTTCAAATGGACCATTATTATTCTCTGCAATTAAATCCAGCATATTTCTTTCACGTACAGGATCAAAACGTTTCACACCTTGTATTTCTTTTAAATTACCAACTTCTTGTACGAGACGACCTCTTTCGTTTAGTAACTCTAATATTTGTAAATTAAGTTGATCAATTTTAGAACGTAAACGACCTAATTGTTGTGATGCCATAAGAAAGCCACCTCTTTCAAATTCCTATATATTACTTTTTTAAGATAACTTATTATAGCTGATACATATACGATTGTCACACGATATACAGCAATGAATTACTATCAAAAAACATTGTATATTTTTATTTAAAATAAAAAAAAGACAGTTTACATACTGTCTTTTTTACAAGAAGGAAACAAACGGTTTATCACTGTTTTTCTCTTTTATAATAACGGCCTCAATTTTACTCTCGGACTTAATCTGTAATTGTACTTTCGCATCTTTAGGCAATTTGTCTAACATGCCTTGAGCAGCCAATTGGGTAAGAGCCATTAATTCTGTTTTACCGTTATATTTAATAACAATATTCATATTTAATGTATCCATTTGATCTTTCTTATAAGAAACTTTAGCGTTGACTGGAATAAAATCTCCATTAGAAAAACCTTTTATTTCCTTAGCAAAGTTATTTATTTTTGTATTATCTTCTCCATGTGCTTGTGTAAATTCATCAGAAGGATATGAATACGACTTTTCATCAATTGTACTCCAATTTCCAAGGTTCGTATCATTCTTTTGAACAGTAGCACTAGCAATATACGTACCATTTTTTAAAGAACTAGTACTTTCTTGCTTAAAGATAGCAAACGTAATTGGAGATTTGTTATACTTATCATTTTTGTTAATAGCTTCAATAAGTTGTTTAGCAACTTCAGACCCTTTAGACATAGCTTCTTCATTCGATACACTTGAAGACATAGCTAAGCCAATCATAACACCAGATAAACTTAATTCATTTGAATTCTGTTTTCCAAAATAGTCTTGTTCTATAATATTCGTCAAAACTGGCGCTTCTACTTTCGCAACTAGTTCATCAACTAGTTTCTCTGGAATATACTGATTTAATTGCAGTACGTGACTCTCTGTATCAAATTGTTGCGTTGCAATATTTATTAAACCATTTTCATACTCTGCTAAATCTAATTTAGAATTTGTTTTTATATTAGCTGTATTAATAACCTTTTGTTCTTTTAAAGGAATAACAGTTCTATAATAATCTTTAGAAACAGCAGTTCTCGGAATCATACTTTTTTCTTTTGTATCTTTTTGTATAACTTCATCCTTCTTACTAATCGTATTACTATCGTTACTACAAGCTCCCAGTAATAAACTTACGACCGCGAAGGATAATGCCATTTTCTTCATTACTTAAAACCTACTTTCAACAATCTAGTTATTTAATTTGAACTAATAACAGTGTACCATTAAATATATTTCAACAAAAACAAAAAAAAGAAGCAAGCACCTTTAGCTTGCTTCTTTTTACTTAATATTCTCTTCTAAAGCGTCTTTTTTAATGTTCCAATGAGACGTATTCCATACTACGATCCCATCTTTTATGTATAACACTTGCGGAGATTCATGTTTAATGCTGTACTGTTCTGCAACACGATTCGACACATCTCTCGCGTCTTGTACGTATAAGTAATACGCTGGTACCGCTCTTTCTTCACTGCAATACGCTTGAAATTCTGTGTATGCACCGTGACTAATCGGGTATGTCGTACTATGTTTAAAAAGAACATACGGCTCATTCTTTTCTACTAAGACTTCAAGCTCTTCAATTGTTTCAAGTTTTGTCATATTCATCACGATTCACCTCTCATACGAAATCTAGAGCGCTTCTCTTTCTTTTCAGCTTTTTTCTCAATTCTTTCTAATTTACGCTCTTCTTTTTCAACCTTCTTCTCTTGTCTCGACGCACGGTAATGATTGTATACTTCAATCGCCGCACTGCTCCACTGTACAACTTGCGCTACTTTATCAGCGTTATTTTCAATTTCATCCGTTACAGAGTCTGATACATTACGAAGCTTCGTATTTAAAGATTGGATTGTCGTTCCAATCCCATCTACACCCGCTACCACTTTATTTAATGACTGTGACTTCTGTTGAATATCATCAGCTAACGCATTCGTCTTATGTAATAATTGCTCTGTCTCTACGCTAATTCCTTGCATTTGTTTTTCTAAACCTTCTAACGTGCTTGCAACGTTTTCTAACGTCTTCTGAACCGATAACAACGTTCTGCATACATACACTACTAATACTGCGAAAGCAACCGCGATAATAGCCGCACTTACATATAAAAGAACTTGCATTTCATCACTTCCTTTATCTTTTTCATACTTTCCCCTATTATACAATCATTTTCCGTTTCATTCTAATCCCTATCTCATCATTAGAATTTTCATACTTATTCGTTAACTGTAACATAAATCATTCAACAAATTCCACTAAGTAGGTTACAATAGGAGAGGATACATAATTAGTAGGGAGGCTTTACATATGAAAGATCCACGTATTGAAAAGTTAGCATACAATTTAATTAACTACTCTATCCGCTTACAAAAAGGTGAAAAAGTATTAATTGAAAACTTTGGCTTACAAAAAGAACTTGTAACTGCACTTGTAAAAGAAGCATATGCAGCTGGTGGTTTCCCATTCGTCTCTTTAAAAGATCATCAAGTAGATCGCTCTTTATTAATGGGTGCTACTGAAGAACATTTCGAACAAATCGCTGCATATGAAGCAAGCGTAATGAAAGACATGGACGCTTATATCGGCCTTCGCTCTGGCGATAATATTAATGAACAAGCTGACGTTCCAAGTGAGCGTATGAAAGTTCATGGCCAAACAGTTGGTAAAAAAGTTCATAGAGACATTCGCGTTCCGAAAACGCGCTGGGTTGTTCTTCGCTACCCAAATGCTTCTATGGCACAGCTTGCTAAAATGAGTACAGAAGCTTTCGAAGACTTCTACTTCGAAGTTTGTAACTTAGACTACGGTAAAATGGATAAGGCGATGGATAGCCTTGTTACATTAATGAATAAAACAGATAAAGTTCGTTTAACTGGTCCCGGAACTGACTTAACATTCTCTATTAAAGACATTCCAGCAATTAAATGCTCAGGTCATTTAAACATTCCAGACGGTGAAGTATACTCTGCACCAGTTCGTGATTCTGTTAACGGTACAGTTTCTTACAACACACCATCTCCTTACAACGGTTATACATTTGAAAATGTACAACTTAAGTTTGAGAATGGTCAAATCGTTGAAGCAACTGCAAACGATACAGAGCGCATTAACAAAATCTTCGATACAGACGAAGGTGCACGCTACGTTGGTGAGTTCGCAATCGGCGTAAACCCATACATCTTACATCCAATGGGAGACATCCTATTCGATGAAAAAATCGATGGCAGCTTCCACTTCACTCCTGGACAAGCTTACGACGATGCATGGAACGGCAACAACTCGAACATTCACTGGGATTTAGTATGCATCCAGCGCCCTGAATACGGCGGTGGCGAAATTTACTTCGACGACGTACTAATCCGTAAAGACGGACGCTTCGTTGTACCTGAATTAGAAGCTTTAAACCCAGAGAACTTAAAATAATAATAAAAACGCTCGGAATTTTCTCCGAGCTTTTTTTTATTTCTTCTCTACCATTTCTATTTTCACATGTGGATTTTCTTTCTCGATAAGCGCCAAAAATTCATTCATATTTTGCGGCATCGCAACCATATGTACTTTGTATGCATTCGTCGTAATTTCAAGGTATTTCCCAACTTGACGAATGATTCTTATCTCTTTCAATACGATATCGTCATTTAAAATGCCGTACTTTAATACACCATTTTCTACTTTATGTTTTTTAATAAATACTTCCCAAACGAGTGGTACATTTACAAGGAAGCATAAACCCATCCCAATCAACGCTGACATCCAATGCGCTCTATTAGTGAAAAGCATGACAATTGGATATATACACATAAAAGCTAACGTAAGACAAACGAAAATGACTACTGACTTACTTCTTTGAATTGGAAAGTTCATACCTACACCCCCTAATCCAAATTATACCACTATTTCCATTTTGGTTCATAGAAAAAGGCCATTTCTAAATGACCTTTTACACAATGTACCTATAAAATTTCTTATCTACTTGTAGCACCGGAAAGTTTTTCGGCAACTCATCTATACTCACACTTTGAAAACCATTCTTTTCATAAAAACGATGTGCCGCTAAAAATTTTACTGTTGTTCCTAAATAAATATCTTTCAACTTTTTATCCTCAGCCCATGAAATTGCTGTTTGAAGCAACATATATGATGCGTCCCATTCTTTTCCACGAAACTCTTTCTTCACGAACATTTTTCTTAGCGCTACTTGATGATTCTCAATATCTAATAAAGCTACTGTTCCAACTACTTTACCATCATAAAGTGCTACCCAAAAGTTTCCGTGATCCTTTTGATAGAACGTTTCTATTTCAAGTAAATCAGGTTGCTCTTCTTTCGTAATGGGAACATTATACTCTTTTTGCTGAATATGAACGATAAGATCTACTATTTCCTCTTGAAACGTACCTTCATATGGAACAATACGAATCTTCTCGTTCATCGAATCTCTTTCCATTCTGAAGCTAGTAAACTATATACAGCGATATCATGAAAATGATCATATAGCCATTCTTCATCTCGTAAAATACCATCTAACTTAAATCCTAAACGCTCTGGAATTGCGCGACTCTTCGCATTTCCAACACCGCAACGAATTTCAATTTTATTCATCTTTAAATTTTCAAATGCATAGTGAAGTACAGCCTTTACGCTACGCGTCATAATACCTTTCCCGCCAGCATCTTCTGCAAGATAATACCCAAGACTCGTCGCTTTCTTCCCCCAGCTCACTGGATGAATACCTACCATCCCAACGAGCTTTCCTTTGTAACGTATGCCACTTTCAAAACCATCTCCCTCTGCAAACTTCTTTAACCACATCGGAAAAATCTCATCATAAGCATCAGCAGATTTTGTCCCATCTACCCAAGGGAGCCATTTCCGTAAATGATTACGGTTTTGATCTAATAATTGATATAATTCCTCTTTATGATGTTTTTCTAATAATTGTAGTTCGATTTCGTCATCTACTCGGAGTGTGAACATGTTTTTTAGTCCCCTTTTTAGTTTTCTTATTATTCTAACACTTACATTTCAAAACGCGTACCAATATATCAACGATTTTTGAAATATATCGAACACAACTCCATATATATCGACGTTTCAACATTAATACACAACCACGACAACAAAAAAAGACGCACAGCCAAGCTATGCGTCTTTCCTATTACTTCTCTGCAACTTGAACTTCTTTTACATAAGCTGCTTCGAATTTTTGGATGTCACCTGCGCCCATGAAAATTAGAACGCCGTTTTTATGTTTCTTTAATACATCCGTTGTTGTATCTGTAATTAGTTCTGCACCGTCAATACGCTTTTGCAGATCTTCAATTGTTAATTCACCTTTGTTTTCACGTGCTGATCCGAAAATATCACATAAATATACTTGGTCAGCTTTGCTTAGGCTTTCTGCGAACTCATCTAAGAACTTTTCTGTACGTGAGAATGTGTGTGGCTGGAATACAGCGACAATTTCACGCTCTGGATGTTTTTGACGAGCAGCTTCAATCGTTGCATTAATCTCTGTCGGATGGTGTGCATAGTCATCGATGATTACTTGCTCTCCCATCGGCTTTTCATTAAAACGACGTTTTACGCCTTCAAAAGTTGTTAATTGATGTTTTACTGCTTCTACATCAACATTTTCATAATGGCAAAGCGCGATTACTGCTAACGCATTTAATACGCTGTGATTGCCGTATCCTGTAATTTTGAACGTATCATAGTACGTGTTACGAACGAATACATCGAATATCGTGCCATCTGTTCTCTTTTGGATGTTGCGTGCTTGGAAATCATTATCTTCTCCAAATCCATAGAAAATAACAGGTACTTTCGCTTGAATTTTTTGAAGTTCTTCATCATCTCCACATGCAATAATGCCTTTTTTCACTTGCAATGCCATCTCTTGGAATGCACTGAATACATCATTGATGTCTGCAAAATAATCTGGATGATCAAAATCAATATTCGTCATAATTGCATAGTCTGGATTATAAGACAAGAAATGACGACGATACTCACAAGCTTCAAATACAAAATACTTACTATTTTCTACCCCATGCCCTGTTCCATCTCCAATAAGGTAAGATGTAGGGTGTGCACCTTGCATTACATGGGCTAACAAACCAGTTGTTGATGTTTTTCCATGTGCACCAGTTACAGCAACACTTGTGTATTGGTTCATCAGGTCACCTAAGAAATGATGGTAACGATGGACTGGGATGTTTAATTCTTTTGCTGCTACGATTTCTTCATGCGTATCAGGAAATGCATTTCCTGCAATAATCACTTGTCCTTCTTCTACATTATTCTTATCAAAAGGAAGGATCGAGATACTACGCTTTTCCAACGCTGTTTGTGTAAAGAAACGCTTTTCATAATCAGACCCTTGAACAGTATGCTTCATATCATGAAGAATTTGCGCTAATGAACTCATTCCTGTTCCTTTAATTCCTACAAAATGGTAAACTGTCATCTTAAAGAACCTCCAACATTTCGAACTAATACAACGGCCTATCTATAAGACAGTATATGAATCTTTTCTTATTTTGGTAATCATCATACATTTTTGATGTAGTGAAGTTATTCTTTCCCTTCACTTATCAGGATAAACTCGTACGTACTTCTTTATATGTCTATAACAAGTCCATTATAGCAAAAAAGAAGCCGCTATACTATGATAACAGAAAAACTGATAGGGTCAATCACCTATCAGTTTTTCTCTCTTTTACATCTCTTCTCTTTTTTCTAATTGAACACGCTCTAAACGTGGGTTTGGACGATATTTACGACCAGCTTTCGCTTCTGGTTTTCCATTTAATTCTACGTTATCACCAGTAAAGCCAATATTCATTTTTAATAAGCTACTTCCTACCCCGTATATGTCAACAGGTACGTTTTGAGCTTCAAATTCACGAATACGCTTCTCATCAAATCCACCAGTTACAACGATGTCTACATGCTGGAATCCTTCTTCATCAAGTGCTTTACGAAGTGCGAATACAAGCGATGGGTTTACACCACGTGGATCGAATGTTCCAAGTACTTCTGGGTGGCGAATGAAGTATTGATCAATCATCGTGCGGGACGTATCTACACGTACACCTTTTAATGTTGATCCAAATTCACGCGCTACGCGAAGTGCATCTGTAATGACATCATTGTTGTAATCAATTAATACAACTAATTCATCTTCTGGGAATTTCTTATGATATGCTTTTGCAGCTTCTACAACATCACCATTAAACATTTGAATTAATGCGTGAGGCATCGTCCCCATACCACTTTTGCCCCACCATTCATTCATCGCATGCGTCGCTTGTGCGCTCATACCTCCGATGTATGCTGCATAACCGTCACCAGCTTGTTGTGTATAATGATCGTCACGATCTCCCATGAAAATAACTGGTTTTTCTTTATCTACGCTACGCGCAGCTTGGACAACGTTATATACGTTTGTCGCAACCGATGTACGACGAGCTAAAATCCCATCAATGACACCTTCTAAAAATCCGAAATTTTCATAAGGACCATGAATTGTTAACACTGTTTCAAATGGACTAATTTTATCGCCATCTTTTAAAGAGTTAATTTCAAGTTCCTCAGGATTTTTAGCGAATGTTTGTAGCAATGCAATTACTTCATCCGTTCCGCAAAGAACTGCATTTTCCTTTTGGAAAAATTGCATCGTTACAACACTTTTCGGGCGAAATTCTTCGATGATTTCTCTAGTTTTTAAAAAGTAAACGGCAGAGAACCAACCTTCTCCAACACGTTCGTCAAATTTAAATGTTTTATTTGTTAGTCTATTTATTTCACCTTTTAATTTTAATTCAATTTCTTTCATGTCTCTTTACTCCCTACTTTACTATCCAACATTTTCTCTTAGTATACAGCAAAACCTTTTACTATACATTTGTTTCCTGCATAGCGGCAAATTCATCCTCAGAAATAAGGACATCTCTCGGTTTCGTTCCTCTACCTTCAGAAATAATCCCTTGCGATTCCATCTCTTCAATGAGACGTGCCGCGCGATTATAACCGATGCGGAATTTTCGCTGTACAGAAGATGTGGACGCTCCCCCTTGTTCTACAACAAATTGACATGCATCAAGGAACAATTCGTCTTCTGACTCAGCTTGTTCTGTTTTCGCTAATAAATCCTCTTGCTTAAATAAGTAATTCGGCTTCATTTGCTTTTTCACATGATCAACTGTTTTTTCAATCTCATCATCCGATACATATACACCTTGTACACGAACTGGCTTAGATGTACCGTTCCCTAAGAATAACATATCACCACGGCCAAGTAATTTCTCCGCGCCCCCAATATCAATAATCGTACGCGAATCAACTTGAGATGATACAGTAAACGCAATACGCGTTGGAATGTTTGACTTAATTAAACCTGTAATAACATCTACAGATGGACGCTGCGTCGCTACTAATAAATGAATACCACAAGCACGTGCTTTTTGCGCAATGCGACAAATCGCTTCCTCAACATCACCAGGTGCTACCATCATTAAATCCGCTAACTCGTCAATGACAATAACGATATAAGGTAATGTCTCTCCTGGAATTTCTCGCTCACTTACAATCGTATTGTAGCGAGTTAAATCACGAGCACCTGCGTGTGCAAACAATTCATAACGGCGTTCCATTTCCTCAACTGCCCATTTTAATGCAGCTGTTGCTGCTTTTACATCCGTAATAACAGGTGCTACAAGATGCGGAACAGAATTGTATGGTGCAAGCTCAACCATCTTCGGATCGATTAACATTAACTTCACTTCATGTGGTTTCGCTTTATATAAAATGCTCGTTAAAATGGCGTTAATACACACACTTTTACCAGAACCGGTTGCACCCGCAATAAGTCCATGTGGCATTTTTCGAATATCCGTTACAATTGGATCCCCTGAAATATCAAGTCCAAGCGCAACAGTAAGCGGTGATTCACTCTTTGTGAATACAGGACTTCTTAAAATTTCGCGAAGAAATACCGGCTTACTTTCTTTATTTGGAACTTCAATTCCAATTGCACTCTTCCCTGGAATCGGCGCTTCAATACGAATATCTTTCGCAGCTAAACTTAACTTAATATCATCACTTAAGTTTGTAATTTTATTTACTTTCACACCTGGGTCTGGCTGTACTTCAAAACGAGTTACCGCTGGCCCTTGCGATACATTAATAACATGTGCTCCAACGTGAAAATTATTAAACGTTGTATCTAATAATTCTTTCTGCTCCTCTAACCATTCTGTATTATCTAACGCTGATTGCTGTGGAATCGACAACAGCGCTAATGGTGGAACAGTATATGTCGGTGGTGTATGCAATACATTTCGCATATCGTTCTCTCTTTGATTTACAACATATGCTTTCTCTTGTACTTCCGTACTTGAAATTGGCTTTTGTACTTGCTCTACCACTACTTGCTGTATTGATTGTTCTTCCATTTGTGGCTCTGCTACTACTTGCTGCACTGGTTGCTCTTCCACTTGTGGTTCTGCTACCTCTTGTTGCACTGGGCGTTCTTCCATTTGTGGCTCTGCTACTACTTGCTGCACTGGGCGTTCTTCCACTTGTGGTTCTGCTACCTCTTGTTGTACTGGCTTATTCTCTACTCGTACATTAGCAGAAGGCTGCATTGCATTTGCTCTAGCTGCATGTCTTTCCATTAATCGTGTTCTATCTTGTTTCAACATAACAACATTAAATGGTACATGACGCTTTTTCTCACGTTTTGGTTCTTCTTTTTGTACAACTGGTTGTTCTTCTACGACCGGTGTTTCCTCGACAGTTGGCTGTTCTTCTGCAATCCGTGCTTCCTCTGCAACTGGTTGTTCTTCTGCAATTAAAACATCCGCAAAGCTTTGAACATCTTTCTTCGTTTGTTCATCAGCCTCAGCAACATGTATGAATTCATTCTTTTGTTCAATTGCTTCATCTTCTTGCTGAATGTCCTCAAGTGCTACAAATGTCTCTACTACAGGCGCGTTTATTTCTGCAATCACTTCTACTTCTTCTGACTCTTCTGCTTCTGTAATTACTTCAGCTTCTTCTGACTCTTCTGCTTCCGCAATTACTTCCACTTCCTCTGTTTCTTCCGTTTCCGCAATTACTTCCACTTCTTCTGTTTCTTCCGCTTCCGCAATTACTTCCACTTCTTCAGGTGCCTCTGTTTCCATAACTACTTCTTCAAGCTCTTCCGTTTCTGCAATTACTTCTACTTCTTCAGGTGCCTCTGTTTCCATAACTACTTCAGCTTCTTCTGACTCTTCTGTTTCCGCAATTACTTCCACTTCTTCAGGTGCCTCTGTTTCCATAACTACTTCAGCTTCTTCTGACTCTTCCGTTTCTGCAATTACTTCTACTTTTGACACTTCTTCTGGTATTTCCACAATGATTGTTTCTTCAAGTTTTTCTTCTGCTTTGACAATCACTGATTCTTCTGGAGCTTGCTTTTCTACTTCAATAGTAGGTTGTTTTATTTCTGTATTACGTTTAATTTCTTCTGATAATATTGTATCCTCGTGCTCTACTTTAGAAGCTACTAATTCTTCTTGTAGATTGTTTTCGTTTAACACCACTACATCTTTTTCTAGCTTAGCACTTTCCATCTGCTCAGCTACTGTTTTATGAAGTAATTCATCCGCTGAAACTTCCTGCGGTGTACTCATTTCTTGAATCACTTCTTTTTCTTCTACTAAAGGCACTTGGCGTTCAATTTCATAACCGTTTTTCTCTAGCCATTGATCAACTACTGACTTTTCTTCCTTTTTATTCTCTTCATATTGTTGCTCTCCATGCTGGTTAGCAGCTCTATGACTAGAAGAAGTTGGTGCTTGTCCTTCCGAGAAATCAGATAATGTATATCCTTTTTTCTCTAACCATGCATCAACGACTGATTTACCCTCTACAGATATTTCAAGGTCTTCTCTTTCCTTTACTTCCTCCTGCTTTTCTTTCTTTTTCTCTACTGAAGGACGATTATATCCATAAATTGGCGAAATCATTTCTGTTGGACGAAATGGTCTACGGTTACTCTCTTGCGAAGGTACAGATGCCTTTTTAACGACAGACTCCCGCACCGGTTCATATTGCACTTCCGGCTCTTCATATGTAGAAACTACCTTTTCCACATACGGTCGTCTGCTTCTTTCCACCTTTATTCCTCTTTGGGCAGTCGGTTCTTCATATGTTACTCCTTGAACAGGTTGTTCTTCGAAGCGATTTACTTCGCTTTCATCCTCTTCATCGAACCCATTATCCGGTACTAAAGGAAAACGGCATTTACCTGCATTCCTACTTGCCATTTGTGCTTCTCTTGCTTCAGTGTAGTGGTTTACACGAGGAATTTTCGGCTGACTTTCAATTTGCTTTGGTACTTCTTTATTCATCGCTGTTTGTTCTTCCTCTTTGTTAAACAGCTTTTTCATCCAATCTAACATGCTTACCACTCTTTCTACTAAATAGTAACATCCTTTATTGTATCAGCATTCGGCAAAAAGTGCAGGTAAAATTAAGCATGTCATATTTATCCACAATATTCTAATTTACGAGTGTTTCATATAGAAAAACGCAGCCTTTCATGTAAGACTGCGCTTAAGCTTTACTCTTCCGATATACATCTATACTATCCGTTACACTTTGCAATAAAGAATTTACATACTGCGGGTCAGATAATTTTTTATCTTCTTCATGGTTTGACATAAACCCAAGTTCTAATAACACACCAGGAACCTTTGCCCAATTAAATCCAGAAAGATCATCCCGAAATTTAATTTCATTTACTTTTACTTGCTGGTTCTCTCTCATTTTATTTACAATCGTTTGAGAGATTTGAAGACTTTCAGCATAAATCTCTTTCGTATACGGACTTCCTTCTGCCGGCGTTAATACAGCAAATCCACTTTGATTCGGATTTTCAGAACCATCTGCATGAAGACGTAAAAATAAATTAGCCTTATGATTATTTGCGAATGTCGCCCGTTCTTTATTACTTATATCAACGTCTTGTGATGTTCTCGTCATTAATACTTGTATCCCTTTTGCTTCAAGCTTTTCTTTTAATAAAAAAGCCATTTCTAATACAAGTACAGCCTCTCTCTTTTTCGTCACAACACCTGTTGTACCGTCTGTCACTTTATATTTTTGCGTTGTTGCCCCTGGTCCAATCGGCTCTAAATTTAAATTCGCTTTTTGTTGATGCCCTGGATCAATAACGACGAGAAACTTCTCTTGTTTTTCATTACTCTCTACTTTTTGTTCATTATTTTGCACTGGTTGCTCAGTTGGCTGTACTGGCGTAGTTTCTTCTTTCTTTTCCTCAGATGATACTTCCTCTTGCTTATGTTCTACTTGCTCATTCGTTTGATTTGCTTGTGACTCTTCATTCTTTTCTTGTTCTTGCTGCTTTTCTACCGGTGCGTCTTCTTTGGTATCTTTGTTTTTCTCTTGTATAGAAGATGTAGTTTCTTTTTTCGGCTGCTCTTGTGAACAACCGGCCATATATATTCCAATGAATGCAATCATGCTCATTATTTTTATATACTTCATACTTCTCTCCCATCACTTTGCACCGGATTCAAAGTTTTTCTTATAATTGCCCTATAATCTCATCCATATTTCCAATATAAACTGGCTGCCATTTTTCTGTACCACGTTCTGCAGTATAAACCGGATAAGCGTCATCATCTATATTTACGAAAACTGGATCGCCCATATCCGTTTCATATCCAATTGTAATCCATCCTTCTTGCCACTTTCCGTTTTCTTCACTTATTAATGAATTTTTATGTTTATCATATCGATAACCGATTTGTCCTTTTTCTAATTCACTTTCACTAAACACATATATTTCATAAGTACCTAGCTCAACATCTTGCTGTTTTGAAGTTTCAATTCGTTTTAGAAGTTCTGCGATTTTTAGTTGTTGTTTCATACGTCTATCCCCTTCTATTTTTCTAAATTTTAACTAGTTTGTTTATAAAATACAATATAGATTTTAAGAAAAAAGGTGACATCCTTATCATATTAACGATTTTTTTAAATATATCTATCACAACTCTCAATATATCAACGATTCAACACGAATTTCGATTTACCGACAAAGAACGCAAAAAAAGAGAGGTTGTCCAAAAGGACAACCTCTCTTTTCTTATATCAATTAAAATTTAAACTCTTGTCCAACTTCAAAGCTATCTTCTAATACAAGAATACCTTTTTCTTGTGGAGCATCTGGAAGCTCTAATTCACGTGCAGAGCAGATCATTCCAGAAGAAGGAACACCGCGAAGTTCTGCTGGTTTAATTAACATACCGCTTGGCATTACAGCACCAATTTTTGCAACGACAACTTTTTGTCCTGCATCAACGTTTGGTGCGCCACATACGATTTGTAATGTTTCTGTACCGATTTCTACTTTACAGATGTTTAGCTTATCAGCATTTGGATGCTTTTCTTTTTCAGCTACATAGCCTACAACAAATTTCGGAGAAAGATCTGCTTCTACTGTTTCTTCAAAGCCATTCTTCGCTAAAATTTCGTTGATTTTCTCTACAAGCTCTTTCGTTAATGTAAGGTTTCCTGTTTCTTTTACTTCTAAGTAAGAAGATGCATTAAAGATGTTGAATCCTGCTGTCTCGTTGCTTTCACGATCGTATACGCGTGCAACATCTCCTTTGCGATCAAAAGTACGGTTCTCTAAAGTAATATCTTGTAAGGCAACAATTAAAGTGTCACCAATTCCTTCAAGGTTGTAAAAAACGTTCACTTCGTTCATCCTTTCTCTTTTCCATCTGTCTTCTTCCGATTTTTCGCTAAAATAAAGATTGGTTCAAATTCTCCATCTTCATATACGAATGAAAGTGATGTAATCGGAACATGCCCTTCGGCAAAAAATTTCATTGTCATTTGTGCAATAATATCATAACCGATTTCGTTGACGATATCAGCAATAATTAATACATCTTGGTGAGGAACAGCAACAACCATGTCACCAGAAATCTTTTCACGCATCGATTGTAGTAACGATTCGTTTAAAATACGAGTCGCGTCATACCCATCATTTGTGTTTAAAAAGTAGAATGTATTACCCGCTACTGTGTCTTGTTTAAATTCATAACCTAACGAGCGTGCGTTGAATAATGCCATTTCACGCACTTGCTGTTCTGTAAGTTCTAATTTTTGTAATAGACGCTCATCAATTAGTCGATACGTTTTATTCGAATCTAACGCATAGTAAATACGTGTTTCCGCCGTATGATCCGTCATAATAAACGGATTTCCTTCTTCTGCTTGTTTCGGGAAAGAAGTAGAGCGAATAACAGGTAAAATTTTCGCTCCGCTATTTTCTTCTTTATGCATCGCAATTAGCGCTTCTTGTACGTAATAAGCAACTTCTTCAATTGCCTTTTCTTTGTTCACTTCCCATTTTGCCACAACTCCTGGAAGCGATACGTTAATACCTTTTTTGGAGTCTTTTTGTTCAATACGTAAAACTTCTTTCTCACTATCATACTGAAAGTCCCATTCTGGGCGAGATAATTTCTTTATTAACTCATCTTTCATCTTTTTACTTGTCATCTTCATCTCTTTTTCCTCCCTTCCAAAAAAATAACCTCCCCCGCGAAGGTAGAGGTTGTTTTACAATTCAATTGGCAAATTGCCTTATTTTAAACCTTCAATAAACTCTTCGATTTGTTCTTGTGTTTTACGATCTTTGTTTACATAGCGACCAGTTTCTTCACCTTTATTGTACGCTACAAAGCTCGGAATGCCAAATACGTCTAATTTTACACATAGATCAATAAACTCATCGCGATCTACATAGTAAAATGAGAAATCACTATATTTCTCTTCTACTTCTGGCATAAATGGATCTACAAAGCGGCAGTCTGGGCACCATTCTGCTGAGAACATAAAGACTACATTCTCTTCATTTTTTAAATCTTGGAATTGCTCCATGCTTTCTAATGACTTCATCTATATTTCCTCCTCTAACGAGTGCATTTTTCATGTTATAATCTTTCTTTTATACTACCATACATCGCGCACGGTGCAAGGTTTATGCTTGCTTTTTGTCATACTTATATTGCCCAACTAACAACTTAACAACGTGTACAAATAATTCCGTGCGGTCGACATAATCATCTGTAAAAATACCAATCGCACCTTCGTGACTACGAATATCTTTTCGCTGCACAAACTCTTCCATCACTTCGCTTAATTCTTTACCATCTTCAAGAGGTGCTAAAAAATCGTCTGGTAACGTAATACGCGCTCCTCCGGCCACAAATACTTTCCCATCACTTGTTGCTAGCGCGCCCCAGTTACACATAAATAAACCGTGCTCCGTTTTCATTACACCGCCTTCTAGCCCAATACCAATTGGAGCTTCTCCTTCCTCTAGCGCTCGCTTCGCTCTATTAATCGCTCCTTCCATCGTCTCTTCATCTGAGAAAGGCTGAGCTGATACTCCTGATGGAACAGAAAGAGATGTAATTTCAGCATCTTTCCAAACCTTCTCCACAGCCCCAACCTTCGTTTTATTCTTCGATCCAACTACTACTTTCATTTCGTCCACCTCTATAAAAATTCATCATTTCGTTCTACTTAAATTAAACATTAATCACTACCATACATCACCGTGGCACCTATTCAACCTAAAAAAGAAGGTGGATTTCCTCACCATTACCGTCCTCGAATACAAAAACAGCCTTCCTCTCTTTTCCTATCCAGGGTCTTAATACATCATGCGAGCACCAATTAGGCACTGACCGCTCCCACACATGGATGGGTCATCTATTCAAGCCAAAAAAAGAAAGGCTCTTCAGCCCTTCTCTCTACGCGTTATTCTTAATTGTCTCTAACGTCGTTTTATCTGTTGTTCTTACAAGCTTCGTAATTAATTCTTTCGCCGCTGCATAATCATCAACATGTAAAATTGAAGCATGTGTATGGATGTAGCGTGCACAAACACCAATTACTGCTGATGGGATACCAGAGTTACTTGTATGTACACGGCCCGCATCTGTACCACCTTGTGAAATAAAGTATTGGTACGGAATGTTGTTTGTTTCTGCTGTATCTAAAATGAATTCGCGCATTCCTCTATGTGTTACCATCGTGCGATCATAAATACGAAGAAGAGCACCTTTTCCTAATTGACCGAACTGCGTTTTGTCACCAGATGCATCGTTTGCTGGACTTGCATCAAGCGCATAAAAAATGTCTGGTTGAATCATATTGGCAGCTGTTTGCGCTCCGCGGAGACCTACTTCTTCTTGTACAGTAGCACCAGAGTATAATGTGTTTGGTAATGTTTCATCTTTTAATTCTTTTAACAATTCGATTGCAAGGCCACATCCGTAACGGTTGTCCCAAGCTTTCGCCATAATTTTCTTTTCGTTTGCCATCGGCGTGAATGGGCAAATCGGCACGATTTGTTGTCCTGGTTTTACACCAATTTCAATCGCATCTTCATAACTATCTGCACCTATATCAATTAACATATTTTTTATATCCATCGGTTTTGCACGTTGCGCGTCACTTAATAAATGAGGAGGAATAGAACCAACAACCCCAATAACAGGACCATTCTTCGTCATAACTTGTACACGCTGTGCTAATAGAACTTGACTCCACCATCCGCCTAACGTTTGAAAACGAAGCATTCCGTTTTTCGTAATTTGCGTAATCATGAAACCTACTTCATCCATATGACCTGCTACAAGAACACGCGGGCCAGTTTCGTCCCCTTTTTTCAGACCAAATACGCTACCTAAACCGTCTTGTACAATTTCATCCGCATATTTGCTTAATTCTTGTTTCATAAAACGGCGTACATCATGTTCAAAACCTGATGCACCTTGTAATTCTGTTAACGTACGAAATAATTGTAATGTCTCTTTATTCACGAAGTCCCCTTCTTTCAAACCTTAGTAGAATACCTCTTTTATTGTAACGAAATTTTCGAAATGTTTCTAGTTTCTTCTTTTTTGGCTGTATTTGCTTTATAATTATTATCGGTACACTATTTTTATTTTATAGAATTGAGGTGAATATATGAGCTGGAAAGGTTTAGTAGCAGGTCTTGGCGTTGGGTTCGCAGCTGGTTATCTCGTTGCAAACAAAGTACAAGAACAATCCCATATTTCTTCAGAAAAAGCATTGAAAATGGTGAAACAAGCATTAAGTCATAAAGGTGAAATTACTGGCTCTTGGGTACATATGGTTCCAGAGACATTTGAAAAATATGATGTCGCATATGAAGTTTATCGCGGCGGTCTTACAACAATGTTAGATGATATACAAGAACGATTTGAATTTTTAGTTGATGCTAAAACAGGTACTGTTTTAGAGGTTATAGCAGCATAAAAAGGAGGGTTCCCATTAGGTGAACCTCTTATTTTTTTGAAATTGCGGCTATTGATTAAAATTATATCAGCGATTTTTCGAATATATCGGCGCAACTCGTTTTATATCAGCGATTCCTCAATTATATCGGCGATTTCCCAATTATATCGACTTACCGACAAAACCCGACAATAAAAAAGAAGCTGCTCCAATAAATATGATGGAACAACCTCCTCTTTCTATGCTTCTATACTCGTTTTTCTCTCTATCTTTTCTACAATATGCCCTTCCTCATTCCACTTCACAGCGCGATAATACGCGTCATGATAAAACGTAAACCAAGCATCTTTTTCAGCACCATACTTCATCCACTTTTGCTTATTTTCAATCGAGGTCATAGGATAATCATCGTATGCCATTACCCATAATACATTTTGATGCGCGTGCGTCGGCAATAGATCTGCTAAGTGTAGCATCGTCTCCCCTTGACTCTCCAAAGTGATAACTGCATGTCCATCACTATGACCACCCGTATGCGCCATCTTGATTTCATCTGTAATTTCTATTTCTTGCTGGAACGTAACAACTTGATCTACAATTGGCTCCCAATTTTCCTTCCAATATGTATTACGTGATCTAATGTTTGGATTCCTCATTTCATTCCATTCTGTTTCACTTACGTAAACTTTCGCATTTGGAAATGCTGGTACAAGGTGATCATCTTCCCATTTTGTTAGACCAGATGCATGATCAAAATGAAGATGTGTCATCAAGACGTAGTCGATATCTTCAGGCTTTAATCCTAATTTTTCTAATGATTCATAAACCGATGATTCTTCTGTTACACCTTGATTTCGTTTCATCTTCTCATTCAACTTACCGTTTCCTATCCCGGAATCAATGAGCATATTTCCGTCTTTCGTTTGCAAAAGTAACGGATCTGTTCGTAAATAAATATGATTTGTGTCATTATGTTTATATTTACGTGACCAAAGTACTTTCGGCACAACACCAAACATTGCTCCTCCATCTAAATGTGTATTCCCGCCTTTTAACCACGTTACTTTTATATCTCCAATTTGTAACTGTTCCATTACACATCCCCCTTTCAATTAATCTTAACATAAAATTCTGATTATTTTAGCTGTAAAAAAACCTATGCATTACTGCATAGGCTCTGTACGATATTTTGCTTCAACTCGGTAAATACGATGACCTTTACTAGAGAATTTCTCTTCGTATTCAGTCATGATGTTACCTTCAAAGTCGCTGTTATGAAGATCTAAGCTTAAGTACGTTAGTAACATACCATACTCAGCCATACTCATAAGAGAATATTCAAATAGACCTTGGTTATCTGTTTTGAAATGAATTTCTCCGCCTTCTACTAATACTTCTTCGTAATTACGTAAAAATGTTTTATACGTTAAACGACGCTTCGTATGACGTTTCTTTGGCCATGGATCTGAGAAGTTTAAATAAACGCGATCAATTTCACCTTTCGCAAAGAAAACTGTTAAATCTTCAGCATCTTTATTAATTAACTTTAAGTTTGGTAATTCTTCTTCAATTAATTTATCAAGTGCATCTACAACAACACTTGTGAATTTTTCAATTCCAATATAATTAATATGTGGATTCGCTTTTGCCATATCATACATGAAGCGGCCACGACCTGTACCTACTTCAATGTGAATTGGTTGTTCGTTTCCAAATACTTCTTTCCAGCTACCAGCGCGCTCCTCTGGGTTTCCGATTACGATATGTGAATATTCATTAATTCGATCCATTGCATACGGTTTATGTCTTAAACGCATAGATGTTTCCCTCTCTTTACATAGCTATTTTAAAGGAATAATTCCTTCTTTCTTTTTTAATCAATCTACCAAACAAAAAACCAAGTACGTACGAGCACTCGGTCCGTTTCTTTCAAGTATAAGATGTACCATTTTGATAAAAACTACATACAGCATTAAACATTCCATGACGAAACAGCTTTTTCTCTTACATTTGAAGAGAAAAACAATCGAAAGGATGATCCGTTCATGCCAATTAATCAACAACATCAATTAGAAGTGCTGAAAGATATTTTAGTCAACCACCAAAGTGATTGTTGCGGGACAGTTTCAGAATGCGAGCAATTAGAGCGCCTCATTCAATCGTTACTCGCAAACGATAATATAAGTAGTGACGCTAAAGCAATGCTAAACGATGTATATTCTTATAGTCAATCGGGTAAATCTTCCTCTAATTTGGACAACCATATTTCCAATAATCAAGAACAACTTACTCAGTGGATTGCTGGAATGGACAATTTTTCTTAAGTATTATTCTGAAGCAAGTAGTTGCTGTAAATATTGATGCCAATATTCAGCTTCTGCTTGCTGCTTTTTTGTTGTGTGCCATTGAATAGACAAAATCGTTTGTGCTATCACATACCATCTCATACGCCTAAGCAGCGATTCATCCATTTCAATATCATAATAACCGAGCCACTCACTCCACTCCTGGCGCGGAATGTACCAATATAATAACATACCGAGGTCTAGAGCTGGGTCAGCAATTACAGCTCCATCCCAATCAATTAAAAACAACTCATCTTCATCCGACAATAGCCAGTTGTTATGGTTTACATCACAATGGCATACAACGAATTCATTGTATTCAATAGCTTTTAATGAATCCATTAAATATTGAAGGCCTTGCTGAATTGTTTCATCATCCCTTATATCTCCTCTTAAAACGAGTTGCAGCTGTTGTAATAACTCTTGTGCGTGAAGCGGCTGCTTCCCAAGTCTTTGAATCATCTGTACAAGCGCTTTAGAGGAGTGTATTTTCTTCAAAAGTTTCGCAACACGTTCTAGTTTCATATCCTCTGGCTCTAGCTTCTGTCCCGGAAGCCATTTTTGAGCAGAAATTACATCACCATTCGTTACCCTTCTTGTCCAAAGTAATTTTGGAACAATTCCTTCTGCTGACAATACCGCTAAAAAGGGCGATGTATTCCGCTTTAAAAATAACTTCTGTTGTCCATTTTGCGCAATATATGCATCGCCCGTTACTCCACCAGCCGGTACAAGACTCCACTCTTTTCCTAATAATTGTTCCAACCATTCCATATTCATTACCCGTTAACAAATCCTTATCTTTTATAGTTATGAAAAGAAAAACCGCAACATTTCTACATATGTTGTGGATTCATATATTTTACTGTAAATGAAAAGAAAAATTAGCCTAAGCCAAAAATCCTCTATTTTATTTTACAAAACCTGTCATAGAATGACAACTTATCAAAATCGTCACCTTTGTCAATTCTACATTTATTACATTCTCATCGTCAAGTAGCGATTTGTCACATTATCGTCAATATATACGTGCTAATTGGAGCCAGCTTAAGTTCCTTTCCTCTAAATGAAGAAATTGGCTCTATTTTCGCTTCGTTTTCGTTTACTAACACATGCCACGTTGCTTCTTTCGGAAGCTGCACAGTTTTGGCTTCTAAACAGCTATTAAATAAGACGACAATCTCTTTCCACGGCCCAAACGATTCTGCATGCTCTAGATGATATGCAAGTACTTCTGTAGATGTTTGTAAAAAAGTCATATGTTTTTTTATAAGGTCTGCGTTTTGTAATCGGAATGCCCCATGCTCTTTACGAATCGCAATTAAACCTTTTATATAGTTAACGGTCTCTATCTCTTTCTCTTTTTGATCCCAATCTAATTGATTGATCTCATCATTTGCATTATAACTATTTTCATTTCCTTTCTTCGTACGATAAAACTCCTGCCCTGCGTGTAAGAAAGGAATGCCTTGTGAAAGAATAACCATCGCGCTCGCCAACAGGTGACGTTTTTTCAAAATCGCTTCTGATTCTTCATTACTGCGCACTAGTTTATCCCACATCGTCATATTATCATGACATTCTACATAATTAATGCTTTGCGCCGGCTCTAGAAACAGCCCCGTTTCTTTCATACTTAAAAGACTTCCTGCTGCAATATACTGCAAATGGTTACAGTCTACATGCCCACCAAATGCAAAACCACGCTTATTTATATGAAATGTACTCCCTTTTATCCCATCACGAAATTGATCATTAAACTGCGCGATATGTGGCATTTTCTTCGCATTATTTAACGTTGCTTTTTCTTTGGCAGGAAGCGGTGTTTGTAAATCCCATCCTTCCCCTAATAACAAAGCATCTCGTTTTATGTTTCGCACTTCTTTTTCTATCATATTCATTGTATCAACATCTAAAATTCCCATTAAGTCGAATCGGAATCCATCGACATTGTATTCAGTAAGCCAATATAAAATAGACTCTACAATGAATTTCCTCATCATTTTCCGTTCAGATGCTATATCATTTCCAACTCCCGCCCCATTAGAAGGCATACCATCTTCACCATGACGAAAATAATATCCTGGAACAAGCTTCTCAAATGATGATAGCTCTCTTTCATAAACATGATTATATACAACATCTATAATCACCCTAATACCTTGTTCATGAAATGTTTCGATTAGTTGTTTACACTCAACTATCCTGTTATACGGATCAGAGGGGTTTGTAGCATAAAATCCTGTTGGTGCATTGTAATATAATGGATTATATCCCCAATTATAGGCGGATGAAGGATTCGCCTCATCTACACCACCGAAACAATATAAAGGTAATAGTTCAACATGTGTAACACCTAAATCTTTTATATGAGACAACCCTGTTAACGCCCCGTTCCGTCCTGTTGTTCCATCCTCCATCAATCCTTTATATGTTCCCTTTTGAATTACTCCACTATTTTGATGTATAGTCGCATCACGAATATGCAGTTCATACAATATGGCATCTGTCATTGATTGTAATGTTGGTAATCCCTCTCGTCTTGTTACATTCGTTTTTTCTAAATCGATAACAACACCGTGTTTTCCGTTTACCGTCACCGACTTTGCATAAGGATCCACAGCTTCGTTCCATATTAAATTAATACAAACAAGAAATGTATAGCGTGCTCCGTCTAAATCACCTTGTAATGTTTGAATCCAAACTCCGTTTTCTCCCCTGTACATTTCATGATCGATATATTCTTTATCACTCTTATAAATTCTTACTTTCGCAAGCCTTGCAGTTGGGGCCCATACTTTAAATGTCGTTTCTTCTTTTTGATACACAGCACCTAAATCTGTACCTTCGTAATAATACTTTTCATCGAAAATTGTCGTTCGAATAACAGCACCTATTTGTAAATCAGTTTCTTCATTCCGTTCATCTCGTACTGTATAATACTTCCCCACATCTAGCGGCTCTTCTATAAAGCACTCATACTTCGTTGCATCTGGAAGCGCAATAGTATGAGCAATCGGTAAATCTTTCACATTACTTCCTTCTTGCAAACGAAATGTCCGACTTGTTCCATACGCATGTGGGAGCAAAATTGTAATTTTATTCATTTCATCTAAATAGGCATCAAATGGACGTTTTACTTTCAACATAAAAAAATCACCATCATTCTCAAAGTTAAAATAAAGTGAAACTTTAATGAGCGAGAAAACTTTTCGATCCTCACTTATTATTAGCCTTCACCAATTAGGCGAGATAAAATGAGCTGCAAATGATAAGACTTTTCTTATCAACAAGACTCTATACAGTAACTCCATTCTTCTCTATAGTATATTCACCTGCATAAAAAACGTTTTCAACATTCTATTTTTGTAATTTTATTTCAGCAATCGATTTATACTTCGGGGTTTCTTTCACGTGGGATTCGTATAAAGTAATTGTATCTGCTTGAAATGATATTTTAGGCACTTCTTTTATAAGTTCTAAATCGAACTTTTCTTCTCCTATCCATTTACGAGCAACGGTAATATGCGGGTGATACGGGCGTGTTTCTAGAGAAAATCCATTTTCTTCACAAATGGCATGTATTTGCTTTTGCAACTGAAACAAATCGTGATTTTCACTTACCTTCGCCCAAAAAATACGGGGCTGATCTTCCCTACCAAACGTTGAAAAACCTTGTAACGTGAACGATAGTTCTTTTGTTTCTGCAATTGTTTGTAATCCATTCTTTATTCCCTCTAACTGTTCCTCCGTTGCACTCCCTAAAAATGAAAGGGTAATATGATAGTCTTCTTTATGTACCCATGAACGAAATTGCAATTCCTCTTGCATGTCCTCTTTATAGTTAGACAGCATTTCTTTTATATGATTCGGTAACGTAATTGCGACAAAATAATGCAGTTCCATGTACATCTTCTCCTTCTTTCTATTGTTGCTTTTCTTTCTTATCTCATTCAGGTAAAAAGAAGCCGCTCTCCAAAATAGAGAGCGGACATTATTTATATATCCATTACTTCGCTAATTCATGAATTGCTTGCGCGTAAATTGCTGTTGCTTTTAATAAGTCTTCAATTTCGATATACTCATCTTTTTGATGCGCAAGTTCTTCTTTTCCAGGGAACAGCGGACCAAATGCCACACCAGCTTTTAATGAACGAGCATAAGTACCGCCGCCGATTGCTAATAGTTCTGGTTTTTCACCCGTTTGTTCTTCATACACACGTTGTAACGTACGGATTAATACGTGATTTTTATCGACGTGATGTGGGCGAGAATTAGAATAGTCAGCCACTTCAAAACCATGCGTACCAACATATTCTTTCAACTTCACAATTGTTTCTTCAAAGTTAGTTGTAACTGGGTAACGTACGTTTAGCCCTAAGTTACCACCGTTTTCTTTCGTATAAGAAATGCGACCGACATTCACTGTTAACGGACCGCTAATTTCATCTTTATAAGCAATAGTAGCTTTTTCACCAAAAATATCACCAGTAAATGTTTCTGTTGCAAATGTCGCAAATGCAGTTGCTTTTCCATCAAGTGAAACTGTAGTTAAGAAGTTTGCTAATAATAAACCTGCATTTTCTCCTTTTTCAGGAGTAGATCCGTGCGCTGAAATTCCTTCTATTTGCAACTTCACTGTATTTCCTTCTATAGTCGATTTCCCTATTTTTTTAGCAGTTTGTAAATACTCTTCATATGCTACTGTAAGTGCATTTACATCTTCTCCTGTAATAACCGCTTCTGCAAAATCAGGGACCATATTTAAACGGCGCCCTGAATCAAATGAAACAAGTTCATATGTACCTTTTTTCTCTTCACTACCATTTTGCACAACTTGTATATCAGAAATTCCTTTTTCTGCATTAATAATTGGAAAGTCTGCATCTGGTGCAAAACCAATCGTTGGCATTTCTTCATTTTCAAAGTAGTGATCTACACATTTCCAATTGCTTTCCTCATCTGTTCCTATAATCATACGAACACGTTTTGAAAGAGGTAAGTCTAATTCTTTCACAATTTTCATCGCATAATATGCTGCCATCGTTGGACCTTTATCGTCAATTGCACCACGCGCAAAAATCTTTCCGTCGCGAATATCTGCACTATATGCAGGAGTTGTCCAGCCATCTCCTTCTGGTACAACGTCAACGTGACAAAGAATACCTACTAACTCTTCTCCTTGTCCCATTTCAAGATGACCTGCATATCCTTCTAAATTTTTAGAAGTAAAACCTTCATTTTCTCCTTTATGTAACATGAAAGATAAAGCTTTTTCTACACCTTCACCGAATGGTGCGCCCTCTTTCGCTGACTCTTCTTCCCATACACTTTTAATTTGTAAAAATTGTTGTGTATCACGAATTAAATCATCTTTTCGTTTTGCAACTTCTTCTGTCCAATTAATTGCTGACATCACGCATCCATCCTTCACTATATTGTTTCTTTCATCATAACAAACCGAAATCTCTTATGCCATACACGAAAATCAAATACCGAACAATTGTAATATTTCAGATATTTCTCATTAGTTTTTCTTTTATTTTTCTAAAAAAATTTGCAGGAATTTGGCGTTTTACGTAGAATTTTATGTGTTAGTTGACTGACCATATATACAATGTCAACTACCAATATTTTTCTATATGAATATTTGTTAAATTTCTGTAAAATTTAAGTAGATTAAAGCATGAATTTTATCATGTAGAGTACAATGGTAGTAACGACCTTCTTTCCTGAATGGGGTCAAAAAAACTAGTAGAGGAGTGGTTTTCTCTTGAAACCTACAACTACTCGTATGCTAACACGCATTAAATCAATTTATATGTACATCAATGAAAACGGAACGGTAACGACGAAAGACCTTGTAGATGAGTTCGGGATCACACCGCGAACGATACAACGTGATCTAAATGTGTTGCAGTTTAATGAACTCGTGTATAGCCCTTGCCGCGGTAAGTGGACAACAACAGGAAAGAAAGTGAGAATGACCTCATAACGAAAAATAATTGTATGGTAAATAAATACATACCCCTTTCTAATAATTAGAAAGGGGTCTTTTCTGCGCCTATAAAGGTACTACTTTTCAGTATCTACTTGATATGTTTTTAACATTTCTACTTCTTCATCTGTTAGCTCTCGGTATTGTCCAAGTTCTAGTTCCTCATCTAATACTAACGGACCCATCTCTGTTCTCTTTAGGTAGACTACTTTTTTCCCTACCGCTTCAAACATACGCTTCACTTGATGGAATTTCCCTTCCGTAATCACAAGCTCAATTTCAGAAATATCATCGCTTTTCAATATTGTAAGTGCACCTGGCTTTGTTTCATAGCCATCGTCTAAAATAACACCTTTAGCAAACTCTTTTACATCCTCTTCTGTTACTACTCCTGCAACGTGTGCATAATATTTTTTCGGCACATGCTTTTTCGGAGATAATAATTGATGCGATAACTTCCCATCATTTGTTATCAATAAGAAACCTTCCGTATCGATATCAAGTCGTCCAACTGGGAACGGATCAAAGATAGCATCTTCTAATTCTAATAAATCTATTACTGTTTCATGATTATCATCTTCCGTCGCTGAAATAACACCTTGTGGTTTATGCATCATTAAGTAAACAAACTCTTTGTATTCCACAACTTCACCGTGAATCATAACTTCTTGCTCTTCTACATTTACATGAACTTTTGCATCTTTTACTGGCGTTCCATCAATTTTCACAACGCCATCTTTCAATAATTTCTTTACTTCTTTTCTACTTCCATATCCCATATTCGCTAATAATTTATCTAATCTCACGTTTTTCACCTTCTTTATTTATCATAGAAAAGGGGACGTAATTACGCCCCTCTTGATTTCAACTTTATTTTAAATCTACTACCAAGTTTACGTTGAATTTTATCTAATGCTTCTCCGCCAAATACTCTTTCAAGTACTCCTGTGCGAATTGCTAACAATCCATAAACAAAACCGCCAATACCTGCACAAATCGCAACTGTTATAAGAGCACCAATACGGCCATCAGGCGAAATCATGAAGGATAGAATCCATTGTGATAGTTTTACAGTAACGACCATTATAAGTGTCAGTACTGCAATTTGGAATGTTCTTTTATATACAACACCGAATGAATAGTGTGCGTATTTTTTAATTTGTTGATTTGTGTACCAAACAGAAGCTAAGAAACCAACTGCTGTCGCTAGAATTGCTCCTACTGTACCGAAATAACGAATAAAGATTACGTTACATACAAATTTCAAAATAACGCCCATTATAAGCGCAATAATCGCATGCTTCTGCTGGTTAATACCTTGCAGGATTGCCGCTGTTACTGTAAATAAAGCGAATAACAACGCAACTGGTGCATACCACATTAATACTTGTCCACCTAGTGGATCTGAATCGTAAAACGCAGTATAAATTGGATATGCCAGTGAAGAAATACCGACAACTGCTGGCAATGTTAAAAACATATTCGCCTGGAATGTTTGTGTAATTTGTAATTTCAAATAGCGGTATTGTTTTTCAGTAAATGATTTTGTAATTGCTGGTACAAGCGTTAAACTAAACGCTGTCGCAAGTGATACAGGAATCATAATTAACTTATGCGTCCACATTGTGAAAATACCGAGGGCTCGCTCTGCGATATCACCTTGACCAATCGCCTGCATAATTGAGTTAAATGTCAATGTATCAATTTGTTGATATAAAGGAATTGTTAACCCAATTACAACGTAAGGAATCGCATATGCAAATAATTCTTTAAACAATTGAACGGTGCTTACTGTTGACTCTGGTACAGTTTGTTCAATTAAATATTGATCCAAATATTTTTTACGTTTTAACCAGTACCAAATTAACACTCCGAGTGCTCCAACCGCTGAAACGAACGCAGCAAATGTCGCTACTCCAACTGCTGTTGCAACTGTACCGCCAAGTACTTTAATAACGATAAAACTACCTGCTAATAAAAAGACGATACGAATAATTTGTTCAATAATTTGTGAAACGGTAGTTGGTCCCATAGACTGGTGACCTTGGAAATAACCACGAATTAAACTCGCTGCTGGTACAACAATAAGTGCGAAACTTACAAGACGAATGATCGTCGTAACTTCTCCTACATTATTGTGTATACTTTGTTTACCAAGCATCGCTTCTGCAAACAATGGCGCCGTCATGTACAGTACTAGGAACGAAAGAACTCCTGTTACTATCATCATAACCATTCCCGAGCGGAACATTCTCCGGCTCGTTTTATAATCGCCAAGCGCATTATATTTGGAAACAAATTTTGAAACAGCAAGTGGCACACCTGCCGTTGCGATACTTAAAAAGATCGTATATGGAATGTATCCATATGTATAGAGCGTTCCGCCTTCTGTTCCTACTAATGCATGAAACGGAAAGACGTAAATCATGCCTAAGAACTTTACTAAAAATGTCCCTAGCGTAACAATAAGCGTTCCGCGCAGAAATTTCGAATCGGACATACAAAAATCCTCCTACATCTACATAAAGTGAAACTATAATTAGTTGGAGACTTCTCTCCTACTCCTTATTAGTTGAACCATTCGAGCATTTACAGGCTAACAAACTCCCTATTTACTTCTCCTAAATCTTGAGGTTTTAGTCTTATCACCTACAAATGGCAGGATAGTACTGAACTCTAACTTTTGTATTGTACCACAATTCTCTCATTAAGCAGTACTTCACTCTATTTTTCTTTTAAGGGAAAACATGCTATTCTTTTAGGCAGGAAATGTAGAAAATGAGGTCGATATATTATGCATTATGATGTTATTGTCATCGGCGGCGGTCCTTCTGGGCTAATGGCTGCAATCGGTGCTGCAGAAGAAGGCGCAAGCGTCTTACTTCTTGATAAAGGAAATAAACTAGGGCGTAAACTTGCAATTTCAGGTGGCGGCCGTTGTAACGTAACGAACCGTCTACCACTTGATGAGATCGTTAAACATATACCAGGAAATGGCCGCTTCTTATACAGCGCTTTTTCTATTTTCAATAATGAAGATATTATTACATTCTTCGAAAATCTCGGTGTAAAACTGAAAGAAGAAGATCATGGTCGCATGTTCCCTGTATCAAATAAAGCACAATCGGTAGTAGACGCACTTTTAACACGATTAAAAGACTTAGGTGTAAAAATCCGTACGAATACACCCGTTGAAACGATTGAATATGAGAATGGTCAAACGAAAGCAGTTGTACTACAAACTGGCGAAGTGTTAGAAACAAATCACGTCGTTATCGCTGTTGGTGGAAAATCTGTTCCTCAAACTGGATCTACTGGAGACGGATATGCTTGGGCTAAAAAAGCCGGGCATACAATTACAGAATTATTCCCAACAGAAGTACCAATCCTTTCAAACGAACCATTTATTCTTGATCGCTCCTTACAAGGTCTAGCTTTACGCGATGTAAACTTAAGCGTATTAAACCCGAAAGGAAAAACTATTATTTCTCACAAAATGGACATGCTCTTCACTCATTTCGGCCTATCTGGTCCTGCTGCACTTCGCTGTAGTCAATTCGTCGTGAAAGCACTGAAAAAGTTCAAAACAAATACCATTCAAATGAGTATCGATGCATTGCCAGACGAAAATAGTGAACAACTATTCCAACGCATGCTGAAACAAATGAAAGAAGATCCGAAAAAAGGAATTAAAAACGTGTTAAAAGGTTATGTACCTGAGCGTTACTTCCTATTCTTATTAGAAAAAAATGAAATTGATGGCAGCGAACAAGCTGGACAAGTTTCTCACGAAAAGATTCGTGCACTTGTGAAAGACTTTAAAGAATTTACTGTGAATGTAAATGGTACGCAGTCAATTGAAAAAGCATTCGTGACTGGCGGCGGTGTATCCGTTAAAGAAATTAATCCGAAAGAAATGTCTTCTAAATTCACGAACGGCTTATATTTCTGTGGGGAAGTTCTTGATATTCACGGTTATACTGGTGGCTATAATATTACATCTGCTCTTGTTACTGGTAGAATTGCCGGAACAACAGCTGGAGAAAACGCGAAAATGCAATATTAAACCGAGAAACAGGGATTCCTGTTTCTTTTTTAAGTACATGAAATTATATCGGCGATTCTGTAAATATATCAGCGATTCTACTACTTATATAGGCGATTTTTCAAATATATCAGCGATTCTGCTACTTATATCAGCGATTTTTCAAATATATCGACTTACCGACAAAAAACGACAAACATCCCCTCCCCTTAACTTCCCATTGCTTTTTTGTTGCTTTATATACCTTAGTACCTTTATATTTTATATTGTTGAATATTTGAAAAAGGGTAAGGGGAAAACGTATGAGAAAAAAAGTCATGATGTCTTTAATGCTAATGACGTTTCTTTCTGCAGTAGAAGGAACGATTGTTAGTACAGCAATCCCTCGTATAACGAGTGATTTGTCAGGCGTCGAACTTGTTAGTTGGGTATATGCAATTTATATGCTTGCAACAGCTGTTTCGACTCCAATATACGGAAAGCTTGCTGATTTGTTTGGCCGTAAAAAAGTTTTACTTATCGGAGCTACAATCTTTTTAGTCGGTTCTGCACTTTGCGGAGTCGTTACATCGATGGAACAATTAATTTTCTTCCGCGCTCTTCAAGGTATCGGTGCTGGTGCTGTTATGCCGATTACAATGACAATTATTGGAGACTTATATAGCGAAGCGAAAGACCGCGCGAAAGCACAGGGCTGGATGAGTGCCGTTTGGGGTGTATCTGGTGTTATCGGACCGTTAGTAGGTGGATTTTTAGTTGACTCCCTATCTTGGCGTTATATTTTCTTCTTAAACGTTCCATTCGGCATTATCGCTTGCTTAATGATTGCCATTTACTACAAAGAATCTATTAAGCCCGCTAAACACCATATCGACTATCTTGGTGCAACAGTCTTCTCATTAAGTACGATCGCTCTACTATACGCATTATTAACAGGTAGCAGTAAGCAAAACTGGGGAGACATAACAATTATTGGCCTATTAATCTTCGCCGTCGTTTCATTCATTATTTTCTTATTCATCGAGAAAAAATCTCCGGAACCATTAATTCCGCTAGCACTTTTCTCTAACCGTACATTATCTACAATAAACATATTAACGCTTATTGCTGGCGCAATGATTATTAGTATTACAATGTACCTTCCAATTTGGAGCCAAGGTGTATTAGGAAAAAATGCAACGGAAGCCGGACTTATTTTAATGCCAATTCCTGTTATGTGGACATTTGGTGCTATCTTCTCTGGTAACTTAGTAGGCAAATTAAAAACGAAACAAATCATTTTACTTGGAGCTAGCATTTTATCAGTCGCTACGTTCTTATTATTTACATTATCAACACATTCACCATCGTTCCTTATTTATGTAGCAGTCGGATTATTTGGCTTAGGAATGGGGCTTGTGACACCGATTTACATGGTAACAATTCAAGCAGCTGTACCAGCTCATACACGCGGAACAGCCGTTGGTTTAAACACATTTATTAACACATTTAGTCAAACGTTAGGTGCTGCAATCTTTGGAACAATCTTCAATACGATGATTCACGCACGTGGCATTAAAAACCTTGATCTTGTATCTGGCGGACACGGCGGGGCTACAGCAAGTGTAGCAACTGAATCACAATCCGCATTAGCAGCAAGTGTACACGTCATTTATATGAGCACTTTCGTATTAGCAGTATGTACATTAATTATCGCTTGGCTTTTATTAAAGCCCGCTACACAAACAAATGAGCAATAATAAAGAGGATGACCATTTCGGTCATCCTCTTTTTACTCTTCATTCTCCACAATATGTTTCAGCATGGATAATTTATTATCCCAAAAACGTTCATAATACGAGAGCCACTGTTGTAATTCTTCTAATGGTTCTGGATGCAAACGATATATCTTCTCTCTTCCGCTCTTTCTTCCGCTTACTAAATTCGCTTCTGAAAGAATATGAAGGTGTTTTACAACCGCAGTACGACTCATAGGAAAGTGATCCGTTATTTTGGAAATCGGTAACTCTTTATCACTTAATAACCGTATTACTTCTCGGCGGGTTGGGTCAGCAATTGCTTGAAATACATCATATTTTGCTGCTGATGAGGACACTTAGCCTTCGACAACCTTTTTCAGTTTTTCATTTACAATCGCTACCCAGCCGCCGCTCATTCTATCGCGAATAATAGAGCTCTTCGCATTCGCTTTCGGAAGAATTTCATCAGGATGTTTCCAGCCGCCGTGAATTAATGTAAATTCTGTTTTATTATCTCCTAGGTCTTTCAAATTAAATGAAACAACCCAGCCATCTGTATCCCATGAGAAAGATAGGTGGTTTGGCTCATCAATTTCTAGCACTTTACATGGTGATGGCCCAAATGGTGATTGCACATGAAATTCATGTCCTACCTTTAATTCGAAATCATTTGGCATAAACCATGATGCAATCCCCTCTGCAGTCGATACTACATTCCATACTTTTTGAATAGACGCGTTAAAAACGATCGTTTGTTTAATATCAGTTAATGTATTTTGTTGTTCCATTTTCATTCTCCTTTATTCAGCACTCAAATATAACACCTTTTGGTTTCATTTAGATAATATAACACCTTTTAGTTTCATGTCAACGCTAATTCTTTTTTACTGTTGAGAAATTCTCAACATTTTTTCAACAGGACAAACACCCTCTGCACATTTCCTCATAATATACTCACAAAGGCAACAAAAAATAAAAACTTCTCTCAACATGAAACTCCATCATTCATCTTGAAAGAAGCGCCTTACGTATATCATGCGTATTTCGTCTCTCCTCCTTCCCTCAGGGACACTACGCGGGATATGAAAAATCAGAAGGAATATGCCCACCATTTGAGTAGGTAGTTATTTCTCTTCTCCTCAACATTTCCTTAGGAGCGAAATGACTACCGACTCACTTTTTTCAAACAAAATAAAAAGGGGTTGAACGCTATGTTCTATTGCATTAACTGCTCTGATATTCACCATGAAAAACATCCGAATGATAAAGTATTCAAAAATGGTTTTTATATTGATCCATTTTTAGGTGATCGTTATCACCTTGGTATGTGTAAAGATGCCCAAAATCATGAGACAGGGGAGCCTCTTTTAACGACAAAGAAATTAGGCACAACCCAATCTATTATGAACGTATTACCGACACATGTTGTCCCAACATAAAGCATAAAAAAGAGCTGGCTCATCCAGCTCTTTTTTATGCTTTATAAACGATCATTGCTGAAAAACAATAAATTTGGTTTTCGTCATCGTTAATAGAAACACCGACTTGGTACTTAATATCTACAAAGTTGCTATCATCAATCTTTTTCAAAAACACATTCACAGCGTCTTCTAAGTCTTTTTCGTGACTTTCATCAAACACTTTCACACGAATCATGTTAACACCATCCTAGATCGCAGCCCTCCGCCGCTTGATTATTGCCACGGTGCGTATCTATGATGCGATAAAACTTTCCATTCTCATATATATATCCGTCTTCTAACACATATTTTTTATCTTCAGTATAGACATAAAACTTACCTATCATAAATTTACTCGTATATAATTCCAAATAATTTGGTCTAAATTTAGCTACAACTTTATTTGTAATATCAATTTTTATTGTGCGCCCCACCTTCTCTCCCTCCTTTGCAAAGAACGGATTTAGGTATATTGTATTAGCGCTTTTACATTTTATGCTTAAAAATAAGTGGATATGCCTTCTTTCTCACCTGTACTATTTTTCTAAAAAAATCACTATAAAGTGAAACTTTAATCAGTGGGGGGGTTTTGTTCATCCCCCACTGATTATCAGCCCTCACCAATCGGGCTGCCCGTTAATGCGGGATAAATAAGATCTAAAAAAAAAGCGCTTTACATTATTGACTCGAATATAAATATTATGTTATTATATAAAATTTGACATTTTTACATACGTATGCTATCATTAAAAGTGGTTACCACATATGGAGGTGGATGATTTGTTTCAAATTGGTGATAAAATCGTTTATCCAATGCACGGTGCAGGAATCATCGAAGCAATTGAAGAGAAAGAAATATTAGGTACTTCACGTCAATATTGTGTGATACGCATCATTAGTAAAGATATGCAAGTAATGCTTCCGATGGATCAATTAAAAAAATCAGGTATTCGTTATATCGTTGATCGAGGTACGTTAGATGATATACTTCTTGAATTTCAAAACGGGGAGTCAGACCCATCACTCTCATGGAAACAAAGATATACAATGAATATGGAAAAAATGAAAAACGGCAATCTGCTAGATAGTGCAGAAGTTGTTCGTGATTTACTTCGCCGCAATAAAGAGAGAACTTTAAATGCGAGCGAAAAACAAATGCTAGATAACGCTCGAAAAATGATGATTAGTGAAGTTGCACTCGTACAAAATGTTTCTGAACATCAAGCAACAGAATATCTTCAAGATACAATTAATCACTAAATTTAAAATAGCTGGCCGCTATTTTTTTTGTAAAAAAGGACGAAGAGTTTTATCTCTTCGTCCTTTTATATTACCCACGCCCAGCTTGAAACGATGGATATAACGTCATTCCACCATCTGCAAATAGCGTAATTCCCGTTACATAACTCGCCTCTGAAGAAGCAAGCCAAGTTGCTACTGCTGCAATTTCTTCAGGTTTTCCAATATAGCCCATCGGTATCATACTTTCTACGTCAGCCCGCTTTTTAGGATTAGCAAACTTTTCGGCATTAATTGGCGTATTAATTGCACCTGGTCCAATATTATTTACTCGAATACCTTTTGGCGCATATTCCATCGCTAACGTTTCTGTCATCAGTTTAATGCCACCCTTACTTGCTGCATAGTGTACAAATAGTGGCCACGGAATTTTCTCATGAACACTAGACATATTAATGACAGACCCTTTAATATCATGTTCTACAAAATATTTAATCGCTTCACGACTTCCTAAAAAAGCACCTGTTAAATTTGTATTAATTACCCTATTCCAATCTTCAAGCGGCATTTCATGCGACGGTACCGCGTTTTCTATCCCTGCATTATTAATCATAACGTCAAGCGTACCAAACTCTTTCACAGCAGATTGAATGAGATTCACAACATCTGATTCGACGGTTACATCACCTTTTACAGCAATCGCTTCGCCGCCCACCTTTTTAATTTCTTCTAACACATCATTCGCTTCTGATTCTCGTGAGCGATAATTAATAACCACTTTCGCTTTTTCCTTAGCAAACCTCACTCCCATCGCTCTTCCGAGACCAGTTGCTGATCCTGTAATAACGACAACTTTCCCTGCTAAATCACTATACATTTCCATACCTCCTTTAACTTTTGGCTATACCTAACATAATTCCGGCTGCGATAATAAAAACGATACCGACAACGATACCCGTTAATTGACGTTTCGTTTTCTTTTCACCTAATATAAGAATCCCACCAAGCGTGGAAATAATAATCCCCATTTGCGATAGCGAGAAACTTGTTGCGACTCCAACTCGCGGCTGCGAAATGAATAAAAACATATTTCCAGCTGCCCAAATTAATCCTGGAATAATATTTCGAATTGCATATTTATTAAATGGATGATGTTTAAAGGTAAGCAAAATCCCACCTAACACCATACCAACTGCTTGTGGCAACAAAGCCGACCAACCATCTACGTTAAATAACCTAATCACTACTACGTAAACTAAATAACCGACTGTTGAAATTAATAAAATTACGATACCTCTTTTAAAGTTTGCTGCTTGCTCTGCATTTTTTTCTTCTTCACTTTGAAGCGATGTTAAAATAACACCGATAATAATACAAACGAGTGCTAGAATCCCAAGGACGACCGATATTGTCGTGGACCATTCATGAAATACTATAACGCCAAATAAAGTCGTCGCGACTAATTGAAGTCCTGTTGAAATTGGCATCGTCCTCGAAACACCCATTAAATCAATACTTTTCAATTGATTCGCCTGACCAAGCGCCCAAAATAAACCTGACACAACTCCAACTCCAATAACGGTAGGTGTTAATACTGGCTTCATAAAAATATAAACAACAATTGAGAAAATAAGTGCTCCAAACGTTGTTCCGAGCGTTTGACTATACGGTCCCCCGCCCAGTTTTACGTTAAATAACACAATACTTCCCCAAAATATAGCTGGTAAAATCGCTAAAAATATATCCATCACTCATTACCTTTCTTTACTAAACGCCATAGGTTATCACTCTAAGTCGTTAGAGTGAGCTTTTATTTTTTCTTTTTCCCGTTCACAAACTTTTTCTACAATAGCGCCAGAAACATTCTTTTCTCGCTCCACTTTCTTTATCTTTACGTGATCTAAACGATCTTCCAAAGTAAGCGTAACTTTGTCATTCGGCGGATTATGCGCTCCTTGAAATGTAAGAAATTGTAGCGTCACTTCATATCTAGGAACGAACTCACCTTTCTTGCCGAGACGTTTTATATTTATAACTGAAGCACATTCATATTGGTCTTCTGTCACTTGTCTAATAACTGAATAGTACCTATTTGATAATGCACTCTCTAAAAGCTGTTCTCTTGATTCTTTCGCGAAAGAATCAATTGGAGAAGAGAAAAAGGCCACACATAGCATTGTGATAACTACACATATTTTTTTCATAGTTCCCTCCTTGTTCTATAGATTAGTGTTCTCAAAACTGCCATAAAAAAACGACTTTCCCTATGTAGGAAAGTCGTTTTAATGAATCCAATATTAACCACCACTCACTGGTGGAATTAGTGCAACAACATCACCAGATTGGACTCTGTCATCTTCATTTGCGTATTCTTCATTAATCGCAACCATAATTGGCTCTGAAACTGGTACATTATATTCGTTCGCAACAACATCTTTTAACTGTGCAACTGTAATATTTTCTTTCTCTATTTGTAATTCACTTGCCCCTGCTTCTTCTTGCAAGTGCGCAAATAACAATACTCGAATCATACTTATAGCTCCTTCCCAGGCTCTCCCGCCGGATATGGTGTTTTTTCTAGTTGATCACCAATCCATGAGTCACCATCTTCCCAAAACTCCTTTTTCCAAATCGGAACAATTTGTTTTATGCGTTCCATAATATATTCGTTCGCTTCATAAGCCGCTTTACGGTGTGGTGTTGAAACAGCAACAACAACCGCTATATCAGAAATTTGCAACGTACCGATGCGATGTGTAATGGCAACATATGTACCTGGCCATTTCTCGTTCACTTCCAGGCCAATTTTCTCTAGCATCTTTTCTGCCATCGTCTTATAAGCAACATACTCTAAGTATAATGTACGACGCCCTTTCGTAAACTCTCTAACCGTTCCAATAAATGTTGTAACAGCACCGCATTCACGTCGAATTACTTTCTTCGTTACCTCTTCAATCGAGATTTCTGTGTCAATTACTTCATAATATGTCTTTATCATTTCGCACTCCTAACCGTTTGTAAAAACCAGTCTATGTACAGCTCTTCTTCTGTTATATGAAATACTTTATATTCTTCTCGTATATTTGCCGGAACATCATACCACGTAATAACCGCCACTATATTTTCTACTTTATGTAAAATCTCAACGTCTTCCGCAGAACGAAGTAACACTACTTTCGAGTAATTCTCTTTTTTATAGCCCTCTATTAAAATTGTATCCACTTCAAAAAACTCATATAAGCGAATAATTTCTTGCAAAGACCATTTCTTTCTTAGTGAAGAAAGTGAAAGCAATCCAGCACCTTCTACACTACTTACCACAGCACCAGCTTTACGGTGTCTTTCGCTATCTTTTTGCGCTACTTCTGGAAAGCCTCCGTGCCCGTGATGTTTAATTGTAGCAACTTTCATTTCACTTTCAGCTACTGCATGCACAATTTTCTCTACAAGTGTCGTTTTTCCGCTATTTTGATATCCTACTATTTGTAAGATTGAAGGGGCTTTGCCCATGGCCAATCACATCCCTCAGAGTGCTCTAACAATAATACGGACACTTTCATTCCGGTCTCAAATCCTCTCGTTCCTCCAGGTAACACGATAAAAGCATTCGCATCTGCAAGTGAAGATACCGCACTCGATTTATCTAAACCAACCGGCATCGCTTGTAACGCCCCGTTCACAATTGTTACGTTCGCTCTTACGAAACGAGTAAATGGATTTGGCTTTGGAAAATCTTTTTGTAAAATAGCAACCGCTCTATATACGTGAGGTTCCTTCGCATACAAATACGTTTTTATAATTGGATGCACAAATAATTCAAAGCCTACATAACAAGCAGACGGATTTCCTGATAAACCGAAGAGTAACTTTCCATCAACTTCAGCTACTGTCGTTACACTTCCGGGCCTCATGGCTATCTTATTAAAGAGTACATTCGCCTGTAACCTTTCATAAATAGCTGGTAAGTAGTCATAATCTCCTACTGATACACCACCTGTTGTAATTAAAATGTCGACCTCATCCATCGCTGATTGAACAGCTGTAAAACATGCATCTAACTCATCCGCGAGTTTACCATAATAACGAACTTTCCCGCCAGCTTTCATAATTTGAGCTGCGATCATATACGAGTTACTATTTCTAATTTTCCCCGGTTCTAAAGGCTCATGTACTTCTAATAATTCACTTCCTGTCGTTACAATACCGACAATAGGCTGTTTTATAACTTTCACAGTACTATATCCAAACGTTGCTAGTAGGGCCGCAACTCCAGGGTTAATTGCAACACCTTTCTTAACGAGAACTTGATTTTGTTTAATATCTTCTCCTTTAATCGACACATTGTCACCGTTATTAAAAGAGCGTTTTAACTTCATATATGTTTTCCCGTTCTTCTCAAACCCTTCTGTCAGCTCTAGCATTACGACTGCATTGCAATCTTCTGGAATAGCTGCTCCTGTCATAATACGAACCGCTTCAAAAGCGCCTACTTCTTCTAAAAAAACAGAACCCGCCCCGATTTCTCCTATTACTTCAAATTCAACTGGATTCTCTTGAGTTGCTTCTTTCGTATCTTCTGCTCGAATGGCGAAACCATCGTAAGGAGAACGATCAAAATGAGGAACGTCATGATCAGACACAACAACCTCCCCAAGAATTCTCCCGTAACTTTCCGTAATAGAAATTTCTTCTACTTCACCATGCTTTGCATATTTCATTACCCGTTCTACTGCCTCAGCAACTTGAATTGGAATTCGTTTTTCTACCATCGTTTCTCACCTCATATTTGCAATTTTTTTTATCTCGATTAAACTTTATATATTAAATAGAAATTACTTCAAGGAGGAATTCCATGTCTTCATTCACACACTTTAATGACCAAGGACGCGCAAAAATGGTTGATATAAGCGACAAAAAAGCAACCGTTCGAACAGCAATTGCGTGCTCTAGCATTGTCGTTACGAAAGAAATTTACGATAAAATCTCCCACAATGAAATTGGGAAAGGTGACGTATTAGCAGTTGCGCAAATCGCAGGAATTATGGCTGCGAAACGTACTTCTGATATTATCCCAATGTGCCATCCTTTACTATTAAAAGGTGTTGACGTTTCTTTCGATTGGAAACAATCAGAAGAACAATATCGTTTACTCATTGAAGTAAAAGTTAAAACAGAAGGTAGCACCGGTGTTGAAATGGAAGCTTTAACAGCTGCTTCGGCTACCGCTCTTACTGTGTATGATATGTGTAAAGCTGTCGATAAAGGTATGATTATCGGCGAAACGTACTTACTTGAAAAAACAGGTGGAAAAAATGGAGATTATACGAGAAATTCATAATCCTTTCTCCGTTGAACCTAAAGGATTTCCTTTAGGTTCAACCTATATATCTTGCATATAAACTTTTCGCTACATTTATATCATTCGTCCCATGAATGAACGCTCTGCCATCTGTAAATAAAACAAAACGATATTCTTCTACCGGAAACGATAATAAATAAGGTGTCGCCTTTATCTCTACGCTTCTTTGTAAGCGCTTTTTAATTTCTTCTAAATTAAAATTCTTCCGCACACCTGGACGAATTTGCACTGTATTTCGCCCACATAACACTTCTGTTTTCGTTTGTGCTTCAAATGTTAAACTTGGATATGTACGTAACCTTCCGCAAGATAAACAAGAATCTTTTTTCTGCCTATTCACTTTAAATGCCATCTGTTGATTATTCCAAAGATCGAACGATAACATCGTTTCACGAAGCGCCCCGTAATCTTCTACTAATATTTTCAGCGCTTCCGTAGTTTGATGCGCAACTACTAATTGTACTGCCGGTTGTATAATACCAGCTGTGTCACAGGTTGCTCCGCTCGCCGGATGCTCCATTAAACAGCGAAAACACGGTGTTTTCCCTGGTAAAATTGTATACGTTACTCCGTAGCTTCCAACGCACCCACCATATATCCACGGAATATTATACTTTTGTGAAATATCATTAATAAGAAGACGCGTTTCAAAATTATCTGTCGCATCTAATATTAAATCTACATCACGTACTAACTCTTCCATTTCTTGCACCGTTACATCCGTCACAGCAGGATTTATTTCCACCTCAGAATTAATCGCTTTTAAATGCTCTGCTGCCGCTACCGCCTTTGGTTTATACTGTTTTGCATCTTCTTCTGTATATAGTTGTTGTCTTTGTAAATTACTCCATTCTACATAATCACGATCAGCAATCGTTACTTTTCCAACACCTGCTCTAACAATCGCTTCTGCATTTGCCGCACCGAGAGCACCAGCACCAATAATAAGCACATGCTTCTCTCTTATTTTTTTCTGTCCTTCTTCTCCAACACCAGAAAATAATATTTGTCTTGAATATCGCTCCTGCATACGATAGCCCCCTTTCTTATCCTCCTATATAAGACATTTCGATTTTCGGACGATTTTTTGCACTTTCTTCTGTCCGTTCATCCGAATACCTATCTTTTCTATTCATCCATACATCTTGTATAACACTTAATAACTCCTCATCCGAAAAATCTCCTCTAAGAAGTTCTCTTACATCCAAACCCTCTGTCGCAAATAAGCACGTATAAAACTTTCCATCTGCCGAAATTCTCGCCCTCGTACAAGAGGAACAAAATGACTCAGAAACAGATGTAATAAAACCAACTTCAACATTTGTTCCAACGTATCGATATCGCTTCGCAACTTCACCAAAGTAATGTGCTTCAGCTGGCTCAAGCGGATACACCTTATGAATCATCTCAATCAATTCTCGTTTTGTAACGACTTGATCAAAATTCCACCCATTTGTACTACCAACATCCATAAACTCAATAAACCTAAGCGTGATTCCTTGCTCTTTAAAATACGCAGCCATCGGAAGTATTTGATGATCGTTCATCCCTTTTTTCACAACCATATTTACCTTTACTGCCAGCCCCGCCTCTTTAGCTGTTATAATTCCCTTAATCACAGGTTTTGTATTAATATTTCGACCATTAATATTCCTAAATATGTCGTCATCTATCGCATCTAAACTAACATTCACTCTATGTAATCCAGCTTCTTTTAATGCCTTCGCTTGTTTCGTTAAATGGATAGCATTTGTCGTTAACCCTATATCTATTAGCCCATCAATTTTCACAAGACGTGCAATAAGTTTTGTTAAATCTTTACGAAGCAGTGGCTCACCGCCAGTAAGTCTAATTTTCCGTACACCGATGCTAATAAATAATTTTGCCAAACGCTCAATTTCATCAAAAGTTAGTAAAAACTCATCTTTCAAAAAAGCATAATCTGGCCCAAATATTTCCGCTGGCATACAATATGTACATCTAAAATTGCAACGATCAATGACAGATATACGTAAATCTTGAAGTGGGCGTCTAAAAAAATCTTTAACCATCTCCTGCATCGCCACCCTCCCTTTCTGCCAAATTTCTTTCTTTTCATTCTATTATAATATATTTTCGAACTGCGATGTTTTTGCTCAAGTGAATAAAGTGAAACTTTAAATAATTAGAGGGGATCCACTCCACCTGGTTAACGAGGTTTACTTACAAATACAAAGATAAAAAAACCTTGAAACATAAAAGTTTCAAGGTTTTCTGCTTATTAACTTAATCTAATAATCGTTAAAGTAGCTCCTGGTGTTGCCGTAGATAATGTAGCTATTGCAACTAATCCAAACAATTGCAGACTAATAGCAGCTCCAGCAGGCAAGTTAGCAATTATTGTTGCACTAAATGAGCCAGTAGCCACTGTCGGGGCGTTTATCGTTCCCGCAAGCGGACTGCCATTTACAGTTATACGAGAACTTACAAGTAATCCCGCCGTTAAATTAATTGTATAAGCTATATAATAGTTTCCTGCATTCGCAACTGTAAATACAGTATTCCCACCACTAAAGGTTATTCCTGGTCCAATATTTTGATTGTTTGGTAAAGGAATATTCGTACCACTTAACAAAACAGAAATAAGACTTCCTGATGTATTATTCGCAAACGCATACGTTGCAGTTGTACTAACTCCTGTTGTTCCCGTACTTCCCGTTGAACCCGTTTCTCCGGTTGCTCCTGTTACCCCTGTATCCCCAGTTGGACCCGTGACTCCTGTGGCCCCGGTACTTCCCGTTGTCCCTGTCATTCCAGTCGGTACTGGAGGGAAAGTAGGGCCGACAAGATCTGAGGATAACTTAAAATTAGAATTTATCAACCTCTGTATTTTTTGATTTTCATCATTTCCTTCCACTACTCCCACCACCTCCCAAAAAATACAACTACAAAATATGTTTCATATAAGGTGAAACATATTTTGTAGGAGGGTCTTACTGCCCGTTAATGCGGGATAAAAACCCACCTTCTATTTGAATTGTATTTTTCAAAAAGGCCTCCAATACTACTTTTCAAACAATTACTCCTATTTTTATGCTATATAAACTCTTCTTATAAACAAAAACTCCCTCTATGATTTTAGGGGAGTCCAGCAGTCGAATCAAAATTATCTGTATTAGGGACAGCTTGTGCTATACTCGAAACATTTGCACTTTGCCCCATGTTTGTTCCTGTTACAGTACCAGCAGGAGTGCCTCTTGTATATGTTGTCGTCACCGAATCACCCGGCTGTAAACAAAGCTTCGTCTCCGTCCCTATTACTGTAACAACATCAATCCAAGTGCACCCCATTGAACCACTGTATGATTTCGAAGCAGTAAATGAAGTATCACTCAAATTATCACCGGTAAATATATTTCCAGTATTATTCACAATAACAAACTCTTTTATATGAGCAGGCATAATTACACTCTACCTTTCATCTATGAACCTAATGTACGTGTACTCGTTGCTAATGGCGGAAGAAACACTGATGTTCTAATGACCGCTTCTGGCTGTCTTTTCCCATTTAAAAAAATAGCCGCACTCGACCCTCCAGCACCTGCATATACTTTTGCTACAGCTAAAGGCGAGATATCATAACAGTCGCCGACATTAACAGCTCCTGTATTATTAATAATTTTTACTTTACGCAAATTAATCCCCATTTCCCCCTCCTCCTTTTTTATACTGTATGCAAAAGAAAAAAACTTGAAACAGACTCGTTTCAAGTTTTTAGCTATTAACTATTTCGTTTCACCTTCATATTGAAGCATACCGCCAACCATGTTCACTGTTTTAAATCCTTGCTCATTTAAATAATGACATACATTTTCACTGCGCATTCCTGAACGACAAATAAAGATATATTCATTCTCTTTATTAAAGAAATCTACTTTATGTGGGATATCGCCCATTTTAATATGTACAGCTTCTGGAATCTTTCCTGCCGCTACTTCTTCATCTTCTCTTACGTCTACTAAAAATAACGTTTCTCCATTTTCTAAACGCTCTTGTACCTCTTCTGTAGTAATTGTTTTAACTTCTGTCATATGTAGTTCCTCCTTATATACAATAAAACCTTTAGTTTCTTTTTCACAAACATTCTCTACCAATTTTAGCACGCAAAAGAAAGAACGCAAAGAATCGAAAAACTATTTCTCAATTTTCTCGCAAAACTTATTCTTTACAAACATAACTCTTGCATTGTATCCTCAATATACTTGTTTTATGAAAGGAGCCAATGAAAATGACACTTTCCCTTTTCATAATGGGCATCATTTTCTTAATCGCTGCAATTATTACTCTTAGTATGAAAAATAATAAAAAAATAAAATCACCACAAGAAATGTCATTCTTATTTCTATTGCTTAGCATAGCGTTTTTCGGTATAGCAATCGCTACATATATTTTCCGTCTACAAATCATGTAAAAAAAGGTGCCTACTACAAACATTGCACCTTTTCCCCATCATTTGTCTTCTAAGCAAAACTAGATACTCTCCGATTTAAAAATTCATAAACTTTCTTTTCAAATAAATGAATATCAAATGCTCCCGCCATATGTCCATTTATACTTTCTATCTCATACACTTCCGCATACTTCCCTTGTTTTTGCAAAATATCTACCATTTTATAGTTGTAACGAGAGGGCTGAAGCAAATCTTGTTTACACGGAATCATAAGTACATTCGCTTCTATGTTAGAAAGAGATTCTTCTAGTGAAGAAAACCCATGTGCAATATCATGCAATAAAACTGCCTTCGCAGTATACATCCATGAATTTGCATCTACTAACTCTATACTTGTATATGTCGCTTTATTTATCTCTTTTTCAAATGATGTTAATGTAGAAAACTTTTCATAAGGTTCTACCTCTATACTGTTACGAGGAAATGCCATTTCATAAAAATGCTCATCAAACGCGTTCATAAACATCATTCTATTTGCTAAATGAAGCCCCTTTATCGGCTGCTCTTCTCCATATTTTCCATCTTTCCAACTTGGATCCAGCCGAATTGCTTCAATCGCATTTTGCGCTACGTTTACTGACGTAATAATTGGATTTTGTGGGTTCGTAATAACGCCAATCATCCGCTCTACCATATGTGGATAGTGAACCGCCCATTGTTGTGCAATCATTCCCCCCGCCGACGGTCCAATTACAGCGTGTATCCTTGAAATTCCCATACCTTTTATTAACTCATATTGCATACGAGCTACATCAAGAAATGTAAAAACCGGAAAATCCATAGCATATTCTTCTCCAGTTTCTGGATTAATTGATTTCGGTCCTGTTGTAATCACATATGGATTTCTCACCTGCACATTACAAAGATTATCTGCACATATAACAAAATATTTATTTGTATCAATTGCTTTTCCAGGTCCAATGAGCCCATCCCACCAACCAGACTCCTCATCATGCACTGTATATTTTCCTGCCGCATGACTTGTTGCACTAAAATAATGACAAACCAAAATCACATTTGACCTTTCTCTATTTAAAGTGCCATATGTCTCGTATCCCATTTGAATAGGAATTTCTCTGCCATTTTCAAACGTAAACTCTTTTAACACAAACTTCTCCTTTTTTACAATTTGCACAGACTCTTCCTCTCTCCGTTATAGTATGAACTGCTTACTAAAGATTTTTTTCCATGCAAACTAATCTCCTTCTTCTTTTCATAAATAAATGAATAATATACAAAATTAGCCACAAAATAGCACTATATTACAAGATTAAAGAGGGCGTACATATGATTTGGAATTGGTTACGTAAGAAAAAAAAATCAAATACGACAGAAAAAAACGAAACAGATAATTCGGAGCAACAACCTAACAATCAAGATGATGATAACAAAGAACAGACTAGAAGTATGAAACATAATAAAGATAACAATGGAGAACAAAAAAAAGAGGAACATAAGGAATCTTCTCAAGACAAACAGCAAAATTCTAAACAGGGCGACTCTGCTCAGGATAAGCAACAAAGCTCTAAACAAGATGACTCGAATCAAGATAAACAACAAAGCTCTAAACAAGATGACTCGAATCAAGGTAAACAACAAAGCTCTAAACAAGATGACTCGAATCAAGGTAAACAACAAAGCTCTAAACAAGACGAATCAATTCAGGGTAAGCAACAAAGCTCTAAACAAGACGAATCGAATCAGGATAAACAACAAAGCTCTAAACAAGATGACTCGAATCAAGATAAACAACAAAACTCTAAACAAGACGAATCGAATCAGGATAAACAACAAAGCTCTAAACAAGACGAATCAATTCAGGATAAACAACAAAGCTCTAAACAAGATGAATCCAACCAGGATAAACAGCAAGATTCTAAGCAAAACGACTCAGCTCAGGATAAACAGCAACGCTCTAAACAAGATGATTCGAATCAAGATAAACAGCAAAGCTCTGGAAGTAATAGTATTTATGATTTTACAAAACCAGAAAAAGACCGTATTCATTCTCTACAAGATTTAATAGAAAAGCTCAAAAAGTCTAGTGATTTTGTTAATTACCATACATCTGACGATGAAACGATGCCTTATTGGATTTCTTACTATCGACCTTCGCTTGATGGAGAGAAATTACAAAAGTACTTAATGCCTACTCTTTTAGAACGACCTAACGCTTCACTAGAAGAACTAAAAGAACATATTCCGATGAGCGGGATTACAATTACGAATGACCTACAAAAAATTGAGGATATGGTTTTAAAGGGGCATGCAATTATTCAATTGAATCAGCAAAATCAAAAGTGTCTCCTTGCAAACATTGCAATTGATACGTATCGGGCACCAAGCCCTCCTTTAAACGAATCGACTGTTATCGGTCCTCAAGAAGGTTTTGTAGAGGATATTGATACAAATATTAATTTAGTTCGAAAACGTCTTCCTGTTTTAGATTTACAAACAAAAGAAATAATTGTCGGCGAATTTTCAAAAACAAAGGTTGTCATGATGTATTTAGATAATCTTGCTGAAAAAGAGAATGTAGAGTTTCTAGAGGAATCATTACGCGCTCTTGAATATGATCAAATTAATGATAGTGCTTACTTACAAGAATTAACGGGTGAAAAATCAATTTTCCCACTCTATATCAATACAGAACGCAATGATAGAGTTACAAAAGCACTAATTGATGGAAAAATCGCTATCTTTGTCGACGGTTCACCGAACGTTCTATTAACTCCTGTATCATATTTCGATTTCTTTATTTCACCAGAAGATTATAATGTCTCTTGGCTATATGCAACATTTTCAAGAGTTTTACGCCTTATCGCTGTTCTTTTCTCAATTTGTGCAGCTCCATTATATGTTGCTGTTTTAAATTATCATTATGAACTCATTCCAAGTGATTTGCTGGAAACATTAATTTTATCTAGAGCGCAAGTCCCATTCCCACCTCTAATTGAAGCACTTTTTTTGGAATTAGTTATCGATTTGTTAAGAGAAGCTGGTGCAAGGTTACCAATGAAGGTCGGTCAAACACTTGGTATTGTAGGCGGTATCGTAATTGGGCAAGCATCTGTACAAGCTGGTTTAACGAGTAATATTTTATTAATTATCGTTGCCTTATCAGCACTTGCTTCCTTTATTACACCTATTTATAAAATGGGGAACGCTGTTCGGTTACTACGCTTTCCGTTTCTCATATTTGCAGAAATAGGAGGACTTTTCGGGATTTCTCTTGGATTTATCTTTTTATTTACTCATCTATTTAGACTTACTTCCTTACGTAAGCCATACGCTTTGTTTTATCCAACAAGACAACAATCTGTTAAAGATTCTTGGATTCGTTTTCCCTTAACAATGATTGATACAAGGGATGTACAAGCGAGGCCACAACATGTAAAAAAATCAGCAAAAGGAATTTCAACAAAACATAGATCAGACTTTGATGATTAAGGAATGAGGTGCATTGATGAGTAAAGTTCAAGAAAAATATCAAATATCTCCTATCTTTGTTTTCTTCTTAATTCACGGTGCACAGTTTGGTGCTGGCGTTCTCGGATTCGCTCGAATCACCGCAAAAGCCGCTGGATACGACGGATGGATAGGCGTTCTAATCACAGGAATCTGTATCCAGATTCTTATATGGATGATGTATTTTTTATTAAAAGAAACAAACGGAAATTTAATTGATTTACAACGACAAACCTTTGGAAAGTGGATAGGGAACGTCTTTAATATCATCTTTGCAGCTTATTTTTTAATCGTCAGTATTTCGGTTATTCGAACGTATGTTGAAATTATTCAAGTATGGATGTTCCCAACTGCCTCCACCTTTATGTTAACACTTTTTTTGTGCCTAGTTAGCTATTACATCATTTCTTCTGGATTTCGTGTCATTACTGGCATTTGCGTCATCTCTGTTGGTGGTACACTAGGGTATTTATTTCTAAGCTTATTCGTTTTGAAATACTCACATTGGGAGAATTTATTACCCATTTTCACACATTCTTTTTCAGATATTTTAAAATCTGCTCAACTGTCAATCTACAGTATGACTGGTTTTGAGATTTACCTCATGGTTTATCCATTTGTGAAAAACCCTAAACAATCTCATAAATTTGCTCAATATGGGGCACTATTCTCAAACCTTCTATATTTATTTAGCACCCTTTTAGCCTTTTCGTTTTTTAGTGAAAAACAATTATTAAAAACGATATGGGCCCAACTTTCTATGACCCAAGTTATTCAATTACCATTTATAGAAAGATTAGAATATATTGCAATTTCAGGCTATGCACTCGTTATTATTTCAAGTTTTATCCTCCCTTTATGGGCGTCAATGAGAGCAACTCACGAAATATTCCGTGTAAAACAAAGAGGTGTTTTAATCGCTTTTATCATTATCACCCTCATTGTTTCACAACTTTTAATAAACAGACACGATATTAATAATTTTATTAGTAATGCATCAAAAGGAAGCTTTTGGCTCATTTATGTATACATCCCAATTCTATTTATTATTGTGTGGGTGAAAAGAAAATGGAAAAAATCAAAAATAAATTAATACTTATCTCTTGTATAACACTCTTTAGTCTAACTGGATGTTTACAAAAAAATATTATTGATGACGTACACCTTATCCAAGGAACTGTCTTCGATGTAGCAAAAGATAATAAAATAAAGGTAACATTTGTTTGTCCTATTCAGCAAAAAGGGAACAAAGTTCAAGTTTTTGAAGGAACAGCAAATGCGGTAAAACAAGTAAAAGCTGACACATCTTTAGAGTCTTCTCAACCATTTGCTAGTGGGCAAATGCGGGTTGCTCTATTTACCACCCGAATCGCTAAGAAAGGAATGGTTGCTTCCTTCGATACATTAATTCGCGATGTAAACATTGGTAATGCCTTATATGTTGCTTTACTTGAAGGTAATGGTACTGAACTTTTAAAAGGAAAGTACACGACTTCATCCAACGTTGCGATTTATATAAAAAAAATGCTAGAACATAATATGGAGACCGGTCCTTTACCAACAGATAATCTGCATGTAGGAGCATTCCGTTATTATCAAGTAGGGCAAGACTACTATATTCCAATTTTAAAGAAACATGATGATAAAATAAAAATCACGGGAATTGGTCTTTTTAAAAAGGATAAATACGTTGGTAAAATCGCGGAAACAGATATGTTTATATTTAAAGGACTGTTAGAAGAGCATAAGTTAGATTCACATGAATTTAAAGCAGATCCTGGGTACGTAATGATTAACAATATTCGTTCTGTTCCAACATACGATATAAAAATAAAAAACGGAAAGCCCTCCTTTTCCATTCATGTGAAGCTTGATGCCCGTATTCAAGAAGTATCGAAACAAATTAACTTAGAGAATGCTAAGAACACAAAAAAGATTGAGAAGGTCGTTCAAAAACAATTGGAGACACAAGGTAAGAAATTAATTAAGCAGTTTAAATCTTTAGATGTAGATCCTCTCGGGCTAGGAGCTAAATATAAGCAACATTATCGCCCATTTAAATTAGAAAAGTGGAAACAAATGTACAAAGATGTTCCAGTTACTATAAAATACACCGTAGATATTACAAATTCTGGTGTAATTGAATGAGAAATGATTGAACTCCTCTCTCCAGCATGATACAACGGAGAGAGGAGTTTTTTATTATCAAATAGAGAGAAGATATTTATGGGGGAGCTTATGTCTAAAAAATTAGTAAAGCCTATTTTAAATGGTATTTTATTTCTCACCGTCTTTTTATTTGCTCATACATATTTAAAAAATGTTTCCTTCACACGTTATTTACTTGTCGTTATACCAATGTTGCTCGTCGGTATGTTTGGCATCGACCTTATTTTATCCATTTTAATAAAAGAAGAAAAATAACGAGCAGGGCCGTCCCAAAAGTATTCCGGGATGGCTTTCTTTTATTAATTGGTTTATGTTTTGTCGTTTAGTCAATATAATCTTTCCCTATCTTAACTAAAAGATGAAACTTTTGAACAGTCCCTTTTCATTTCATAATCACCCTATGTTACAATGAAATTCGGACAAAGCGAGAAAGGATGAAACAACATGACAAACGAAAAAGGTCTAGATAAAGGATACGAACTTGTTGCAAAAATGCATAAAGAGTTCGGACACCCTGTGACAAATACTCCAACAAAACTAACAGAAGAACGTGCAAAAATCCGTGCAAGTTTTATGCAAGAAGAGCTAGAAGAATTTCTGGAAGCAACGACTGTTGAAGATCAATATGATGCACTAATTGACCTTATTTACTTTGCATTCGGAACGTTTGCCGAAATGGGTGTACGTCCTGATAAAGGATTCGAAATTGTAAATAACGCAAACATGGCAAAACTATTCCCTGATGGAAAACCTCGATTCCGTGAAGGCGACGGCAAAATTCTAAAACCAGAAGGCTGGCAAGCACCAGAACCACAACTTCGTGCTGAAATCGAACGTCAGCGCCAAGAAGCTGAAAAAAACTGCTAGAATTTCCTAGCAGTTTTTTATTATGTCTTTTTTTCTGGAATTCATTAATGACCCACGTGTCCAGCGTGCCCTGCTGCTCCACTAATGCTAGCCGCTCCTGCCGCTGCCCCTGCTCCTCCTGCTCCAATTCCTCCTGTCCAAGGAGAAAATTGTTGTTGATACTGTTGGTATTGTTGGTGCTGTTGACCGTGTTGGCCGTGCTGACCTTGATGACCGTGGTGACCTTGATGGCCGTGCTGACCATGGTGGCCGTGCTGACCTTGTTGGCCTTGGTGCATTTGATAAAGAACAGCTTGCGGATGAATGTGGTGGTGACCGTGGTGATGTACTTGTTGTTGATGACCATGGTGGCCGTGTTGACCTTGATGATGGTGGTGTCCATGGTGACCGTGTTGGCCTTGATGATGATGTCCATGGTGACCGTGTTGGCCTTGATGATGATGTCCATGATGGCCGTGTTGACCTTGGTGATGATGGTGTCCATGATGACCGTGTTGATCTTGGTGATGATGGTGTCCATGATGGCCGTGTTGACCTTGGTGATGATGGTGTCCATGATGACCGTGTTGACCTTGGTGATGATGGTGTCCATGATGGCCTTGATGGTGGTGATGTCCATGATGACCGTGAACAACTTGCGGATACCCACCTATTCCTCCAGCTACAACACCTATTCCTGGTACCGGAAATCCTGTCTGCACTCCTCCAACGAAAGAAGGAAATGTAGTTGGTGCTCCTACTGGAAATCCTGTCTGTACGCCAGCTACTGATGTTGGGAAGCTTCCTGTTACTGTAGGCATTCCAACCCCTGCTGTCGAAAAGCCTCCCATTGATGTAGGCATTCCAGTTTGCATGCCAGCTACCGATGTTGGAAATCCGCCCGAGCCTCCACCCATCCAGCTCGGAATTCCACCGTATCCTTGTTGGTCAGCTCCTCCCATTAACATCATTTGTTCATAACTACCCGATCCACCTCCGAAGAAGCCATGTGGTGCATTATTGTCCATCCCTTTCATTCCTTTCACCTCTTCTACTCAATTTAGCCTACCTTTTTTATCATATTTCCTATAGAAAAATAGGTGTTTGTCTGTATGGGAATTCCGCTCTTTTATTTGTACGTAATGGAATAATTAAAAACTTAGACTAATCTAATCCAGAGATGATTTTCTACACAAAAAAGCTCAGAGCCTAAATGCTCTGAGCTTTTATTTAGCGTTAATTAGTTTGCAACAACGTTAACAAGTTTTCCAGGAACAACAATTACTTTACGAACTGTTTTCCCTTCAATTTGGTCTTGAATTGCTTCAAGTGCAAGTTGTTCCATTTCTTCTTTTGATGCGTCTTTACTCATTGTTAGTTTCGCGCGAACTTTGCCCATGACTTGAACAACGATTTCAACTTCATCTTCTACAAGTTTAGACTCATCAAATGTTGGCCAGCTTGCATATGTGATTGTTTCATTGTATCCAAGTCTGCTCCATAGCTCTTCCCCGATGTGAGGTGCAACTGGTGCAATCATTTTTACGAAACCTTCTACATATTCTTTCGGAAGTGTTTCAGCTTTGTATGCATCGTTGATGAATACCATCATTTGAGAAATCGCTGTGTTAAAGCGAAGCTCTGCATAGTCTTCTGTTACTTTCTTCACTGTTTGGTGGTAAGCTTTTTCAAGCTCTTTATTTGGTGCATCCGTAATTTTCTCACTTAATTCACCGTTCTCTTGAACGAATAAACGCCATACACGGTCTAGGAAACGACGAGCTCCATCAAGGCCATTTTCAGACCAAGCGATTGAAGCATCTAATGGTCCCATGAACATTTCGTATAGACGAAGTGTATCTGCACCGTGGCTTGCTACGATATCATCAGGGTTTACAACGTTACCTTTTGATTTACTCATTTTCTCGTTGTTTTCACCTAGAATCATACCTTGGTTGAATAATTGTTGGAACGGCTCTTTCGTTGGAACTACACCGATGTCGTATAATACTTTGTGCCAGAAACGAGCATATAGTAAGTGAAGTACAGCGTGTTCTGCTCCGCCGATATAAATATCAACTGGAAGCCATTGTTTTACTTTTTCAGGATCTACAAGTGCTTCACTATTGTTTGGATCGATGTAACGTAAGTAATACCAGCAGCTACCAGCCCATTGTGGCATTGTATTTGTTTCACGACGACCTTTTTTACCAGTCTCAGGGTCAACAACATTTACCCACTCATCAATGTTAGCAAGTGGTGATTCACCTGTACCTGAAGGACGGATGTTTTCTGTTTTTGGAAGAACTAATGGTAATTCTTCTTCTTTCACAGCTGTCATTGTGCCATCTTCCCAGTGAATTACTGGAATTGGCTCACCCCAGTAACGTTGACGACTGAATAACCAGTCACGTAGACGGTACGTTACTTTTTGATTTCCTGCGCTTGTTACTTCAAGCCATTCAATCATTTTTGCGATTGCTTCTTCTTTATTTAAACCATCAAGGAATGCTGAGTTTACGTGTGCACCATCACCTGTGTACACTTCTTTCGTAATGTCTCCGCCTTTTACAACTTCCTTCATTGGAAGATTGAATACTGATGCGAATTCATAGTCACGCTCATCATGAGCTGGAACTGCCATTACAGCACCTGTTCCGTAAGTTGCAAGAACGTAGTCAGCGATCCAGATTGGTAATTTCTCACCGTTTACTGGGTTAACTGCGTAAGCACCAGTGAATACACCAGTTTTCTCTTTCGCAAGTTCTGTACGCTCTAGGTCACTCTTCATTTTTACAGCGTTAATGTAAGCTTCTACCGCTTCTTTTTGTTCTGCTGTTGTAATTTCTGCAACAAGTGCATGTTCCGGAGCAAGTACACAGTATGTTGCTCCAAATAGTGTATCAGGGCGTGTTGTGAAAACTGTGAACTTCTCATCTGTACCGTCGATGTTGAAATGTACTTCTGCACCTTCAGAGCGACCGATCCAGTTACGTTGCATATCTTTTAAGCTTTCAGGCCAATCAAGCTCATCTAGATCTTCTAATAGACGATCTCCGTAAGCTGTAATTTTTAACATCCACTGTCTCATCGGACGACGCTCAACTGGATGTCCACCGCGCTCACTCTTACCGTCAATGATCTCTTCGTTTGCAAGTACTGTACCAAGTGCTGGGCACCAGTTTACAGGTACTTCATCAACGTAAGCTAAGCCTTTTTCAAATAGTTTTAGGAAAATCCATTGTGTCCACTTGTAATAGTTTGGATCTGTTGTATTTACTTCACGGTCCCAATCGTAAGAGAAACCTAATGATTTAATTTGGTTACGGAACGTATTAATATTATGCTCTGTAAATTCAGCTGGGCTGTTTCCAGTATCAAGTGCATATTGCTCTGCTGGAAGACCGAATGCATCCCATCCCATTGGATGAAGAACATTATATCCTTGCATACGCTTCATACGAGATAAAATATCTGTCGCTGTATAACCTTCTGGATGTCCTACGTGTAGGCCTGCACCTGATGGATATGGGAACATATCTAGTGCATAAAATTTTGGTTTTTCTGTCTCATCTGGCGTACGGAATGTTTTATTCTCTTCCCAGTACCCTTGCCACTTCTTCTCAATTTCTTGATGATTAAAGCTCATGAGATACCCTCCTTGAAATTCTATTTATTTTCACCGCCCAAAATACAAAAAACCTCTCATCCCTAGAAAGGGACGAGAGGTTATAGATTCCCGCGGTACCACCCTAAATTAATGTACAAATATACATTCGCTTAGATCCGTAACGTGGATTAACGGCAATTGCTACTATTAGTTTCACAACTGCAACTCAAAGGCGAGTTCATAACGAAACGTGGATTGACTTGCACCGACCGTCAACTCTCTAAACCAGCTTCTATTACTACTACTCCTTCTCACTGTTATTACACATATAAGTTAAGTGAACTATCCTTCACCTAGTATCTCTTAAGAGCTTACTTAAAGCGAGGACTTCTCGGTTAATCGTTACTCTTAATAACTAACGAATTCATCTTAAGACAGCCGAGCTATCTCCCTTGTTCTAAAGGTTGTTTTATTTAAATATATTCTAAAACATGTTACATGTTCCGTCAAACTAAACTGCAATTTTTTCTTCAACTGTTTCTTCTACTTTTACTCGTTTATCATAAATGCTCGTTGCTATAAGCGCTATTACAAGCATTACCATGATTGCTATAAACAATACTTCCATATTGTATAAATCCACAATTGCTCCGCCAACGACCGGCCCGAACATTTTCCCTACAGTCGCCGCACTATTTACAACCCCTTGATAAAAACCTAATTTATCTTTTGGTGCAAGTATATTTGCAATCGTTGGAACCGCAGGCCATACAAATAACTCACCAATTGTTAATGTTACCATCGCAACGAGGAACATCGTAAATTGCTGCGCTTGGCTTAACACAATGAATGACGCCGCAAAAATGAAAATCCCAATCATAATTTGCTGTTTTAAAGAACGCTTCATCCAGCGAATTAGCATACTAACAAGTGGTTGCGCACAAACGATCATTGCTCCGTTTATCGTCCATAATAAACTATAATGACGAAGACTAATGTTTAATTCTTGCATATGTGTTGCAATTGCACCTTGCCACTGTACGTATGTAACCCAGCATAAAGCATATGCTACACACACGATAAGAAGTGCTTTAAATCCAGGTGTAAGTGACCAACCTTTTTTCGTTTCGACTTCTTTTTGTACTCCTGGCTCCTTCTTGTCTTCCATACCACGGAATCCAATAAAAGCAATTAAGAAGAAAACAAAGTATAAAATAAAGTTCGCTAAGAAAATATAATCAAAACGATACGAAGCAACTAATCCACCACACGCTGTTCCAATCGCAATACCAACGTTTTGTCCAACATACATCGCATTAAATGCTCGTCTTCCGCCCTCTGGCCAAACTGTACCGACCATCGCATACATCGATGGGAAGACCATTCCAGAACCGAAGCCGATTAACGCTAGCCACACAACGTATAAAGGCCAACCGTGGAAGAACACTAGACCTAAAATTGATACAAGTGTAATCACAATCCCTACTAAAGTTGATTTATAACCGCCCCATTTATCAAATAAAACACCGCCGAGCAAGTTTCCGATTACACCAGTAAGCGAGTTAATCATTAATACCATTCCGGCCACAGATAAAGATTTTCCTAAGTGATCATGCAAATAAATTGTATTAAAAGGCCATAAAAAAGAAGCACCCGTGACATTAATAATCATCCCAGCTACTAATAGCCATACTTTCCTTGGCATAGTTTCCCCTCCTATTCTATTTTTTTCGTTCATATATATAACAGTAAAATTGTAGTCGTTTTTAAATAGGAAGGCAACTGATTAATAGTTGATGAAATTCAGATAATGGAGTGTCGGTAAATGAAATTATATTGGTTGCTTCTTGGATTATATCAGCGATTATCAGAATATATCGACTTACCGACAAAAAACGACATCAGTAACAATATATAAATAAGGGAGACTGCATGAAGTTCATGCAGTCTCCCTTATTTATACTATCCAACTTCTTTTTCTCGCTTCGCACTTTCTTTAGCGCTCCATTTAAATATTTTATCTAGTAAGGAATATATTCTCCCAGATTCTTTCGTTAACAAAGGTCCTAACGATGCTAATATTAAAACATACAAAGCTGAGAACGGTTTAATCGCTGCCATTAAGCCACCCGCAATTCCAATATTCGCGACGATAATAGAAAATTCTCCGCGTGATACAAGTGTTAAACCGATATTCGTAGAAGCCTTATGCGATAACCCAGCTTTACGCCCCGCAACCATTCCAGCAGTAAAATTACCGATAAGAGTAATGAAAACTGCTCCTAATGCCAACCACACTGCTCCTCCAAGTGAAAATGGGTCTATACTTAAACCGAAGCTGAAAAAGAATATAGCTCCAAAGAAATCACGAAACGGAACAACAAGCTGTTCAATTCGATCACTATGCTCTGTTTCAGAAAAGACGAGCCCCAATAATAATGCTCCAATCGCCTCGGCAACATGAATCGTTTCTGAAAATCCTGCTACAAAGAACAAAATAGCAAATATTACGATAATAAAAATTTCATTGGACGAAATATCTAACATTTTATTTAAAAATCGTGTAGCTTTTCTAGCAACTACAAAGAATAGTAGCATATACCCTACTGCGATTAAAATAGATGTAAGAGCACCTACAAATGACGTTGCCCCTCCGAGTACTAATCCTGAAACGACTGATAAATATACCGCTAAAAAGATATCATCAAACATAATGATTCCTAAAATTAGCTCCGTCTCTTTATTACCAGATCTTCTTAAATCAACAATTACTTTCGCAACAATCGCACTCGATGAAATTGTTATAATCCCAGCAATAATTAATGTTTCTAATAAGGGGAAACCCATTATATATCCGTAAAGTAAACCTAATATAAAATTAAGCGATATATGAACAGTTCCCCCAAAAGCAATTGATTTTCCTGATTTAATTAATTTTTTAATTGAGAATTCTAAACCTAAGTAAAATAGGAGGAATATGACGCCAACGCGGCCGAGGAAGGAAATAACTTCTCCACTTTCAATAAATCTTAAATCGATAAGCCCTAAATCCGGGGCATGGGGACCCACTAGCATGCCGAGTATTATGAGAAACGGAATAATCGAGAACTTTAACTTTGCAGCGAGAATAGCTGCAAAAGCGACTAATACTAACGCAGTTCCAACTTCAAAGATTAAAGTATCCATCGATTATGAATCCCCTCCTACTGAAAGCAACTCATTAATAATTCTTTTTACTTCATGTCTCTCGCCTGATAATACGAGCATATCACCAGCTTCAATGATAGAATCTGGACCTGGATTAAAGAACTTCTTCATATTTTTTTTCAAAATGGCAATAATCGTTACGTTATATGTGTTTCGGACATGTAAACTACCAATTGTTTTTTGTACGACTGGTGCATTATTTTCCACCTTAAACCACTCAATTGATAATCCTTCAAAAGCCATTTCAATTGTATCTAAAGCTTGTGGTCTATATACCATTCCGCCCAATATAGCTGCAATTTGTCTCGCTTCGGAATCACGAAGAGAGACGCTTGAAATACTCTCCTCATGATCAGCATCAAAATGGTACATTTCTCTTCGGCCATCATCATGAATAACGATAACCATCTTTTCATTACCTTTTGTAATCACTTCAAACTTACATCCAATACCCGGCAGTTCACTCTCTCTAATATTCATATTTTCCGCCTCCTAATTTTTTTAGTTACGGCTTTTATAAATCGACATCAATCTCCGTTTTAAAGGGCTCATCCTTTGAGATACCTAAATACTTTAGCGTCTCTGATGGAGTCGCGTGATGGAAATGTTTTTGCAATAACGCAATCGCTATCCCTCTTTTGTACGCATGAAATCCAAACGTTTTTCGCATTGAATTTGTTCCAATCTTACCAACAACTCCAACTGCTTCTGCAGCATTATGAATTACACGATACGCTTGTTGGCGCGTAATTGAATTTGGCGTTTTATTAGATTGAAATACGTAATTTTCTCTTTTAACGCCAATAGATTGTACGTAATCTAAAAGCGCTTTTTTTACTTTTGTATTTAAATAAATATCTTGTTTAAATTTTTCATCTTTCACAGGAAGAGTATAAAACTCTTTAACAGTCCCATCTTCATTTAATACATCTTCAAATTTCATACTAAGTAGTTCTGTAATTTTTAATCCTGTGTTAATTCCCATAACAAATAAAAGATAATCTCGCTGGGAGTGCTCTTTTAAATATTTTTTCATAGCCTCAATTTGGCTTATATCTTTTAATGGTTCTACAACTTCCATACATGTATTCTCCTCATCTTATGAACGGTAATTTTTTCATTATGTTGTCCATTTTACCTTATCATGCTATGAGATTTCCATGTGTTATCCATTATTTTCACAATATACTCAGGTGGTTCTGAAAATTTTCAATGTGGAAACTTACGATTGTATAAATACGTTGCGGTAAAAAATGTGGGGATAAAAGTTCAATTTCTTTCTACAGATTGGATTCCTCCTTTCCCTATCCAGCTACTTCTACTTTTATATTACGTTACTTATTTACATTATATTATATATTTCAGTAACGTCAAAGTGTTTTTTCTGAAAATAAAAAAAACCGAGCAGTTTCGCTCGGTTTTTTTTATTAATCTTCCTTAGGAAGAACAATTCCTTTATACAATTGAACTGTAATGAAGTAATAAATCGTGTAAATAACTACAAAAATTACAATTGGCACCCAAATACGGAAGTACGGATCGATTAAAATAAATCCGAAAATATTCATACCAACTAATACGTGTGCAATACCTACAATTGCTGGGAATAGGAATACTAAGAATAACTCTTTATAAATTGATTTTGTTAATAATTCACGGCGCACCCCGATTTTACGAAGCATTTGATAACGCGTAATATCTTTTGATGCACCAGAAAGAATTTTAAACATAAGACAACTTGCCATCATTGCTAAGAAAGCAATTCCAAGGAAGAAGCCCATAAATACTGTTCCGCTCGCAACTCCATAGAACATGTCGTAAGCTCGATATTTACTATCTAATCTTTCAATTGCTATATTTTCATATTTATCTAGTTGCAACTCGTCAAGTTTTTTCCATTCTTTTATGTGTGCTTCAAAATCATCTGTTTTTCCAGTAAATACAATTCCTTCTTTACCATTTACAGTATCGTACATTTTTTGATCTACAATTTTAATTGCATGATCTTCATGTACATAGAATGGCTGGATTGTTCTAAAAGCCTCATCCCATTCTTCTGGAAGTGCTTTAGCATTCGCATCTTTTTCATTCATTTCTCTAGAAACTGCACCTACTGGCAGTTCTGCTGAAACTTTCTTCGTGTTCACTAAATCCTTCATCGATTTCATCTTTGCCATATCTCTTACTAAAGGACGATTTTTCTCTAAATCTTCTTTTACATAGTAAACATATTTATTATCAACTTTGTAACGATATTCATTTTTCTCTTTAAATGTAATACCGTCTAAAACTTTCTTTTCTTCAGCTGTTGGATTATGAACAACTGAATCGTAAATTACTAAACCATCAACCATTTTTATAACGTTATTTTTAAACGCCATACCACCTGAAATTGCACCGGCTCCAAGAGCAACTAACATCGCTACTGTTGCAAGTACCTTTGTTAGGCTATTAATACGGAAATTTAATTGTGCAAATGTAAAAGCGTTAAGTCCTTTTTCACTACGCTTTTTATTACCCTTTAACTTTTTAATAAAGACTGGGAGAAGTGATCCAAACAGCATGTAAGTACCAGCTGTTGTTGTAATTAATGCAATAATGATTCCCATTTCTCTTAGTTTTTCCATGTAAATCATTGATGCATAGCCCATTCCTAATAAAATAACCGCAAGGAATGCAACTACACCTGTCATTTTTCCTTTTACCGCAACACGTTCTGTTTGTGCATCTGCATGTACAAGTTGCAGTACAGAAATACGTGATAATTTAATACTGTTCATAATTGCGGATAATACAAATAGTGCAAAGAAGAAGATGCAAGTAACAGTCATTGATGGTAAATAAAATGCTTTATAGCCTTTACCAGCAAATTCTAATTGTTTCATTAATAGCTGTCCGATACCTTCTGCAAGGCCTACTCCAACTATAATACCAATCGCAAGAGACGCAGCACCTAGTACGATTGTTTCGATAAACATAAGTAATGTAACTTTATGCTTTTTTGCTCCTAACATCATATACATACCAAACTCTTTTTGACGAAGAGATAGTAAGAAAGAGTTCGCATATAAAATATAGAAGAACGTTATAATAGCTAGTAAAAATGAACCTGCTTGGAATACAAATCCAATTTGACCAATAGTAGAATTTTCCTTAAGGAAGGCCTCATTTAACGCTAATGTTTGGAACATATAAAAAATTGAAATGGACATGACAAGACCAACAAGTAAGACGATATAATCTTTCAGCTTACTTTTTAGCCCTGACATGGAAAGTTTAAATAACATGCTCTAGAACCTCCCTTCTTATGCTTTTTGTGTGCCTAAGTCTGCAAGCACGTCTAAAATTTCTTTATAAAACTCTTCACGTGTACCGCCTCGATGAATTTCTTTATATAGCTCACCATCTTGAATGAATAAAATACGCTGGCAGTAACTTGCACTATACGGATCATGTGTAACCATCATAATAGATACGCCTTGATCTTTATTTAAGTTTGTCATCGCATCAAGTAAACTCGCTGCATTTTTAGAATCAAGCGCTCCTGTTGGCTCGTCCCCTAAAATAATTGCAGGCTCATGCACTAAAGCACGCGCTGCTGCCGAACGTTGCTTTTGCCCACCAGATACTTCAGATGGGTACTTTTGAAGTATTTCTGTAATTCCTAACATATCCGCTACTTTCTCGACTTTTGGTCCAATGTTACGTGATGGAACACCTTGCAAGGAAAGTGGAAGTGCGATGTTTTCATAAATAGATAAGTTTTCTAATAAATTAAAATCTTGGAAGATGAATCCTAACTTTTGTGAACGGAAATCTGAAAGCTCACCTTGTTTCATTTTTGTAATATCCGTACCTGCAATTTCAACAACGCCGCCCGTTGCTTTATCCAGCGTTGAAATTACATTTAGTAATGTCGTTTTACCAGAACCAGATGGTCCCATAATCCCTACAAACTCACCCTCTTGAATTGAGAATGAAACACCTTTTAACGCGTGTGATTGATTCTCACCTTTTTTACCGTACACTTTTTGAACGTTTTTCACGTCTACAACTGGTTTCGTCATATATATCCTCCTACGCTTGTTTTTCCATTACCTATTTTGCGCCTTTTGGCGATGAACTGCTATTTGTTAACATTACATTTACCTTACACTTTTGTAATATAAAAAAGGTGTGCTTGTAAGCTTGGCTTTTACTACTAGTTCGTTTTTTGACACAGTAAATCGGTAAATGAAATTATATCGGCGATTTTTCAAATATATCGACGATTCTCCCACTTTTATCAGCGATTTTCAAAATATATCGGCGATTCCCTCACTTTTATCAGCGATTTTCAAAATATATCGACTTACCGACAAAAACTGACAATACAAATAGGCTGTTCCGCAAAAGGAACAGCCCACTTCTTTCTTTATCCCTCTTTAATGGGCAGTAAGACCCCCACTGATTAAAGTTTCACTTTATTTCTTTAAAGGTGTTACCGTCCAATACGTAATAACACGCCAAATCCATTCTAGTGGACCCATCTTAAAGATTTTCATCCAAATTACACTAAACACAATTTGAATTGCATAAATTGCGATACATACATATAGCGTCTGCATGTATGTTAAGTTACCTGCAAAGTTAAATACACTACCGGCAATTAAAATCATTGCCGTTTGTCCGATATAATTTGTTAAAGCCATACGACCGTAGTATTTCAATGGTGCTAATAATGTTTGAACTGGTTTTAACTGAAGTAATAAAATTAATGCTCCTACATAGAAAGCTGAAATAATTGGTCCAACAGTAATACCAATTTTTAGAAACTGGCTTGCAGCATCCATTGTTCCGTCTTCATTCATCAATATCATATTTACAAATGGGCCAGCAGGCACGTGTCCATATTGATACCATACAGCTGCCACACTTAAAACAAACATAATGCCTGTAAAAATAGCGACTTGCTTTATGTTTTTTGAAAGATTTTCAAATACACGATATTGTCCTGCAGCAAGACCTAATAAAATTAAACCAAGTGGTAATAGTTCTTTAACACCCATTACACTAAAGGCTATTGTCAAAATAAGACCAATTACTAAGTTCACTTGTTTTTTCGCTTTATAAAACGGTAAAACGATTAATCCGCAAATTGCATATAACGTTAACGCTTCTCCAGGCTGAAACATGTAATGAATCAAACCAAAAATAAATAATGCAACTACGCGGCGGAAAAATAGAACATATCCATTTTTCCCTTTCGCAATCGCTCTTGTAATGAAGATATAGAATCCCACTCCAAATAAGAATGAGAAAATCGAGAAGAAACGACCTTCTACAAATAAGTATAGAAACCTTTGATAGCTAGCATCTACTGTATTAGGATCTGGAGTTTTAATATTAAGTAGTGCTAAAATATTTACTAAAATAATCCCCAGTAATGCAAAGCCACGAATGTAATCTAACTCATCAATTCGTTTGTTTGTAATATTGTTCCCCATAAAGCAGCTCCTTGTCCAAAATTTAATCCTCCCTTACTCTACTGGAAAAGTAAGCTTACAACTATCGGCAAACCTTACAGGAATCTTACATTATTGTCATATAACAAAACAAAACCAGGTCATATTGCGACCTGGTTTACTCTGATTGCTTTGATCTTTGAGGTTGTCCTTTTTTACTGTTACGCTGTTTCACTTGAACAATGGGATCAAGCTCATTCGAAAATTCAGCGTTATGTCCATTTTGTGTTTTTTGTTCTGGGTTATTTTGATCTGAACGTTTCGCCACTACATTCACTCCTTATTAGTGCGGTGTAATAATCATTTGATGTTGCAATTGGCGAATCGCCATACGTGCTCTATTTAACTGCTCACGTTGCTCATCATTCGCATGTTGTTGCATCGTTTGTAAATCGTTATATGCTTGTTCTAATTGCAACTGCGCATCCGAATACTCCATCGTATTATAATGCTCTTGTCTCATGCCTTGTTCTAATTGTTCTTTCGCATATTCCACCGCTTGTTCCGCTTGTGTAATATACGATTCAAGTGATTGACGCTCTGCCATAATTGTCCCTCCTTGCTTCAATTCCCCTTTAGTGTGTCCCTTCCTTATGAACCTTATGAGTATGTTATAATGGATTTTGTGTTATTTTGACTCGGCTTAGGAGGGAAAGTAATGAAGGTTCAAAACCCTTTTCCATATACAAACGACAATAAACGTTATCATACATGGAATTACCATTTACGAAATGAATTTGGTGAAAAAATCTTTAAAGTTTCATTAGATGCTGGCTTCGATTGCCCGAACCGTGATGGTACAGTTGCTTATGGCGGTTGTACATTTTGCAGTGCTGCTGGATCTGGTGACTTCGCTGGCAATCGTCGCGATGATGTTATAACGCAATATCATGAAATGAAAGAAAAAATGCGCTCAAAGTGGAAAGACGGAAAATGTATCGCTTATTTCCAGGCGTACACAAATACACATGCACCACTTGAAGTGTTAAAAGAAAAATTCGAACCGCTTCTAGCAGAAAAAGACGTTGTCGGTCTTTCTATCGCAACTCGTCCAGATTGTTTACCAGACGATGTTGTTGCATATTTAGCGGACTTAAATAAACGCACATACCTTTGGGTTGAACTCGGACTACAAACTGTTCATGAACGAACTGCAAACCTTATTAACCGCGCTCACGATTATCCGTCTTATGTGGAAGGTGTAAATAAATTACGCAAGCATGGTATTCGAGTTTGCTCTCATATTATTAACGGCCTTCCACTTGAAGATTACGACATGATGATGGAAACAGCTCGTGAAGTTGCGAAGCTTGATGTACAAGGAATTAAAATCCACTTACTTCACTTATTAAAAGGAACACCAATGGTGAAACAATATGAAAAAGGACAACTAGAATTCCTTTCTCTTGAGGATTACGTAAATCTCGTTGTTGACCAACTTGAAATTATTCCAGAAGACGTAATTGTGCACCGTATCACAGGTGACGGTCCACCTGATTTAATGATTGGTCCAATGTGGAGCTTAAATAAATGGGAAGTATTAAATTCCATCGATGCAGAATTTGTACGCCGCGGAAGCTGGCAAGGAAAATATGCAAATGAGGAGAAACAAAAATGAAATTAGAACGTGTATTACCGTTTGCTCGCACTCTCTTGCAAACGGCAGTAAAAGAAGGCGATTACGCTGTAGATGCAACTTTAGGAAACGGCCATGACACTTGCTTCCTAGCTGAAATCGTTGGCGATAACGGAAAAGTATTTGGATTTGATATTCAAAAAGAGGCGATTGAAAGCTCAACAACTCGTCTAAAAGAAAAAGAACTTTTCGAACGTACTGTTTTAGTTCATGATAGTCACGATACACTCCTATCCGTATTACCAGAAGGTGCAAAAGGAAAAGTAACAGGCGCAATTTTCAACTTAGGTTACCTTCCTGGCGGAGACAAACATATCGTCACAAAACCGAACTCAACAATTTCAGCAATTGAACAATTACTAGAAGTAATGACGCCTCAAGGTATCATCGTCCTTGTCATTTACCACGGACATCCAGAAGGACAAGTAGAACGCGACGCTGTTCTCAAATTCGCCGAAGAACTAGACCAAAAACAAGCTCACGTACTGCGATATGGCTTCATTAACCAGCAAAATAACCCACCATTTATTGTGGCGATTGAGAAACGATAAAGTGAAACTTTAATCAGTGGGGGAATCCCCCACTGATTATTAGTTGAACCAATCGGGCATTTATGGGCAGTTTATCTCCCAACTAATTTCTTTGCTCCAGCCGAATTTTAAGGTGGGAGTTTTACTGCCCGTTAATGCGGGGTAATATATCAACGATTTTTTCGATATATATCTATCATAACTTACAATATATCAACGATTTCTCGGATATATCGATTGTTCGACAAAACGTAACAAAAAAGACGTGCATTCACTGCACGTCTTTTTATTATTTTCCTATATAATGGATATAAAAATTCTTAAAGGAGACGAAACAATGATTGGAATACTAGCAGGAATGGGACCAAAATCGACTGGGCCATTCGTCGATACAGTTGTAGCAAATTGCCAAACAATATACGGAGCAAAGCATGATATGGACTTTCCTCATATGATGATTTATTCATGTCCAACACCGTTTTACATGGATCGCCCTATTGATCACGAAGCGATGAAAAAAGCAATTATTGAAGGAGCACAAAAGCTTGAAAGTACTGGCGCAAGCTTTATCGCTATGCCGTGCAATACGGCGCATCTTTATTTCGAGGAATTACAGCATTCTCTGTCCATTCCAATTTTAAATATAGTCGATGAGACGTTACAAGCAATTCCTAAAAATACAAAAAGAGTCGCTCTTCTCGCAACAGAAGCGACAATCCAGGCTGGTATTTATCAAGACGGGATTGCAAAACGTAATATAGAGTACATTCATTATGAAAAATGGCAAACGATGATTAATCAAATTATTACGTATATTAAAAGCGGAGAAGTTGAAGAAGCTCGCAAATTATGGAGCGCACTCGTTGTGCAGTTGAAGGATGAAGTAGCTACCGCAATTATCGCATGTACTGATTTGAATGTTGTGGCTAGTGAGGATTTTGTTGATTCTTCTCAATGTCTTGCGAAAGCGGTTGTTAGGATGTACTTATCAAATATAAAGAGATCTTCATAAACATAGAAAACACTCCTTCTAAAATGTGTTTTATGTTTAATAAAAATCCCACAAACTTTTAACTTTCTTCACAATTCTTTCAAAGTAATCACACTTAATCTCGCTATATTAAAATGAGGAATTTATTCATATAGGGAAGGTTAGGGGAACTGAAAGTATGAAAGTAAATCGTTCGCTTCACTACATTTTTTGGCGTTGGCATTTTTATGCTGGGCTTTTTATTACGCCGCTTCTTATTACGTTGTCACTGAGTGGCATTGGGTATTTATTTCGGGAAGAGGTTGAAGATTTAATCTATAAAGATTTATATTTTGGGAAGAGCGCCCAAACAGAATCTATTTCGATGGCTGATTCTATTTCCTTAACAGAGAAAAAATATCCACATTATAGCGTGGCAAAAATTAGCGAGTTTAATGGGGATTATAATACGAGACTTACGATTGCAAATGAGTATACGGGACAACAAAAATATGTGTATTTAGATAGCAATAATCAAATTGTCGGAGATCAAAACGCAAGTGAAACGTTTGCCAATATAATGCGGGAATTACATAGTTCTCTTTTAGTTGGTGGCACTGTCATCAACTATACTGTAGAACTTGCGGCATGCTGGACAATATTCTTAATTGTGACTGGGTTGTACATGAGTATACGCCAATTCAAAAATACACCGGTATCCAATAAGCGAGAAAAAGCAAAACGACGTCATTCTATTATCGGTATTATATTTACAATTCCACTCGTTCTGCTAGTCGCATCTGGATTGCCATGGTCAGGATTTATGGGTAACCAAATTTATAAAATCGCATCGTCGAATGAATCGCTCGGATATCCGAAATTGTATATGGCGCCGCCTGAATCAAAGGTAAAAGAATTGCCATGGGCAACAAGAAAAGCAGCTCCTCCTGAATCGGATTCAAATGAACCGAAAGCTATTTCTGTCGATGAATTACAAAAAGGAATTGAAATAAAGAAGCCATACGTTATCTCACTACCAGCTGATTCGAAAGGCGTATTCACAGTTTCGAAATCAAGCGGTTCTGGTATTACAGGTATGCATGTTGCACCAAATGAAGAAATAACAGCTTACTTTAATCAATATAGCGGGGAACTCATTTCGAAAACAGACTATCGTGATTATGGATTACTTGCACAATGGTTCACTTACGGTATCCCGCTTCACGAAGGACATTTATTCGGATGGCCAAATAAAATATTATGCTTACTAACGACATTATCTTTATTACTTCTCATTTATTACGGAGTAAAAATGTGGTTAGCAAGAAAGCCGAAAGGAAAATTAGCAGCACCGCCAAAGCAAAGAGATAAGAAAAGCATATTCGTTTTCTTTATCATGATGGTTATACTAGGCGCTGTCATGCCTTTATTCGGACTATCTGTTTTAGTTATTTTTGCGATTGAACTTCTTATATATGTATTTTCAAAAATACGCTCATAGTAAAAAAGCATTTGTACTCCCTTGTACAAATGCTTTTTTATTTACTATTTTCTTTTTTTCTACCACTTATTAAAAAGACGATATCTACTATAATAATTACGCCAATTATTACCTGGGGCACATAATCCATCATAGTAGGACCACTTGGCCTATTCATCATCATATATATTCCAGTTACAAATGAAATGGAAAGTAGCACGAGTAATGTAACCTCAATATGGTCATATAGCTTTTGAAACAATCTCTTCATTTCCGCCACCACCTTTACCATATTATAACAAAGAAAACCACTCTACATGAGTGGTTTTCTTCATCACTGCGCCGTTTTCTTTCGGTACATCTTCCCGTTCCAATAGAAGAATCGTGAAGTGAGACCTCCGTATTTTACAATGCGCCGTGCCATTTTGTGCATATTCTTTTGTGCTGATACTTTTTGGTCTGATAAATAAATACCAAGTAATCCTCGGCTTATGAGACGATGAAACTTCGCATGAGGCAAATCACCAATGCTCTTCTCTGCTTCTTCTACAAAATGTTTCATACGATCTAATATCACTTGCTCGTTTTCGTAATAACTACAGAAATTTAAATCTCCGCCTATACGGTCTTCTTCCTGATCAATGAAATAATCAAGCAAAATATGAAGTCCTTGTACGTAAGGGAAGTATCCTTGTCTAATTTTCGCAATATCTTCATCATGTAATTCATCATGAAATGCATATGCGACAAGACAGAAAATTCCAAGTGTAGAACCGGCACATGCTGAAAATTCAAACCAACTCATCTCAGGTAAGTTTTCTTTATGTGCTTCAAACCAGTTTTTCAGGCGCGGCTCTCTTTCTTCTAATTTCACGTGTTTATGAATTTGCAAATCACAATAATAACAAGCAAGTTCATGAAGAACAGGAGCAATTTTGTCATAGTGCTTCGTTTTCTTTAAAACATCTTGGCATGTTTCAACAAGTTCATCTAAATAACCACCATCATCTTGATCATCACGATAACGATAATAATTACCGCCGCCTTCTACTTCAGGTGATAATGCCATTAACATCGATTCATGCAGTGCGGCAAAATCTTTTGGATCAAGTGATGTACTGCGATCACATAAATTATCTAAATAGTCGCTGATCGTTTGATACGCTACGATAAAATGAATACATTCTTCTCGGTGTTCATTTGCTAGCAGAGCTAAAATGCCACCGCCCTCACAATGAAACGTTTTATGCTCAATACTTGCGATTGCCTGACTATGAAGCTCATCATTCGGAATATGGTAGGCACGCTCTTTCCACATCGCTAGCTCATGGTGTACAACCGGAAACACATCACGGTATACTTTCGCCATGAGCGTTATGGGATTACTCGGTACGTTCACTTCTTCCTTCATCTCCTCTATTAAATGTACAAATAATGATTTATTTGTTTGTTTTTACTATATTATTGACATGCATTTCAGTAAATGACTGAATATAACTCAAAATTTCATCACGCTCATACTCATTTAATAGCTCGTGATAACAATTCGGCCATTCTTTAAAAGCCTTATCACTTATTTTAACATTATCAAACCAAGTGCGGACACGTGTTTTATCTACAAGTTTATCCTCACAAGCTTGCATTAGCAAGAGCGGAACATCTGGAAAATCATCTATTTTTTTATGAGCAATTTCGATAGACTTAATCAATTCACTATACCAACGTACTGATACTTTGCGCAAGAACAATGAATCATTCTCCATCGCGTCTCTCACTTCATGATTACGAGTTGACATTTCCACTGTAAGATTCGTTGCAAATTGCAATTTTGGAGCGATAATATTTAATATTTTTGAGGCAGCTTGAAGCGGTGCTGAAGGTCCAGTCACTACCCCTAAACATGGCGAACTTAAAATAATGCCGTCTACATCTTCTCTCTTCGTTTCTTGCATCATACGAATGACGATAAGACCGCCCATACTATGACCGAATAGAAAAATAGGTAACCGATACTTTCTTGCCTCTTTCACCCACAATTTAACTTCCTCTATGTATTCATCAAACGAATCAATATGTCCTCTATTTCTTGAAGTCGTTCCATGTGACGGAAGGTCCCCCATCACGACGTGGTAGCCGATATGATTCCACATTTCTGCAACAGCCTCGTAACGTCCGTGATATTCCATCGCGCCGTGCACAATAATGATTACAGCCTTTGCTTCCTCCGCTTCATAATTCCACATACGGACCTCCTCCATTTCACTCTTTTTCATAATTTGATACACTGAAACTAGTCTCTAGGAAAGGAAGGCTTTACATGATATATCCTTACAAAGAAAAAAATCCGAAAATTGCGAGTAGTGCTTTTATCGCTGATTATGTTACCATTACAGGCGATGTTTCCATTGGTGAAGAATCAAGTATCTGGTTTAATACAGTCATACGCGGTGATGTGTCACCAACAATCATTGGAGACCGAGTAAATGTACAAGACCAATGTACACTTCACCAAAGCCCGCAGTATCCTCTTATTTTAGAAGACGATGTTACCGTTGGGCATCAAGTTATTTTACATAGCTGTCATATTAAACAAGATGCTTTAATTGGAATGGGATCTATTATATTAGATGGTGCTGAAATTGGCGAAGGAGCCTTCATCGGTGCTGGAAGCCTCGTTTCACAAGGAAAGAAAATCCCGCCAAACACGTTAGCTTTCGGTCGCCCAGCGAAAGTCATTCGTGAGTTAACGGAGGAAGACCGTAAAGACATGGAGCGAATTCGCACACAATATGTTGAAAAAGGTCAGTATTATAAATCATTACAGAAGTAACTTTTCCAGCTGCCATTAAAGTGGCAGCTTTTTTTATAAAAACTAACTTTTTCTTTACAAAACATTATTACTCCCTCAATAAAATCTTATTAAAATAAAAGCTAATATCTCCATATATATGTAAGCAAGGGAGGAGAATTTTCATGAAGGCCAGTGGACTGTATAAAATAGAATGTTACATTTTCAAAGGAATTAACCGATACTTTGATCAAAAAACATTAAATATCTTTTTCAGCAATATTACTCATATAGGTGGTGCTACTTTCTCAATCGCACTCACACTGTTCTTTTTATTTTTTGCAAAAGGGACTTTGCATCAAACTGCAATCGCATCTGCTATTTCTTTAACAATTAGCCATATTCCTGTACAAATATTAAAAAGATGTTATCCACGAAAACGTCCTTATTTAACAATTCAGGATGCGAAATATCCAGTCCACCCATTAAAAGACCACTCTTTCCCGTCTGGTCATACAACAGCCGTTTTCTCTGTCCTTATTCCATTTATTTGTTATAATCCAAGTTTATTTGTTTTTTTATTACCGTTAGCATTATGCGTCGGTATTTCTCGCATTTATTTAGGACTTCACTATCCGTCAGATGTATTCGTCGGTATGTGCCTTGGCACTTGCTCTGGCATCATCTCTTTTTATCAATTCATCCCACTTTTCACATAAAGGAGTGATATGATGAGAGTCGCCATTTTTACCGATACTTTTACGCCACAAGTTAACGGGGTTGCGAAAACGTTAGAGCGAATAACACAATATTTTCAGAAAGAACAGATCGCCTATTCTGTTTTCGCCCCTCAGCATACAGCTGAAGATAATTTCGTGGCCAATGTGAACAAGATGAGAAGTATCCCGTTAACAATATTATATCCAGAATGTCGCTTTTCTTTTCCTACTCCGCGCATTAAACGAGAACTTCTTTCCTTTAAGCCTGACATTATTCACATTGCTACACCTTTCAACATGGGACTTTGTGGATTATATTATGCAAAAAAGTTAAACATCCCAGTTGTCGGTTCTTATCATACTGATTTCGATGCTTATTTACGCTATTACAAAATCGAATTTCTCTCTAATATGCTTTGGAACTATTTAAAATGGTTTCATAGCCATATGCAAAAAAATTTCGTTCCTTCTTTTGAAACGTTACACCAACTAAAAAATAAAGGCTTTCAGGCCCTATCCATTTGGGGACGTGGTGTAGATTGCACACTCTTTCATCCATCTTACAATACAGACCTATTCCGAAAAAAATATAATATTACAGCGAAGTATGTCCTTTCCTACGTTGGACGGATTGCCCCTGAAAAAGATATTGATACGTTGCAACACCTTATCGTCAAAACAGCCCATACTCGAAATGACATTCATTGGCTCATCGCAGGAGACGGTCCTCTAGCAACAAATTTACGTGAAGCTGTTCCGAAAGCAAATGTCACTTTTACTGGATATTTACAAGGTAAAGATTTAGCTGAAGTATATGCTTGTTCTAACATCATGATATTTCCATCTGCTACTGAAACGTTCGGAAATGTCGCACTCGAATCACTTGCATGCGGTACACCTGTCATCGGTGCAAATAGTGGTGGGGTTAAAAATATTATTGCAGATGGAAAAACAGGAATTCTTTGCCCGCCCAAACATGCGGATTCATTTCTATCATCCATCCATTCTTTATTGCGAAATGAAGAGCAGCTTATACAAATGGGCATAGCTGCTTCGTCTTATGCTAAAACAAAAAGCTGGGATGAGATTTTCCGTGGGTTACTTGACCAATATGAAGAAGTCCTTCAGCACACCGCATCAGAATTACTCGCTTAAACAGAAGAACTCCCTTCAACTAGATGAAGGGAGTTTATTACACAGTTATAAATTTTAGTTTCATAAATGATACATAAGGTTAAACATTGTTTTATTTCTATATTCATTATATCAAAAATAAACATAACTAAACAGACTTGTAATAAAAACCCATAAAAATTAATATATAGTTATACACTATTTTAACTGTATAGTGATTTTAAGAAATTCCCCTTAAAATCAACTTACTCACATACCTTTATACAGTAATTGTTCCCCAATTTCTGTATACAAAAAAACCTTTCATTCATTTGAAAGGTCTTTTTGAGCCTGCACATATTCTTCTTTCGTATTCACATTTATAAACCAATCCGCATTCGCTTGTACATCTTCACCAACAATATACTTCACATTACATTGTGATAAAAGCTGGCCCATACTTCTTTTTTCTTCCTGAAGCAAAGCATAAATCTTTTCTTTCACTCGATTATGATACGCTGCAAGTAACGGTTGTTTCCTTCCATTAATAATAGGTACAACCGCATCATATTCATTGCTCGTTTGCTCTAATAAAATGGTAAACCACTCATGCGAAACATTTGGCGCATCGCAAGGCATAATAGCGTACCAATCTGCTTCTATGTATTCCATACCTGATACAATGCCGGCCAGCGGTCCATTCCCTTTATAATGCGGGATATCTTCTATAACAGGAACTTGTACGAATTGCTCTACTCGCTCTTTTATATCAGTATGGCTAATTACTACAATGTCTTGCAAAGTATTTCCCATCACTTTCACAATATGCTCAACAAAAGTAGTTCCCTTCCAAATTGCTAACGCTTTCGGCTCACCAAATCTACTCGACATACCGCCCGCTAATACAATTCCAGCACACTTACTCATTGGCGATGCAGCTCAAATGTAATATGGCCTAATTCCGGTAAAATTAATTTATTCATCGCAAGTCGAACCGCTCCGCTAGACCCCGGCATCGAGAAAACTACTTTGCGCCCAATTGTACCACCAATCGCTCTACTTAACATTGCGCTGCTTCCGATATCTTCTAAATAACTAATCATACGGAACAGCTCACCAAATCCAACAATTTCTTTATCTAATAACGCTGATACTGCTTCAATTGTGACATCGCGTTTCGTAATACCAGTACCGCCATTTGTTAATACAACATCTACATCTTCCTTATGATAACCAGCTAACACTGCTTGCTGAATACTTTCTTTATCATCTTTTACAATTTCATAAGAAGTTACTTTATGTCCCGCTTCTTTTAACAATTCATGTAATAGTTGTCCGCTCTTATCTGTTTCTTCCGTACGTGTATCGGAAATCGTAACAATCTTGCAACGCACTTCTTTTGGAGCTTGTTTTTTATGTTCAGTTACACTCATTTTTTATCTTTCCTTTCTTAAAGACTTTTCTTCATTTTATCATACATACCTTTACACAATTATGTATGAAGCCAATCATGCGCCATGATACAATATAAGTATACTAACCCACAAAAAGGAAAGTGCAATTTCTTATACTCCTAGACTACACATCTTTAGCTACTCTTTATATTTTCTACATAATAGAATTCAATTTTAAAACTTGTACTAAAAAATAGATTGGAGGTCTACATAGTATGGAACTTTATAAAAAATTAACAACAACATTCATCCTCTTATTCGTCGCTTCCATCACTGTCGGCTTTTCCTTAAAAGGCGCAATTCCATACGCTACATTAGTAAGCATTATATTCGCGACACTATTTTTACTAAGTAGTGCCTTTTGCGCAAGTAAAGCACGTCAAATGAAAGGTTGATTACATATGTTCAAGAAGAAACCAATCCTTTGTAAATCATGTGAAAAAGAAATACAAACGTATGAAAAAGCGTGGATTCATATGCCATTTCCGGCAAATGGTATGACTAATATAAGAAAGTATATTGAACTAGAAGGACACATTTATTGTAGCTCGTGTATTGAAATAATGAACAAAAACTAGTAAATACAAAAGGTGGGCTTATATTGTTTGAATCAAACCGTATCCAGTTACGAAAGTTTTCCGAAGATGATATTCTAACGTATTATAAATGGCATAATGATATAGACGTTATGAGTTCAACTACCCTTAACCTTGATAAATATTCCTTACAAGATACAGAAAAACTTTGCCAGCAATTTATTCATTCTTCAAACTCTAAAAGCTATATCATTGAAGAAAAAGCTACGCATCTTCCAATTGGTATTACTTCTTTAATTCATATTGATTCGTATAATCGAAACGCTGAATGCATTATTGATATTGGTAAAAAGGATTACTGGGGGGAAGGAAGCTTTCACTTTATTATTGAATTATGCATTTTTAGAATTAAATTTACATCGCCTTTCTTTACGAGTATTTTCTTTCAACGAGAGAGCAATTAAATTATATAAATCACTCGGTTTTCAACATGAAGGAACTTGTAAAGAAGCTATATTCCGCAACGGCACTTGGCATGACATTGAACTCTTCGCTTTATTTCAACGTAATTATAAATAAAAAAAGCTTTGCGCTCACTGCGCAAAGCTTTTTTTCATATATTATAGACCAGCTTGCTCTTTTAAAGCTGCAGCTTTGTCTGTACGTTCCCATGATAGATCTACATCAGTACGTCCGAAGTGGCCGTAAGCTGCTGTTTGTTTGTAAATTGGGCGACGTAAGTCTAGCATTTTAATAATACCAGCTGGGCGAAGATCGAAGTTGTTACGAACTAGTTCTACTAATACGTCTTCAGATACTTTACCAGTGCCGAATGTATCAACTGAAATTGATACTGGTTGTGCTACACCAATTGCGTATGCAAGTTGTACTTCTGCTTTTTCAGCAAGACCAGCTGCTACGATGTTTTTCGCAACATAACGAGCTGCATATGCTGCAGAACGGTCAACTTTCGTTGCATCTTTACCAGAGAATGCACCGCCACCGTGACGAGCGTATCCACCGTAAGTATCAACGATGATTTTACGTCCTGTTAAACCAGCATCACCTTGTGGTCCACCAATTACGAAGCGGCCAGTTGGGTTAATGAAGAATTTCGTTTCTCCATCGATTAATTCTGCTGGTACTACAGCTTTAATTACGTGCTCTTTTAAGTCGCGATCGATTTCTTCCCATGTAACATCTGGGTGATGTTGTGTAGAAATTACGATAGTATCAACACGTACTGGTTTACCATTTTCATCATACTCAACTGTAACTTGCGTTTTTCCATCCGGACGTAGGTATGATAACGTATCATCTTTACGTACTTCAGTTAAACGGCGAGCTAATTTGTGAGCAAGCGAGATTGGAAGTGGCATTAACTCTTGTGTTTCATTACATGCGAAACCAAACATTAAACCTTGGTCTCCTGCACCAATTGCCTCAATCTCAGCGTCAGTCATTTGACCTTCGCGTGCTTCTAGCGCTTGGTCAACACCCATAGCGATGTCAGCAGATTGCTCATCGATAGATGTTAAAACTGCACAAGTTTCTGCATCGAATCCGTATTTTGCGCGTGTGTAACCAATGCCTTGAATTGTTTCACGAACGATTTTTGGAATATCTACGTAAGTAGAAGTCGTAATTTCCCCCGCTACCAATACTAAACCAGTTGTTACAGTTGTTTCACAAGCTACACGTGCATTTGCGTCTTTTGATAAGATCGCATCTAAAATTGAATCAGAAATTTGGTCACAAATTTTATCTGGATGTCCTTCAGTTACAGACTCAGATGTGAACAGATGACGTTTTTTTGTCATGTGGTAAACCTCCCTACAGTAATTGTATATATTGTACGGAACTCATCCTTAATTTGCCACAGATTGCGACATACATTTATTCTCCCACACAAGCATACAGAAAAACCTTTCCTACTTTATATAGAGGAAAGGTTTAATTTGCTACTTGCATACTGCTTTTTGCCCTTCGCTCTTATCGTTCGAGACCTGTAGCCTCGCACAGGTTTTAGCACCTATTCACCTGCATTTATCAATACAAGTGAGGTTGCTGGGCTTCATCGGGCCTGTCCCTCCGCCAGCTCGGGATAAGAGAGTATCCGTCCCAACCTATACTAAAGAAATGATATTCATTTGTCAATTAATATTCACATTTTCGTGAAAGTTTTTCTCAATGCGCCTAAAATGAAATATTAATAAGGAAATAATGTATTCACACAAACAAAAAGAAATAAATAGTATACATTATTTATATAATTGTGTTATACTATTGTTGGGGATTACGAGAAATATTTCATTAAATGAAAAGGATGGTATATAAATATGAGTACTGTGAATGTCCAAATTGGTTTACATGAATTATTGAACGGAAGCAATGCACAGATTCAACTAAGTGTTCCGCAATTAGTGGAAAAAGTATTAATGCGAAATGAAGGGAAATTAACTTCTACTGGTGCCGTTTCTGCTTCAACAGGAAAATATACAGGACGTTCTCCTAAAGATAAATTTATTGTGAAAGAAGCATCGGTTGCTGACAAAATTGCTTGGGGAGCTGTAAACCAACCGATTTCTGAAGAACATTTTAATAAATTATATACTAAAGTTTTAGAATACTTAAAAGAAAAAGAAGAGTTATTCGTCTTCAAAGGATTTGCAGGCGCTGACCGCAATTACCGCCTACCAATTCAAGTTATTAATGAATATGCATGGCACAATTTATTTGTACATCAATTATTCATTCGTCCAACTGAAGAAGAATTAACAACCCATGAGTCAGGGTTCACAATTGTTTCTGCACCGAACTTCAAAGCTGATCCAGCTGTTGACGGTACAAACTCTGAAGCATTCATTATGGTTTCATTCGAAAAACGTATTGTACTAATTGGTGGTACAGAATACGCTGGAGAAATGAAAAAATCAATCTTCTCTATTATGAATTTCTTACTACCTGAACAAGATATTCTTTCTATGCATTGCTCTGCAAACGTAGGTGAAGAAGGTGACGTAGCACTATTTTTCGGTTTATCTGGAACAGGTAAAACAACTTTATCTGCTGATCCAAACCGTAAATTAATTGGTGATGATGAGCACGGTTGGTCTGATAACGGTGTATTCAATATTGAAGGCGGTTGCTACGCAAAATGTGTAAACCTTTCTCACGAGAAAGAACCACAAATTTTCGATGCAATCAAATTTGGATCTGTTTTAGAAAACGTTATCATTAATGACCAAACGCGTATCGCAGACTACAACGATACTACTTTAACAGAAAATACTCGTGCTGCATACCCTATGCATGCGATCGACAATATCGTACTGCCAAGTGTTGCTGGACACCCAAATACCATCATTTTCTTAACTGCTGATGCATCTGGCGTATTGCCTCCAATCAGTAAGTTATCAAAAGAACAAGCTATGTATCATTTCTTAAGTGGTTACACTAGTAAACTAGCAGGAACAGAGCGCGGTGTTACATCTCCGCAAGCTACATTCTCAACTTGCTTCGGTTCACCATTCTTACCACTTGATGCATCTCGCTACGCTGAAATGCTTGGTGAAAAAATCGAGAAACACGATGCGAAAGTATTCTTAGTAAACACTGGCTGGACTGGTGGCGAATACGGCGTTGGTAAACGTATGAACTTAGGTTACACTCGTGCAATGATTCAAGCAGCATTAAGCGGCGAACTTGCAAAAACTGAAACAGCTAAACATGACATCTTCGGTCTTGAAGTTCCACTTCACGTACCAGGTGTACCTGACGAAGTGTTAATGCCTGAACAAACTTGGGCTGATAAAGCTGCTTACAAATCAAAAGCAATCGAGCTTGCAAATGAATTCAAAGAGAACTTCAAAAAGTTCGAAAGCGTTTCTGAAGATATTATTAACTTAGGCGGCCCAATCGCTTAAATTAAAAATTTCTGTTGGAATAACCCTTTACTCATATGAATAAGTGTCGTGTAAACGTAAAGTTTCGCGTACTCACCGACAAAACCCAATGCGGCTTAACGGTTACACACACTTACATAAAAAAGAAGCTTACGTGAAAACGTAAGCTTCTTTCTATATCTTATATAAAGTGAAACGTTAATCTCTTGATCTGTGACTTAAATCATAAAATGGCATGCCAACATCTATAATTTTACAGAAAATTCAATTTATATTTATTCGTTTTTAGTTTTTTTATGATACAATTTACATATACAGGAAAGGGTGAGACCTATGAAAAATTTTTCTCGTACAGGAAAAATTTTATTCAGTTATGGAGCGATTCAAGTTTTTTGGGGACTTGTAATGCTTAACGTTAATTTATTTGAGCATACAAGTGAAACGATAAAATATATTATTCTAATTACCGGAATAGTTTGCTGTCTTATATCCAACTTTTTTAAAGAAGCTAAGAGTCATACTAATACGTAATTTCATGTTAACTTATTGGAAGCAGAAACCTGTATTTTATGTAAAGTTATGCTTCCTGCTGTACTATCCATCACTGAATCACTTATCCCAGAGTAAACCCATTTCAACAGAGACAAATCATGGCTTCGAACATATAAATTATATCCCTACTCACTACATCTCTCGGGTTTCACATCACATGGGGCTAAAAAAGGCCCTGACCGCTTCTATCCGTGGCTGGATCATCTATTCCATCTAAAAAGAATTCTTTTATCTTTTTTAGCTCTTTGTTAGTTCTTTCTCATCTTTCCCTAAATTCACAACGATTAAGAAATAACCACCCATAATCCCTACTGCAAATGCCCACATAACCATGTGGTGCTCAATTTCGTACATAATAATAGCACCCAAAATGGCAGCTGCAAAACGGTTAAACATACCGAGTGTCGGTGCTTTAGTCTTCTTTACAATACTATCTCCAAGCTTCTCAATTCTTCTCCCTAAAAGCCAAACGCAATACATACTTACAATAAGCCCAATTCCAGCGCCTAAAAAGTGTGCTGAAAACGGTGTTAACATCCATCCTAGTAACAAAATACCTAGTATATAATACGATTGGATTTTAAATGATCTTAGTGACATACTAATCATGCTGTACCTCTCTTCATTCGTTCTTATCTATCCAACAAAAAATTTCTTTCAAATTCATATTCCTTAAATCCATTTCATTTAAATTAAAAACAACATAAACAGTATGTTTATGTTGTTTAAATGTTTTTAGAAAATAATATTATACAAGATTTCAAACATCATATTCTCATATTTTGTGACGTTTTTTCAAACTTTTTTCGTCCATTTATGAAAAAAATGATATCAATCTATGAACATACGGATATGATGTAATAAGCACACAAATAAAGGGGGCGTCTAATGATTTATTTTTTAATGGCTCTCATTCACCTCATTATCCCTGCACTTATTGGACTTTCATTGTATTGGTACACGAAAAATCATAGCATTTTTTACGCTGTCCTCGGTGTTCTTCTTCCAGGTATTATTCTTATTACACTCTTCCGTATTCCATTTTTAAACTTAATTCCACTTATTACTGCTATCTTATTTCTCATCTTCTTACCAAAAATAAAAAAATAGGAAAGCAGATCATAGGTGATCTGTTTTCCTATTTTGATATAGGTTCCCCTGCAATAGAATGAACTTTTCCTTTCTCGGATTTCACAAACCATAGACCGACAAAAATGATAATTCCACCGATGATCTGTTGAAACGATACATATTCATTTGCCCAGACAGCTGCAAATAAAACAGCTACAAGCGGCGTTATATACATATATACCATCGTATGTGACGCTCCAATTTTTTGAACACCAACATACCACATTACTAGACCAAATACTGTTACAAAGAAAATAGAATATAGTAAAGCAAATAGTGTCATTCCGTGAATAATGTGAAATGGCATGACAAACACATGCGGACCACTTAACAATAATAGCGGAATCGCACCCACTAGCGCAGACCATGCTGTAACACGTAATGCTGAATATTTTTTAATTAATGGTCCTGCTAAAACAGGATAAAGCCCCCAGCATATTGATGTAATAAGTCCAATTCCATTGCCATAAAAAGAACTAGTAAGTGAATGCCCTGCTACTAAAACTAATGCTGCACCAACAAAAGCAATCATAGAACCGATTAACTTTCGAGAAGAAAAATTTTCTTGTTTCAGAAAAATCGCAAATACAGTTGTAAAAATAGGTGATATAGAAATGAGTAAAGAGGCATTTGTAGCGGATGTATATTTGACAGTTTCCATAAATAGCGTTTGATACAGTACAATACCTACAACGCTAACGATGATTAATCTAGGTATATCCTTTCGCTCCATATAAACCGACTTTTCAATAAAAAAGGTAAGGAGTAACAGAAGCGGTGCCGCCGCCATCATACGAAGTGCAGTAAACTCAATTGCTGTAAATTCTAAAAGTCCATACTTCGCAATTGTATAGTTAATCCCCCAAATAATAACAACACTTAAAATTAATAACTCAATTCCCCATCTTCTCATGCGTATCCCCTCCGCAAAGAAGATTATACAGAAAATTCAATCACATGTACATTTCATTATGTGAAAAAATCTTTTTTACTATTGGGCCGTTTTGGTAAATGAAATTATATCGGCGATTTTCTGAATATATCAGCGCAACTCCATTTATATCAGCGATTTTTTTAATATATCGACTTATCAACAAAAATCGACAATAATAGCGACTTATAAAATAAAAAAATGTGAGTCCAAAATACATTTTGGACTCACATTTCCTTTACTATACTCGAACGTGTAATTTCATATTTGGATTATAAAACTGGCTTGGGCTCTTCAACTGAAAAGTTCCTCCACCTTCATGCCAATCAACCGTTAACTTATCATCCATAAATACAAGCTTTGTACGATCAGCGATAAAATTCATTGTGCTTGATTCAATATCCACATCGCGCTCATCTTTCTCTGCTACAGCTACTAAATCGATAATTCCGCTCATAACACAACCGCAACCTTCATTATCGTAAAATAACTTTATATATTTCGCTTCACTTGGAATCGTATCCATAATCTTTTTATATGCTGCTTCTGTTACAGTAACGTACATATGTTAATCTTCATCCTCTCTTCTCTTATCATTCATATATTGTATCACCATTTTTCTCAAAAGTTATATACAGAAAATTAAGACTAATATACAATGTATGTGATAAAGTTTCAGCAATCGAGCTTTTATGGATAGTTCATGCAGGAGAAAGGAGGTTTACTATCCGTGTTCAAACTACAACGATATCCTATGTTATTAGGTCTATTGGGTAGTTTCTTCATTTCTAGCGGAATACTGTTACAGCATGTACTTCCCTATTCTCCTTCTATCGGCTGGATTCTAGGTTTTATTTGTTACCTATCCGCTTCTTATTTTACTACGAAGAATACAAACAACTCATAAAGCAAAAATCATCTTAAGGAGGATTATCAAACATGCCAGCCTTAAAAAAAATAGAGCAATCACTCAATCACTTATTCCAAATTGAAAAATACGGAAAAGATAGTGCCTTTAGTCGATTTATCCCAGCCGTATATGATCCTATCAAATTTCCTTGGCAACAATTTTTCGAAGCAAATTTTGTAGATTTATTTAACGGCCTTATGATGCACGGATCTGAAAATGTAAACAAAGTATTTTTAGCTGTATTCCCTACAGATGATGTTCTTGAAACATTCATTTCACAATCCACACCTGGTGATTTACTCTTTATGCACCATCCCCTTGTAATGGAGTGTGGTGATCCGCTTGGAAGATCAGGTCGCGGTTTCATACCAATTCCTGAAAAATATTTGCAAGGAATAAAAGAAAAACAACTTTCTATATATACATGTCATGTACCAATGGATTTTCATCAAACGCATGGAACGAGTATTTCAATTGCAAAAGCATTAAACGCTACTGTAGTGGACGACTTTGCATATGGAGGTCCAGAACAAGAACCAATTGGTCTTATTTGTGAAATAGATGAAACATCAACAGAAGCACTCCAAAAACATCTAAAACAACTCTTCCAGATTCCTTACACAGACTTCGAAGGTAAACGACATGATTCCATTAAAAAAATCGCAATTATCGCTGGGTGTGGCGATGTTGTATCTTTAATGAAGGAAGCAGAAGAAAAAGGTGCTGAAGCATATATTACAGGAGAAATCCATTGCCATATCGACAATGATTACGGCCGACATAAATACTCGCTCATTATGGATTATGTAAAAGAAACGAATATGTCTCTAATTGGTGTGTCACACTCTGCCTCTGAATATTTAGTGAAAGAGACATTGATGTATGATTGGTTTAAAGAGAATTTTGATGTGGATGTTATTTTGCTTCCGCAGGAGAAATGGTGGCTCTAACGCTATCATTTTTTAAATTTATATACACAATACAATCGACCACAGAAAAATAGAGAAATGTGAAAGCACCACCTGTACCAACGTAAATGCTTTCGTTGTGCCGGAAAACGAACCTACTGGTAGCACCGAGTTTACTGGTGCTACCAGTATTACAGCATGAATATATATTCTATTTTTCTAATCACTGACATATAGCAATTCATTTCATAAAAAAAGACCCGAGATTCGGGTCAACAAATAGAAATATAAATGAACTACAACAAATAACAGACAAAGCCATTATATATTTTTCATAGTAAAACATCCATTATTTTCTTTTTACACTATCAATATATTATTTTTCGTTATCGTCCTCTTTTTTAGAACGTCTACCTAAGAAGAACACAAAAACATTACTTCCAAATAAGTGATGTTTTTTCTATTTAATGCAGTGGTAACATAACTTCAACCGTCGTTCCAACCCCAACTTCACTTTCAAAACTCATTTTACCGTTGTGGTCTTTAATAATTTTTTCTGTAACTACTAAACCTAGACCAGTTCCTGTTTCTTTCGTTGTATAAAAGGCTTCATTTAACTTTGGAATTTTATCTTTCGGAATACCACATCCCTCATCTTTCACTTGAACGATGATTCCATCTTTTACAGTAACTTTAATCGTAATTGTTCCCCCAACTGACATTGCTTCAATTGCATTTTTGATTAAATTAAAAAAGACCTGTTTTAATCGTTTTTCATCACATGTAATGGACGGTAAGTCTTTACTGTAAATACCTTGTATGTGGACTCCTTGTTTTAAAGCAGGTTTTTCCATAACTCGAATAACATAAGAGATAATTTCTTGTATGTTATGAGTTTCTGATTCTAGTGATTTAGATTTCTCAAATCCACTAAGTTCTGTAGCAATTATATGAATCCGATCTACTTCTTGTTTCATAATATCACTATAAATTTTATCCTCTGGATGCTTGTCTGCCTGTTTATTCACAAGTTTTTTTAAGTTTGCTAAAGGTCTTCTAATCTTATAACCAATAACCGTTGCCATTTTTCCAACAGCTGCTAGTTTTTCTGTCTGTTTTATTTCTTTGTCCATCATCTCAAGCGTACGAACGTAAGACTGAACCCTCAAAAATATAATCCAACATATAATAGTAAATACACTATATAATGCCATTGGGATTAAAACGAGAGAAGATTGAATAATGATTCCTGTAAGAGCGTACTTCCCGACAAGTATCGCTGGAACTAACCAGAAATATCTTTTGTTCACAAAGATTGGTGCGAACAAAATAAAAAATACTTCTACTATATTTCCACCGTCAAATTCCGCATCGCTACCATAATAAATCATAATGTTATGGATACAATCTAATACATTATAGCCAATTAGAATAATATACTTTACCACAAAAACATTCTTCCATTTCATAAAGTATATTCCAATGCAAAACAATACTACCGTCAAAAAGTAAAGCCATAAACCTAAACCATCTTCAAACTTTCCTACGCCTTCTTGCTCTCCCGCGATTAAAGGTACGATAAATTCATAGGCAAGATCATACACAAAAAATATAATAAAAAATAAACTTAAAAATACTTTCAATGCCTTTATTTCTTCATTTTTAAATATATAGCCTTTATTCATATGGTAACTCCTAGCTTTTCTTCCACTTGGATTTCAGTATTTCCACACTTCCTTGGGAGAATGATGTCTATTCTCGTTCCAGTATCTCTTTCACTTGAAATATGCAGCTCACCAAGGTGCTCGGTGACAATTCGATTCGCTACCGTAAGTCCCAGACCAATTTTATCTTGTTTCGTTGTATAAAAGGCTTCTGTAACACGGGTTAAGTTTTCTTGCTTAATACCATGACCATTATCGATTACGCTGATTATTACATATTCTTTCCCTTTATTCTCTAATTGCAAATGTAATATGCCACCTTGTTCCATTGCCTCTAAAGCATTTTTTATCGTATATAAAAAGACTCCTCTTATTTTTCGTTCATCGCATTCAACTTCTATTGTTTTTTCTTCCACATTAGAAATAAACTGCACGTTTAATTCATTCATTTTTCCGCGAAGACTTGTTATTACTTGTAATACAATTTTTCCTACATCATGTTTCTTATAAATAGAAGGTTTGCATGTAGCAACTTCCATCAACTCACTTATCATATTATTCATATTTTCTATTTCAAAAATCATACGTTTATAAATAGGATCCTCTTCATGCTTCTCTCGTTGTAATTGCGTAAATCCTTTTAATGAAGCCAGTGGATTTTTAATTTCATGTCCAACAGTCGCTGCCATTTTTCCGATTACTGCTAATTTTTGTGATTCACTAGCAATCGCAATACTTTCCTTTACGGCTGAAAGATATTGTAAAAATCGATTTAAAATGATATATGCAGCTATTAACATAAGTGTACACATAATAAGGAACATAAATGCTTTTATTTCCTCTAATACAAATAAATAAATTAAATATTTTCCTACAATAGAGGAAAGCAAAAACACATAAAATTTTTTATTTAAAAATATGGGTACAAAGAAAATGAGAATAATTTCTATTATATTTGTCGCATCAAACGCCGCCTTATTATAAAAAATATACGAAATTATATTAGCGATTTCTATCCCTATGTATGCAAATATCCATGCATATTTAACAAGGTTTGCCTTTTCTTTTTTCAGTAAATATATATTCACGCACAGTATTGCTACTCCGCAAATAACTTGCCATATTATGTTGTATCCCTTATCCATTATTGATTTATCTTCTAATACGATTGGATAGAAAATTTGATATACAATAACAATGACATATAACACCCATAAAAGGATTTTTGCATTCCTTTCTTCTTCTTTATATGATAGAAAACTTTCTTTCACTTCAACACCCCTTCAAAATAACATCTCAAAGAATACCATTTATTATAATAAATGATTTTCATAGACAAACAAAGATAAATCGAACATTTGAGGAAAATCGTACCAAAAACGCAATATATTTAGACTATATACAGAGCATAAAATCTATGATCATTAATACATATATTATGGAGGATGTTTTATATAGACCGCCTAAAAAGTAAAACAAAGCTTTTAGAATGGAGCCTATTGATAGAACAGGGGGAGTTTTATGTTTGTTACTGTCGAGAAAGATGTGCATATTTTTGTGCAAGACGTTAATCCTGGTCCAGGTAGTAAGACTGTTTTCTTCGTTCACGGATGGCCTTTAAATCATCAAATGTATCAATATCAACTCAATGTTTTACCAGAGCATGGCTTTCGCTGTATCGCCATGGATATACGAGGGAATGGGCAATCTGATAAGCCATGGACTGGTTACACGTATGATCGATTAGCCGATGATATTGCAATTGTTCTGGAAGCACTTCAAGTAGAGAACGCTACATTAGTCGGTTTCTCAGTTGGTGGTGCTCTTTCTATTCGCTATATGTCTCGCTATAATGGGCGCCGCATTTCTAAGCTCGCATTAATTGACGCTGTCTCCCCCTCTTTCGTTAAAAATCAAGAGTCTCCTTACGGTGTACCGAAAGAACAAGCAGATGCTCTCATTAATCAAATGTATGCTAATTTACCAAAATTTTTAAATGATGTATCTTTATCCTTTTTTAATAGAAACTTAGGGGCTGCAACCCTTGAATGGTTTGCTTATCTCGGTATGCAGTCCGCTTCTTATGCCCTTATAAAAATTTTACAAGCAGCTGCAAATGAAGATGTAACGAAAGATTTAAATAAAATTAACGTCCCAACAAAAATCTTCCACGGCGTTCACGACCAACTAATTCCTTACAAAAGTGCTGAGCTTACGCAACAACGAATTAAAAATTCTCAGTTACATGCTCTTACAAATAGTGGTCATGGTTCACCAATCGATCAAGCGGATGAATTAAATAAAGAACTGATAAAATTTTTACATGCATAACAACTGCAATACAAGAACGAAAGTTAATACAATCGATTTTTCACAAAATATAAAATTCACATATTTCTCACAAATACACAAATAAAACGATTACATTTTCATATATACTAAATGTACAAGTAATACTCCCTAAACCCAGCTTGTCTGGTTACCCCGTTAAATACTATGAAAAAAGAACTTGTATCGTTATACAAGTTCTTTTTGTTTCTTTTATTTAAAGAGGATATCTTTACTATATTGATTTCCAACGAGTAAATCATATTGAAGCATTTTATATTGCTCTAACATTTCTTTTTGTTTCTTTGTTAAATCATTGATTACTTCTCCATTTTTATCAACTTTTAATTCATCTCTAAGCACTGGTATTTCCTTGTAAAGTTCCGATAAAAATTGATAAAATAAGGATTTATTTAATCCTGCATAATCAAAAATAAGATTAGAAAAATGAATTGGGCTTACTAAACCTAAATTATCATTTGGCATATCAAAGTTTGCATACATTAATAACGGAGTTTGCGCCATCGCTAAACGTTCGCTCGGTGTTTTTTCATTCGTTATATACCCATTTTCTTTATAAAAAGATTTATTTGTTCCTAATGATGGAAGATGATCTCCAAAGAATACTAATAATGTAGGTCTATCTAAATTATCTAGTTGCTCTATTAAATATTGAAGGGCCTCATCTGAACGTCTTAATCCTTCTGTATACGTCTCTAATTCTCCCTTTGATTCTTCATTTTCTAGACCGCTAATTTCTATTAGGTTTTCACCAAATCGGCCTTCTGTAAATGGAAAATGATTTTGCATCGTAACTGCATGAATAAATGTTGGCTGTTTTTGTTCCTCTAACTCAGCAATTATCTCTTTACTCATCGCTAAATCACTAATATAATCTCCATCAATATCCACATTTTCCATCGTGTCCTCTGCATTAAACTTATCAAATCCTAACACCTTATATACATCGTCACGTTTAAAGAATGTGCGACCAAATGAATGAATTGCACTTGTATAATAACCTTCTTTTTTCAACGCCGTAGGGATTGATGGAATTTCTTTCTTATTTGTAATAACCTGCTGATATGGTATAGAACCTGGCTTTAACAAACTCATTGAATAACTTGTTAATGCCTCAAATTCAACGTTCGCCGTATTTCCCCCAAATGTAGGAGAAATAGTTTGTCCACCAGGAAAGTTTTCTATATAATGATGTAAATTTGGTACAGGATCTTCACTAAAAGAAAGGTTAGTTACTTTCGTCGGATCCCAAAACGATTCACTCATTACAAAAATAATATTCGGTTTCTCTTTTTTCTTTTGGCTCCCTATATTTCCACTATATTGTTTTTTTATATCGTTTGCTATTTGAAGCATATTTTCTTTAGAATAATTTTTTGGTTTTTCCATAACTGTTGTATCTAAATTGCTAATAAACCCAAGTACAAAACCATTTGAAGCATAGTTCTCATTTTGATTCCACAAAACAAAATCTACACCTGATTTTTGAAATACTTTATTCATAAATGTATTCGCAAAATTACCATACGCATATAGAACAAAAATAGATCCTACTACTAATAAGGCTCTTATTCCTAGATGAATCTTTACATTTTGAATATACCTTCTCATATATATCCCTGCTACAATACAAGCTACGATACTTACGATAATGATAAAAATATAACTCCAACTAAAATAGTCCATCACCATCGGTATAACAGATTGCATATGCGTAATTTGTGTGAAATCAGAAGGATATAGCGGATCGCCTCTGAAAATAAGCTTTAAATAATTCACAATACCTAAAATGACTAACGTACAGCTCGTTAAAACCATACTTAGAAAAACCTTACCTATTAAATTATATACAAGAATATATATTGCATAAATTACTACAAAACTTAATATAAACTGCATATTATAAAAGTAAATCCAATTCATTGCCTCTATGAAAATCATATTAACTTGCATGACAATATAAAATAACGCCACTGTATGAGCTAGTAAAAGTAATATAAAATGCACTCGCAGGGATGCTCTAAGTATAGACATCTCTTTTTTATTGAAATGCGTAATATAAAACGTTATGCCCCATATGAAAATCATCATAACACTTAAAACAAACTTTTGATTTAAATGATCTTTCATCATGTCTAAATTAAAAACCTTTAAAATCATAAACAGCATAGTTATTACAAATAAAGTCACCATACTACTTATAATGCTAGAAATTAATATATTTCTTTTTGGAAGATGAAAAAGTGTAGAACCATACTTCAATTCATTCCCTCGTTTCTATGTCTTAATTTCCCCCGCATCGAAAGAACTATTTCTATTAAAATAACATATATTACATATTTCGTCTGCATACTTGCTTCTATCATAAATGTTTTGTCTTAATATTCCCTTAATCAACCGTTAAATTATGGCATACAAATTACTCATTCTTGAAAAACTTAATTTCAGCATTCCACTTTATGATACAATAACTATTTTTTAGAAGTCCTGCTATTAAAGATTTCACATGAAAATACGAAAGAATTAATAAAAAGGCGTTGCACGTTTTTAACAACTATTACTATAACGAAAAGAACCTGCCACAAGACAGGTTCTTTTCGTTATTTTATGATAAAAGAGAAAATGATTAGCATGTGTATTATATAAAAGGAAGCAGCCATATTTTCCATACGATACATACGAGTACTATAATTACAAAATCAAAAAAATCTAATCTCGGACCTTTTTTCATATTCATATGTAGCCACATATGAAACCATTTTATTTTTGTATATTTATGGATGTTTTTCTTTGCAAATCGGTAAATAAGCATTTGCATGATTAAAAATCCCGCCACAAAAATAAATAATAAGATGAGAAATCCAATCACAAAATTCCTCCTATTTTTGTAGCGCTTTTTCTACTATCCGATTTTTCAAAACCCACTCTTCAAACTGGGCACTTCCAAATTCCCAGCTAAGATCGCGAGCATGTACAGAAAAAACGTAATGGCCAGCATATTCATCCATAAATCTCCCTAACTTTACATCGTCTTTCTCAATACCGTATACTCCAAAATTAAAATACACATCCCATACGTCTTCATTCTTCCTCTTATAAGCAATCGATTCCATATCACATTCTGTCCCGAAATAATCAAGATGTAAATGTACGCTATCATCGTATTCGTACTCCATTTTATCACCCCTTATATTTGTACTTCTTTATCACCCAAAAAATTCCTGCTATCTACACTCACATATGGGCAATTACCTACATATCATGCTTGTAGAGTGACTTCTAGGAGGTGTTATATAGTGAAAAAATTAATCGCGATTTTTTGCATCATGTTACTAGCTGTTTTTACTTTTGCTGCTTGTAGTAGTAAAAAAGAAGGTACGAAAGAACAAACTCAAAACATTCGCGTCGGCGAAGTTACCCATTCTCTCTTCTATGCCCCATTATATGTTGGGATTGAAAAAGGATTTTTTAAAGATGAAGGACTAAATATTGACCTACAAACAACAGCTGGTGGCGATAAAACGATGACCGCCCTATTATCTGGCGGAATTGATATCGCTCTCGTCGGTTCTGAAACGTCTATTTACGTTCATCAACAAGGAGCGAAAGACCCTGTCATTAACTTTGCACAGCTTACACAAACAGATGGGACATTTTTAGTTTCACGTAAAAAACTAGACTCTTTTAATTGGAATGACGTAAAAGGTGTTACATTTTTAGGACAGCGTAAAGGCGGCATGCCGCAAATGGTTGGAGAATACGTTTTAAAGAAAAATGGCATTGATCCTCATAAAGATACAAACTTAATTCAAAATATCGAATTTGCTAATATTGCAAATGCCTTCTCATCTGGTACTGGAGAGTTTGTACAGCTCTTTGAACCGACTGCAAGTATACTTGAGAAAGAAGGTAAAGGTTATATCGTCGCTTCATTCGGAAATGAATCTGGTACTGTTCCTTATACAACGTTCATGGCAAAAGAAAGTTTCTTAAAGAAAGATAAAGCTGCTGCTGAAAAGTTCACACGTGCTCTCTATAAAGCACAGCAATGGGTTGATACACATAGTCCAGAAGAGATTGCTGATGCTGTTTCCCCGCTATTTAAAGACACTTCAAAAGACATAACAGTAAAAGTAATTGAACGGTACAAAAAACAGCATTCTTATGCGACAAATCCACTACTAGATGCGGAAGAATGGAAACAGCTCCAAACTATTATGAAAGACGCTGGCGAATTACAAAAAGAAGTCCCACATGAAGCGCTCGTCAATACAAAAATTGCCGAAAGCGTTATTAAGAAATAGAGGCGAAGTGTATGAGTTTTTTACAAATACGTAACGTTTCTCACTGCTTTTTTGCAAAAGAGAATGCCAAACTTATTCTCGAAGACATGAGCTTACAAGTGGAAGAAGGCGAATTTATTTCTATACTCGGTCCAAGTGGTTGCGGTAAAACAACGCTCCTCTCAATCATTGCTGGACTACTTGATCCAATTGACGGTATCGTCTTTTTAGATGGTGAACCGATTACAACGAAAACATCATCTATGGGATATATGTTGCAACAAGATTACTTATTCCCTTGGAAAACGATTGAAGAAAATATTATGCTCGGACTTCATATTAGAAAGATTTATGATGAGCAGATGAAAGAACATACTTTAAACCTTTTAAAACAAGTCGGTCTGCATGGTGTAGAAGAACAATATCCTCGTGAACTATCCGGCGGTATGCGTCAACGTGCCGCTCTCGTTCGAACATTAGCGACTGATCCGAAAATTTTATTACTAGATGAACCATTCTCCGCACTCGATTATCAAACGAAGTTAAAACTAGAAGAACTCGTTTTCAACTTACTAAATAAATATAAGAAAACATCACTACTTGTTACTCACGATATTGAAGAAGCGATTGCGATGAGTGATCGTATTTATTTACTGCAAGCGAATCCCGGAAAAATCGCAAAAACCTTTATCGTCCCGGAAAGTATCCGTTCTTTATCACCGTTAGAAGCACGCCATCACTACGATTTCCCAGCCCTCTTTCAAGATATATGGAAGGAGCTGGAACGACTTGGATAATATAAAACAACTACATGAACAATTTCGAAAGAACGAACGCAGACGCGCTTGGATTGCTCGCTCGCTACAACTTTTATTACTTATTCTTTTCTTTGCACTATGGGAAATAGCTAGCAAAAAAGAATGGATTGATCCTTTACTCTTTAGCTCTCCTTCGAGTATTTGGGATCTCTTCTTAACGAAATGGATCGACGGTTCACTTTGGGTCCACATATGGACGACATTACTGGAAACAGGAGTAGGCTTCATTCTCGGAACAGTACTTGGTGCTATTATTGCCACGTTCCTTTGGTGGATGCCACTTCTAGCCCGCGTACTTGATCCTTATCTCGTCGTCCTAAATGCAATGCCAAAAGTTGCACTCGGTCCAATCATCATCGTTATTTTCGGTCCAAACATTTCATCTTCTATCGCAATGGGAGTAATCATTTCCATCATCATTACCATTCTCGTTATTTACAGTGCATTTCAAGAAGTCGATTCTAACTATATAAAAGTGATGGACACATTTGGTGCAAATAAATGGCAATGTTATAAGCAAGTCGTTCTCCCTGCATCCTTTCCAGCAATTATCTCAACGTTAAAAGTAAACGTTGGTTTATCCTGGGTCGGTGTTATTTTCGGAGAACTTCTCGTTTCCAAACAAGGACTTGGCTACTTAATTAGCTACGGATTCCAAGTCTTTAACTTCACACTCGTCTTACTTAGTGTACTACTCACATGTGTTCTTGCAACTCTTATGTATGTATTTGTTGAGACATTTGAAAAAATTCTAATTGGAAAAAGAAAAAGAAGCTGACTCAAAACAGTGCGCTATAGTCAGCTTCTTTCTTTTACCTTTTATCACACATTTTCGTTTCATTTGTAATGTTTCCATCCGCAACCGTAACTGTATGGAAACAGTCTTTCACACGTACTGTAACGACATTATCTTTTCGATCTATCACATGATAATCATTAAACTTTTCATTCAAAGCACTACGAATTTGCTCCCCTTCAAAAATCGGAAAACCGTGAGACATTACCCAAATGAGACCAGCAACAGCAAGAATCGTTTTCATACGTTTCATTACCTCCTCGAGAGTAAACTTATAGTCCCTACAACACGCGCATTATAATTGTGTCTAAATTGTGACATTTTTATACTAATTCTATTTTATACCGCCAGTTCCTTCTTCTTTTAAATAAAAATACAGAATTTTCAATTTTATCAACATAAAAAAACGCAAAGAATTAAAAATTCTTCACGCTTTACTTTAACGAAACTATATCGAACGCATAACTCACATTAGTCTCCACTTTGTTGTTCTATCGTTTTCGAAACATCATATAATCCTGACAGCACTTCCGCTCTCATTTTTACAAGCTCAGGGAACTGATAGAAGAAAGCAATTTTCTTATATTTTAACTCTGTTCCTTCTTTCATTTTTTTTGAATCTTGTAAAATGAACGCTGTAAATGTATCTGCAATATCTTCCGTTACATTTGTTGTTCCATACAACGATACAAACTCATCATGCTTTTCTTTATAAAATTTAATTTGTGCCTCTTCACTTTCTTCTACTTTCTTTTCTGTCCACTCTTGCTCAATTGGTTTCCAAAATTCATTATAAAATTGGTTAATATACGAAGTTTTTCTCGCACATCCATTTTTCAAGAACACCGTTTTACATTTATTTCGATATGATGAAATGTCTTTCTCTTCATCAAACGCCTCTAAATATTTCCTATCCACTGGTACTTGTTTATGCCCAATCGTTAATACGTGAGCCGTTTCATGAATTAATGTTTTCATCACTTCATCTATATTCACCCCAGAATCGAGCACGTCTAAACTAAGCAACCAATCTCTCGGGTCATCCATACTTGGCATGACATGAGCAACAACGCCATCATAACCATCCGTTATTAGATCAAACCCTGTTATATTCTCACGATATTTCACTGGAATGAGAGTGCGATACATGTCCCATAAAGTTTCATGATACTCTCTATCTTGCCGTTGGCTTAACAAATCATCTTTTGCTACTTCGTCATCTGCAAAAGCTTTATTCAACCTCTTACGATCCAATTTCTCAAAATAAGGATCTACAATTCCATCACCATCGATATAATAAGAAGCTAAAAAGAAATAATTGTCATCCTCTTCTTTTTTCTGTTCCGCCTCTTTCATATTCATACTTTCATACTCTCCTATGTCATAATCCTCTACTTTTTCAAGTTCTGAAAGTCCCTCTATCTTTTTATATACTTTTTGTAATGTTTTATCTCCTATTTGCGTGCACTCTTCTTCTGTTTTACAAATTTCTTTTTCTTTCGTAACCTCGATAGCACTATCGCATCCTGCAACTAAACTGCTTGCTATAATACAACACACTAACTTGCCATACAGTTTCTTCATACAATCCCCCATTATTCCATTCTACAAAATATCATAATCATTTTTTTACGAATATGCGATAATTAATTATAAAAACTGCAAGGAGGTTTCCCATGATTCGTGCAATCTTATTCGACTTAGATGGAACACTATTAGATCGGCGCCAATCTTTAGAACGATTTATTTGTGAGCAATATAATCGCTTTGCCTCACATTTGATGGGCATAGAAAAATCGGAGTATTGTTCTCGATTTCTTGAACTCGATAATAATGGCTATACGTGGAAGGATAAAGTATATGCTACTCTCCTTTCCGAATACAACATTACTACTTTAACGCAAGAGCAACTGCTACACGACTATATTACAAACTTCCAACATCATTGTATTCCTTTCAAAAACACGCATGAACTACTTCAACAGTTAAAACAGCGAAACATTAAAATTGGTATTATCACAAATGGTTTTACTGAATTTCAGATGAGCAACCTTCGAGCACTACATATACATACGTATACAAACACCATTCTCGTTTCAGAAGCTGAAGGAATTAAAAAACCTCACCCTGAAATTTTCGAACGTGCTTTGCAAAGACTAGATGTTAAGGCAGAAGAATGTCTTTATGTTGGAGATCATCCAGAAAACGATGTGCTTGGTTCTGAACAAGTAGGGATTCTTGGTGTTTGGAAAAAAGATTCGTTTTGGGGTGATTTTAAGCATTCACGTATCGTAGATGATTTGTTGGAGGTGCTTTCGTTTTTAGAAGTGGAGATAAAGTGAAACTTTAATCAGCCCTCACCAATCGGGCTTTTACGGACAAATAACGGGATAAAAACACAATAATAGTAATTAAATTATATCAATGATTTTCACAACATATCGATTTACTGAAAAAAAATAAAAATAATAATAGGAGGTGTTGTTCAAAAACGCCTTCTATTATTATTCATACACTGTAAACTGTGGTTTACTCGGATGATCTTTTACTAGCGCATCATCTGGAAACTTTGAAACTTTTTGATATAAGGCAATGTCACCGATACAACCTGCTGTTAGTAGAATTCCTAAAAATGAGAGTAGCTCCAGATTCATAACTAATCCCAATACAATTGGCAAAATTCCAGTTGGTAAAAATGGAAGCATTAACACTTTCTTCATTTGCTTTACTGTAACCGCCTGTTTAGAATGAGCATATGCAACACCTAATTTCCAATTAACGCCCCATTTTAGTTCACTCCACGGAACACCTCCGATATAGCGAAAGCCAATTAAATGTATCGCTTCATGAATACAAACGAGAACAATTATTGCGATAATAAAAAGAAACATCGTTAATAATGTAACTTCAACTTGAACCCCACCTGAAAGAAATATATGTAAATAACCAATTCCAAACGCCAAAGCAATTATTATAAAAAATAAAGAAAAGTTTAATTTAACCATCGAAACAGTAACAGTCGTTTCTTTTCTTTTATCCATCTTCCCCCTCCTAAAATGTAAAGATATATTTACATTTATTCTTACATACAAAAAAAGAAACCGGCTACTTTACTTCGTAAAACAGCCGATTTCTTCTATATGTTTCATCGTACGCGCTAATACGTCATCGCGCATTATAAAGCTAAATTTTCTATTCGTTTTAATGTTGTCAGGAATGTCTTTTAATAAAACAGACCCTTTCGTTTCTTCGTAATGCGTATGTTCTTCTACCGCACTAATTGTTGCAAAATAAATGTTTTTAATGATTATTTTGTCTTTTCCAGATACTTTGTATTGTCCTAAGTAAGTTAAATCAGAAACTATGCCGCCGGTTTCTTCATGAACCTCTCGAACTGCCGCTTCTTCCGGTGTTTCCCCTAGTTCTACTTTACCACCTGGAAATTCAAGACCGCGACGTAAATGATGCGTTAATAACCATTGATCCCCGTACCGGCATACAACCCAAACATGCTTTGGCTCAGGAGAAAATGGATAACGTTCAAACGATAATTGTACAGTGTTGTGGTAATAATCTTTAAATTTGTACATGCCATTACTCCCCTATTGATGGTTACAAGTTTTTCCTACCACAAATTGTAGCATATTCTCGCTTTTCTGCATAATATTATCCAATTACAATCCATTGATTATTCCCATTTGCGCGACTAATTCTTTCGTCTCATGATTTCCTAAATCGTAAATCATTCTATATGCTTTTTGTAGTTGTTCATCATATCGGTCATTATTTGAATCGTGATGATACTCAACAAATGGAACGTGGGAGCGTACAAATGAACCTAAATCTTCTACATATGCTTGATCGAAGTGCTCTCTTAATTCCGTAATTTCCTCATCATTTGCATAAATTTCAAAATTATACGTATCCGCCGTCTTCACTTGTGAAATTTGACCATTTCCTATTGATATATAATATGTTTTTTTCGTTTCCATGTAACACCCTTCTTTCATCCTTTTATTTTCTATTGTTTTCATCAATTACAAAATTATGTGAAATAAAGAAAAGGAGGGGTTTTATGTTCAAAATATTAATTATCGGTATTATCATCGTCCTAATCATCCTCGTACTCTCCATCATGACAATTAATAAAGGCTATGCTTATAAACATTCCGTCGATAAACTAGAAGATAATCCTTATACAAAAAAGAATAAGGAAAATTCCTAATATGCTTCGTATACTCTGCATCACAATCGCACTCACTGTGTTCGTTATGTCGGCAATTGGATTATATACAGGTCAAAATAATTTTCTACCTCTTTCACAATTTCTATTAGGGGCTTTAATGTTTCTCATCGCATTTGAACAAATAAAGAAAAAGGAGGCAGCAACTGGGCTTATTTGTATTATTTCCGGTGCTTTCATTTGGATTGTTCTCATCATTAGCTATATAAAATAAAAGGAGGTACATGCATGCTAAAAGGAGTACGGATTACTTTATCACTTATTGCTTTATGTATAGCAATCTATAGTTTCTTTACTAGTAATAGAGAAATTATGCCTTATATGTTCATCTTTTTAGGGATGATGGCTTTCGTTATTAGTATAGAGGAAATCTTAAAACAGCAAAAAGGTGGTAGTATACTTGCTCTGTTAGCAGGAGCTGGTGCTTTATTTCTTGGCTTCTCAGAAATATTTCGATAAATAGTCTCTTTAAAGGAGGTATACAATGCTAACTGGATTACGCTATTTTTTCATGCTTCTCACACTCTCTCTTTGCACTTATTCTCTTGCTACCGACAACTTCACACTTCTCCCATACATGCAATTTGCTCTCAGTTGTTTCTTTATTCTTCTAGGAATTAATGAACTGAAATCCGGAAGAAAATCAATGGGTATCTCGCATTTTTTCGTTTCTAGTCTTATGCTCTTCATTGTAATATCGAACTACTTTCACTAAAGATAACATGTAATTTCCAATCACCTACTGACCATTACCTCTCACTAATTTGGATTTTTTAAACAGTTAATAAATTGGAGGATACTATGCTAACAAACCTTCGAATCTTACTATCTGCTATTGCTTTTATTCTTGCTTTTTTTAGTCTTTTTACACGAATTTCTATTCTTTTCTCTTATGTATTTATCCTTTTAAGCATCACATTTATTCTTTCGGGAGTTGCTGAAATACAACAAAAGCAAAAATCGAAAGCTATCTTTTGTTTTATAGTTGGGATAATCACTTTCTTCGTTGGGATTTCTGACATACTTCCATAAAAAAGAAGAGCTTGTGTGCTCTTCTTTAACTCACTACTTTCAATCCAATAATCGTCCCCATAATCCCAACAATACAAATAATCCGAAAAGCGTTTTTAGGTTCTTGAAAAAATAAAATACCGACAACTGCTGCCCCGAGCGTTCCGATTCCAGTCCAAACTGCATATGCGATCGATAACTGAATTTCTTGAAGCGCCATCGTTAAAAATTGAAAACTAATAATAAAACCACCTATTAAAATAATATTATTCGTCCAACTATTATTTTTTGCTACTTTCTTTATCCCAATTACACCGACAATTTCAAAGAGCCCAGCTATAATTAAATAGATCCATGCCACTTTATTTCACCTCTTCCTTATTCCCACTAAATTTCAATCCGATAATAAATAGTGCCAATAAGCAAACGAGGAAAACTTTGATGAGCGAAAATGGTTCTTTGAAATATAAAATATCTACCAATATCGTTCCAACTGTACCAATCCCAGTAAATACTGCATATGCCGTACCAATTGGAATTTTTTTAGTTGCTTCAATTAGTAGTTGAAAGCTCACTAAAATTGCAATGAGTGTCAAAATACTCATTGAATTTGTTTTTAATCCTGTCGCCCAATATATTTCAATTAAGCCCCCAAATACTAAATACATCCACGCCCTATTTATGCTAATCTCCTTTTTCTTTTTCACTTCTTCTTTTATCTCTTCTCTTGTTTCTTGTTTCGAAGAATTACGCTTCTTTTTCGGAAAAAGAATGTAAGACATCGCCCATATAAAATGAATAATAAGCACTGATGTCCAGACACTTGTAATCGTATTAATCGTTTCATTTTTATAAAATCCAATTTGTTTATTTAAAATCCACTCTTTCATATGAAGGAAATAGGAACCGCTTGGCAACTCTTGAGCTGGTACAAGCCCTACTATAAAAATAAATAGAAGCTGTGCAAAAATGAAAATCCCCAGATGCTTATAAAAATATTGCCTCTCCATCCGCGCATGCTTAATTCCATATAGCTTCTCTTTTCCCGCGCCAGTCATTTACCCTCCTCCTTTTTTAAATAACAATCTATCATCTTTTCTATATAATTCATCGTTTCTAAATCAAGTCCGTATACTCTTGCAATCTCTCCCTCTTCAGGTTTAATTAAATCCCAATACTTATTTATTAATTGTTCATCTTCATGAAATACGTGCATTGAAAAAGCCACTACCCTTTCCGCTAACATTTGAATTTCCGGTGAATCTACTGGTTCATTTATACGCTGACGAATTTCTCTTAATACTTGTAACCATTCTTTTGTTCTTTCATCGTTTTCTTCAAGTGTTGGTAAATCCTCTATAACCTTCTGTTCTTCCTCCATAAAATATTTTTGTCGGAAATTTTCTCTCTGCTCAATTCCCTGTACTGATTTTATGAATAACATTAAATCTTCTGTTTTAAGCTCTCCTGTTAATTCAATGGAATGAAATGCTGTATATAATAGTTTTTCTAAGTCCTTTAATCTTTTTACTTCCGCTTGTATTGTTTGAATTTCATTTTGAATTGCACTTTTCCATCTTTCTTCTGAATTGCACTTTTCCATCTTTCTTCTGAATTCCCCTTTTCCTCTTTTAACACTTTTTTTATTTCCGAAAGCTTAAAACCAAGCTTTTTAAACGTTGTTATTTGTTGCAATGTAATTACATCATCTTTTGAATAGTAACGATATCCTGACTCAGCAACGTACGACGGTTTTAATAATCCAATTTCCTCATAATATCTAAGTGTTCTCGTCGTTACATTCGTTTCTTTTGAAATTTCACCAATGCTATACTTATCCATCGTTTCCTCCTCACGCCTTATTTATCTTCACTATAAACTTTGACGTATACGTTAAAGTCAATACTCCATTCACACAAAAAACTCCTGTTTTTCAAACAGGAGCTCTCATTAATATATTCACCTACTGCCTTTCATTTCTTAAAAATGCTCATAAGTGAAACTCATTGTTTTTCTATAAAACCTGTACTTTTCTCTTTTACAAATAAAAAAACTGCCCTTTAACAGGCAGTTTTTCTTTATCCAAACACTTTCTCAAGTTCATCTTTATCTTGGCTTAACCAGAAGTTCATTAAGCGTTGTGCTCCTTCTAAGTCGTGAAGCTTCGCTTGACCACATTGTGTTTCATTTGCAGCTGGAATTTCTGTAATTTGAACCGCATCTTTTAATGTTAGTTCTAATAAATCAATAATTTCTCGTACTGTCGGTGTTCCGCTTACTACAAGATAATATCCTGTTTGGCAGCCCATCGGTGAAATATCGATAATATCAAAGTGCGGATAACGATCAATATATTTACGTAAATTAAATGCTAATAAATGCTCTAACGTATGAATAACATCTGGTTTCATTGCTTGTTTATTCGGTTGGCAGAAACGAATATCAAATTTATTTACAATACCGTCACTACCTACATTGTGAACTCCGCAATGTCTTACATAAGGTGCCTTTACAATCGTATGATCTAATTCAAAGCTTTCTACTGATGGCATACAACATCTCTCCCGCTTTTAATTTAATTCCGTTATATCCAATATGATATAACGGAAATGCACATTAGTAAAGTATTATGTACAGTCGTGCTATAATACTTTAAGAGTATGCTGAAAAGGAGACCATTATGAAACAGATTTTTATTGGGATTATACGCTTTTATCAAAAGTTCATTTCTCCGATGACACCACCAACATGCCGCTTTTATCCAACTTGTTCTCATTACGGATTAGAGGCGTTTCAAAAACATGGTGCACTCAAAGGTTTTTGGCTTACTTGTAAGCGTATATTAAAATGTCACCCTTTCCACCCGGGAGGATTTGATCCTGTCCCAGATAAAAAGGATGACAAAGTAAATTCTTAATTGTCGTAACCATTCACAACTAAATCTAATTTTCCTGTATCAGGATCTATAACAAGACCGTGAACAGGTACTTCTTCTGGAAGTAATGGATGGTTGCGAAGTATTGATACACTATGTTCTACACTTTCTTCTACACTAGAGAACCCTTGTAGGAATCTTTCTAAATCGATTCCAGAATAACGGAGTGTATCTAATTTCTCATTTGTTATACCGCGCTCTTTCATCTTCTCAATTGTACTGCTTGCCTGAATTTTTGCCATACCGCAATCGTGGTGACCAACTACACAAACTTCATCAGCACCAAGTTCATATACAGCAACTAAAATACTACGCATAATACTTCCGAATGGATGTGAGATAACAGCTCCTGCTACTTTAATAATTTTCACATCACCGTTACGCATATTCATTGCTTTTGGTAATAATTCAACAAGACGAGTATCCATACAAGAGATAATTACCATTTTTTTATTCGGGAATTTTCCCGTTTCATACTCTTCGTATCTTTTCTCTTCAACAAATTTTTCATTGTATTGTAAAATCTCTTCTAATGACTTCATAGTAAAAAACCCTCTTTTCTCTCATTTACATTACTTATATAGTGTACCAAAATATGAAAAACTCAAAAAGGATATCGCTTTATATTAAAAATAAGATGTTTTCAGATAATCGACATAATTCTTTCAAAATATACACACAGCTTTGTAACAAGTCTCACATACTTTAAACGTATTTTCACTATAAACTGATTGTAGATAATGTAAAAAAGGAGTGAATATTTATTATGTCCGACGTTCTGTTACTGAGTCGTTTTCAATTTGCAATTACTATTTTTTATCACTTTTTATTTGTACCTTTGACAATCGGACTTGTTATTTTGGTAGCATGTATGGAGACTCAATACGCCCGCACATTGAATCCAACATACCGCAAAATGGCAAATTTCTGGGGTAAATTATTTACAATTAACTTCGTAATGGGGATTATAACCGGGATTACGATGGAATTCCAATTTGGAACAAACTGGTCTGAGTACTCCAAATATATGGGAGATATTTTCGGATCACCTCTCGCAATCGAAGCACTTGTTGCCTTCTTCTTAGAATCTACTTTCATGGGAATATGGTTATTCGGTAAAGACAAAATTTCACCAAAGTTTCGTGCCTTCTGTATGTGGATGGTTGCACTTGGAACAAATATTTCCGCCCTTTGGATTATTACAGCAAATGGTTTTATGCAAAACCCTGTTGGCTATGTAGTACGTAACGGTCGCGCTGAATTAAATGATTTCTGGGCACTCGTTACGAATCCATACGCTTGGAATATGTTCTTTCATACTGTAGTTGGTTGTTATATCGTAGGTTCTTTCTTCGTTATGGCAATTAGTGCCTATCACTTATTACGTAAAAATGAAGTAGAATTCTTCAAAAAATCATTTAAGTTTGGTTTAATGTTAGGCTTATTCGCCGCAACAATTACACCGTTTATGGGACATCAATCTGGTGTATCAGCAGCTAAATATCAACCCGCAAAAGGAGCTGCGATGGAAGCAGTTTGGGAAACTGGAAAAGGACAAGGCTTCTCAATTGTTCAAATTCCTGATGTGAAAAATGAAAAGAACTTGGAATTCCTTACGATTCCAAAACTCGGAAGCTTCTTCTATACAAACTCATTTGATGGCGAAATTGTCGGTTTAAAAGATATTCCGAAAGATGAACGTCCAAATGTTAACCTCGTGTATTATAGCTTCCGCTTAATGGTTGCACTTGGTATGTTCTTTATGGCATTAACTTGGTACGGCTTCTATTTAAACCGAAAAGGAAAACTAGAAAACTCAAAACGCTATTTAAAAATTACAATATGGTCTGTCTTACTTCCTTATATTGCGATTAATGCAGGATGGATTGTCGCTGAAGTAGGTCGTCAACCATGGACAGTATATAAACTAATGCGTACAGCGGAATCTGTATCGCCTATATCAGTTCCACAAATTTGGTTCTCATTAATTAGTTTAATTTTGTTCTACACTTTACTTTTAATCGCAGACGTATACTTAATGCTGAAGTTCGCGAAAAAAGGACCTGCAGCATTAGAAGAACCTGCTACTGAGGGAGGTGTAGCCCATGTCTCATGATATGCTTGCAATCATCTGGTTCGGTTTATGGGGCGTGATTTGGACAGTTTACTTCATTCTTGACGGGTATGCACTTGGTAACGGAATGATTTTTCCCTTCGTTACGAAAGACCGACAAGAACGAAATCAATTACAAGAAGCAATTGGCCCGTTCTGGGGCGGTAATGAAGTATGGTTGATTACAGCTGGTGGCGCAACATTTGCTGCCTTCCCAGTCACATATGCTAATATGTTTAGCTATTTATATACACCATTATTCTTAGTATTACTTGCACTGTTTGCTCGTGCCGCTGGACTAGAATTCATGCATAAAGATGATTCACCAATTTGGCAAAAAACTTGTAAATGGGCATTTGCAATTGGCAGTTTCCTAATCGCCTTCTTATTCGGTGTTACATTCGCTAATCTTTATTATGGACTACAAATCGGAAAAAATGGCTATGAAGGAAATTTGCTTAGCTTATTAAACCATTACGGTATATTAGGTGGTATTTTCTTCACTGCTATATTTGTCGTATCCGGTGCCCTTTGGGTCATGATTAAAACGACTGGTGAAGTATCTGATCGTGCTTATAAAATCGCAAGACCGTTTTCAATGGCAGCTGCTATCATTTTAGCTATCTTCTATGTAGCAACTGCTAATCGGACAAACTTATTCCAAAACTTTACGGAATATCCGGTACTATTCATTCTTCCAGTACTTGCAATGTTAATGAGTGTACTCGCACTTATTATGGTGTACAAACATAAAATTGGCCTTGCATTCACATTCATTTGCCTAACAATCGCAATGTTTATGACAACTGGCTTTGCAGGTATGTTCCCAAGAATGTTACCATCTCGTATTAACGATGTATACAGTACAACGTTATACAACGCAGCTGGTAGTCAATTAAACTTAAAAATTATGTTCTTCGTTGCAATGGTCATGGTACCAATCGTTATTGGATATCAGCTTTGGAGCTACAGTATCTTTAAAAATAAAATTCATAAAGACTCTGCTAAAGGGTATCACTAAGGTAAAAAAAAGACACTTCATTTGAAGTGTCTTTTTTTTACGTATGATTTTCGATAAGATGTTATATTTCTAATCTAACAACTATACTACAGAAGAATCATTAACAGCTCACAGCTAGATTGTAGCACAGGGCAAGTTCATCATTTTATGCAACTTTGCATATTTCTCTATAAAGTAAATTGTATCCCTTGGTCATTTGCATCACTATCCCATACATCTGCTGTACTAATCCCGCTAAATGTTTGTACTTTAATCCCTGTATTCGATGATCCCGATCCATTATAAGCTTTCGTTTTTTCAATCGGCTGTACGTTATATTTGTCACCTACATTAATTGTTCCATTGCAATTTTCAATAATAACCCCTTCCACAACTGCCGGCATTTTGTCACCCACTTTCATTTCTTTACTTTTATTTTATGAAAATCGCCTAGAAAAATAGCATGTTTTAATAAGAAAAAGCACTCAATTTGAGTGCTTTTTCTTTAAGCATAAAGACAAGTTTGGAGACAGTTGACTTCTTCAAAATTTTATTAGGGGTAATATTTTGAAAAAGAAAGCCTTTCATATGTAGATTAACACCACTGGAATATATAGTAAATTGATAATGTTTATACGGAAGATTGCTAATGTTTAGTATAGATAGTTTACACTATGCTAACAGTGAAAACTATCTATACTAATAAAAAAAGGTGCCTTCAAAAAAGACAACTTTCAAAAACAGACACTATAAAACAGAATTATTTATTGTTATATGATTGTTAGATACAAAAAGTAGAGGGAAATGTTTGTATTAAATTCTGCTTTATAAAGTCTGTCTACAACTTATATTGTAATCCTCTGCCTTTGAAAAAAAATATAATATGCACAATTGCATACAAAAAGAAAAAGCACTCTACTGAGTGCCTTTTCAACCATTTTACTTTTAATATATCGCTTTGAATATATTGTAACATACGTATCTATATATTTTATTGAGAAAATTCAAAATCCTTTTTCTTTCATTTTCAATTATAAAATCATGTAATATAAAAGGTATGTCAAATTCTTATACAAGTTGAGGTGTACTATATTTATGATGTATTTTGGAATTATTCCTCTTATACTGTTTATTATTTTTCTTATCTCGTATTTAAAAGATCCGCGAAAAATAATAAACGGCTTTTTATTTAATGCCTTTATCTGTTCATTTCTATTATTTTGCGCTATAGCCTCATTTGAGTCTGGTAATAACGATTTACATTTTATCGTTATCATCCCCATGTTAGCACTACTTGTAATGATACCTTTTGCTATAGTCGCTTTAATGTTCGGACTTTTTCTTAATGCAAAAATTTTAATGCAACGTGAAGGAAGGCGTTTCACAAACTCTTTAACTTTAATTGCTGCTTTAGGGATTTTATTCTTTATAATGCTCCCTATCATAAACCCAGCAAGTTTAGTTTCATCGCATTTAGAGCCTATTTTTGCAGCTATTTCTCTTATAAGCTTCTATTTCTTTATACACTTATCTAACTTCTTAAGCGCATATTTTTTATACCAATTCAACAGACCAAGACGTAATCAAGATTTCATTATCGTTCTTGGTAGCGGCTTAATTAATGATAAAGTACCACCATTACTTGCAAGCCGCATTAATAAAGCTATCGACTTCTATTGGAAACAAGCCGCTGTGAATACACCACCAACAATTATTTTCTCTGGTGGTCAAGGTCCAGATGAAGGCCTTCCAGAAGCAGAAGCAATGCAAAATTATGCTGTTGAAAAAGGAATTCCGCTTGAACATACAGTACAAGAAAATCGCTCTGTAAACACATATCAAAATATGTTGTTCTCTAAAGAAATTATGGATTCTTTAAAACCTGAAGGTAAATATAAAAGTATTTTTACAACGAATAATTTCCACCTTTTCCGCGCTGGTATATACGCTAGACAAGCTGGTCTTAATAGCCAAGGAATCGGGTCAAAAACTGCATTTTATTACTGGCCTAACGCAATGATTCGTGAATATGTTGCAATTGTCGTAATGGGACGTAAGCGTCATATGAAAATATGTGGAACTATTTTAGGTTTCGCTTTATTCATATCAGTACTTAGTTTTATATTTTCTTAATAGTATCCCATCCTTTGAAAGGATGGGATTTCTTATACTCATTTCAAAAATATTTTAAAGATAATATGGTGATAATATTCCCTGCATACATCCATTAAAGGAGAATTTTTTCAAATTAAATGTTAAAATGAAATTTAGGTGTGAATAACGTAACAAATAAGAAACTAGTTTGAAACGAGGAAATTATATGGAGAAAATTATCAAAAACAAGCCCAATAAGCTAAAAATTGCTTCAAAAGCTTTGATGATTATTATTGGGGCATTTATCACAGCGTACGGATTAGAAGCGGTATTAATTCCAAATAACGTATCAGACGGTGGTGTAACTGGTTTAAGTATCGTTAGTTCAAGATTATTTGGATTGCCATTAGGAGCTCTAATCGCAGTTATTAACATTCCTTTCGTTTGGTTAGGGTATAAGCAAATCGGTAAAAGCTTTGCGATTTATTCTATTATCGGAATTGCTTCATTAGCAGTAGGTACCGTTGTCATGCACGGAATACCAGCTATTATTGAAGGTGATACATTATTAGTTACAGTTGTTGGTGGTATTATCATCGGTTTTGGTATGGGACTAGCATTACGTAACGGTGGGGCATTAGATGGAATCGATATGCTTGCTGTATTGCTTTCTCGTAAGTTACCATTTGGAACGAGTGACCTTATTTTATTCTTAAACATGTTCGTATTTATTTTCGTATCAACGGTATTCGGCCTTCAAGGAGCTATCCTTTCGGCAATTGCTTACTTTATCGCTTCGAAAGTGATTCATATCGTTGAAGTTGGTTTAAGTGGTTCAAAAGCATTTAAAATCATTACAAAAGAGCCTGAATTAATGGTAGAAACAATTCGCGATCGTTTAGGCCGAAGTGCAACATATAACGAAGTATACGGTGGTTATTCAAGAGAGAAGTTCAAAGAAATTTCTTGTGTAATTAACCGTTTAGAAGAAAGTAAAATGAAAGAACTTATTAATGAAATCGATCCACACGCTTTTATTACAGTTTATGATGTAGCAGAAGTAAAAGGCGGTAATTTCAAGAAACGTGATATTCATTAATCGTTATGAAAAAGAGGGTGTGCCTGGTCATCTCCCTGTCAAGTAGACAGTAATAAAAAGAGTATTATGCCACGGCCTTTTCCCGATATTCTATCGGGGAAAGGCCGTGAAGTTTTTCTTGGAATCTTTCTGTATTATAAAACTGAATATATTCTTGAATTGCTCGGTAGGCCATTTCATATGTTTTTGGGCGCACTAAATACAACTTCTCTGTTTTTAAATGTGAGAAGAATGATTCGATACACGCATTATCAAAACAGTTTCCACGTCTAGAATGACTACCGACAAATCCTAATTTCTCTAACTGTTTTGCGTAGGATTTAGATGTATATTGAAACCCTTGATCTGAATGGAAAAGGGGCTTAGTAGTTAATGACTTCCCTTCTAATTGACGTAATGTAGTTAAAACCAAATCTAAATCATTTCTTGAAGATAGCTTCCAGGCAACAATTTCATTGTTGTATAGATCTAACACAGCTGACAAATAGGCAAATTGTTCTCCGATTCGTACATAAGTAATATCTGTTACGAATTTTTGGTTTTGCTTTTCAGCTTGAAACTCTCGATTCAAATGATTTTTAAATACCACAGATGTTTTTCTTCCATAAAACGGACGTTTTTTTCGAATGATAGATTGAATACCCAGCTCTCTCATAAGACGACGAACACGTTTATGATTCATTACCATTCCTTCTCGAGCCAAAGCACGAGTCATACGTTTATACCCATAGTAAGGGTGCTGACGATGAATAGATAAAATATGTTCTTTATGCCACCTATCCCTTTTCTGACGTAAACGCTGCACGTTATGATATTTCCGCCATTTATAGTAGCCAGCCTTAGAAACTTCCGCGATTTGAAGCAACCATCGGAGTGGATAGGCTTGGCGTAATGAATCGATAAGAGAAAATCGTTCTTTCTTTAGGACCATTCCTTCCCATGTAGATTTGGATTGCGCTTTTTTAAATACTCAACCTGTGCCTTCAAATAAGCATTTTCTTCTTCTAGACTATTAAAATTCTTTCGATTCCAGACACCACGTTGATCATCAAAGGACTCCCCCTGTTGCGCACGTTTTACCCACTCAATAATCTGGGCATCGCTCTTCACACCGAGTTGTTCACGAATTTCTCGCAATGATTTTCTCTCTTCTAATCGAAGACGAACTGCTTCTCGCTTTAGTTCTTCTGTATATTTTTGAAATGATTGTCCTTTTCTTGCCATAAAAAAATCCCCTCCAGATAAAACAGTATTGAGTCCATCATATCAGATGGACTCTTTTTTTACTGTCTACCTATAGGGGGTAATACCATATACCTCCAACTCCGTTTTTATGGGCTAATTTGCTCCTATGGCACATAGGAGTGCTCTTTTATCAGGCCCTTTCTCTCTGGAGTAAAACAGCCAAAATACAACAGATTATTTACATTGGCAAGGCGACTTCATATTATTTGAAGGTTGCCCGCACTGACAATTCGCGTTATTCGCAGATACGTTTGTCTGTGCTCCTAGAGAAGAGTCCGTTGCCATTATAGATGCTCCTGGTTGTGCGAGTGGAGTAGCAACCCCAATGGTATTTATTACTGTATCTCCACCTGAAACACTATGTGGTGTGATTTCTTCATATATCATTTCTTGTACTTCTACCCAATCTACCGTAAACTCTGCACCCTCTGATTGAATAATCAAATCCACTTGGCTCGTATTCGCATCTGGATAGAAATAGAATTCTTGGGTCATAAAAGTAGGTTGGGTGAAGAATAACATATGTCTTTGATTTCCTGGTGGCACAATGGAAATCGTTCCTTGTCCTTTGGCACGAACGCGAACACGATACTCTGTGTTGCCGCCCTCACTTGGTAAGGTAATGATTTGAGTAACTGTGCTATCCCAATTCGATAATGTCAAGACAGGTTTCCGATTACTGTCTTGTGGGAAACTCACTGTACCGGCTATATTCCAGTTTTGTGCTTGTTGAAGAAACAAACCATTTTGAACAATATTCCGTGCTTGTAGTTGATTCCAAGCGCGAAGAGCGGCTTGATAGATTGCTGCTTTTTGTTGTGCATATCGATCTTGCATTGGTATACCTGGCATAGATCCTTCTTGAGGAGCACTGTTTTGAAGTGCTGTTAAGTTCTCTATATCGGTATAACTTACGTTTGGTCCGATCGTTCCGCTCCAATTGGATGAATCGTACATGGCATTTAATTGATTTGTAGCCTGCTGTAAACCCGCAGTGATTTGTGCCTGTTGCGCCAAATAGGGTTGTAGCCATTGTTCCTCTTGGTTTTGTGCTTTTCTTATTTCTGCCGCAGTTAGTGGGCGTCCCTCTGTCAAGGAAACTTGACTTATTTTTGCGAATCCATTCGACGGTACGGTAAAACCAACTGTAATGCCTATATTCGCTTCTGGATGTAATGCACCTACATCAATTGGATATTGAAAGAAGTTTGGACTACTGTTAACACCTTCTACAGAAGTTGGCAGAGACGTAGAATAGGCTACATTCACGACTTGATTGACTTCATTTCCATAGCGGGAAGCCATAATTTGTAGAGAATCCGCTTGTAAGACAAAAACGGATAGATAATAACGTGTATACGGTTTTAATACTGATTCCGGTACAGTCTGATAGGCATAAGATGGATATACAAGGGAAGAAGGAGGTAACACCAGTTGCTGCCCCGCGTATTGTGAGTCTCCTGATGAGATGAACACCTTGCGTCCAAGTTGCCACCCTTCACCTGTAAAACTCCCACTGCGCAATACATTTTGTGATTTACTCAGACGTTTTGCCTGATTCACTTGTGTATTTAATTCCCGTTTTTCTATTGCATAACTATTTGGTAGAGATTGAACTTGTTGATGCACATAATCAATCCAGTAATCGGTCACACCGGGAGCTAGTTGATTCGGATTATCGGTCGAAAAAAGACTTTGTGTCATCACACGTGTTTGTGCCAAATTGTTGAAAGGGAATTTAACAGCGGATGTTATTTGATCTGTATTTATCATCATATAATCACTCCTTTAGATCTTTAATAGGACATACTATTTCTTTGGCTCTACTAATTAATAATGGAACATATTAGTTTTGAGGTATATTCACTGTACCAGTAATCGTTCCTCGTGTAACGTAGTTTGAAGAATAGCTACCTATTTTTATTACGGTGAACGGCTGGTCTCCATAAGGTTTTAAAATATAATCCCCATTACTTATCGAATAATCCCCAGTTGCATCTTGCATTGGAACTGCCGAAGACCAATCATCTCCATTCATAGCAATAAAAGTTACATTGTTATCAAGGTTTGTTGCATTAATGCTAGCAGAAACCCCATTTTCACCAGAGCTAGCTGTCCAGATTGTTGGAAAATTATCTGGTCCTACCCCGGATTCATTCCAGTAAGCCCAAAGCGGACTTGTAATTGTATAATTTATAATATTATCGGATGACTGAGTAGGTTGACTAACAGGAACCAACTCAATCCGATCGATAAATACTTGTGTGTTTGTTTCCTGTGGCTGTAAGGTAAGTGCTACTACCACATTTCCTGAAGGTAAAGTAAGAGGATCACCAGATCCGCCACCTGTAGGCCATGAGATGTCTTGGACTACATAATTTCCTTGTTGTCCCGATACATATACTTGATTTGGGAAGTTTGCTTGTATATTGGCATCTGTAGTACTTTTAAATCCCCATCCACCACCTTGAATCTGGCCACCATTTGCTACTACACTTTGCGTTAAAGATGCAGTAGTTGTACCAGCGTTTGCATAACGTACACGAACTTTATATTTTCCCGCTGTTAAGTTTGTTGCTGTTATCAACAAAGTATTTCCCGGAGTAAGGTTTACAGCATTCGCACCATTCACCCATTCTCTTACCACTACAGGACGGTTCCCATTCGTAAGAAATCCCTTTTCTGCCGGAAACCCTTTTCCAACGATATTTAGTGTATCAGGATCGATTGTACCAAAAACATTGTTTGGACTTAGACCATAGGGAACGAAACTCGCCATTACTCCTAATTTCCCAGATGCTCCCGACACATTTGTTTGTGTAAAAGGGTATAGTGCATTTATTTTTTGATTCGGTAACGGAGTATTACAACTCGCTGCATATCCAGAACTTCCATTTACACAATAGCTTCCCGGTGTACACGTCGCAGCATTACAATAACCAGGTGTAGCACAACCTGCTAAGTCAGCATTTTCTGTCGATAAGCTTTCCGCATCTACATAACGAGTATTTTGAGTAATCGCATTAATTGTCTGGACAGGGGCAATCGCACGATGATCCCAGCTGGTGTTATTTCCCGGATCATTATCCCCGTAGCGGTACGTCTTATTATTTGTATAATCTAAATAAAGTCCATAGGGGTAACAAGCATTATTAGGGTTGTATGTTTTCGTTCGAATGTACTGTAATTCTCCTGGAAAATACGAGATATCATTCAGGTTGATGGGTTGATGTTGATAACCATTGCTATCAAAAATATTATGAATAGTCGTAGTCCCATTATTGATTTGATCCTGTCCAACCATATCTGAAAAAATAACACGTGTTTGTTCTAATTCTGTTTGAGAAGTATAATCATCAGGATACATGGAAGGCCATGTTGCAACCATATCTAAGCCGTTTAACAACATTCCTCGAATATATACATTGTAGGCATTGATCGAAGCTTTATCAGATCCTAATGAAGGCATCCCCGATTTAAAAGCATCAAACACTTTTTGTGTGTTGTCATGAATAGCTGTCCGCATGATTCCTTTTATTCTAACTAGATTTTGTTTTTGTGTAAGCCCATCACCTTGTGTTTGATCTGGGTACACTACATTAATCCATTTATTTGCAAACTGGATAAAAGATTGATACGTTGATAATTGTACAGTTGCTCCTATAACAAAGAAAGGTATCGCAAGCGTGTCAAAATTTCCAGTGACCATTTGACTTAGGGCGATAATAAAAGCGGAATTAGCCGCAACAAGTTCATTATAAACATTTACATAATCTGAAGGGCTTGGTTGTCTTGGTTGTCTGTTTTGATCTCCTTGTACGCCAGTAAACTGCGCATCGACTACGGTGTCCGCTGCCTCGCTCGCTAATGTAAAAATAGCATTCAAATACCCCTGCCAATTATTTTTATCCTGATTAGATAAGGCTTGATTCAACTGTTTTTGAATTTCTGCATCAATCAAATTAATCAATTGTTGAGTATCATCTTTACTACTGTGTGGCCACAACCAACCAATCACCATGCTGAGAATTGGTGCTGCAACAGCAACGCCAGGAATTTCAGCGCCTAAAACTGTTCCTAATATTCCTATACCAGCTTGTAAAACTGCTAGATAATTGAAGCTTCCCCCACTCGCTGCTGAGAATCCGTTCTGTAGAACCGTTGTTAATAATTTGTCACTACCTGTTTTTTGAAATTCCACCCATGCTTCTTTTAGGGAAGTAATAAGGTCCTCAAAATCACCAAATTGACTCCCTGCAGTGCCCCTTGGCGGGCTTACCAGTACATTATAAGGAATAATGGATTGTTCTTGTAATGAATTCATAAAATACCCCCCTATAAAAATGGATTTGATATAGCATACTCTCTTTTCGAGACGGTGAAGAAACTCAGAACTTTATATGTTTTATTGGTATTATAAACATATTTTTTTGTGTAAATGGAATTTTTTGGGTTGTTATCACCATTTTAAGATATACGTGAAATACTCTGTTTATTCCTGTTATTTTCTTTATATAAAAAACTACAATGTTTTCCGTAGTCTGACAAAATTGTTCAAAAAGTAAAAGTATGTGTATATGTGAGTCAAAAAAGGGAAATTTACATTCCAGACTTCTCTTTTTCGACGTAAAAGGAATTACATTATTTAAACATCAACCATATTATTTCGTACATAATCATAACCGAGGTTTATCTTATCTTTAAATTAGGATGTGTGCTCTGAACACCTGAATCAACAACTGCTACAAACCTCATTTTTTCCAATTGATTCGTTTGAGCCTTTAATGTAATTCCAATGGATTTGAATCCCCGTAAACACAGTACTCATAGGATTATAATCACTATGTGTAAACTGTGAATCGTGTCCATTGGCTTGAATGATTTCAATATTAGGTAAAACCTCAAAAACATTAATAATGGCTATCAAGCTTTTGCTTTTTACTTATGCCGTACGCTATCCACCTTTTTTCTGATGTTACATTAGACCATGATTCCATTCGGAAAGGAAGTGCAGTCAACATCTTCCTTTCCTTCTATGAGTGAGCCCTATACAGAGTTAGGAACGACAGAAAACCAAACGATTTTAGGTGTAGAACTGATTCCCCATTAAGAAAATGGCACAATGTTTTCTGTAGATACGTTAAAAACAGGAACCGTATTAATTTTAATAACGAGTAAACAGGTAGAGATACAACTTATTTCCTCATCAGGGAAGGTTTATAATAAACAAGATACATTAGTAACAAAGGGTCATAATATCTTTTTAAAGGGGTTTTCATTCATATGTTTCAACTAAAAAGTATGAAAGTGGGAGACTGGCAGATACGTATGAACACGGAAGGTAAAGATGCCTATTTAATGATGGTACGGTATCAACAATAAGCACCTTTCCATTTGAAAATACCCGCTAATAAAGCAAAATTAAAAATCCCATCTTTTGATAAAAAACTGTTGAAGCGGAGGTGGTCTCTATTATGATTCGCGTTGTTCATTGGACAGCTACACTGAGTTCATAATCTGATGGATTTCGACAAGTAGATACAAATATTTTATCTGCTACGTTACAGCATATAGAGCAATCGGATATATACAATCTTATAATTGATGTGAAAGGAATAAATAAAACAGGACACCCATATACATGTACAATTATACTTTCTATGTATATTGAAAAATAAAATATGTTTAGAATTCTACAAACAGAAAAAACGCTCTTATGAGCGCCCTTTTTCTGTTCGTTACTTTTATTCATTTTGAGGTGGTACAGTAAAACTGGAACACAGTATAGAGATAAATTATTCTATATAAGAGGTGTTTCAGATGAAAAAACAGTATGATGAAACATTTAAAAAACAATGTGTTGAATTGGTAATCAAAGAAGGGCGTACAATTTCCAGTATTCAAAGAGAATTTGATCTAGGACATGGGACTCTTAATTCATGGATAAAAAAATATTCTTCTCCACTTTTAGATAGTAAGGGAACTGATATGGCAGAACTACGTTCTTTACGAAGAGAAATCCAGGCATTAAAAAAGGAAAATGAATTTTTAAAAAAGGCGGCAACCTTCTTTGCCAAAAACCAAAACTAACACGTTTTCAGTTTATCAAACAATATCACCACATATTTGGAGTGCGCTGGCTTTGCTATCGATTACAAGTGTCTGCGAGTGGTTTTTACGACTATTTTCATCGTAAAGCCACTGAAGGTCAGAAACAACGTAAAAAGACAGCGGCTTATATTGTCATGCAATTTAAACGTTTAAAAGGTAGAATGGGGTATCGAAAACTGTACCGTTATCTTATAAATAGAGATGTTATGGTGAGCTTATCTCAAGTAAGACAAGCTTTATGTCGAGCTGGATTAAAGTCAAAAGTTGTCACGTATTATAAAAAAAGAAAGCAAGACCATTATACATTCCCAAATGTACTAGAGCGCTCCTTTAAACCTGGTAAGAAAGACGTTCCAACAGTTGTATGTGATATTACAGAATTTCGTTTAGTAAATGGATTGAAAGTGTATTTTTGTGCTGCATTAGACATTAGCACCCGGCGGGTGCTTGGTTACTCTTTGGATACTCACCAAGATGCGCAATTAGTAAAGGACACAATTCAGCAAGTTAAAAATGTTTATGGAAGTCACAAAAAGATTTTATTTCATAGTGATCAAGGATCCCAGTTTGCCAGTTATACAGTTACTGATTTTTGTAAGCAACAAAAGATTCAACAAAGTATGTCCCGCAAGGGGAACTGTTGGGATAACGCTGTGATCGAATCATTTTTTAGCATCTTTAAACGTGAATGTTTGCATGGAGAAAAACTGATTTCTCTCGCTCAAGTAACTCAGTTAGTAGCTGAATTTATTTATATGTATTACCATTCCATTCGTCCGCACTCATCATTAAATGGAATAACTCCGTATCAGTATTCAAAATCAATTGCATAATCTATTTCATGTTCCAGTTTTTCTTGACCAGGTCATAATGTGTAAATTAACATTTGAATTATATATTGCTTATAAGTTATCATTCATATAAACCCTATCTACTTATGAGAGTAAGTAGAATTGAAATTTCAGTAGAGGAAGGAGGTTTAATTGATGGAGGTTAGAATTAAAGAAGTGCGCAAAAAATTTGGTGATACACTACAAGGATTGGCTGAAAAAATCGATTATGACTACAGTAACCTTTCTAAAGTAGAGCGGGGAGTATATACTCCTTCTTTAGAATTACTTTCAAAAATTGCTGATGTTTATAAAATTGAGATAACAGATTTATTAATTGTATCTAATTTAAATAATATAAAAAAAATTTCTCTAGAGGATAACTTAGAAGCTAAAAATTACGCTCTTAGTTTAGATGGGGAAACAGTGAGTGAAGATGAATTAGATTTTCTTATACAAAGTATAAGAATTTTTCGACAGAAATTACAAAAATATAAAGACAATCTAGATTAGATTTTACTCATTGGAATCCAGGGAATTTTATTTATAACAATGCCTGTTATTATAAATTAGGTTAAGTGAAAATGTAAGTTCGTCATTTTGTTTTTGAAGCTTCTTTTGGTAATGTACGTGCGATTAAAACACGATTTGAATATTATTTAAATTATATGTAATTAGCAATAATTTTATTAGCAAATGCTGTGAAAACGAAGTGGTATCTTAAACTTCGTTTTCATTTATGTTATACAAAGCATGAAGTTTGTGTTCACCCAAAAATAGTTTAATGGTAGCTTAAATAAGAAGAAAATATAAAATTATTAGCAGGAAAAAAACTTAAAATTTTAACATGAGAGTATCTCTATGAAGTAAAGGATTTGTTAGCGGAAATTTATTTGTGTAATTGATTCATCATTAACGTCATAAACGTATACTTTAAAAATAAGGAATAATTAGTCATACGATTGAAAGAACTTACCTAAAAATAAAACATAAGATAAATAAGAATTACTGATAGCATTTTGTTAAGAAGGAGGATTATATGTCACTTCCCAATATCCCTAATATTACGCCATGTATTTCTTTAACGCGTCATGAAGCAATTAATTTATTATTGTCTTCCATTGCGATGGAGGAAATTGGTTTATCGCACATATTAAATGCTGAGGGTGAAAAATTACAACATTTTTTAAAAATAAAACATTTAGATGTCTCTAAATATATAGCAATGAATAAAAGTGTCAATGATACGTTAAGGACTATTGTTAAGTCTCAAATGTTATTACAATTGAAATTAGAAGAAGTTAATTCTATAGCTGAATGTGAGCATAGATGTACCTGTGTATGTGAGAAAAGTACTTTGCAAGGTTGTCGTTGTAAGAAAAACTGTTGTAAACAAAATTGTAATAAAATTTCCAAAAAATGTAATTGTGAAAATAATAAACTATAAGGAATAATTATGGGTAAATATTCCAAGCTAATATTTTTAGTTTTTATTGTAATGTCTATATAGAATTTTTGAGATGTATTTTTTTACAAAAGATATAGTGCATTTCTCGCCGATTTTTATGTAGTATTGGCTAATATACAAATTTAAAAATAGTGTTCTTGACTAATGTTGGTGGAGAATAGGTAAATTTCAACACATGTAAACATTAATTTGTTAAATTTATTCTAATAAGAAACAAATTTATATATGGGGAGAGGTGAAAATGGTTAATGAGAGCTTATTTAACACAAAAACATTCATAAATTCCATTTTAGAACATTATCTTTTTTATATTGAACAACATTGTGCATTACTCAAAAAAATATTAAGTCAATTGCAACACGTATCCTGTTGCAGGAATATGCATATAGTGATAAATAAGAGATTATATGAATCTTTATGGCTTTTTCATAGTTTATTTAATCATCTTAACATAAAAATTAACGAAATACAGCAAGATGTTAAGTATAATATTTTGATTAATCCTCAATTTATACATTTTTCAAAAAATATACAAGCTTTTTTGAGATATATTTATAAATACGTACAAACTTATGAGCTTTTAGAACCACGATACTACAAAAGATGTAAACTGTTACTGCAAACTTTATTAAATCAAACTTTATTTAACGTGAATCAAATACAAAAAAAAATTAACAATATTCATGCTAGTCCACCTTGGGTAAACTCAACTGCATTTAATGCTTGGAGACGGATTCAGCAATAAAATAATTAATTTACTAATAGAATTGAATATAGATGTAAGATTGCGGACGAATCTCCGATATTTATATAACACGAATAAAAAATATTCATATTATGAAAGGGGAAATAACGTTGAAAAAAAACACCATTTCTTTATGCATGATTGTAAAAAATGAAGAAGAAAGTATTGAAAGGTGTTTAAATAGTATTAAGGAGCTAGTAGACGAGATTATTATTGTTGATACAGGTAGCAGTGATCGTACCATTGATATTTGCAAACAATACTCCAAAAATATTTATCAGTTTCTTTGGAACTATAATTTTTCTGAAGCAAGAAACTTTAGTATTCAACTAGCAAAAAGTAAATGGATACTATGTTTAGATGCAGACGAGGAATTTGATGGAAATGGAATTAGTAATTTAAAAGATAGTTTAGATGAAAAAAAAGAACAGTTGTTTTATTTACCTATACTAAACTATGTTGGAAATACGGTTGCAGAAAATAATATTTATCAGATTTTTCAGCCAAGATTGTTTTGCAATGGTGCTGAGCTCAGATTTCAAAATAAGATTCATGAGACGTTATGTATTCCTCCGAACTTTTCTCAATATGGAATTCTCAATACCCCTATTAAACACTATGGATACCTCAATTCAAGAGTGACAAGTAAAAAAAAAAAAACGTAATTTAGAAATACTTAAAAATGAGTTAGAAATTCAAAATCATACCCCATGGATTGAATATCATATGGCATCCGAACATTATGGTGTAAAAGATTATGAAAAAGCATTTTATTTTATAAACCAAGCAATTTTGAAATTTCTTGCGCAAGAAACTTTACCACCTGCAATAGCATATCGATTAAAGTATACAATTATTATGGAATCAGGTAATATTGAAAAGGGCTGGCGTGGTATAGATTTGGCGATCCAAATTTATCCAGATTATGTGGATTTATATTTTATAAAAGCTAATATTCTATTTTATCTAAAAAAATATCAGGAGGCCCTAGAGGCTATAAATTGTTGCTTAAATTTAGGAGAGGATAATTATAAATATTTAATTTTAAAGGGAACAGGTAGCTTTCGAGCCATTAAGTTGAAACAAAGATGCCTGGAAAAATTAAAATGAGTATGATAGAGTTATCCACGATTTAGAGAAAGAAAAACAAGGGTCCAAAAAGAAACCCTTGTGGAGGTATGGGCATTTTAACTAATGCGAAATTTTATAAGTGGCAATCGATTTACAATCGTTATAATTAACAAAAATAAATATGATACATCCACGTATAAGACGACTTTCTAAAAATCATTAACAACTACATCTACATCATTATCCGGACAACATCCGCCTGTTATTTTACGTACACTGCTTACTCGTAAATCAGTGAAATTCATATTTGCATTTCTATCAACCCAAACTAATATAGGGCCTTCTACACGAATAAATGAACCTGTCCCCATAATTCTTCCACCTGAAAATACTTGGATTTTATCTCCTTGAAATAAACCATATACTTTACAAAAACCGTCACCATATCCATAATAGGGCATGATAATCTCTCCTTATTCATTAAATTTTTCTAACCTTCAAACAACTTGCTATTAACAAAGAGGCGTTTCCGAACATACTATTAGAATTTGTATATTCATTTTATTTATATGAGCATATCATAATCCTGCTTGGACAGACGCACAAAAAACATTATATTTTTTGATTAGTAGTCAATTTACCTTTATAAATTGGAAATTTTAAAAATATAATTCAATATCTGAACTACCTTCGGTTTCACTCCGGTTAGAACAGAGAGATTCCTAAGTAAAAGGGTTCTATTATGATTTGGAAGACAAGAAGGGTAGTCTCATTTATGTAGGTTTATATTTTGTACGTCTGTGTTTTGACAAGAACATAATTGGTTTGAAATAAATGTTTTCCTTACCATTTTTTCTTTATACGCCAACATAGTTCGAAACTTTGACCATGATATCGTACAACTCGCTTTTGCTAATTTATATTTTTGTAATATATTTGATATTTGCAAATCCTCTATATCGATAACACCGTGGTTTTGGATAATTTTAGTTAAGATTTTGTCCAATTAATCTTTTCTAGCACTCGCCTTGTATTTATACATTTTAGCTACCTTTACTCGCTGTTTATTCCAGCGAAAAGATCCATTCTTTTCTCTAGGGAAAATACGCTGTGTTTTTGTCAACTTCTCTCCTAATGATTGAAAAAACTTCAGATTTTTATAGATTGTTTTATCTGATAAGATGGTGAAATCTTTTAATCTTAAATCCCTCCTAAAGGTTGTAAACAGAAGACTGAATCGCAATACGATCCACTTCTTTGAATCAAACTCTTTCGTCATGACAGTAAGTCTGGCAGAGCATGATCTATATGCCAAACCTTCTACGGTTTCTTTGACCTGGTCAAGAAAAACTGGAACATGAAATAGATTATGCAATTGATTTTGAATACTGATACGGAGTTATTCCATTTAATGATGAGTGCGGACGAATGGAATGGTAATACATATAAATAAATTCAGCTACTAACTGAGTTACTTGAGCGAGAGAAATCAGTTTTTCTCCATGCAAACATTCACGTTTAAAGATGCTAAAAAATGATTCGATCACAGCGTTATCCCAACAGTTCCCCTTGCGGGACATACTTTGTTGAATCTTTTGTTGCTTACAAAAATCAGTAACTGTATAACTGGCAAACTGGGATCCTTGATCACTATGAAATAAAATCTTTTTGTGACTTCCATAAACATTTTTAACTTGCTGAATTGTGTCCTTTACTAATTGCGCATCTTGGTGAGTATCCAAAGAGTAACCAAGCACCCGCCGGGTGCTAATGTCTAATGCAGCACAAAAATACACTTTCAATCCATTTACTAAACGAAATTCTGTAATATCACATACAACTGTTGGAACGTCTTTCTTACCAGGTTTAAAGGAGCGCTCTAGTACATTTGGGAATGTATAATGGTCTTGCTTTCTTTTTTTATAATACGTGACAACTTTTGACTTTAATCCAGCTCGACATAAAGCTTGTCTTACTTGAGATAAGCTCACCATAACATCTCTATTTATAAGATAACGGTACAGTTTTCGATATCCCATTCTACCTTTTAAACGTTTAAATTGCATGACAATATAAGCCGCTGTCTTTTTACGTTTTTTCTGACCTTCAGTGGCTTTACGATGAAAATAGTCGTAAAAACCACTCGCAGACACTTGTAATCGATAGCAAAGCCAGCGCACTCCAAATATGTGGTGATATTGTTTGATAAACTGAAAACGTGTTAGTTTTGGTTTTTGGCAAAGAAGGTTGCCGCCTTTTTTAAAAATTCATTTTCCTTTTTTAATGCCTGGATTTCTCTTCGTAAAGAACGTAGTTCTGCCATATCAGTTCCCTTACTATCTAAAAGTGGAGAAGAATATTTTTTTATCCATGAATTAAGAGTCCCATGTCCTAGATCAAATTCTCTTTGAATACTGGAAATTGTACGCCCTTCTTTGATTACCAATTCAACACATTGTTTTTTAAACGTTTCATCATACTGTTTTTTCATCTGAAACACCTCTTATATAGAATAATTTATCTCTATACTGTGTTCCAGTTTTACTGTACCACCTCAAGTAGCAATGAAACGTAAAAAAGATATGCTTCAAACTTCTAATGCTATTATCATTCAACCAATTGTGGAAGAAGTGTCCGACAAGGTAGATACAAAAATTCCTACAAAGTTTCCTACCATTAAAACAAAATATAAAAGATATAAACAAACGTAATAGTAATAAGCATAGCAATACTCCACAAGAGAATATTGAACAAGCTGATTTCGTTGCTCACTAGGTACCAGAGCGTTTTGTTTCTTTAGCCTCTGCTTTTTATTCAAAAGCGAAAAACATTCAAGAATTTTGGAAAGTAGTGAAGCATTGTAAACGTGTAGTGAATCATATAACAGGGCAAACCGCTTTTGATAAAGAACAAGAATTACATATTGGTGTAAAGGCTACGAACGAATTTGCGATGAAAATAAAAGCTGAGGTCCGCATAAAAAAGAAAAATTTCCCTATTTCAATGGTATCGTGAATAATTTTATGGATAAGCTGTATTTTGATGATGAAATTTATAATAGGGACTAAAGAAATGATAAGTTACGGAATCATTCCAATACATCATTTCTCAAAACATTAACTGTGGATTCAAAAAAATGTGGAACATCATACTTTCCAATAAATTCAACCCTGCCATCAAAGACGGCAGAGCCGAATTGTCTAAGTTTCCCCACTACCAATTTAAATTTTCATACAAACTATCATTTGGGAGCGGTTAAGCCCGATTTCTCATTACATTTTGATACAATTTCTTGTTCTTGTTCACCCAAGGCTTGATAACAAAGAGCCAATTGCTGATGTAGAATCCATATATGATATGCTTAATCTGCCACCAACCAGACATATTGCTCTAATAACGACTGTGTATACAACGTTTTATACAAAAAATCATCGCTTCATGTGGTCACGTATTCTGCTTTTGGTTGCCATACCTCTATCTAATTTTCATTATACGTAACGTAGCCGCTGGAGTGGCACCCTGCACTACAACTAAATCATAAGTTCCACCCACCTGAGGACCCGAATTTACTAATGAAAGTGCAGCTGCAGGAGTTGTAATTATAGTTCCTCCAGATATTGAGAAAACGTCTGTTGTAGAAAGCGAATGGACTGATATTCTATTACGTCCAAATACATTGTTACCGTCACGCAGGCCTATCTGAGGTATTTGTGTTGTCCCAGCGTTCCCTCTTATATTTGCATTGTACTCAATAAAATAAGTTCCAGCAGTTACAGTTATGAGACCTGTTGCTGGGTTATATGTGATATCTGATCCAATATTTACAGATTGATCATCAAACTTAATAGCGGCATTTCCACCTGCTACTGTCTGATTTGAATTTAGGGCAAAAAATGCAGCGGAATTCATAAAAGTTCCCGTTGGACCCGTATCTCCCGTAGGACCCGTATCTCCGGTTGGGCCTGTGTCTCCAATAGGCCCTGTGTCTCCCGTAGGTCCCATAGCCCCAATTTGTTGCCATGGATTCCATGTGCCATTTGTCTGACTTCGTACATAAATAGATGGATTTGAAATAAATAATTGTAGAATAGAAGGACTTCCCACTCCTGGCGTAATCGCAGATACATATACAGTCCAGATTGAATTGGTATTATGGGCATTAATTGGTGGACCAGCTGCCCCATTGGAACTATAGACACCTGGTGTTGTCAACGTATTCAAATCTGTATTGGAAGGAACTGCTGTATAAGGAAAAGCACCTACTTAACTGGCTGTTAACACAACATTTCCGGTCGGTCCTGCTGTAACACCATTTATACTTAAAACGTCACCGGCTGCACCAGTAGGACCAGTGGGTCCTTGTAATGTTGGAATATTCGCAGCTGCTTTCATTTTAGATTCTAGCATCATTTCTTTTTTGAAAAGGGTCTCCATCATGCTTTGCGTACTTTCATTTACGGCTAAAATATCTTGTAAGGTACCTGCCGGACCTGTTTGGCCTGGTAACGTTCCTAAAGCAAATTGAATTTTTTCTCCTTCTGCGTTAATAATATGGGATAAACCCATTTCTTCCATGGCAATAGAAGCCAATAATAAATTGACTACATCATCTCTTGTTAATGATATATTGGGGGTAATATTCGGCATATTGGGTTGTGACATAAATTCTCCTCCTTTTCTTTAACGTTTTCATTCTTACTTACACCAAAATATATTTTGGTTCTATACACCATATGATAAGAGAAATGGTTCTGGTGCAAAAAAACAAAATGTTTGAAATGTGTTTTTTAAATTTGGCTATACTGGTACTACTACTACTTCAAAAAGGTGTGTGATCAGTATGGGCCCAGAAAATTTATTTAAGTGGAAACATTATCAACCAGATATTATTTTATTAACAGTACGTTGGTACCTGCGGTACAACTTAAGTTTTCGTGATTTGGTAGAAATGATGAAGGAACGAGGGTTATCTTTGTCTCATACAACGATTATGCGTTGGGTTTATCAATACGGACCGGAACTGGATAAACGTATTCGACGTCATCTGAAACAAACAAATGATTCATGGCGAGTGGATGAAACATATATAAAAATAAAAGGGCAATGGATGTATTTATACCGTGCGGTTGATTCTAAGGGAAATACGATTGACTTCTATCTCAGCAAAACTAGAAATCATAAGGCTGCAAAGCGATTCTTTAAGAAAGCTTTGCAGTCTTTTCATGTCTCAAAACCTCGTACCATCACAATTGATAAAAATCCTGCTTATCCAGTTGCCATCACCAAATTAAAAAAAGAGAAAAAAGTGCCGTTAGGCACTCAAATTCGACAGATAAAATATCTAAATAACGTAGTGGAGCAAGACCACCGGTTCATTAAAAAACGTGTACGCTCTATGTTAGGATTTAAATCTTTTGCCACAGCGACATGTATTCTTGCAGGAGTAGAAGCCATGCATATGATAAAAAAAGAACAGGTTGATTTACGGAATCAGTCTGTTCAAAATCAAAAAGAATTTATTCATCAATTATTTGGATTAACAGCGTAAAGAATGATCCCAGTAGGAATCCTCATTCTTTCTTGGGAACATATCCTTTCTTTGCACCAGAACCCAATTCTCTGATCATAAAAAATTCCCCAATCTTGACCATAGCTTCTCCACTCCATCATTGTCGTTTTGAAACCATTGTCCGTTATTTTTGGGGAATTTGGAACCGTTGTTATAAAGGATTTTACCACCGTTACTAACAGAAGAAAGAGAGTTGATAGAAACAACACTTCATAATAATGATGGTATGTTAGCAAGAAGTGATATGATTTTAGAAAACAGTGGCTATAAAATTATAGAGTTTAATGTTGAAAGTAGTGTTGGTGGTACTGAAATTGGCAATTTGAACAACATGATATTAAAAGAGGGTTTTTTTGATTCTGATAATTGGAAATTTAAAGATCCAAACAAAGAAATAGTAAAAGTATTTAAAGATATAATAAATAAAAATAAATTAAATAAAAAACAAGTGACAATTGGGATAATGGATTGGTACCCTGACATGATGCAATATATATATGCTCATGAGGAAATGAAGCAATTATTTATAGCTGAAGGGTTAAAAGCCGTGATATGTCACCAAGAAAATATAGAAATTAGAGAAGGAAACTTATTTACTCAAGGCGAGAAAATTGATATTTTATTTCGACTTTTTTTATTAGATGATATCAAAGGCGATAAAGGGGAGATTAAGAGAATTTTAGAATTATGTCGTTTAGATAATCTAATAATCACCAATGGTATTCATACGGATTTATATAGCAATAAGGGTAATTTTGCTTATTTATCCGATTTAGAATATCAATATATGTTTAATGAGGAAGAAAAACAAGTTATAAATAGATGTATTCCTTGGTCTAGATTTCTTGAAAAAGATAAATTAGTTAATTATGAAGGTGAAGATTATTTACTGCATAATTTGCTTATAAATAAAAAAGATACCTTTGTCCTTAAACCCCTAAGAGGATATGGGGGAGATGGTGTTGTTATAGGAAAAGGAATGAATCAAAATGCATGGGAATTACAGCTAGCAAATATTTTTCAATCAAATAGAAAATACCTTGTTCAAGAAAGGGTAGAATCCCCAAAAATTTTAATGCCGTATGTTGAAGATGATAAGGTGTCATATTTAGATACTGAAATCAATTATGCAACTTATATTTTTAATAATGAGTATTCTGGAACATTAATACGAGGTATTTCAAAAGATAAAAATACTGTAAACAACATAGCACATGGAGGCTTAATGGGAAGCTTATTTTATATATAAAGGTAAGATTCGAATGATTTAAGATATACATCAATTAGGATCCCAAATTGAAGCAATAGAGTAAGTAAATGAAGAGGGATGATAATAAGATTGGTCACTTTACATTTGAAAAAGGAAAGGAAGATTTTCAAAGTGCCTACGATGAATCAATGGCACTTCTTCCAAAACCTAACGATACGAAAGATATAGAAAAGAAATATGGCACAATTTGTGCTTATTATTTTACTAAAGAGGAAAACAAACATAAGGAACCAATACTCTTACTCCCTGGACGTGGTGCATCTACTCCAATGTGGGTACCTAATTTAGAAGGTCTAAGAGAAAATGCATCTCACGCAATCAATGGTGAGTTCTCTAACGCAGTTAATGCTAGGATCCTTGATTTTGTAGAAAAGCATTCTAATGATAACTAAGTTGAAAGTGGAAAATATGTTGTAATAACAACTTCATCTCTATATAGCTATTTAGGGGATTTTTATTTTTGCACATGTTAAAATCTGAGCCTGATGGGTATGGAACATGCCCACAATGTATATTTTACTTCTTCTATTTTCATGAATATGTATAATTACATGAAAATTCAGTGAAAAAGAGAGTATACTTTCGTATTGTGTAATAAAGATAAAGTCTGCCTACGGAAATAGGCGGGCTTTTTTTACTTATAAAGAAAAGACAACCTTTAAGGTGTCTTCCTTCGATTTGAAACATTTTACTAAGTTAAGTTTTTGTGATAATAAACGCTTTTAATTGGAATGAACCTACGCAGTACATCACTTTATTTTTAAGCATCATTCTCAACAAAAGTGAATATTTTCATTATCCTTTTCACTACAAAGGGTAGTAATTTAGAAGCTAAAAATGCAAGTACGAAAGCAATTCCCCATGTTTTCATCCATGATTTGAGAAATAAAGCTGTATATCCAACATTCATTGAAACCATGACGAAAGAGATAATACTAGATATACCTAAAATCATAAAGATATTAAAAATTAATGGTTCGAATTTTTTATTGATTTTCAAAATTAACACCTATTTTCTATATATGCTTTGCTGCCCGATTTCACCAACATCTAATCTTACAGTTTGAAATCTAGGTTGTCCAGCTTGTTGTACTTTTCTGCAATAGGAACAATAGGTATATAACTAAAGCGTAAATAAACGTCTTCATAATATATCATTAATATTTCTGCTTTGGATGATCAGGAGCAGAACTCGATAGGCTGTATGAAGAGAGAAAGAATCCCCTTAAAGGAGATCCTTTTTACATTATTAAAAGAAATCCTTCATCATTTTAGCATCTTTAATATTCATTATCACACCTTCTACCTTATCTTTTTTCTCATCTTTAGTGATTGTAATTTGTTCCTTATTATCAACCCACACAAGAAATTCTTCTTTTGAGTCATCTTTATATGTAACGGTAATAGTAGAATGTGCAGATTCTCTCTTTTTTTGATCTAAAGTGATTGTTTTAGGTGTTCCATTTTGAACTGCTGAAACGATAGATTTTATCATTTCTTCGTTATCTGTTTGAGATTTGGAAGTAGTATGATTTGTTGTTTTTAGTATTTCAATATCTGAAATATTTGCGGAGTTTAATTGAAAGGTATGTTGAGTGCGTTCTTGCTTAACTTGTGAAGCTTTATCTGTAGCCGAGGTGCTTGTACAACCTATTAAAGTGAAAGATAGAGCGGTTAGAGCGCATATAGATATGGTTTTTTTCATAGTATCCCTCCTTAAGTTTAATTATAACAATTTTCTTTTATTTTAGGTGGTTATTGTAAGAAGAAGATGTTTTAAAGTGGTAAATGATGTTGTTCATTTTCTATTAAAATTAAAATTCACATAACTTTTTTCATATTTTATGTTTAACATTTCGAAAATAGGTGTACTACATATAATATAACAAATAATTCATTTTAAAGGAGGAAGTTAAAGATGGAAACGAAGTATAGTAAACCTTTTGTATATGAATTTATTACGGAGAAAGAGGTCATGAATGCGGCGAATGATCTAGTGAAGAAAGGAATAGACCAAAAAGATATTTACGTGTTAACACATGAGAAAGAGAGGACAGATAGAATCGCAGATAATGCAGACGTGAACACGATTGGAATAAAAGAGGAGGGACTTGGGACAAGTATTATTAATGTCTTTCATAAAACGGGAGATCAGTTAAGAAATAAGATGCAAGAGTTAGGACTTAATGAGGAAGAAGCTAACTTTTATGAAGAAAAGCTGGATGAAGGAAAAATCTTGTTATTCGTTAAAGATTTAGAAAGAGTCGGTGAATGGTTACAAGAAAGAAGATGCATGTATTCTATTTAAATTTGTATCCTGTAAATCTATAAATCTATTACGAAAAGGAGATTGTAAATATGAGTGAGAACGGACTAAAAGAACAAATTACAGGTAAAGTTGAAAAGAAAAAAGGACAAGTAAAAGAAGGAATTGGTGAAGTTACAGAAGATAGAGAGTTGAAAAATGAAGGGAAGTGGGAAAAAACGAAGGGAACGATAAAAGAAAAAGTCGGAAAAGTGAAACAAAAGATAAGCGATGAATTGGATAATAAAGAATAATATATGTTCATCAAGCTTTGGTTACATACTAAAGCTTGATGAATCCAATATAAAACGAATATAGGAGGTTTAATTGTGGGACTTATTATTACGTGTATTGTAGGTGGACTTATTGGTGCGTTAGCTGGAATGATTACAGGAAAAGACTTTCCGTTAGGTATAGTTGGTAACGTGATTGCCGGATTAATCGGATCTTGGGTAGGTAGTGCGTTATTTGGTCATTGGGGTCCTGAATGGGGAGGCATCTTTATTCTTCCGGCGTTATTAGGTGCAATCGTCTTTATTTTAATCGTTACATTCTTTTCTAGAATGCTACGGAAAGCGTAAGTATGGTAATGAATAGTAATCTTGAGTTTATTATATATAACTATAAAGTGAATAAACTGATAAATATACATAAAAAAGCATCCAATTAAACTAATTTGGATGCTTTTTTAATGTAATCTACATAGAAATGAGTGGAGGATGAAGAACCCCCCACTCATTAAAATTACACTTTCTATTATGTATTAAGCCATCGTTACTTTTTTACAACTGCTTATTCTTACGACCTGCCGTGGCTCTATATGAGATAAGTCCTCGTTATTACCTATATCAACTACAATTGTATTCGTTAGTATGTTAATAATGGAACCAACTAATTTTGTAGCATGATCGTGTCGATAAGAAAATTGAACGAAATCTCCCTTTTTAAAGTTGTGCTCTTCCATAGATAGATCCCCCTAAAAATAATGTTTATACATTATACATACACAAATTTATAAAGTTTAAACATTTGGTAGTATTTTTTTAGTATTAAGCTGAGAAAGGTGTAGAAAATTTATTTATAATTAAAATGAAAAAATATGTTTAAAACTAATTTTTAAGGGTAATTAAATAGTAGTAGTTTGAGATAAGGGGGCGGAAATGATGAATTTGGAAATAAATATTTTGCAAAATGATGTAGGTTATACGGTACAACTTAATGGTGAAATTGATGCATATACAGCATCAGATTTGAAAAATAAGATCATGCCTATTGCAAGTGAAAAAGAGGTTCATATTGTAGTAGATTTTCATAACGTAGATTATATGGATAGTACAGGCTTAGGAGTTTTTATAGCTTTATTAAAAGCAGTTAAGAGAAATGATGGGAAGCTAGAGTTTACTGGTGTGTCTAAAAGGCTAAAAAGATTATTTGATATTACAGGGCTAACAGAAATATTAAATTTGAATTCCGATTTTGAAAAAGTAGAAAGAAGGTGACTAGGGATGATGGAGAGATTTGAAAAGATAGAAATGAAAATTCCTGCAAAAGCAGAATATGTGGCTATTATTCGTTTAACAATGGCTGGTGTTGCGAATCGAATGGGTTTTGCTTATGACGATATAGAAGATATGAAAATTGCTATTAGTGAAGCATGTACAAACATTGTACAACATGCATATAAAGAAGACGTTGGAGAAATTACAATTGTCTTTGGCCTATATGAAGATCGATTAGAAATTATGGCCGCGGATAATGGAGTTAGCTTTGATTTTAATAGCTTAAAAAGTAAAGTTGGTCCGTATGATATTAATAAACCAGTAGAGTATTTGCCAGAAAATGGTTTAGGTTTATATTTAATCAATACGTTAATGGATGATATACAAATTATGCATGATGAGGGCATGACAGTTTTAATGACAAAATATATACAAAGAGAGCAGGTGGAGAATGATGGAAATCCAATCTCAACCTACAAATCTTACTAAAGAAGACGTTATTAAACTAATTGCAGACTTCCAACAAAACCAATGTGATGAAGCACAGGAAAGATTGGTTAATCACTATAAAAATCTCGTATATTCCATTGCATATCGCTATTCAAAAGGTGGGCCGATGCATGAAGATATTATACAAGTAGGAATGTTAGGGCTCTTAGGTGCAATAAGAAGGTATGATTATTCGATAGGGAATGCTTTTGAGCCGTTTGCAATACCTACAATAGTAGGCGAAATAAAGAAATATTTACGTGATAAAACTTGGGGTATTCACGTTCCAAGGCGAATTAAAGATTTAGGCGGGAAGATTAAACTTGCGATAGAGGAGCTAACAGATCGTTTGCAGCGTTCACCCAAGATTATAGAGATTGCAGATCATTTAGGACTATCCGAAGAGGAAGTGCTAGAAATTATGGATGCGAAAAATAATTATCGCGTATCTTCCTTAGATGATGTAGTTGAAAATTCATCTGATGGCAGTTCGGTAGCGAGGATTGAATCTGTAGGTGAAGTAGAGCAAGGATATGAAGAGACAGAAAGGCGTCTCGTTTTAAAGGATATTTTTAACGTATTAAATGAGACAGAAAAGAGTGTTATTCATTATATATTTGGAGAAAATTTAAATCAAAAAGATACAGGGGAACGGTTAGGTATTTCACAAATGCACGTTTCTCGTATTAAAAGACAAGCGATAAGTAAATTGAAGCAAGCAGCATTTTTAGATACATAAAAATTTAAAATCATTATGTTTAAAACATGAGAAAAGGGGTAGTTATTAAGTATAGGAGGAGATATAAAAATGTCACACGATGTGAAAGAACTAATCGAAGGATTGAATGAAGATTTAGCAGGAGAATACTCAGCAATTATTATGTATAACCATAATGCAGCTACAGTTTCTGGTATATATAGACAAGTGTTAAAACCTTTCTTTGAATCTGAAATTAGTGATGAACAAGGACATGCCCTATATTTAGCGGAGAAAATTAAGACGTTAGGTGGTACACCTACTACGATCCCTTTACCAGTGAAACAAGTAGAAGATGTTAGAGAAATGTTAGAATCCGCTAGACAATCAGAATATGAAACAATTAAGCGTTATGAAACGAGAAAAGAACAGGCAGCGAAATTAAATATGACAGAATTAGTTGTAAAGCTAGAAGATATGATTGCAGATGAAACAAATCATATGGAAGAATTAGATCGTCTTTTAAATGATAAAGCAATGGTGTTAAATTAAAAGTAGAAATTTATAGAGTGAAAGAACAAATTCCTATTTCTAGGGGTTTGTTCTTTTGTTGTATAAAAAATATATATGAGTAGGAAATTTTCATTTTGTAACTGAGTATGTAATACTAGAAAAATAGAAAATGATAATAGATTTACATTTTAAATAAGAAAAGGGGAAATAACTTGTGTCCATTTTAATTGTTGATGATAATCCGGTTAACATATTTGTAATTGAGAAGATTTTAAAACAAGCCGGATATCATGATCTTGTATCGTTCAATTCTGCACAAGAGCTCTTCGAATACATACAGTTTGGAAAAGATTCTTCCAGGCATAATGAAATTGATTTAATACTATTAGATATTATGATGCCTGAAATTGATGGACTTGAAGTTTGTAGGCGATTACAAAAAGAGGAGAAGTTTAAAGATATTCCTATTATTTTTGTTACAGCTTTAGAGGATGCAAATAAATTGGCCGAAGCGCTTGATATGGGGGCAATGGATTATATTACCAAACCTATAAATAAAGTTGAACTATTAGCACGTATGCGTGTAGCGTTACGCTTGAAATCGGAATTAAATTGGCATAAAGAACAAGAAGAAAATCTTCGGAATGAATTAGATTTAGCTACGCAAGTACAAAGAAACTTATTAAGTAGCCCATTAAGAGAAGATCATATAAAAATTGAAGCAAGTTACTTACCTTCATTTAAACTAGCTGGAGATATGTATTATTGGTATAAAATCGATGAAAATCGCTACGGTATTATATTATTAGATGTGATGGGACATGGTGTATCTGCTTCATTAGTTTGTATGTTTATTTCGTCTGTATTACGTGAAACAATTAAATGTTTAATTGATCCAGAACTCGTTATTAAAGAATTAAATAAATATATGACTCTTTTACATAATGAAAATGATAATATTCCCTATTATTTTACGGCTATATACTTAGTTGTTAATACAGAAGATAGAACAGTTGAATATGTAAATGCAGGGCATCCTTCTGGATATGTTTTAGTTGATGAAACAAATGTAGTTGAACTAGATCGCGGGAGTTGTGCGGTAGGATTTTTTGATGAAATAAAAGTTAAAAAGACAGTTATACCTTTTGAGAAGAACGCTCAAATATTATTGTTTACAGATGGTGTTCTTGAAGCAATTGCAAATGATGAATTTGAGGCTGAAGAGAAATTACGTACTTTTACAGAAAGAAAATGGGGAGATTTAGAAGAAGAGATAGAAGGGTTTTACAAGGAAGAACAAAAGAAAGCGCAATCAGATGATATGTGTCTAATTATGATACAAACGAATGCGAAATAAAAAGCGTATGAAATCCAAACAGAGGATTTCATACGCTTTTATTGTATTTTTTGATAGATTTGTTCGTTCGGATTAAATTGGATATAATGCGGCATTATATCGGAAAAACGTAGAGTTTCTTTATTTCCTAAACATAGGAATCCATTGTGACCTAAGCTTTCATAAAATAGTTGTTGTACTTGGTTTTGAAGTTTACTCGTAAAGTAAATTAAAACGTTACGGCAAAGTATAATATGAAATTCGTTAAAAGATTGATCAGTTACTAAATTATGCTGCGCAAAAATAATGTTTTGTAAAAGTGACGGATTAAAATAAGCAAAGCGATTATCTGTTGAATAATAGTTAGAAAATGCTTGTGTACCGCCAGCTTGTAAATAATTTTTCGTATAAGTTTGCATTTTATTTAACGGAAGGATAGCTTGTTTTGCTTTTTCTAACACATTTGTATTCATATCTGTTGCATAAATAACAGCTTTTTCACTTAATCCTTCTTCGTGAAGTAAGATGGACATGGATAATACTTCTTCACCAGTTGCGCATCCAGCGTGCCAAATTCTAATTTCAGGATACTTTTTTAATTCAGGAATGACATGCTCTCTTAGCGCTTTAAAAAAGTTAGGGTTACGGAACATTTCAGTTACATTAATGGAGAAATCATTTAATAACTGTTCTAAAAACCCTTCCTCATGAATTACTTTTTCAATTAACTTTGAAATGGTTGGGATATTAGAGATCTGCATTCGATTACAAATTCTTCTATAAATAGATGTACGAGCATATTGGCGGAAATCGAAGCCAGATAGTTTAAATACCGCTTCTAATAGTAATTCAATTTCTAAGTTCGTACGCTTATCCATATCTACAGATGGATCAAAATTATAATACTTATTTTCCACTTAAACTAAACCTCACTTATTTTATTAACCATACACTCATTACCGAATAAAGTTGATGTAAATTTAATGGTTTACTTATATAATCTGAAGCACCAGCAGATAAACATTTCTCTTTATCATTTGGCATTGCTTTCGCAGTTAATGCGATAATAGGTATTTCATGTAACCCTAAGTTCATTCGGATATGTTCCATCGTTTCATAACCGTCCATATTCGGCATCATAATATCCATTAAAATAAGGTCAATATTTGTATTGTTTTTTAGTATGTCTAAACACTCTATACCATTTTGTGCAGTAATAATGTTGGCATGTTGTTTTTTTAATGCATTTTGTAATGCAAATATATTTCGGTGATCATCATCGACAATTAAAATAGTTTTCTCTTGGAAGACGTTATTTGTTTCTGGAGTCACGATAGTCTCTTCCGCAACTTCAGCAGGAATAACATCTTCTATCGTTGCTGCAACTTCTAAATTGGATAACTGTATATCATGTAATCCATTTGGAAGGTTAGGAATATATACAGTGAAAGTACTGCCTTCTCCTACATGACTCTCTAACGTAATCCAACCACCTAACAATCTAGCAAATTCTTTACAAATAGATAATCCTAAGCCTGTACCACCATATTTCCGAATCGTTGCGCCATCTGCCTGTTGAAAGGCTTCAAAAATAAGTTGATGCTGTTCTTTAGCGATACCAATACCAGTATCTTTTACCGAAATTTTCATCCAATCATTACTGATAGATTGCATATCAGGACTTAAATTAGTTGTTTTTATTGAATCGAAATGTAAAGAAACGGATCCTGTTTCCGTGAATTTAAATGCATTGGATAATAAGTTTTTAATAATTTGTTCAATCCGTTTTGCATCTGTATAAAATAAATCAGGAATTGTATCACTATCTTCAATCGTAAATTCGACATTTTTTTGTGCAGCTATATGTAAAAAGTTTTGATGCATACTTGCTGCCATGTCATTTATATTTGTTGCTTCAAAAATTACATCTAGTTTCCCAGCTTCTACTTTCGATAAATCTAGTATGTCATTAATTAAAGTAAGTAAATCTTTCCCTGATGAATGAATGACGGTTGCTAATTCAATTTCATCGTCGGATAAATGATTATCATGATTTTCTTTTAACATTTCAGATAATAGTAAAATACTATTTAACGGTGTGCGTAATTCATGTGACATATTTGCTAGAAATTCAGATTTGTATTTTGAGCTACGTAATAACTCACTTGCTTTTTCTTCTAATTCTGATTTAGTAATTTGTAAGTCAGCTGTCTTTTGCTCCGCCTCTTCCGTTCTAGACTCTAGTTGTTCATTCGTTGTTCGTAATTCTTCGGCTTGCATTTGTAGTTCTTCAGCTTGCGTTTGTAATTCTTCTGATTGAACTTGCAGCTCTTCTGTCATTGCTTGTGATTCATGTAAAAGAGTTTGAATTCGCATACGTCCCATAATACTATGGATTGTCAAACCTAAATTATCAACAGTTTGTTGAATTAAATCTTGATGCAAGTCTGAAATCTCAGTTACACTTACTAACTCCATTACTGCAATTACTTCATCCTCAAATAAGATAGGGATGACTAGTAGGTTTTTAGGGCGTATTTCTAATAATCCAGTAGTAACGTAACGGAATTCTTCAGGTATATCCCTGAGAATAAAACTTTTCTTTTCTAAAGCAGACTGTCCAATGAAACCTTCACCCATTTTAATAGACTGTTTTCCAACATCAGGACCTTGACCAGCGAAAGAAGCTTTCTTCACATAGTAGACAGTGTCTTCAATTTCTTCACGAACATAAAATGCACCGCAAGAAGTTTGCGTTTTTTGTATAACCCCACTAAGAATTTTGTTACCTAACATCTCAATAGAAGATACACCTTGATACATTAAAATTAATTCTGCAAGCTCGGTTTGCAACCACTCTCTTTTCGATATTTCGTCTAGTAAGTGGTTCGTTGTGTGAGCTAGATCTTTTATTTCATCACGTGTGTTTACATGAATTCTTTCCGTAATTTTTTCTTTAGAAGAAATGGATTTAATAGCTTGAATTACATTTTTAATCGTTTTTGTAATGGAATTCGAAATATAGAGTGAAATGATAATAGAAATACAAGAAAGTAAGAACAATAAACTGTATAACCAAATCTCTAATTTATTATTTTCAGTATCTAATTGTGCTGCTCTTTTTTTCGTTAATTGCTCCTCAGTGCTACGGAAGTTAGTTACCTGTGACTGTAAGGACTGAATTTGAGTCGTGTCGATTGTTTGTACATTATTACTATTATTATTTGTAATGAGTGGGTGAATCTCTTTATTAATCCAACTAGTAATGTTTTCGTTAATCTGTTTTAATTTTTCTTGCTGAGATGGGTTATCCTCTAATAATGAGAAAAGATCTTGATAATGTTTTTCGTAATCCTTTTCCGCAGCATTAAGGGATTGAACGTAATTTACATCATTAGAAGTGATAAATCCTTTCGTTTTATTTTCAATTGTGAGTAAATCTTTCTCCACTTGATTCGTTAAATTAAGAACTTTAAAATCGTGCTCAATAATAAAATTACGAGATTTTTGTAAACTGGAAATCTCATTGTTTAGCATAATGAAAGAAATAAGTAAGAACAAAATGATAACTAAATAACCAGCCATAATTTTGTAACGAATACTAAATTTTGCTTTCGATTTCATCAAAAATTCCTACCTTCAAGATTATTAAAAGTTTTCAATCGTAAAGAATGAAAACGTAATATATATTATATCAGTTTTCGTAAGGCCAAACTAGAAATCCCCCTATTGTATTAGGGGGTTCGTTTTTCATAGAGGAAATCATGTTGAAATATAAAACTATATATGAAAAGTAACAATCGAGGGAATAGGGGGATCATAAAACTTTTAAGCAGGAAAAAGTGTTCTTAAAGCTTTTTTTGCATCTATTCCTTCAAAGATAAATAATACAAGTTCTTTCTTTTTGACAGTAAGGAAAAAGGATACTAATGTGCTTAAGTTTTTAATAGAAGTAAGTGCTCCATGTTTACCTATAAATACATTCGTTTGAAATGTTGTCATTAAAGCATAAAAATGATGAATCTGCGTTATTGTAGGTGTTTCATTATAAGAAATAGTAGTAGATTGAATGACATTCATCGTAATATTCCTTTCCATATAGTAAGCATAACAATATAAACATACCCGTTTTAAAAAATGTTAAACATATAAATAAGAAAAATATAATTATAGTTTTTTTACGTTTAGAAAAGGTTAGGAAGGGTATACATATACTACAAAGAGATTAACTGAAGATGAATTGTAAGATGTCTATGTTTAGTAGATTAGTCTATCAAAATATACTTTTACTTTAAATAAAAAGGAGCCTGGTATACATGAATGAAATGATGATTAATATTACATTTGATTTAATTTACTTGTTAAGTAGTTCACTTGTAGTGCTTTTACTATTCGCTTTTTTCGTAAATGGTTATGTTAATAAGAAGATTAGTGTATACAGAAATGAAGAAAAATAAAGATACATTATATAAAATTTTAGGAGGTTAATAGTTATGAATGTAGATAGAAAAATAGTAGGTGTTTTTAGAACAATTGATGATGCGGCACTCGTTATTAATGAATTAAATGATAAAGGATACTCAGCAAATAACATTTCAGCTATTGCAAAGGATCAAAAGGAAATTGAACATCTGGAAGAAAAATCGGGTGAAAAAGTGAATAGCGAAACTGCACATAAAGCAGATATCTTTTCAGCGACAGGGCTCGTAGCTGGAGGAGTAGCAGGCGGACTCGGTGGTTTATTAACAGGTCTTGGTATACTTGCCGTTTCTGGAATGGGTCCAATCGTAGCAGCAGGACCAATCGCAGCAGCTATTGGAGGAGCCGGTATTGGCGGAGGAGCTGGAAGTTTAATAGGAGCATTTATAGGATTAGGAATTCCAGAAGAACATGCTAAAAAGTATGAAGAATACATTTACGATGGCAATATATTAATTTTAGTAGATGCAAAATTAGATGATAAGTTAGAAATCTATAAAATATTTGATAAGCATAATGCTTATAACTCTGATTTCTTTAAATAAAATGTAAACAAAGTAAATATTATTTTTGATCTTACAACTTTGGCGCGACCGAGGAGTCGTATGACTATAAGAGAGGAAGGGCTTATAGTAAAAGATCAAGTCCTATTATGATATTGAGCAGGGAAGAGGTGTCTATTCGTGATTGTAAAAATATTAAAGGATAGTAGTAATAGTTTCCTTTGTACAGTTCAAAATAAAAATGGAGATCAGTATGTGAAAAAATGGTTTAGTAAACATGAAAATAATAAAGAATTAGGGCGACCAACTTTTAAAGAAGTAGAAAAGGATTGGAAAGAAAATAGAGAATCGTTTATGTATCCCAATATTAAAGCGCTTTATTAAAATGAAACATAAAGCGCGTTTTATTATTACAAAATTGTCACACTCCTGTAAGGTAATTCAATAGATTAGTTACTTTTTCCATGTCATAATAAAGATATAAGAAAGCTAATCAAAAATTATAATTTATAGGAGAGTGTCAGTCATGATTGTAACAACAACGTCTGGAATTCAAGGTAAAGAAATTATTGAGTATATCGATATTGTAAATGGTGAAGCTATTATGGGTGCAAATATTGTCCGCGATTTATTCGCTTCTGTTCGTGATGTTGTCGGTGGTCGTGCTGGTTCGTATGAAAGCAAGCTAAAAGAAGCTCGTGATATCGCAATGGATGAAATGAAAGAACTTGCAAAACAAAAAGGTGCGAACGCTATCGTTGGTGTTGACGTAGATTACGAAGTTGTTCGTGATGGAATGTTAATGGTTGCTGTAAGTGGTACAGCTGTACGTATATAAGTAAATAAAAAACAGGCTCACCCCTTGAAGTTTATGCTTTGAGGGGGTTTTTTGTTTTTAAGTTATAGAAGTAAACTCCAGTTGTAAGGGCGAGATGAAAAAAGAAACAGTGATGCTACATATATGTAATGTGAGTGCAAACTTTATAATAAAGTTGTTATTTGAGATAATGGAAGAATTAGTGGTATAAATAACTTTATAGATAATAATCAAAATAGAGAAGACAGAATGTTCATGGATGGAATGGTTAAGGGGATTTTCCAATCTGTAATAAAAAACCGAGGTACCGAGAGCGGTTTACAGATGTCTACTACATAAAATTTATAATGGATTGGGGGCGATTTTTATGTTTTGGTTAGGAGGCTTTTTAGGATACATTGTAGGTTCTATTACTACATGTGCGCTACTTTACTTTGGTTATAGAGCCGAGAAGAACAAAAAAGCGGATATGCGAAAGAAAGAGGAGAGAAACATCAATAAAAAAGGTGTATAGGATGTGGAAGAAAAATTGATAACATTGATGCAAAAATAAAGGACAGTTACATATTTTATATGATCACTATGTACTGTCCCGCTTATTCCTTGTGGCTTAACAAAAATTTTTTGCTGTCTTGCTATAAAATTCATAGGCGAAAAATCCAAATAAATAGCCTATTCCGGATCCTAAACTAATTGAAAGTAGTAAAGAATCAGGAGAAAATATGCCGACAATAATACCGATCAAACACCCTAAAAGCATTGCCATTGGTATTAAACTGTCTAATAAAATTTGAGCCTCATTTGATTTTTTCTTACCCAAATTGCCGTGCTTATATTTATGTTCCAATCTTTTTATTACAAATACTACAATCCCCCCGACTAGTATAATAGGCCAAATTGCCGAAATTAGCCACATGTTAGAAGCTCCTTTCACCTTTCAATATAATTGTACCAAAAAATTACAATTATAGACTGCTAAACGTACTATCTAGTCTATTTAAAAGGTAAATGCAAAAGACTTCTTCTTTTGCATTTAATAACTCGTCAAAAACACTTTCCGATACGATAAACTTAACTAAATCTATACAATTCAATCAAATTTACACAAGTTAGTGCTTCAAAGTGTTCTCGCAGCCCCAAAGGGACGAGGGGTATAACACTCCACACGAGGCAGTATCGTTACCTCCTATTATCAAGCATTTATTTTACCCATCTTGATAAATTTATCGTAGCATTTACATCCCTATCGTGATGGCTATTACATGAAACACAACACCACTCACGTATTTTTAAACTCCACTGTCCTTCTGGTTGAACTGAATGGTCGTATTTTACGCCGCAACATGAACAAATCTTGCTTGAAGCGAACCATTTATCAGCTTTTACATACGCAATGCCGTACTTCTCGCACTTGTATGACAAACATTGAAAGAAGAAGTTTAATTTTTGAAATGAAAATGCTTTCGATAGTTTTTTGTTTTTTAACAGGTTTGAAATAGATAAGTCTTCCACAACAATCCTGATTGGTTTGGTTTTCACCAATTTAGCTGTTGCTTGATGGATATGGTTAGTTCGGATATTCGTAATTTTCCTAGATAACCGCAGGTGCTCAGCTTTCGCTTTTTCATATCCGGCAGATTGAATTTTTGCACCTTTTTTAAATCTCCTAGACATATCTCTTTGTGCTGACTTTTTCCTTTTCAAAAGTTTTTTAACCTTGGCATCTTTGTTTATATTTCGTTCTTTCATACCATTAGAAGCTACAAAAAGCTCTTTTAAACCAACATCTACACCAATCGACTCATTCGTTAGTTCTTGTAATTCAAAGTCTTCTTGGAACCCTACACTAATCCACCAGTGACGACCATCAAAGGTAACTCTTGGATTGGATGGTTTTTTATTTCTTGGTAGTTGTTGGCTTGTTTTCACTTCTCCAATAGACTGAATGTGAACTACTTTCTTTCCTATAATCAGTCTTTCATAATTAGCATAAAATCCTTGGATTACATCTTTTTTGGATTTATAAGAAGTGTGAGAACCATTTTTGTACTTTTTGAACGAATTTTTTCTCGCCGCATCAAAATCTCTTGAAGCCTGTTTAGGAACTTGTGCATTAATGTCTTTTAACCACTCATATTTCTTTCGCTTCTTGATCTTTGTAAATCGTTTCTGTAAAGCTAACTGTGAAACAGATTTTCCAAATAGCTTATAATATCTATCACTCATTCTTTTACAATAGTTATAAGCAAATCTTGCAGCACCAGCATGGTTTCTAAGCACTTTTTCTTGTTCAGGCGTTGGAATCAGTCTAACTTTCTTCGCCAATATCATCAGAATGTAACTCCTTTAATGAAAGATTTGTTCTTCTGAATCGTAGCGTGTTCCACCAGCATTCTCCTGAGACCACTCGGATGCAAACCTGTTAATTCCGATACTTGACTAACTCGTGAAAATTTCATTATTATTCTTACCTCATTGAATCTAACATAGAACATATGTTCGATATATTCAATGAGGTTTGATAGATTTAATTAAATGTATCTCGTTCAACTAAGGGCGCAATTCCTTAGCCAGTTCTCTTATGAACTTCTCATGTTTTCACATGAGCGCAGACTATATGTTTATCTACTTAGAGATAGAGGATTTTTCCACCACCATAGGCTTGTGATGTACTCTCGTCAGTTATACGAGATAGTCGTTGAACGTTCATCTTATCCATTTTGACTTAGATGATTCGAGGCGGAAGACCCATTGTTCTAGTGTTTAGGATTTAACCTTGCACGATCTGATTGATTTTTTCTGCTTTCGCGACATTCACGCTCGCTATTTCTAGCCACGTTGTAGTTCAATCAGCTTTAGGGATTGCCCGCAGTTAACCCTCACTACTAGCCAATCACTTGACTAGCAGGGCTTACTGATATATTTAATTAACTTTCGTTATAATTGGTTAAATAAATCGTAACAGTTAGTTACCCTTTCGTTTTCTCAGCGGACTGCACAACATCAACTGCTGCTTTCACATCTGCTAAGTCATACGTAGAATGTACCGTCATAAAACACAATTGCTTATTTTCTACTAAGCGAATTAAGTGACGAAACGTTTCTTGCCATTTATATGGTGACACTTCTTTATTCCAATGTCGTAAATGAAATATGTTCGCGTGTACTTTGGCTTTCGTGACAATTTCTGCCCAGTTTACTTGTATTCCTGATAGAAGACCGATCGTTAAAAAGTGCCCGTTTGGACGTAAGGAGAAAGCTAATTCATTTCCAGCCGATCCCCCGATAGAATCAATTGCAGCATCCGCACCGAGCCCGTTTGTTAATTCCATAACAGTTTCATAAAGCGGGGCAGTGGAAGTATCAATTACATATGCAGCACCAAGGCGCAGTAATTCTTCTGTATGCTTATTATTTCTTGTAACAGCAATTAATCGGAAGTTTAAAATTTGTGATAACTGCGCAAATAGATGTCCAATAGCGGATCCACAAGCATTCACTAATAAAACGTCATTACTCTGTAAGTTTAACGTTTCTGTACAAGTAACCCACGCCGTAAGAGGGTTAATATACATTTGCGCCGCTGTAAAATCATCGATGGAATCAGGGATAGGGACTACAAAATCAGCTGACGTCTTCACATAGTCCTGCCAAGTACCTTCTCCGCGTAACGGTAAAACACGTTTACCGATAAGGTCTCTCGTAACGCCCGCACCTACATCTTCTACAATACCAACACCTTCATAACCAGGTATGTTAGGTAAAGGAATTCTATGAGCGTACGCTCCGGTTATTGGAATTAAGTCAGATGGATTAATCGGTCTAACTAACATACGGACCAAAACTTCATTCTCTTTTAGTGGTTCTAGATTTTTATATTCAACTTGTAATACATCTTTTGGGTTGCCAAACTTGTGAAATTGAATGTGTTTTCCGTGCACGATAAATGTTCCCCCTTGGTTTGATAGGATTAATTATAGCATTTTTGGTTGGAGTGATTATTTGGTTATCAAAAAATAAAAGGGAACAGAAATTCTTCGTTTATCTATTTGATAAAATCGGTTTCTTCTGAATACGTAGTAATATAAGAAAAAGACGCTCTTGTGAGCGTCTTTTTCTAACTTGAGATAGATGCATTATTATTGTTCTACTAGGTTACATAGTTCTCGTATAAAGTTTTCTCACACAAATGATCTGTATATCAATTTGCTTTTGATATACAGATCATTTGTATGATAATTATTATAGATAATTGCTGAATGATAACCTTACATGAATGCTTTTAAAAGTTCTTGAACTAATGGAATTACTCCACCTACAAATTTTAAAACTGCCATTGCGATTTCCATATGAGTGCCTCCTTTTTTAATGGTAAGATACAATAAATCTTTATACGCTTATTATAGTGAGCGCTTACAATTATATCAATGCATTTCGATATGCAATATTTCATATTTGTATTCTGTAATGGGGATGGGAGAAAGCCCCACTAATTAAAGTTTCACTTTATCAAAATGTAAGCTGCATCTTGTATAATATAATGGTGGAGGTCGAATATGAAAAAAATGAATTCAAATATAGACGTGGATACAAATGTATTGGAAGCGGTATTTATTCCAAGAAGGTTTATTGTTTTATGGATTACACTCGTATATATAGCTTCAATGCTTTTAGAATTTCGTAATAATATTCTCTCAATGGATAGTTTCTTCTTCACAATAATTATTGTTATTCATACTATCTTTCATTGGTATGCAAGTTCATTAAAGAATAGACAATTGTTGTATTTCTTTTTTGTACAACTCTTCATTGTGTTTCTTGCTGCATTTATTGTACCAAATGGTTCAATAGCTATTTTTGTTGGATTAACCCCTATTTTAATTGCCCAAAGTTTATATGTTTATAACAATATATTTAAAGTAATGGCGGTTTTCACTCTCATGTATGCCATATTTTGTACTGCGATTAGTATGAATTATGGTGTGAATAAAGTAGCTATTCTTATCTCTATGTTCCTTTTAGTACTAGCAATTATTATTCCTTTTTCTTATATTAATAAGCAGCAATATGATGCACGTAATCGTATACAGAGCTACATTCAAGAGTTAGAGTCTGCATATATGAGAGTAGAAGAATTGACATTAGCTAATGAAAGGCAACGAATGGCAAGGGATTTACATGATACGTTAGCGCAAGGTGTAGCGAGCTTAATTATGCAATTGGAAGCAATAGAAGCCCATATGCAAAAAGGGAATACAGGGCGATCGCAAGAGATTATGAAACAAACTATGATAAGAGCGAGACAAACTTTACATGACGCAAGGCTGGTTATTGATGATTTGCGTCATACTACTAATTCATTTAATAAAGCTGTAGAGGAAGAAGTTCAACGTTTTTCTGAGGCTACGTCTATACATGTGAGATTTACTATTCAAAGTCCCCCGCATATTTCAAGATTAGTAAAGGAACATTGTTTATATGTAATTAGTGAATGTTTAACGAATATCGCAAAACATTCACAGGCAAAAGATGTAAATTTGAAAGTTGAATATAGTGATAACCTTGAAAAACTTACTATTGAAGTTGAAGATAATGGAATTGGTTTTGACACTGGATATATCGGTAAGAATCCTGGACATTACGGCTTAATTGGCTTAAATGAGCGAGTTCGATTGATTAATGGAGAAATACATATATTGAGTGAAAAGATGAAGGGTACGAAAGTGTGTATTCAAGTACCTATTAATAATGAAGGAGATAGCGATGAAGTATAACGTATTAATTGTGGATGATCATTTCGTTGTAAGGGAAGGTCTGAAATTAATAATAGAAACGAGTGATTCATTTCAAATTATAGGTGAGGCTGCAAACGGAGAAGAAGCCCTTTCTTTCATAGAAAAAAAGAAACCTGATGTTATTTTAATGGATTTAAATATGCCTAAAATGAGTGGTTTAGAAACAATTGAGGCTTTAAATAAAAAACAAAATCATACGCCGATTATTATATTAACAACTTATAACGAAGATGAATTAATGTTAAAGGGAATTGAGCTAGGAGCAAAAGGATATTTGCTAAAAGATACGGATCGTGAGAATTTGTTTCGAACATTGGAAGCGGCTATTCGAGGTGAGATTTTACTACAACCTAATATTATGGAAAAGATAGTGAATTATAAAAGGAAAGAAGTATATGATGATAAGGTTGAAGAAAATAATTTAACAGAAAAAGAATTGTTTGTGTTGAAAGCTATTGCGCGTGGAAATAAGAATAAAGAAATTGCATTCGATATGGGAATAGCTGAACGAACAGTAAAAGCGTATTTAACAAATATATATAATAAATTAGGTGTTAATTCAAGGTCAGAAGCAGTAGCTGTATCTATTGAAAGGAAGTTAATTCATTTTTAAAACGTTATATATGCCCAATCGTACATTATAGGCTTGCCCTTTTGTACGATTTTTTTATTATTTTCTCATGTTATGCTTTAGAAAGTATGAGAGATTTAAGAACGCTCTAATTGCATTACACAGACGTTTTTAATGTGGGAAAGGAAGAATGGGGGAGTTAGCGTAGATGTTTCTACTTATTACTACATTTGATAGGTTTATTTGGCTGGGGAATGTTGCTTCGTCTTCAGAAAAGATTAACAGGAATCTAGCGTTTTCGAGGGCTGAAGAAAGTAATGCTAATTTGCGTAAAAAGAAATGTATAGGTTCAATTAATAATATGCATCAAAAAATAACGATAGCTTCTGTGGAATATGGTCATAATTTTGTGTTGGGTCGTGCAGAACCTCATTCAACAATTGTCATAACAAGTGGTGATATGTATGTTGGAAGCGGACGGGTTAATAAGTATGGGAAATTTAAAGTATGTACGAATGATTATCTAGAAAGAGATTTGGTAATAGAGATTCAGTTAATAATGGGTGGTTTTTATCAAGAGAGTATAACGGTAAAGATAGAACGTTAAGATAGAATTATTTCTTTTTTTCCACTATATAAAAAGGAAGCAACCGTAGTTGCTTCCTACATCAATTAAGCCGAAGCCTTCTTCATTCTCTCAAGTAAACTAGATAACACATGCGTACGATAAGATTCTAGTTTTTTACCTTCATAAGTACGGATACCTAATTTTTTAAGTTCTTTTACATACCAACCTTTGCTTCCGAAATACATGTGATCGCTCCCCTTCAACTTTGTTTTTATTTATCCTGATTGCATATGGAGGTACAGGAATTATAATGAAGGAAATGAATTTCGCACGAAAATGGTTAACTTTGTTGCAAAAGACATATATACTAAAGATAGTATACAACGAGGTGGACAAGACGTGATTATAGAGAAGCACGAAATTCAAATTGACCAAATTACGAGTGGTAAAGTGAATATCTTTACTTTCTATAGAAATAGAAAGCAAATTGATGATCATTTTTTACGATTACAAGAACCATCGCTTACAGCAAACTACTTCTTCCATTTTCATTTTGATGCAGAGAGCTTGCATCTATTGCAGAAAGAGTTTCCGAGCGTATATCCGTACGACGGTAGTGAAACGATTCACGACTGGACGGAAAAGATGAAAGCAGAATTGCAACATCAGATCCAAACAGGTAAATGGAATAAACGCGTACGTATCGGTAATCGCATTCTAGATGTGGTGTTTACGTGGTGTGACGAAGATATAGTAGAGTGAAAAAGAAGCGGATGACGCTTCTTTTTTTAGCGCTGGAATAAAACGAGCTTACCTGCAGAAGATGTGCAGCGATGTGTTTTCTCATACAATCCTTTTTCTTTTAAAATAGATTCACCTTTTGCTTTCGCTTCTTTTTCAGTTGCCGCCTCGAATGATTCGTCTAATGCTTTAGAACCATCTTTTTCAAAGACTGTTAGAACGTATACTCCCATGAAAATTCCCTCCAATAATAAAATCAGAATCTTATAACTATTTTGGCATAAATCACTAGAATATGCAAAGAAATATATGACATTGCGTGTTACAATAAGGTGAAACTTTTGAAACATAGAAAGGATCGTTATTTGTGAAACAAGTAAAGTTTATACATGCGGCTGATTTGCATTTGGATAGTCCATTTAAAGGGATGGAGATGAATGTACCGCAGTCTGTTTGGGAGAGAATGAAGCAGAGTACGTTTGAATCGTTCGAGCGTATTGTTGATAAAGCGATTCAAGAGCGCGTTGATTTCTTATTGCTAGCCGGGGATTTGTATGATGCGGAGACGAGAAGTTTGAGAGCGCAAGTGTTTGTGCGCGAGCAAATGAAGAGACTTTCGCAGTACGATATCCCTGTTTTTATTATTCACGGTAACCACGATCATTTAGGGGGAAGCTGGGCAGCAATTGAGTTTCCGGAAAATGTTCACGTGTTTACGGAGCCTTATGTAGAAGAGAAATCATTTTATAAAAATGGTGAGTTGTTAGCTTCTATTTACGGTTTTAGTTATTTGCAGCAAGCGGTAACGGATAATATGACAGCGCAGTATACGAAAATGAGTGATGCGCCTTTTCATATTGGTATGCTTCACGGAAGTGTGGAAGGAGATGCAGAGCATAATCGCTATGCGCCGTTTCAAATTCGTGAGCTGAAAGAAAAGCAGTTTGATTATTGGGCTCTTGGCCATATACATAAACGTGAAATTTTATCAGAAGAGCCGTATATTATTTATCCGGGGAATATACAAGGTCGTCATCGTAAGGAGACAGGGGAAAAGGGTGCGTACCTTATTGAACTTACAAAACAAGGAACGCAATGTTCATTTTTCCATACGGCGGATGTTGTGTGGGATGAGATAGAAGTGAATATTGATGGACTTGAAACTGTTGATGAACTGATGACGAGCGTATCGAGTGCGATGAATGAATGCCGAAGAGAAGAGGAAGGGACGCTACTTACTGTCGTATTTACAGGACAAGGGCCACTTTCTCCTTATTTACGTGATGAAAAGCGCGTAGAAGAGATTTTTCATATTTTAGCATCTGGTGAAGAGCGAAAAGATTTCGTATATACGATGAAGTGGAAAAATGAGACAGTCTCTTTTGCAGAAATCGAGCGTTTGAAAGAAGAAAATCATTTCGTCGGTAGTGTGCTGAAGGAGTTAGAAGCTTTCACCAATATGGACGGCGTGTTGCGCACGATTTGGACATCTCCTGTAGCACGTAATAGTATTGAATCTTTTACAGAGGAAGAGAAGAAAGAGATTCAAAAGGAAGCAGAAAATATTATTTTAGAACAATTATTCCAGCAAGAGAGGGATAAGAAATGAGAATTGAAAAACTCCATATTTATGGGTACGGAAAATTAGAAAATGTGGAAATGGATCTGTCAATGCTGACAGTGTTATATGGTGAAAATGAAGCGGGGAAATCAACAATTCGCTCATTTATGAAAAGTATTTTATTCGGTTTTCCGACGAGAGGACAGCGCCGTTATGAGCCGAAAGAAGGCGGCAAGTATGGCGGTGCGATGACTGTGCAAACAGAGAAGTACGGCCGTTTGAAAATTGAACGATTGCCAAAGATGGCAGCTGGCGAGGTGACCGTTTATTTTGAAGACGGGAAAACGGGCGGCGAGGAAATTTTACACGATATATTAAGCGGGATGAATGAAAGTTTATTTGAATCTGTCTTTTCATTTGATATGCATGGCCTTCAAAACATTCATCAGCTTGGTGAAGCGGATATTGGCAATTATTTATTTTCGGCAAGTGCAGTCGGAAGTGATGCGCTATTGCAGTTAGATAAAAAGCTAGAAAAAGAAATGGACCAGCGCTTTAAGCCGAGTGGTCGTAAACCAGAAATTAACGTGTCATTGCAAGAGATGAAGAAACTTGAAGAGAAGATGAAAGAGTGGCAAGGGAAAATTGGCACGTATGAAAAGCAAGTGGAGCAGTTAAAAGAAAGTGAAGAGAAGCTTGCTTCTGTTCGCGGGGAAAAAGAGAGTGCAGAAAAACGAAAGCAAGATTATGAAATATTAGCAGCGCTTGAGCCACTCGTTATTGAAAAGCGTGCGCATGAGAAAGTGTTAGAGAACGAGAGCGGGCAGTTTCCTGTAAACGGAATGGCGCGTTATGAAGCAATTAAGGCGAAGATGGAGCCGCTTCAATTACAAGTGGACTCACTTCATAAAAAAATTGAGAATGTGCAATCTGAAATGGAATCGATTCAAATAGATGAAGAGTTTTTGCAAAAAGAAAGTTATGTAGAAGAACTTCGAATGCAGCATATGTCTTACGAAAATGCACGCCAAGAAATGCGTGATCTGACAGGAAGTATTACGAATATAAAAGAAGAAATCGCAGAACTGGAACAACAAATTGGTGCTACTTTTGAAAAGGAAACAGTTCTTTCATTTGATATGAGTTTGGCAACGAAAGAGTTAATTACGCAAACAGTGCAAAAGGCGCGCGAATTAGAAACGCAAAAAGCACAGCTCGATGATCGTTTTAAAGTAGCGCAAGAGCAATTAGAAGAACAAGAAGAAAATATAAGACAAATTAAGAAACAAATGTTAGTGGATGAAGAGAGAAATGTGTTAGTTGAGAAAGAGAAATCGTTCCAAGATGCGGCGTTTATCGGTATAGGCGCAGAGAGAATGAAGCGCAAGTATGAGGAAAAAGCAGGAACAGCTAAGCAAAAGAAAAAGCAGTGGCAAAGAGTTTGTCTTCTATTACTTCTTATTAACACAGGCGTTTTATTCACAAGCTTATTTATAGATAACCGAGCGCTCTTATTTATTAGTGTCATTGTTTTTGTAGGGATTGTTCTCGCCCTTGTTTTATATAAAGATCCATCAAGTGGATTACAAGAAGAGCTCCTTACACTTCAGCAAAGTGCTGGCGGAAGACAAAGTGAAGAAGCGATGTCTGTGCGCTATGAGTTAGAAAAAGATGAAGAGATACGTAAACTATTTGAGCGTGAGTCATATAAGTTACAGCAAATGGAACGAGCGTATGATAAAGTCGTTTCATCGTATGAGGAATGGGAGAGAGAAACGTTCCAGGCGGGAGAACAAGTCGATGCATATAAAACGCGCTATATGTTTCCTGAATTTTATACGTATGCACACATATTGCCGGCGTTTGAGCGTATTGAAAAAATGCAGCAATTATATCGTGATTTAGAGAAGAAAAGTGAGCGCAAATCTTCATTATTTGAAATGATTTCGCAATTTGAACATAAACTAGAAACTGTTATCGGTAGTGCGGAGTATAGTAAGCTACACGAGGCACAAAGCCGTATGCAAAATGAGAAAGAGAAGCGCCAAACTTGTAAGCAGTTAAAAGAAAAACTGGCGGAATGGCAAGAAGAATATGAGTTTATGCAAGAACGATTGAAACATCTGTTAGTAGAACGAGATGGTTTATGGCATATTGCAGAGGCTACAGATGAAGAGATGTTTTTAGAAGTAGGTAAACTAGCGGAAAAACGTGAAGATGCTGAGAAACAAGTGGGGCGTTTATTACCGCAAATTGATCTGTTGGAACAGCGTTTAACGAACTTATCATTAGCTGAACATTATGAAGCTGACGGTTATGAAGAGAAATTAAAGAGAGAAATGACAGTCGTGCAAAACTGTCTTACGGAAGAGAAAGAACTGACAGAGCGTATTGCGAAACATCGTATGGAAATTGCGAATTTAGAAGAAGGTAGTACATACGGTGATTTAATGCATGAATGGGAAATGAAAAAAGCGCAAGTGCGTGAACAAGTGAAGAAGTGGGCTGCTTATGCGGCCGCAAAAACGGTGTTAACGAAAACGAAGCAATATTATCACGAAGTACATCTTCCTCGTATTTTACAAAAATCAGAAGAGTATTTCGTCTATTTAACAGGCGGACGATATAGTAAAATCTTTTCACCGTCAGAGGCAGAACCGTTTATCGTTGAACGTAACGATGGTATGCGTTTTTACAGTCATGAACTAAGCCAAGCGACAGCGGAGCAGTTATATTTATCGCTGAGATTTGCACTCGCGAAAACATTCGAACATGATTATCCATTTATTATTGATGATAGTTTCGTGCATTTTGATGCGGTAAGGACGAATCGAACGATTGAACTTATAAAGGAAATTGCAAAGGATAGACAAGTCATATTCTTTACATGTCATGCGCATTTACTCGCGTATTTTACAGAAAAACAGATTATAAAATTAACACATATGCGTAAAGAAAATGAGTTGTAGTGTGCTATACTAAAAGTAACTGATTTGGTGGAGGAATTCGAATGAAAAAGAAAATTGCAGAATATGAAGTTGGTGAACAAGTCGATATTTTCTTGTTAATTAAAACAGCGACAAAAGGTATCGCAAGCAATGGAAAGCCATTTTTAACAGTAATCTTACAAGATCCAAGTGGAGATATTGAAGCGAAGCTATGGGACGTATCACCAGAAGTTGAGAAACAATATGTAGCGGAAACAATCGTGAAAGTAGCTGGAGATATTTTAAACTACAAAGGACGTATTCAATTACGTGTGAAACAAATTCGTGTTGCGAATGAAAATGAAGTAACAGATATCTCAGACTTCGTAGAAAAAGCACCAGTGAAAAAAGAAGATATGGTTGAGAAAATTACGCAATACATATTTGAAATGAGAAACCCGAACATTCAACGTCTAACAAGACATTTATTAAATAAGCATCAAAACGAATTTTTAGACTATCCAGCAGCGACAAAGAACCATCACGAGTTCGTATCTGGACTAGCTTATCACGTCGTATCAATGCTTGATTTAGCGAAAGCTATCTCAAATCTATACCCATCGTTAGATAAAGACTTACTATATGCAGGTGTTATTTTACATGACCTTGGTAAAGTAATTGAATTATCTGGCCCAATTTCTACAACGTATACGTTAGAAGGAAACTTACTAGGCCACATTTCTATTATGGTAAACGAAATTGGTAAAGCAGCAGACGAGCTGCAAATTGATGCAGAAGAAGTATTAATTCTTCAACACATCGTCCTTTCTCACCACGGAAAAGCAGAATGGGGTAGTCCAAAACCACCATTAGTAAAAGAAGCAGAAATTCTGCATTACATCGATAACTTAGATGCAAAAATGAACATGATGGACCGCGCATTAGGACGCACAAAACCAGGCGAATATACAGAGCGTGTCTTTGCGCTTGATAATCGTTCGTTCTATAAACCTAAGTTTGAAACCTATCGTGACAAGTGAATTTAGCGTATTGTTAAAGTTACTTGCCCACAATTTGCCCACGAGATTTTAAAAACTCGTCATATTGGTTTACGGCAGTTTCCTCTATAGATTTTGTTATATGAAGATACACATTTGCAGTCATGTCTATAGAGGAATGCCCTAAACGTTCTGAAACATATTTAAGGTTTGCCCCACTTTGTAATAAGTGAACGGCATGTGTATGTCTAAATCCGTGTAAGGTAATGTACTTTAAATTTCCTTTCTTACAAGCTTGCTGTAAGAATTTTAGGGTTGCTGGGTGTAGCATACAAGAATTATCTTCATGTGTAAATACAAAATTATACTCTTTATAATATTTACCGTTCTTCAAAGTGTTTTTATTTTGCTCCATTTTCATTTTTCTTAAATGAGATATGGTAGAAGAATCTAAAGAGATAGTTCGTTTACTACTTCTATTTTTAGGTGGGCCGAATAAGATTTTTTCATTTCTCTTGGTAGTGATTAATGTTTTGTTGATGAATAATTTTTGTTCTTCAAAATCAATATCTTCCCATTGAAGGGCTAAGCATTCACCAATGCGGAGACCTGTGCGAGATAGAAACATGAATAAAGAAAAGTATTTAAAGCCTCCTTTCTCATTAAGGATGTAAGTTAAGAATTGGTGTAGTTCATCTATATCGTAGCATTTTATATCATCATTTTTTGAGGAAACACGAGTTGTTCTTAATTTAATTTTTGTAGTTGGGTTTTTTTCTAAAATCCCAAGTTCGTTAACAGCTGTATCTAACGCATGGTGCATTGTGACATTAATTGTTTCTACCGTTTTTTTACTGTACTTTTCTAATAGGTTATTTATAAATTTTTGATATTTAATTCTTGTTAAATCTTTTAACTTTAATTCTCCAAACACAGGTAAGATGTGAAGTCTAATGTTTTTTTCGTAGACCATGTAAGTTCTTGGAGCTACATTTCCTTTTTTGAAGACATTTAACCATTCGTAAAGGTATTCATTAAAAGTTATTTTACCGTCCTGTATATTGCTCCCATTTACTAATTTTTCTTCTATTTTAGCAGCAGCTAATTGAGCTTCTTTTTTTGTTTTAAATCCACCTTTGGAGGTTTCTTTGTATTTCCCCATTTCTTTATACCTGATCCGATATTCCCACTTATCATTACGTTTTCTAAAACTAGCTATTTTAATCACTCCATTCTATATAATGAGAATGTTTGTTCTGTTCTTGTATAAAAATATATAATAGATTTTAAATAAATCTATCCATTTGTTTAGGGATTCCATAATGCTGTAATAATTCTTGCTTTGTTTGTATGTAGTAATCATGATGACTTCCATCGATAAGAAATCTCGTTGCAAAATAGTTTGCTTCAGCTTCTATACGAATTTCAGAACAAAGAGACACCTTGGATAATTTAGGTGTATTTTCATCTGGATGAAATAAAGCATGACCTAATTCATGAAAACAAGTGAAGATTTGATTTTGATATGAAAGTCGTTCGTTAATATGTATAAAAGGGATACGAGACACTTTGTGGTAGTATCCGTAAATATCCCCTAAGGCTTCTGTGATAATGACTATACCTTTTGCTTCAGCGATAAGGAAAGGATCTCTGGTGTTATATCGTCTAAGTAGTTCGTCTATTTTTAAATTGATTTGTTGTTTTGAAACCAACTAGATCCACTCCAATCACTCTTCGTTTCTGTATTTTTTTGGTGTGAATTTCTTTTTAGCCATTTGTTTTCCTAATCTAAGAGAGTTTTCTAATGAGACAATTAATAATTGTTTAGTTTCCTCTGACATAGGTTCAGAGTCTTTAGAAAAAGCAAGAGCATCAGCTTTACTCATATCTTCTATTAACTCTTCTAACTTTTTTTGTATATCTTTTTCATCTTTCTCTGTAAGTTCCCAGTACTCTTTGTTAGTTCTACCTAGTAGGTAATCAACACTTACCTCAAAATAATCTGCTACCAATTGCAGCTTATCAACAGCAGGTTTTTGTGTCTTCCACTTATATAGAGAATTTTCCCCCATGTTTAGTTGTTTTGCTAAATCAGATAACGATATTCCTTTTTTATCCGCAAGACTTTTAATTATGTTGAATGTAGACATTTGAGCCACCCTTAATAAAGCTAAGAACATTTATTATCTGAATGGATATAAAATCATTGACTTTTATCCATTCAGATAATAAACTATGTTCATAAGCTAATTATTTAGCCGCAAAACCATTACAAATTAAACCTCTATAGCACGTCCCTCAACGTTTAAAAGGTAATTTAATTTGGTTTATTTAGCTATGCCTTAATTTTATCTAATCGGATAGGAATAGTCAATAGAAAGCTAAAAAATTAGCTAAATGTATAGAAGGAGGTGTGGATATGGATAAAAGGTTTGGTAAGAAAGTGAAAATGTGGCTATTTGTTAATGGGATGAAGCAAGGAGAATTAGCAAAAATGCTTAACGTTTCTGGTCCATATCTCTCTGATATTTTACACGGTAAAAGAGAAGGTAAAAAAGTGAAAGAAAAAATAAATCGAATATTGGAAAGTGAGGAGATCTAGTAATGACGGCAACAGTGCAAGTCATTATCGATGATAACTACTTGCAAAAAGAAGTTTCTCGTCAAGTTAATGAACGTTTAGCTGATATAGGAATTGGTACTTGGTGGGATATGAAAAGACTTCAATATGAAACAAGTAGAAGTTATGACTGGTTAATGGAATATGTTGTTTGTGATCCTAGAGTACAGATCTTTGCTAAACAAAAAAATAATCGTTGGTTATTTAAAGCGAAGGAAATGAAAGAATTTCTTAATAAGTATTTTGATGAATTATAAGGAGGTTAGTATTAATGAAAAATGGTAAAAAGCCAACAAAAAAGAAAAAATGCATATTAAATTATACAATCTAAATCCTGATAATTGGTTGATTTTTAAAAAAATAAATCATGAATTGCATTTGGTACATCGTAATATGAATAAAACTAAAATTATTCCGAGTTTGTAGAGGGGGGAAGTAACATGAATCAATTAACAGTAGCAAACGAACAAGCACTAGTATTTGAAAACAACGGAAAAGTAGTAACAGATAGTTTAATGATTGCTGAAATGTTTGAAAAGACACATGACAATGTGTTGAAAGATATTAGAAAACAAATTGAATATGCGGGACCTGAATTTTCACTCGTAAATTTTCACGAGTCAAATTATGAAAATGGGCGTGGACGAAAATATCTTAAGTATAACTTAAAAGAAGAAGCTTTCACGCTGGTTGTAATGAGTTATAACACAAAAGAAGCTGTTCAAATGAAAATCAAGTTTATTGAAGAGTTTAAACGAATGAAGCAACATATACAAAATCAACAAAAAATACCTACAGATCCAATGGGAGTTTTAAAGTTAACGTTTCAAGCTTTAGAAGGACATACCCAGGAAATTCAGGAGATTAAGTCTGATGTAAAGGATTTACGAGAAAATGCTCCTTTATATGCTATCGAATGTGATGAAGTATCAAAGGTTGTAAGAAAGTTAGGTGTTCTTCTATTAGGTGGTAAAGAATCTAATGCTTATCGGGATGTTAGCCTTAGAAAAAAAGTGTATAGCGATATTTATAGTCAATTACATAGGGAGTTTGGGATTAGTAGTTATAAAGCTATTAAACGTCATCATTTAGATAGAGCGATTCAAATCATTAATGAAGAATATTCACTTCCAATCATTTTAGAAGAAGAAATTACAGCTACAAATTCACAAATAAATATGGCGGAAGTTCAGTAGGAGGAGCAATCATGCAACAAAAGATTTTAGTGATTACTAGTAATTTCGCTGGTTTTCCAGGTATCAGTGAGTTTCACACAAAAGAAGCTGCAAAAGAAGAAGTTAAAAAGTTGGTTCAAAAAGGTGTAAGTCCAAAATCAATTCGTGTAACGCAAGAAATACCTATGAACATTGATATTCAAGTAGATGTTGAATTTTAAGAAGGAAGGCTTAGGTGAGAGAAATAATGGAAGTCATGATTGATTTAAATACATTTGCTGATGGAGCACTTGCTGAAAGATTTCATCAAGAGTTTGAGCGCGTAATGGAAAATATGGCAGATTTAAATACTGATCCCAAAAAAGCAAGAAAGATCGTTTTAACCCTTTCATTTGCTGGTGATAAAAAGCGTGATGTGTGGAATTGTCAAGTTCAAGCTACTTCGAAACTAGCACCAACAGAAGCGGTAGAATCTAAGATTCTATTAGATATGGATCAAAATGGAAACTTAGTTGGTCAAGAGCTAGCTTCTGGAATCCAAGGGCAGTTTTATATGGATCTACAGGGTGATGTGAAAACAGATGTTGGACAACCTGTAGAAGAAGTAGAAAAGAAGGAACAAAATCAGGTTTCTGAAAAGCAAACGGTAGTAATCGATTATATGAAAAGTAAATCTAATTAAGAAAAGGGGAAATAAAAAATGACTATGACAAGAGAAGCAATTGAAAAGGTATTAGAGATTGGAACGATTGAAACACATAAAATCGGGGAACAAACTTATTCAACACAACGATTACATCTTGTACAAGAACCGACACCAGCAGAGATTACTGTTCGTAGTTTATCTGGTTTAGTAGGTTACGTGAAATCAGAATTTGACACAACTGAACCTGTAATGATTCATATTGTAAACCCAACAACGGTAAGATGTTTTACCGCGGTTAATGGAGATAAGGCTAGAAGTACCTATATCGAAGCACAAGCGTCCATTCCACGTTTTAATTTTGGAAGTTTTTATGACAGAGAAGAATTTAATATTGCATTGCAATCAGGTTTTGTACAAAACAATCATCGAGACATTGTTTTACAGGTAGTAGGTACGGTTGTAGAAAATGATATTAAGGAAATTGGAGATGATGGTGTATCGCAAGCTGTAACGGTGAAAACAGGAGTTGCGAGTAGAGGGAATGCAAAAGTACCTAATCCAGTGCAATTAAGCCCATATAGAACATTTGTTGAAGTGGAACAACCAGAAAGTAAGTTTGTGTTCAGAATGCGTGAAGGTGCACGTTGTGGTTTGTTTGAAGCCGATGGTGGGGCTTGGAAGTTAGAAGCGATGAATAACATTAAAGAGTATTTAAACGAGGCGTTGGCGCAAGAAATTGAGTCTAAAAAGGTGTTTGTTTTAGCCTAATGGATATTACAACGGTAGAAAGTACAACGAATGTCTGTATCTTTGGATTAGGGATTGTGATACTTGCGTATGGAGTTTATAAAGGTGGTACTTTCATTGAACGAAAGTTTGATGAAAGTGATCGCTTAGAAAGGGAGGTTTTAGATGATGGGAATAGAAAGCCGAGTTCTTCCGGAACATCTAGAAAAGGCTTTGGAATTAGAAGAGGAGCGTAGAGAGTGTATACAAAATCTGCATCTGTTATATAAACAAATGAACCAGGCAAATAAGGAAAGGAATAAAACTTTGTATCTTGAATTACATAACGCTTATCAGAAGCAAAGTATAAGAGATTTAGAGATATCAAAACAGTTATCAGCTATGTATTTTAAGAAACAAAAAAGTGATTGTGAAGCAGAAAGAACAGAGGTTTTTCGTGTAGCAGATCGTCTTGAAAAGGTTGGTGGCAGAAAAGAAGTAGTTGAAAGAATCCGCAAGAATGCATAAGAGAAGAACCCGCTGCAACGGGTCCTAAAGGGAAAATAATAATACGTATTATAACAATTAATTGATGTTTTGGAAATAGGAGAGGTAGGAAATATGGGTATTTTTCGAGTGAAAAAGGATACGAATTATTCGGTTATACACAATACGCCTTTGCGCGATGAAAATTTAAGTTGGAGAGCAAAGGGATTATTAGCTTACATGCTTTCTTTACCGGATGATTGGACATTTCATGCTACTGAATTAAGTCAACATGCTAAGGATAGTGAGAAAACAACAACAAGTACCTTAAAAGAATTGAAAAAGGCAGGGTATTTGAAGAGATATCCAATCCAAAATTCAGAAACAGGGAAAATTTCACATTGGGAAACCATTGTTTATGAGTTACCAACCATAGATACCAAAAAACATAGGGTGGATAAACCACCTAGTGGTGAAACCACTGAGTGGAAAAGCCACCCTATGGAAAAATGCCGACTACTAAATACTAATTCTTTACTAAGTACTAATAATATACAAAATACTAATTATTATCATGATGATAATAAAGAATTGAAATCACATGTATTAGTCGATGAAGAATTTAAAGTCAGTTATAACTTTTTAAAAGGTGAAGGAATTCCATTAAGTGAAATTGCCATTACGGAATTAGGAGAGTTTTATGATTCGTTTGGTAGCGAATTAATTAAACATGCTGCTCACAAAGCTATTGATGAAAATAAGCCAAAATGGAATTACATTAAGGCCATTTTGAAAAGCTGGGAAAAGCAAAAGGTAAAAACATTAGATGATGTTGCTGCATTAGATAGACGCTTTGAAATGAGTAAGAACAAGCGATTGAATAGTTCGGGACCAGGTCGTTCAAATAGAAAAGAAATTGTTCCAGATTGGTTACGTGAAGATGTTGAGCCAACTAAAAAAGAAATTGAAAAGCAAAACTCGCAATCTATTGATGAAGAGCGTGAGAGATTGCAAGAAGTGCTAAACAAATATAAATCATAGGAGCGATTTACATGTTAAATCCATTTGAAGATGTAATTGGAGAAGAGTGTTATAAATGCGAAAATCCTTTTCCTGAGTCTGATATGAGTAAAATATATATTTCTGGTTTGGAAAGGACTTTATGCAAGCGGTGTAGAGAGCAGCTTGAACAGAAAGTAAAAGTGTTAGATTTTCGTGTCATTCATGACGTACTAAAGGAATTAATAACAGGATTCGGCCGCGAGAAAGTCCGTCAATTCGATTTAGTAACTGCAAAAAGATACATGATTGACAACGAAGTAGCTCTAACGATTGAAAAACGAGGAGGCAAGTTCAATCAAGAACCTTTAGGCGAATTTGTTTTCTTATCTACCGAAGAGTTAATTACAATCATCGAATTTTTAATGAGAAAAATGAATCCTACCCTATGGATGAATGCTGTGATAGGGAATGTGTTAGATCAACAAATGATTATTACGCTTTCACCGATAGAAGGTGAATCAAATGACTGAACAAATCACAATAGATCATGATTTTATTTACGAGCCACTCATAGATACATACATGGTGGATATTGTTACAGAATCAGGATTTAAATTAGAATTTTGTGAAGCTGAAACGAAAGAAGAAGCGGCGTTAAAAATTCGTGAAAAATATCGTAAGAATTATAGTTTTAAGATTCGTAGTATTGAAGTTTCGAATAGATCGTTAAAAGAAATTCAAGAACTTAACTAACAATTGAATAGGAGAAGATACTCATGCAGAATCCATATGATTATTATATAACTCCAGAAGAATATGAGGCGGCTGCAAAGAATGGAATTAGTAATGAATTACTGACACGTAGAATTAGAAATTTGGGATGGGACAAAGAAATTGCAATGACAAAACCATCAAGATATAACGCAAATAGATGGAAAAACATTAAAGAAATAGCTTTGAAAAATGGTATCTCTCATTCAACTTATACAGCAAGAATAAAAAAAGGTTGGAGATTGATGCAATCAGTAAGCCACCTATAGATAAGTATCAAGCATTAAAATTGGCGGAACAAGCCAATTCAAAATGTAAAAACAAAGTGTTAACTGATGGACAAGCGGAACAAGCTGAATTAAATGGTATTAGTTATAGTACGGCACGTGACAGAGTTAAACGTTTGAAGTGGACTGTAGAAGAAGCCATAACAACTCCAGTGTTAACACGATCAGAATGTGGAAAGAAGGCAAAAGAAGCTTCACTTTGGTCAAAGTTGGTTATTCCATCAAGAGAAGAAATGATGCAGCGCAGGAAGTTAACTTATATAGCTGATTAGTTTGGATTCATAAATCTTTAATTAAGGAGAGATAGAAAATGGATTTACAGATTGATGAAAAGAAAGTAACTGCTGGTCAATGGGTTGTATGCGAATTGAAGGATAACAAAGTTATTGCACAAGTGAAACGAGTGATTAAAGATACATTTAACAACAAAGTAGAGTTATGGGGAACATGGGGATGTGAAGGAGCGATCCATGGTGATTGGGGCTACAATCATGCAAATAAATGTAGATACGCAACAGTAGAAGAGATCAACAAAGAAAGTTTAAGACGTGTATTTGCTCAAAAGGGACGGAGGCCGAATGAGTCTCGTTCTGGTGATGTGGTAACTGATGATGTGTATGCATCTCGTGTTTTACACGTAATAGCCGATAGAGCGACTGTACAAATCATGAACTCGCATCAAATATATGAGGTTGCGATAGAAAATTTAGAAATTCTATTCTTTGCTGAAGATATGGCTGGTTAAATCATGGGATTTGTAGTTTCAATATTATGTGTATTGGTGGTTATGATTGTCTTCAGATTGGTAGATAAGGTTAACAAAAGAAAGCGTTCAGATAAATAAGTTTCAAGAGTAGGAGAGAAATTAAATGAAAAATCGATTTATTGATTTAACGGAACTATTCCAAATGCAAAGGGTTTTAGATAAGGATATCATAGCAAAACATAAAGAAAATTATGTTCGCTATGACATGCTGTATAACAAGGTTTATGCGCTAAAAAATGAAGTGAATGAAGCTTGGAATGCAACAAATTCTTTTAAAATGTGGTCCACAAAATTTGAGCAACCTAACGATACATTTTTAGAAGAAATGGTTGATATTTTACATTTTTGGTTGTCGGTTGCTATGGACTTTAAAATCAAAAATCTGCTTCGAACAATTTATATTACAGAAACTAAAATAAACGGTTTTAATAAAGCGTTCTTCCATATGGACAAGAACGTAAATCATCTTATTGGAAAAGCCGAATACAAGGACTCTATTGGTGCAAAAAGACCTTTAATAATGATGATGGATTCATTCTATAAAATTATTGAATTTGCAGGTTTTACATGGGATGACGTTGTGAGAGCGTATAAAGAAAAAAATCAAGAAAACTTTAATCGTCTTGTTGGTGGTTATTAACCCAATTTGAATTTTATACAAAAAAAGATGAATCAGTAATTGTTCTAGCTAATTCACTAGTTCTATCAATTCAAGTAATTTTCTTTTTATATGTAGTTATATCAAAGTTCTAAGAGACGAGTTAAAAAGATTCCAACAAGAATACAAAGAAAAATTAATATAGAGAGAATAAGGTTTTATTAGGTTAATGCTACAACAGCAAGAGTTAACCCCCAAGTATTTAATGAATCAGAATAAGGTCCTACATGAACAGTCAGTGTACTTGTTATACCTGAAGGTGTAGTAAAAATGGCGGGTGCTGATACAGAGGTATATCCTGCAGTGTATCCTAAAGAAGTGCCTGAGCCAATTAGGGCATTATTATTAAGATACATGGTGATACCTGCGAAATTGCCTCCGGGTTGAATAATTACTTGCACTTCATAGATTGCTAAATAGGTTCTTCCGCCTTCTAGCAAAACAGTTGTTGGTGGTGTGAATGAGATTGCCGTGCCATTAGAATGTACCACGGTATCTAGTGGAATTGCAGAATTTACAGAAACGATTGTTGGGGTAGTCTGAACAACGTTTAAACTGTTAGCTGTGGGAGATGGACAAGAGCAAGGACAAGGTTTGTGAATTTTTGAGTTCTTATTATGTTGATCATTCACAAAGAATCAAACTCCTTTTTGTGTATCTATTTTATTTTTAATGCATTTGTAAAGATAAACTGAATTGTGTTGGTGAGTCAGTTCTTAAAAATATTTGATATATGAGGGATCTCAAATTGCATTCAATACATATATATGAATGTTTTTTGAGAGCAGTACTGTAAATTAAAAACACAATAAAAGAGTGATTTTATACAGAAAAATAAAAGAACCCGCTAATGCTAAACGGATTCTTTTGTAACAGGAACACCAGGAGGCTGGTCCAGAGCAATCTAGGTATTCACTTGGATGATGTTACTATATGTAAATGGGATAAAACGGTTCATGGAAATTAAACAAAATTCTTATTTAACAACAAATAAAAGGCGCATGTTATATGCACCCTTAGTACGGTAGATGAATGTCTTATGAGATGTAGAAATCTAAAAGATCGTAATCAGATTTTTACGAGTAAATTTTTAATATAGTATGCCTTACTTGGAATTATGGAGCCTGTCATCAAAGAATAAAGGTAAGTAGGAATTTTAATTTTGGAAAAGGAGCTAAAAAATCATGAAAGAACAAATTAAAAAAATTTTTACTTATCATCCATCGAAAGAGGGACAAACAGAGAAGTTTGTAGATATTAGAAATGAAGCTTTGCAATTCGCAAATTTGATAGATGGATCATACCCGAATAGTCGTGAAAAATCATTAGCTTTAACAAAACTTGAAGAAGCTGTTTTTTTGGCTAATGCAAACATTGCAAGAAATTAATTTTTAACAAAATCCTTATTTAGGTACAAAAAAGAGCACAATATATGTGCTCTTGAACAAGAAAGGTAGGTTTCTATGAGTGGATGCCTCCATACAATAATATATGCTTGTCCAGTTAAAAGGTGAAAAGTTTTAATAAAATTTTTATTTGAACATTACAGAAAGCCTTTTGAGAAAAGCGCTCTGAAGGTGAATGTACTGTAACGACTATTCAGATTAGTATATGTATGTTTTTTAACGTATGTGCAGTTTTATATAGGGTCTTTATTAGTACATTTAAATGCTAAAAGAGCGCTCCTTATACCTAATTATAACGAAAGTGACGAACTCACATTATACAGAAAGGCACTATTATTGTATGTCAAAGTATGAGGTTAGTGAATGAATTTAGATAAAATTGTTATTTGAAAGTAAATAAAAAAAGAGCACACATATAAGTGTGCTCTTAGACTAAAAGGTTTGAACGTATGGACTGTGGAGTGCCCTACACAATAAGATATGCTTGTCTGATTAAAAGGTGAAAAGTTTTTATAAAAACGTTATTTTTGGGTGGATGGAGAGGATGAGACATACAAGAAATAGCCGAATGTTTACAGTGGATCACAAGAACTTTAAGTATTTAGCTAATAATAAAATTTCATTAATGCGTAAAATCGGCTATAGAGGATTAGACCCAATTTTCCAGTGGCACAGAGATTATCATGGTATAAATATTGTATCTTTTAACCGTAACGGTGATACATTTAAAACTTATGTGATAAAAGGGAGAAATTAAACAAAAACGCTATTTTGCACTTTGTAAATGATAAAGCAGCTAGCTCAATGAACTAACTGCTCGGCTCCTATATTAAAAAATGATGCTAAGTGTAAGGTTGATTCGTGACAAATGGAGCCTATGTCTATTATTAACGAAATATTGAATTTTATTCATTGGATATAAGAGAGTTTAAAAATAATCCTTGTGTAAGCATTAATGAATAGATACAATTCACATATTATATTTTTGAATGAATAGTATTAAATTAATTAAAACGATCCAAAATAGCTGTTAAGGGTATTTAAAGAGAAGGGGTGGAAAATTTGGCTAGAAGAAAAAGAAATTAAAAAAAGCAATTGCTTGTCGTATAAAGGCTATACAAAAGGAAGAGAAAGTTAGACTAGATAAAGCTTGGGAAAACCTTTTTACATAGCCTAGCATCATGAAATGAATATAGTCCGGCTCGAAAACTAGAGGACACCGATTTTTAGAACGGCAATCAAGCTGCTTTAAGAAATGGTGTCCTCTTTCTTTTATAAGTGGGATGGAAAAAATTCAAGAACTAAGAGGTCAATGACGTGAATGGGAAAAACAAACTAAACAAAAGAGAATTTTAGCACTTGTGAAATGGAGAGTTTAATGGGGATGTATAGACCTTGTTATGAACGAAGACGTGGAGCAATCAGACAAAAGTAATTTAAAAATAAAAGGGAGTGGTCTTACGTGACTATACAATTATCTTTTTTACCAAAAATCGATAGAGCAGCAACACAAGAGAAATTAGAAGGTATTTTGGAAAGTGTACGTATATATAAGCAGTTTGGAATGATGCGTAAGGAAATGAAAGTCACTCCTTCTTATGAAAGGAGAGAGCATGGTCCTACACATACAGTTGGCAAGCAGTTAGAGGATGTAGCGATTTCTAATATTCAACAAAGAAAACGTGAAGAATGGTTAGAGAAAATGGCATTTCGAGTTGAACAAGCATTAAGTCGATTCGGAAACAGTTCAGTTGGAAACAATCAGAGGGACATTATAGTTAAACGATATTTAGAAGATGAAGATGTATGCGATTATATGGTGTATAACGAAATTGGCATGAGTGAGCGTACGTATCGACGTATGAAAGCGAAAGCTTTCTATAAGCTTGCTTTTGCTCTTAGATTAGAAGTTTATGAGACAGAGAAGCAATACGCGGGGGATGACTTATGAATTTTGTCCAGTTTATACGTAATCCAGAGCAAATACAACAAATCAAAGAATATTTAAAGAAAAAGAATGCATGTAACTATATTTTGTTTGTAATGGGAATTAATACGGGTTTACGTATAAGTGATATTTTAAAACTAAAGGTTGGAGATTTAAAAGGTAATCATATCTCAATGTGTGAAATGAAGACCGGTATGCAGAAACGTATACAGATTACAGCGGTGCTAAAGAGAGAGCTTCGATGTTTCAATGAAAACAGAGAAGATGATAGTTTCTATTAAAAAGTAAGTAGGGGGAAATCGTCTAATCGGCCGTAGTAAGGCATATAAGATACTAAGTGGAAAGGCAGCAGAATTGGGATTAGATGAAATAGGATCCTATACGTTAAGAAAGACGTCCAAGTATCACATTGACATGCAAACGAAAAACATGGCATTCTCATGTAGCTATTCAATCACTTGTCTACACTACGTTACATAGGTGTAAACTAAGATGCAATGGATAAAGTGATGACTAGGTTTAAAATCTAATCATTGCTTTTTTCTATTTAAATCTATACAGTTACTCAGAAATTTTGTACTGTGTAACCCAAAAGAAAAAGTAGAATGAAATCAATGATACCAAGGGATTTGGTGAAAGAGTCAGTTACACACAATATAAGATATGGGTAACTGCAGGTATCGAGAAATCGAATGGTGTATATACATAAATATAAACTGTAAGGGGAGGTAATTGTGATTCATGTTAAATGAAGAACTATTAGAAGTAATCATTAAATATAAAAGGAATACGGGGAGAAATCCTGATATGTTAAAGTTGAACCCAACTTATTTTAGAAATATTTTAGAAGAATTGAATTATCCACATTGGATTATTAAAAAGAAAATGACAGAAATGAAAAAAAGTATATTTGGTGTACCAGTAGAAGTAACAGATACAGTGGAAAAATTTGAACTATGAAAAACAATGGCAGAGTTGTGGCCGCTTTTTGGCAGAAAATGTGTCGGTTATTTTGGAAGTAATGTGTTATATTTGTATGGTGGGAAGTGTCGGAAAACACAACTCACGATGTTGGTATTAAAATTCTAAACGGTTCATAATGACGGTATCTAAAATCCGAAACCAGTTTTCGATGGTGTGAGATTGAATGTAGCCGTTGAATGGAAAGAGCATCTTGAAAGATGCTCTTTATTTTGTATATAGAAAAATACTAATTCGTGTAGTAATTATTTTTACAAAAAGAATGTTACTCGGTCATCTGATTTCTTTATTTAGAGTAAACAGGGAATCTTTGATGTGGGAGGAATGACTTGGAAAAGAGTTGTATCGCTAATACATGTGCATGGATACAATTATAAACGAAGAGGTAGTTTTTGTATGAACTCGTAGGTATAAGGAGCGCGTGTTTTTAAAGTTTCATGGGTAGAACTATTCAAGTAATAGTAGGCATAGGCTTCAGCAAAATATTCCTCTGGATAGTAGTAATAGGAACTGTTGGAAAAGGAATTATATTCACGACTATGAATTCTTAAGAATTCTTGTGAATAGCTAATGTTTTGGAATACATAACGATCAATAGCGTGAGCTGTTTCGTGTAATTCAAGATTGATTGAAGTATGCATATTACCGTAATTACTATATCCTATACGAGCAACAACAGGATTCCCGCCAATACCTGGAACAGAGTCCCAGGTATAGCCTGTACCTTCCCAGCCTCTAGGGGTTTGTCCTCTTAAATAAGAATATTCGGGTAAATAAGTGATTGGAAAGTTAATGAGTTTAATACGAATATTTTTATGGTAAAGAGCATATAGAGTTTTGCTATCAATGTTGCTAATACGCTGTATCATATTGGTGGCTTCTTGTTGATTATAGTTGCCGGAAGTTTGGACGATGATAAGTTGTTGAGGAAGATTCGCCGGTGATGGTGTGTGCAGTTTTAGGAAACCCGGAAGGGTGGATGGAAAGAAAGGAGAGGTAGAGACAGAGGGATTCGTTGTATTTTTATCAGAAATGATAGGTTGTCCTTTTTGAGCGCTCACACTAATCGAGGGTATAATTAGGAATAATGAGAAACATAAGACAGTTAAGAGCAATTTTTTGAATTTCATAGTTATTCATCCTTTGAAAGTAATTTATATCTATAGTATTATATTATGAAATTTAGATAATGGTGATAGGAATGTAATCGTTATTTTTATATGTAAAGAGGAAAAGAAAAAATAGGGATGAAGTTATTGGAGAATTATAGTTTTTTCGTATGTTCTCACACAATGCTAATGAGCAAGATAAGTCTATAGCTTGCTATAAAAAAGAGAGCTGCATGGTCTGTATAAGACAAGTCATGTAGCTCTGGAAGTGAGTAGGAGGACAAGTGAGTTTTACGTCCTCGCAGAAATTTAATTAGGGTATATGTATTTTAACATGCAGGGCTTGTAGCGAGGAGAGAAAAATGTTCTTTAATAAAGGACAAAAAATAGATAGTTGAATATAGGATTGTATGGTATTTTAAATTAGGTAAATGATGGCGGAAACCACTTTTACAATATATGTATAAGTAGATTTACGGGCATCCATTGTAATTCGGAAGAGCTTTTGCTCTTCTTTCAGCCGCTAAGTTTTAGACATGAATGTATAACCGGGAAAGTTAAACATATATGCTTAGCGGTTGAAAGAGGGGCTAAATAATACATAATGTTAGATTAAGTTTTTAGGGTAATTTTTTAATAATAAGTACATGCAGTACAAGTTGTACTAGAAGAGAGCACTTTTATTATTGAGGTGCTCTTTTTTATAGGATTTATAATGGGGTGATGGATGGAGGCGGTAAGAGATGTATGAAGGAATGAAGAATGCAAAGATATAGATGTGTGGTAGGTTAATTTTGGGATAAGGGATACCCATTCGCATTCTTCACCCTTCTGAAAGAAATGTTGGAGGAAAACAGATGGATTGTAACTGCTTACTAAGTTAAGGGTCTGAAATAAACAGTAGACAGTGTCAGTTTTCCAACCATTTTTAGTATATGCAGAAAAATGGTTTTTAAAACCAAAAATAATGTGTTGTCTAGAACTTTTTTCTAAGAATAAGCATATAATGAAGCATCGGACAACACTTATTGATAGTGCTTTTCCAAAGACCTTCCTTTCTATATAAATGATGCCAGAGCAGCCGTTCCCTTGGTTGCTCTCTTTTTACGTCCATATGTACTTTTATAGAAAGAGGCATAGATATGAAAAATGGGCATATAAAGTATATAGAAAACATATGATAAATTGGTTATTTTGACAAAGTGAGAGGTGGGATACGGATGGACAGTTTGTCTAAAATTATTTTATCAAATGGGAAAGAATATATTGTATCGATTCAGCTTGGTTCCCTCATTGGAAAGACACTTGTAAATGGTGAGGGAGAATTTCTTAATACTTTTGTTGCGTTACCTCATATAGATGTGGAAACAGGAAACGAAATGCAAGTTGCTTTAAATCCGCGGTATATAGTAGCGATTGAAGAGTCTAATATAAGAATGCAACCTCATATACCTTCAGTATTTAGAATTGAAAAAATAAATAAGGATTTAGAGTGAAAGTATCCATTCGGATGCTTTTGTTTATTTTGTAGAAGGTATGTATGAAGTGAACAAAATAAGAACAAGCAATTATAATCAGCACATTCACTTTGATGTTGGGACCAGGTTTTGTAAATGAATAATATCGATAAAAAGAAATTAGAAAGTGTTATTCCGATCTTTAACAAAACGGAAAATGCAACGCTAAAACAAAGAAGAGAAGCGTTGGTTTGTTACTTGATAGAACAATGGATGAATTTCTGAAAGAATAGTAAAAAAAGGAACAGTTACCTCATCAACTGTGGATGATAAGTAACTGTTCAAATAGAGAAACAGAAAGGTTTGATATAACTTGTATATGATATCAAATATGGTTAAGAGATTTTTATTATAACATGAGGAAGATAAAAAAGAATGTATAAAAATTCCTTTGCTAAAGGTCAAAAAATATATAAATGTCAAGATGGTTAAAGGTTTTATGCATTGTGGATGTAAAGCGGAATATGTAAAGAATGGAAAAGGAATAAAGAACGACTGTATAATTGTAACAAAAGAAAATATGGTTTAGTTTTAATGTGATTTACACAGTACGTTCCTTATCCTTCATGAAGTGACTACACGGATGAAGGATATACATTATTCATACATTTCAAAGGTGTGGAATAGCTAATTGGGGTCATTCAATGTACAAGTCATAGTGCATGTCCTTCATCCACTCTTATTATTCACTTATTTTGGTTGTGTATACCAAAAAAGGGAATATAAATTAGTAAATGCCCAAATGGTGGTTTAATGGTTAAAATAAGGAGTGGAGAAGATGGTGCAAATGGAAAAAGAGGTACAAAAGAAGATTGATGCGCTTGGTCTGCGTCCTTTGGACGATGCAATTTATCATAGGTACTTTAAAAATCGAACAGTAGTAGCAATTGGTGAACTGCAATTTAAATATTATAAAATGTATGGCCAACAGCCTATGTTCTATTCAATGTCCCATCTTATGGATTCGACAATAGAAGAATTACTAAAAAATGATGAAAAGAATAACAAACAATTCAATCCTTCCTTTTTTATGAGATTAAAAAGAGGATTGATAGGTGGTTGTTCAGAGGAGTAGTTCGAAAGTAGAGTGATAAAGAGGGAATGAGGGAATATAAAACCAAACAACAGAAGCGTAAGTTCTATGACAGTGGTGAGTGGAAGTGTATACGAGAGCAAGTAAAGAAGCGTGACAACTATGAGTGCCAGGAATGTAAACGTAATGGTCGAGTGCAAACAGATACCAATGAGTACAGTGAGAGCGCAAAGCGTAAGAAGATTCAACTTGTTGTCCATCATATAAAAGAACTCGAACATCATCCAGCACTCGCATTAGAAATAGATAATTTAGAAACAATCTGTGTGGATTGCCACAATAAAGAACACGGTAGAACATTCAAAAAGAAAATCAACAAATGGGAAAACGATGAAAAGTGGTAAAAATGATTCGGTAATAACACCCCCCCTTAAAATATTTCATCAATATTTCGTCTAAGGGGCACCGGAGGAGGGGGTTAACTGTCAGGTTTTTTTCGAAAATACGCGCGTAAGGGGGGGTGGGTAGATGGCTGTTAGTATTGTAAGGTTAAAGGGACAGTTAATGAATAGTATTGATACGAAGGATTTAGTTGAAGTTGAAAAGGTGGAACGCTATATTGATCTAGTTAAAGCATTTCGAAAAATTAATAAAACGATAACTAAAGAAGGGGAATCCGTAACAATCAAAAATGGAACCCAAGTTTTCGTTAAGGCCCACCCTCTTATAAGTGAGAGGAATAAAATTAACAGTTCTTTAATTGCGTTAGGGAGAGATATAAAATTTGTTGTTAAGAATACTATCCCTGATACAGGATATAACAAAAGTGATCTTACATGATTAAGCAAAAATATGTAGAAGAATATATTGAACTTTATCGAAGTGGGAAAGTGAAGTTCAATAAAGAAAGAGAACTGTTAATTGGATATCTAGAAAAATACGTTTTAAATAGAGACGATTTGTATTTTGATGATGAAATGATTGAGGATTGTATTAACTTCGGTGAGAAGTGGTATTTTCCGATGCAACCATTTCAAAAATTCTTAATATCATTCGTCTTTTTGTTTTATAAGAAAAATGGACGTGTATTTTATCGTAAATTCCTATGGATGTTAGGGCGTGGCGGCGGTAAAAATGGTCTGATTTCTGTTATCATTCATTTTTTAATTAGTGAATTACATGGCATTCCAGAGTATAACATTTCAGTTGTTGCGAATAGTGAAGAACAGGCGAAAACAAGCCCTGATGAAGTTCATAAATGTGTGAGGAAGAATGAGGTCTTGAAAAGAGCCTTTAAAACAACGTTAACTCAAACGGTTTCAAAGGCTACTGAAAGTGTACTGAAGTTTAGGACTTCAAACGGTGATACAAAAGATGGTTTGCGTGATGGTGCGGTTGTATTTGATGAAATACATCAATACGAAAGTAATAAAGATGTCCGCGTTCATATCAGTGGTTTAGGGAAAAAGAAAAACCCACGTGAATTTTACATTGGTACAGATGGATATGTTCGTGACGGTTTCATAGATAAGCAAAAAGAGAAGGCAATGAAGGTATTGAACGGTGAAGCGCGTCCGAATGCTGTCTTTCCTTTTATCTGTAAATTGAATGATGAAACTGAAGTGGATGATATTGATAATTGGGAACTTGCTAATCCTATGTTATCTAAACCATTGAGCGAATATGCTGAGGGGTTACTTGAAACTATAAAAGAAGAATACGAAGATTTAGAAGATGACCCAAGTAATAGAGAAGAGTTCATGACAAAACGAATGAATTTACCTGTTACAGATTTAGAAAGGTCAGTTGCAAAATGGGAAGAGATTGCAGCAACTAATCGTGAATTGCCAGATTTACGAGGTCATGAATGTATTGGTGCGCTTGATTATGCAAGTATTCGTGATTTCGCATCATGTGGATTACTTTTTAGAAGTAAGGGTGATTATTTATGGAAATCTCATTCGTATGCTAGAAAGGAATTCGTTGATAAATATTATAGTTATTCGAAAAAACAGGATGCTGAAATAGCTGGTAAGAAGAAGTTTGCACCAATTCGAGAATGGGAAGAGCAAGATCTTCTGACAGTTGTGGAAGGCGAAACAATTGATCCAAATACTATCGTTGCTTGGTTTGTTGAAATGCGAAACTATTATGATATCAAAAAAATCATAATGGATAATTATCGTGCAGATTTATTAAGAACACTTTTTGAGGACGCTGGATTTGAAGTTGAAGTAATTAGAAATCCGAGAGCTATTCATGGTTTGCTTGCTCCTAGAATTGAAGTAGCATTCGCACATCGTCAAATTGTATTTGGTGATAATCCGTTAATGCGTTGGTATACCAATAATGTACTCGTTGTTATTAAAAAAGATGGAAATAAAATGTATGAAAAGAAAGAACCAGTTCGTAGAAAAACAGATGGATTCCAGGCGTTTGTACATGCTATGTATCGAGCGGATGAGGTAAGAGAAACAGATGTTGGCGCAGCGCTAGACTTGCTGAATGCATTAAACTTTTAAGAAAGGGGTGAGGGGAAATATGAGTTGGTTGTCGGATGTACTTGGTAAAAATAAAGAGATTAATATGATGCTAAATGATTTTGATTTTTTTGGTATTGAAACGAATCAAAGAGCGTATTTAAAAAAAGTAGCTTTAGAAACTTGTATTAATTTTATTGCTCGAACCGTTTCGCTGTCTGAATTTCGGATGATGAAAAAGGATACACGTCAATATAATGATTGGCATTACTTATTGAACATTAGACCGAATACAGATCAAAGTGCCGCTGATTTTTGGCAAGATTTTGTGTATAAATTGATTCTTGATAATGAAGTGTTGGCAATTCTTACAGATCAAAATGATTTACTCATTGCTGATCATTTTGACCGTGTTGAATATGCAGTATACCCTGATGTATTTAAAAATATAACCGTAAAGGATTACACGTTTCAAAGGTCATTTCAAATGGACGAGGTTATCTACATTACTTATAACAATGAGGAATTGACAAAATTCATGAGTGGAATATTTAAAGATTACACGCAACTTTTTAGTCGTATGATTGAGACAAATATGTTTTCTAATCAAATACGTGCAACCGCTGAGATGGAATCTGCACAGAATTTGGAAGGGGAAAACCTTACTAAATTACAAAGCTTTATGGATAAATTGTTTGGGGCGTTTCGGAAAAATGCTTTTGCAATTGTTCCAAAGATAAAGGGTTTTAATTATACGGAAATTGCCGATGGTTCAAATAATGGAAGGTCTGTAGAGGAACTATCTAAATTAAAAAAAGATTTAATAGATCATGTGGCTAATATTTTAGGTATTCCTACGGCATTGGTTCGTGGCGATATGGGAGATTACGAAACATCAATTAAAGCGTATATAAAGTTTTGTATTAGTCCTCTGATTAAAAAGATTGAAGATGAATTAAATGCGAAATTAATTGAAAAAAAGAATTTCCTATCAGGAGAAAAAATTGAAGTAACAGGCGTGAAAGAGAAAGATATTATAGATCATGCTGAGGCTGTTGATAAATTAGTAGCCAGTGGTGCATTCACTAGAAATGAGGTGAGGAAGTTGTTTGGTGCTGAACGCTCTAATAATCCAGAACTAGATGAATTTGTAATTACGAAGAATTATCAATCTGCAAATTCAATTGAAGGAGGTGATAAGAATGAAAAATAAAATACAACATATTCCTTATCAGTTTTCTAATGCAGTTAATCCAGAAAATGATGAGCACGAAATGGTGTTATCAGGTTATATCGGTAGTAGCAGTTGGTGGTACGATGCTATTAGTGCTGAAAGTGTAAGAAGCGCTTTGAAAGAAGTTAGAGCATCTACAGTTAAAATTAAACTAAACAGTGGTGGTGGCGATGCTGATCAAGGTGTTGAGATTTATAATTACTTAAAGGACTTAGATAAAAAAGTCATTGTGGAAGTTACATCACTAGCAGCTTCTGCTGCATCGATTATTGCAATGGCTGCTGACGAGATTGTTATGCGCACGGGCTCACGAATGATGATTCATGAAGCGTCAACAATAGCTTATGGAAACAAGCAGGATATTCAAAAAACATTGAATGCACTCGAAGCGTATGATGAGTCGATAGTTTCAATTTATCAGCAAAAAACAGGTAAAAGTCGTGAAGAGGTTACAGATTTATTAGAAGCTGAAACGTGGTTTACTGCTGAACAAGCAGTACAAGAAGGTTTTGCTGACAAAGTAGAATTTGATAATCGAGAAAGTGATAGTGGTATTACTGATGAACAGTTGGAACAGATTATTAATAGGGTAATGAATAACTTACAACAAAATATGAATTTATCAAGTAAACCTAATCCAGAACCACCACATTTACAAGTGGAGGGCAATCAAAAACGGAAAAGGTTTTTTTAATTCTCAAAAATTAGGAGGAAACAATTATGGTTATGAAAATTAAAGGTACAATGGAAAACTTTGAAGCGAAAAAACAAGCATATATGAATCTGGTGAAAGCGGAAGATACAAAAATGGAGGATTTATCTGCTGCATTTGATGATATGTTTGATACTCTTGTAACGGATTTATCAGAAAAGATTTCAGCGCAAGCACGTATCGAAGCGCAAGACGCTCAAATTTTGACGTCGCGTGGACAAAACGTTTTAACTTCTGAAGAACGTAAATTCTTTAATGCAGTTGTACAAGATGGGGGATTTAAGGATGATTCAATTCTTCCATATACTACACAAGAACGTGTATTTGAAGATTTAGTAACTGAACATCCATTACTTGAAGCAATTGGAATGCAAGATTTAGGAGCAGTAACGAAGTTTATTTATTCTGACGCAACAAAAGCGTATGCATGGGGAGAATTATTCGGTGATATTAGAGGGCAAATAAATGCAGCCTTTAGAGAAGAACAAATTGGACAACTTAAATTAACTGCATTTAGTGCTGTTCCAAATGACATGCTTGAGTTAGGTCCAGTATGGGTTGAGCGTTACGTTCGAACATTATTAGTAGAAAGTTATTCTGTTGGTTTAGAGTTTGGCTTTGTAAATGGTGGTGGATCAGTAGCGCATCAACCAGTAGGTTTAATGAAAGATGTAAATGCAACTACAGGCGCAGTTACTGATAAAAAATCATCCGGCACATTAACATTTGCTCCTTCTGAAAACGGTGAAGTAATTGCTGGTGAGCTTTATGAAGTAGTAAAAGCTTTATCTGTTGATGGAAAAGGAAAATCTCGTAAAGTGTTAAATAAAATTGTGATGGTTGTCAATCCTGTAGATGCAATTGGTGTACAAGCACGTAACACAATTCAAACTGCTAATGGCCAATGGGTAATGGCATTACCTTATAACATTCAAACTGTTGAATCTGAAGAAGTTCCAGTTGGAAAAGCGTTATTCTTTGTGAAAGGACAATATATCGCAGCAATAGCAGGTGGATACAAACTTAAAAAGTTTGACCAAACATTAGCGATTGAAGATGCTACACTTTATACAATCAAACAGTTTGCTAATGGTAAACCAAAAGATAATAAAGCAGCTCTTGTTTATGATTTGAAAATTTCTTTTACACCACCAACTCCACCAGCAACTAAATAAGGAATGATGTGAATGGATAAGGTAATTTCAAATGAAATATTACAGCAATTTAAAGATAGGATGCGATTAGGTGATGATGAAGATGCAAACCTAAGACGCATCCTATTTGCATCCAATAAAGATTTAACTAGGGTTTGTGGTAATTATGATCTTAATATTGACGAGGTGTTCAAGGAATTAGTCTTTGAACGCTCTCGTTATGTTTATAACGATGCCTTAGAGTACTTTGATAAGAATTTTTTAAGCCAGATTAATAGTTTAAGCATTGGAAAAGCTTTAGAAGAAATTAAGTTGGACGGTGATTAATATGCGTCCTTTTCAGTATAAAAACCCGCTGAATACAGGTGATTTTAGAAATCGAATTAGCATTGAGCAACCTGTAGTAATAAAAGATGAATTAAATCAAGTAATCGAAACATCTTGGCAAGAATTAAAGAAAGCCTGGTCAATGATAAAAACCATGAAAGGTTCCGAGTACATTGAAGCTTCAGTTTCACAAGCTACACGGGTTTATCGTTTTGTGATTCCTTATACTTCTGATATTACAGAAGAAATGCGAATCAATATGAAAGGCCGTATCTTTGATATTATCGAACCGCCAATGAATGATGATGAAATGTATCAAACATTGACTATTATCGCAAAGGAGCATGTTTAATATGAACGATTTTGCGGGAGAGCTTGCTAGAGAATTACAAAGATATGCAAATGTTGTGGAAGAAGAATTACTGACAGCGCAAGAAGATGTAGCTGATATCGCTGTAGATAAGTTAAGACAAAATAGTCCTAAAAAAACAGGTGATTATCGAAAAGGCTGGCGTAAGAAAAAAGTTGATAAAGCTGTTGTTATTCATAATACAAAAGGGCAATTGACGCATCTTTTAGAAAATGGTCATGCGAAAGCTGATGGTGGACGAGTACCAGAGAAAGTACATATTCGTCCAGTTGAAGAGTATGTAATTGATGAATTGCCAAAACGTATTGAAAAGGCAATTGAATCATGACAGTAACATTAGGAGAATTTATAAAAATTCTTGAAGCTACAGGTTATCCTGTGGCTTATTCGCATTTCACAGCAACACCTGGTAATCCAGTTCCGGAGCCACCGTATATATGTTTCCTTGTGGATGGTTCAGCAAATGTAATGGCTGATAACAAGGTCTATCACAAGATAAATGATTTAAATATTGAACTTTATACCATAAAAAAGGACTTGGTTGCAGAAGCCAAGTTGGAAAAGGTCCTAGACGATCATGAAATACCTTATGACTCGTATGGGATTTTTATTGAATCAGAGAAATTATTTCAAAAAACATATGAAACGAGGTTGTTGTAAATGAATGAAAACAAGGTAACATTCGGTTTGAAAAATGTACATTACGTACCATTTGATATTAAAGATTTCTTAGTTACATTTGGGACACCAATTCCATTACCTGGTGGAGTTGAACTAACATTTGAGCCACGCGGTGATTTAATTGAATTCTATGCAGATGACATGCTTTATTACGCGGCAAGTAATAATCAGGGTTACGATGGAACATTAAGTATTGCTACTATCCCAGAAAAATTTGCTATTGATGCGTTAGGCGAACAATTAGATGAGACAGATGGTGTATTAAATGAAATAGCTGATGCGAAAGGGAAACCATTTGCACTACTATTTGAATTCGATGGCGATGTAAACGCGACTCGACATGTTATGTATAACTGTGCAGCGAGTCGTCCAACAATTGCATCTAAAACAAAAACAAATTCAGCCGAACCAAATACAAATGAACTGAAGTTTGTTTCTAGTCCAATCGTTTTAGCTCCCGGTGGAAGACCAATGGTTAAAACAAAAACAACATCTAAAACAACTCAAGCAATTTATGATAATTGGTACAAAGAAGTATACGTTAAAAAACCAGCAGCACCAAAAGGAGCGTAATAGTAAATGGAAAAGACAATTATAGTAGATGGTCAAGATATTCGTTTGAAAAGTACAGGAGGGACACCAGTCCGATTTAAAGCGCAATTTGGAAAGGATTATTTTGCACAACTTCTTAAGTTAGCGCCACTTGGGAAAATCGATATGGAAAATCTAGATCCAAGTAAGTTAGATAGTGTGGATTTCGAAGTATTTTATAATCTTGTTTGGACTATGGCGAAAACAGCTGATCCAAAGATACCAGAGCCAATGGCATGGTTAGATTCATTTGACGAATTCCCAATCATCGAAATCTTAGAAGATATTCAAGATATGATAGCTTCCACAATTCAATCAAAAAAAAAGTTGTAGATAGCAATAATAGTAGTCAACAAGGAGCGAATCAGGGTGATGTTTTCACCACTGAGACGTTCCTTGTTTTGTGTTATAAATGCAAACTTACAAAAGCGGATTTAGAAGATATGACAATTGGTATGTGCCTTGATTATATCGATGAATATTTAGAAATGCAGAAGCCACCACAAGAAAAAACACGGAAAGCAACGCAAGCAGACTTTAATAGTTTCTAAAGAAGTGAGGTGAGAAAATGGCGGGGAAAATTAAAGGAATTACGATAGAAATTGGTGGGAATACAGAGCCGTTACAAAATGCTTTAAAGGATGTAAATAAACGAAGTAATGATTTAACCAAAGAATTAAAAGATGTTGAACGTCTTTTGAAATTTAATCCAGGTAATGTTGAAGCATTAGCACAAAAACAACAATTACTTACACAAGCAATTGAAAATACAACACAAAAGCTAGATAAATTGAAGGCAGCAGAACAACAGGTACAAGCTCAGTTTCAAAACGGAAAGATTTCTGAAGAACAATATCGTGCGTTTAGGCGTGAAATTGAATTTACAGAAGGGTCACTTAATGGTCTGAAAAATAAGCTTGGAAATATGAAGGCTGAACAAGACAGCGTAGCAAGTTCAACAAGGCAATTGGAAACATTATTTAGAGCTACAGGTAAAAGTGTTGATGATTTTGCAGGAGCGTTAGGAAATCGTCTTGTGAATGCAATTAAAAGTGGTACGGCTACCAGTAGGCAGTTAGATCAAGCGATTGGTCTTATTGGCCGTGAAGCATTGGGAGCGGAAGCTGATATTGAAAAGTTACAACGTGCGCTTCGTTCTGTTGATGATGGTAATTCAATACAACAAGTTCGAAATGATTTAAGGGACCTTTCGCGTGAAGCTGAAAGAGCAGGAAAAAGCTTCAAAGAATTAGATATCGGTTTAGAAAATATGTTAGGTGGAGCGATGGCCGCTGGGGGCATCTCAGGTGTAATTGAAAAGGCTCTTGATACGTCAAAATTAAAAACGAAAATTGATGTAACTTTTGAAGTACCAGCATCATCTAAGAAATCAGTTGAACAAGCTGTACGAGGAATTGAAGCGTATGGTGTAGATGTGGAAGAAGCGCTGGAAGGTACACGTAGACAATGGGCTTTAAATAAAACCGTAAGCGATACAGCTAATACGTCAATCGTAAAAGGTGCAGCAGCAATTACTACAGCTTATGCTGGTATTGATTTTACTGAGTTAATTCAAGAATCGAATGAAATTGGGAATGAATTAGGGATAACTAATGAAAGTGCACTAGCATTAACAAATTCTCTTTTAAAAATGGGATTCCCACCTGAGCAATTAGATATTATCGCTGAATATGGCGGTCAATTAACGCGAGCTGGTTATACAGCTGAAGAAGTACAAGCAATTATGGCAGCGGGTGTTGATACAGGAACTTGGAATATCGATAACTTATTAGATGGACTGAAAGAAGGGCGTATCAAAGCAGCTGAATTTGGGCAGGGTGTCGATAAGTCGATGAAAGAAGCTCTGGAAGGCACAAAAATTTCTGCTGATCAGTTAGAAAAATGGGGGCAATCTGTAGCAAAAGGTGGTAAAGAAGGCTCAACCGCTATGACAAGTATCGCTAAAGCTTTAAATGAAGTTGAAAATGAAACAAAGCGAAATGAGATTGGTGTAAAACTTTTCGGTAGATGATAAATTGTGCCGAAGTAAAATCGCGGTATGAAGCAAGAAGGGTGAGATTCCTGACTTGAACCGAAGGCTATACGAAGTATAGTCAGGGGCAGAGCATAGAGGGTGAAAAGATATAATCCCTCCACGAGACCGCGACACTTATTAGTGAAAACGTATGCCGAGCTTGCATGAATAGGAAGTGCAAGAAGTAGAGGATAAAAAACCTTTACGATAACAAAATGACAATGTTTGAAGATCAAGGACAAAACATTATAGATACATTGTTAAATGCTCAAGGTAAAGTTATAGATTTAAACGTGAGTCAAGAAGAGTTAAATGCAATGATTAAGAAAATGGATGCAAGTCCAGCTGTAAAGTTCCAAAAAGCAATGGGTGACTTAAAAATGGCACTTGAGCCACTTTTGGGTATTGTAGCTAATATTATTGGAGCTTTTGCAAGTTGGGTTTCAGCACATCCAGCATTAGCCGCAGCTTTAACAACTGTTGCTGTAGCATTAGGGATTTTAATTGGAGCTTGCATGGCTCTAGCCCCGGTATTTGTCACCTTATCCAGTATAGCTGGAATTGCAGGTGTAAGTATTGGGGCTGTTGCTGGTCCAGTTGCATTAGTAGTAGGTGGATTTATAGCCGCCACCGCAGCGATAGTTGGATTGGTAATCGGAATTAAAAAGTTATGGCAAACAAATGAAGGTTTTAAAAACAGTATTTCTGGCGTGATAAGCGGTATACAGAGCTTTATAGATATACTTGTTTCATTAGGTAAATACTTATTCTGGACAGCCGCAGACGGTGATCACTTAAATGATTGGATTACACATTTGCCAAAAGGATTCCAAGATGCAGCTGAAATGATAGGATTAGCGGTTAGTAAAATACGCGAAGCGTGTCTTCAACTTTTTGATGCTATAAAAGCAGTTTTTTCAGGAGATTTTAGCCAATTAGGAGAGATTTTTAAGACAATTGGTCCTTCTATAGCAGGTGCGATTATTGGTGGACTTCCTGGTGTTCTCATCTCGGTATCTCGTTATTTGCCAGCGATAGCAGAGTATTTGAATGCAAACTCCGGAATTATTCTTGAAACCATAACAAATATTTTTACCAATATAGCTAATTTTGTAACAACAGCATTACCGCAATTTCTTGAAGTTGGATCTCAAATGATTTCAAGTTTTGTTAATGGTTTGGTTGTAGCGGCTCCAATTATCCTTGAAGCTATTGTTGGAATCATTAATACAATTTCACAAATGATTGCAACTTATCTTCCTATGATTGTTCAAACGGGAATACAAATTATTCAAACCTTAATTTCTGGAATTGTACAGGTCTTACCAACGCTTATAGAGACAGGGCTTCAGTTGATTATGACTTTAATTAATGGAATTATGCAGATGATTCCACAATTAATCCCAATAGCTGTAACGATTATTGAGACCATTATTAATGGGATTATGTCATTTTTACCTCAGCTAATTGAAATAGGAATAAATTTATTAGTTTCGTTAATCACAGGTATTACACAAGCCTTACCTATGATTGCTTTAGCAACTATTACTGTCATTACAACTTTGATAGAAGCAATTACATCAAATCTACCGAAGATTATTGAAGCTGGTGTGAAAGTATTAATTAGTTTAATAGATGGAATCATACAAATGCTACCGCAATTAATAGATTTAGCAATAAATCTTATAACGAAAATAGCAGATACATTACTAGCCAACTTACCTAAAATAATTGAATCCGGTATAAAAATTCTAATGGCTATTATTGATGGGATTGTAAAAGTCTTACCGCAACTTATTAATGCAGCCTTAGATTTAATTGTTAAAATAGCATCCACATTAATCGCTAACTTGCCAAAAATCCTTGAAGCCGGTATTAAAATATTGCTTATGTTAATTGCAGGGATTGTTCAAGTCTTACCACAGTTAATTGGGGCAGCATTAAAGCTTATTGTCACTTTAGCAGGAGAATTAATTAAGAATTTACCTAAAATCCTTGAAACGGGTGTTCAATTAATTTGGGCATTAATAAAAGGTATCGTAAGTATGGTTGGACAACTAGGCTCTACAATCGTAACAGACATTGTACCTAAAATTGTAGATACATTAAGGAAAATTGACCTCTTTAAAATCGGTAAAAATATAATAAATGGTTTAATTGATGGTCTTGGCAGCATGGCTGGAAAAGTTATAGATAAAGTAAAATCTATCGGCAATAGTATTCTAGATGGTTTTACTGGATTCTTTGACATTCACAGTCCATCAAGATTAATGAGAGATCAAGTTGGTAAGCATATCGGAGCTGGTCTTGCGATTGGTATGGAAAATTCAATTGGAATCATAAACCGTGCATCTCAAGCAATGAGCGAAGCAGCAGTACCGACAGTTAATGTTGGTAATATAGGATTACAAGCTAACGGATTATATCAAGGTCAAGGGGGAAATGGTGAATTTGCGATCCCAAGTGGTGGACTAGCAATTGAAGTGCCTATCAATTTAGATGGACGAGAAGTTGCACGTGGTACTTATCGATATACAACCGAGTATCAAGAAAGAGAAGAAAAAAGAAACTCAGACTTTTAAGTTTGGGTTTCTTTTATTTTATAAAGAAATGAGGTGTCAAAATGAGCTCTTTTACATTCAACAATCAACGAAAAGAATATATCCAAATAGAAAAAGGATGGAGTCCACCAACATGGGCGCCTTTAAAACGTAATTTCTTAAAAACACCTGGATATCCAGGCGCGAGATTATTAGGAATGGAAACAGATCCTCGTCCACTTCCTGTTCCTGTGGGAATTATCGTTCCAGATGGAACAGATTTAGAAACGTTAAAAGAAGAAATAGCAGAGTGGTTAATTACAGAAGAAGCAGTTGAGCTAGTTTTTGATGCAACTCCTGATAGAACATATTTAGCTGTGATTGATGAAGAGTTTGATCCTGATGATTTCGTTACGTTAGGTAAAGGCACTTTGAAGTTTATTTGTCCGATGCCTTATAAATTAGGACCTACTCGAACAGTAGATTTTCAAACAGGTGCGCTTGGGTTAACAGCAAATGTTCAAAACAAAGGAACTGTTCATTCTAATCCTATTATTGAGATTGACATTACGAAACCAAACACTTTTTTAGATGTATGGTTTGAAGATAAATATTCAAAGGAACCGGATTATTTCCGTATTGGAATGCCATTAAAAATGGAGCAATTGCCTGTAGAAAGAAATCAACGTCTTATATGGGATGAAATGTCCACAACTGTAGGGTGGAGTAAGGTTAGTTCTATGGAAGATGGTAATCCAGTTGGTGAAATGAAAACAGATAGTTACCAATTCTATTGTTCGGACTATGGATCAGGTAATGGATGGCATGGCGCAGCTGTTAAAAAGAGTATCCCTGGTGGGCCAGTACAAGATTTTATTATGCAAGCCCACGTTACATGTAAAAGTAAAAAGATCAATGAAATGGGACGAGTTGAGATAGCGATACTCGATGAAAACAGCAAAGTTCTTTCAAAAATTGCCATGAATGACCTCTATTGGCAAGCTGAACAAAATTTTGGAACGATGGTAATTGGATATGATAATAAGCCTGGAAAAACAGGTTTAATTTATGAGAGTGGTGATTATCCGAATACATGGAATCAGTATTATGGTAGGTTGTGGATTGCTAGAACCGGTAATGATTGGGAGGCTTATATTTCAAAATTTCTTCCTGGAACAGAAAAAGATGATGCAGAACGCTTTGCAAGATGGACCGATAAAGACAATAAACATATGGAAAAAGCAGCTCAAATACAGATTAGTATCATGCAGTGGCAAGATGTTCCGCCAGTAGAAGCGATGACAGTTTCTGATTTGAAATTTTGGAAAGTGAATTTAAATAATCAAAATACACCGCCTTATATAGTCGATGTTGGTGACAAAGTCGTGATTGATACTGAAAACAGTCGTGTCAGCATTGAAGGGAAAAACGCTATTAACATAAAAGATATTTTTAGTAATTTTCCTGTTATTAATAAAGGTACGAATAGACTTGAAATTATTCCTTCTGATATAGGAACAGCAAAGGTTAAATATAGGGAGCGATTTAGATGAGAACACCAAGTGGGATACTTCATGTTGTTGATTTTCAAACAGAACAAATTGTTTCCACTATCCAATCTAAAGATTATTGGGATGATAAACGGCATTGGGAAATCAAAAACAATATTGATAAGTTTGATTTTACAACGGCTGATGGTACAGAACAGGCAGCTACACTCTTGCAACAAAACTTAGTGTTAAAAGAAGTGCGTAGCGGTGTTATTGTACCGTATGTAATTACGGAAGCTGAAAAAGTTTCTAATGATAGATCCGTAATTACTTATGCATCTGGTGAATGGATTTTATTAGCAAAAGCAGGTGTTATCAATCCTCAACGAATTGAAGGGAAAACGGTCAATGAGTTTATTGACATAGCTTTAACAGGGACAAAGTGGAAACGAGGTCGTACAGAATACTCTGGTTTTCATACAATGACTATTAAAGAACCTACCAATCCGCTTAAATTATTAAAGGATATCGCTTCTCTTTTTGATTTGGAAATTGTGTATCGCGCTGAAGTTGTTGGTAATCAATTTATTGGTCGTTATGTGGATATGGTTAAGAAGCGCGGGCGAGAAATAGGTAAAGAAGTAACTCTTGGCAAAGATTTAATGGGAATCAAACGTATTGAAAACTCTCAAAATATCTGTACAGCGCTTATAGGGTTCGCTAAAGGTGAAGGAGATAAGATAATTACAGTTGAGAGTATTAATAATGGTTTACCGTACATTGTAGATAATGTTGCGTTCCAGCGCTGGAATGAAAAAGGAAAGCATAAATTCGGATTCTATACTCCAGAGACAGAAGAAGATATAACTCCAGACCGTTTAATGACTCTTATGAAAACAGAGATGAAAAAACGTGTAAATACATCTGTTTCTTATGAAGTTGAAGCACAATCAATTGGTCGTGTGTTTGGATTGGCACATGAGTTAATTAATGAAGGCGATACAATCCGCATCAAAGATACTGGATTTACACCCAAGTTATACCTTGAAGTACGAGCAATCGCTGGCGATGAGTCATTTAAAGATCCGATGCAAGATAAATATGTATTTGGTGATTACCGTGAAATTGTTGATCCAAACGAGGAATTACGCAAGCTCTATAATAAAGTCCTGGCTTCATTAGGTAGTAAACAAGAAATTTTAGATCAGCTAGATAAGTTGGTTAAAGAAACTGCTGAAAAAGCAAATGATGCTCAAAAAGAATCTGAATCCGCTAAGAAAATTGCTGAAAAGGTTCAGGAAAACCTGAAAAATAATACGGTGAACATTATTGAAGCTAAAAATCCACCGACTGATAATCTTATAGTAGGTAAGACATTATGGCGAGACATTAGCAACGGTAAACCTGGTATTTTAAAAGTGTGGAATGGTAAAGGGTGGGAGCTTCTTATTCCGGATGTGGAATCAATTAAAAAAGATACACTGGAGCAGGTTAATAAGAATATTAAACTCACAAAAGAAGAATTAAATAAGAAAGTGGAAGAAGCGCAAGAAGAAACCACTGGTAAATTTAATCAAGTAACAGAAAGCCTTCAAAAAGTTACGAGAACTATTTCTGATGTACAAAGAGATCAAGGTGAAATTGATAAAAAAGTAACCAAGTTTGAACAGGATTCTGAGGGATTTAAAACTTCTATTGAAACATTAACGAAAAATGGTACTGATACTACAAGTAAAATCAACACCTTAGTAAATGATGTGGACGGAAATAAGAGAGTTATTTCTGAAGTTAAAGAAAGTGTAGCAAACTTTAATGACGATGTAAGAAATTTGTTAGTCGGTTCTAAATCCTTTGATGGAGCTTTGACCATTGCGCAAGCAGACAATCGTTGGTGGCTTAAGTCAGCAGATAAAGTCAAAATTTCGAAGGATGTTTTTCAAGGAAATACAGTTGTAGAAACTCAATCATCATGGACCGCTTTAGCTTATAACTTCAAAGATTTAGTAGATCGAAAAGTTGTAAAAGTAGGAGATAAAGTAACCTATTCAATTTTTACTCGTGTAAAAGGTTTACCGGATGGTCAAGATTTACAACACACTTTCTATTTTGCACCAGGTGCTACCGGAATCCGTCCAAATAAATCTACTAATCAATGGCAAAGAGTAAGCGTTTCGTTTACAGTGACAGCAAGTATGATGTCATCACCGGGAACGGATAACGAGAGTCATTTTCGTGTAGAGCCCGATGCAAATCCTCCTGCTGGTTGTTGGTATCAGCAGAGTTCACCACAATTGACTATAGGTAGCAAAGATTATTCGTGGCGACCTGCTCCTGAAGATATTGCAGATGGTAATGTTTTAACCAAGGTAACAACTGAAATAAAAGAAGCGGCAGGGAAGATTAGCGAAAAGTTAACAAGAGTAGAAACAAAGGTTAATAACGATAGATCTGGAGGGCGTAATCTGTTATTAGATTCAAATGCTAAATACGAAAAAACAGATTATCTAATTAATCCATATTCTCTAACTGAAAATTTTGTTGCAGGTGAGGAATATACTTTTGTAATTAAAGGAAGTGTCCCGCAAGGCCAACAATTTGGAATTTGGCAGAATGGTGGTTCAAATAATGTTGGATATGCAACAAGTGTCTATGCTAACGGAATAACTTATGTAACTTTTAAAGCTGTTGCAACTACAAGTGGGAATGAACGGAGATTAAACTTATATAATTATCCAAATAATGCTACAAAGGCAACTGTAGAATGGGTGGCTTTATATAAAGGGAATAAGCCACAGGATTGGACACCAGCTCCAGAAAATCAAGTAACGAATGATGAATTCACTAAGAAAACAACAGAGATTGAAAAAAGTGTGGATGGTATTAAAGAAAGTATTAAAACGGTAGAAAAAACACAAACCTTTTTTGATGAACGTGTTAACACTGTAGAAAAGAATGCAGAAGGAACAACTGCAAGTGTTAAGAAATTACAGGAAACACAAACTGCGCAAGGAAAGACGATTAGTGAGGCTACTACAACAATAGGGCAACATTCTGAAGCGTTAAAGTTAACAATGAAAAAGAAAGATGTTGAGGATTATGTTGATGGATTGGGTTCTATAAATGATCTACGGAACGCTGCATTCGCTCAGGGCTTCAAATACTGGACACAAAATGGTAATAGTGCTGTTATTGACTCTTCTGTAACATACAGAGGATATACAACTGCTAAATTACATGCGACTGGATTGACTGAAGATAAATGGTATAGCCTTCATCAAACGATAGACGTAACTGCTGGTGAAGATATTGTAGCTTCGGGTTACTTTATGTCCAATAACATAGGACAAGGTTTCGTGTTAGAAATTGAGTATCTAAATGCCCAAGGTATCCGAGTTTCACAATCATCAATTGGTATCGATGTAACTGCAAATTCTAATTGGATTAGAGCTGTTATTGCCGGAACAGTTCCAGTTGGAGCTGTTAAAGCGCGTTATAAACCATGGGTGAGAAGAAATGGGGCCTTATGGATTGCGTTACCTATGTTACAGCGTGGTAAAGTAGCTACAGAATATTGGCTACATCCGAAAGATCAAACGGATATTGATAAAATGATAGATGATATTGCTAATAAAGTAGCTACCGAAAAATACAATCAGAAAGTTACAGAGTTAGAAAGAAGTATTAGTGCTACTGAAAGAGGTATTTCACTCGTTTCTGGAAAACAAGAAACCTTTATAAATGAAACTTATAAAGGTTATGTAACGAAAACGGAATCTAGGTTAGAAGTGTTAGATGAAGGGATTATAGCGCAGATTTTAAAGGATGGTATTGTTACTGCCATCAATATGGCTCCTGGAAAAATTACAATTAATGCTGCAAAGCTGGATATTAATGCTGATACCATAGTCAAATGGTTAACTACAAAAGGTATTGATACAAATCTCATTAGAATTAGTGGAGATAAAATTACGATTGATGGTGAAGAAGGCGTAATAGTTAACATGTTAGATTTTCTATTCAAAGACGAATGGGGAACAAAAACAACTGCGGTATCAAGACGAAACCTAATAGCAGATCCAGACTTTTCTAGTGTTACAAAGAAAAACATTGGACATAACGATTATTATGGATTTGAAGGTGGATACGGTCTTACTTGGAAGTCCTGGGGAGATGTCGTGATTGAAAAGAATACACATATATTTGATTACGAGCAAATGGTAAATGCTGCAAGGGTAGATATGTATAACTACCCAGAAGCAATCGTGAATAACGGTATACATCCTGGTAACGAATATACAGCATCCGCTCATTTTAGAACTGCCATGATAAATGGAGTGCGTAAAACAGGAAAACCGAGAATACACGTATGCTGCGTTAAATTCCGAGATAACGTAAGTTACGACATATTGAGTGAACAAAAGATGGACTTCCCTGAGCCGTCTACATTCTACGGAGAAATCAGAAGGTATTCTTTTACTTTCAAAGTGCCAACAAACTATATTCCGCAACAACATGCATTGATTATTAAAGTTTGTTCTGGAAATGCTGACATGAGACAAGGGACGGCGATTTGTGTAAGTGGTGTAACGCTATACAGTGGTAAATATGCATCTATGTATAATTGGGATCGTGCTGCAGCAGAAAGAGCAGATGGTATTCAGCCGTTTAACGCAATCGCTGTAGGTGGTGTGAATAACAATATAGCTCCAGCACCAGACGGACAAACGTTTGATATAAGTACTGAAAAAGAAGTGAAAATCTTTAGGAATATACGAGCAATGCAGGGAATTAACTTAGGTGGCGGTGGATTCCAACAATGGGGTCATATTCGTTTTACAGACGGTAATATGGGATCGGGTTTTTATGCGAGTACGCCAAGCGGTTGGAAATTTAACGCACTTGGATAGAAAGGAGAAATAAGAATGAATGAAAATCAAATGATGCCACTACAAGCAGGTGAAAGCTTCCCTTTTATGGGGAGACTGGTGGATGCAGAGCGTACAGATACAGGGGTTTTTGTTCAAATACCTGCTGATATGTTAAATAATGCAGGTCTTCTAAACGGTGTTAGCAGGGTTGAAGTATGGAGAGAGATGGATGGGACAGTAAAGTTTCGAATTGCTACGCTGTGTGAAATATGTAAACGCGGAGCGCGTTTGTACCCACTAGATATGGGATTTGCGAAAAAGAACATTTGTTTAGAGTGTTATACATCACTTACAGGGAATTACCCATCTCAAGAACCGCCAACACCAACTAATGAAAATAACACACAAACAGAGCAGGAGCAGCAATAGCTGGTCTTTTTTATTATCTAAAAAAGGAGAGGAAAAGATGGATCGTATGGATGTATTATTAAAAACCTTTATTGCCACTTTCGGTGGCTTTTGCGGGTATTTCTTGGGAGGATGGGATACAACATTGAAAATCTTAGTGACGATGGCAGTTATTGATTATTTAACTGGCATGATTGCAGCAGGATATAACGGAGAATTAAAAAGTAAAGTGGGCTTCAAAGGCATCGCCAAAAAGGTGGTGCTTTTTCTTTTGGTAGGAGCGGCAGCTCAACTAGATTCAGCACTAGGAAGCAATAGCGCTATTCGTGAAGCGACGATCTTTTTCTTTATTGGGAATGAGTTGCTTTCACTTTTAGAAAATGCAGGGCGTATGGGAATACCTTTGCCTTCAGCTTTAACAAATGCAGTCGAAATTTTAGGCGGTAAACAAAAACAAGAAGAGAAAAAGGGAGATGTTCAATAATGGAAATCAGAAAAAAATTAGTTGACTCAATTAAATATGGTACAAAGTGTCCTTACACAATGAATCCGGAATTCATTACAGTCCACAATACTTACAACGATGCTACAGCAGAAAACGAAGTATCTTATATGATTCGTAATGACAACCAAGTGTCGTTTCATATCGCGGTAGATGATAAGGAAGCTGTACAAGGAATTCCTTTAGAGCGTAACGCCTGGCATACTGGCGACGGTAACGGGAATGGTAATCGTAAATCTATCGGAGTTGAAATTTGCTACTCTTTAAGCGGTGGAGATAGATATTATAAAGCGGAAGACAATGCAGCTATCGTTGTAGCTCAACTAATGAAACAGTACAATGTTCCAATTAATAAAGTCCGTACACATCAATCGTGGAGTGGGAAGTACTGTCCTCATCGTATGTTGGCGGAAGGACGTTGGAATAACTTTATTGAAAGAGTCCAAAATGCATACAATGGAGGTAGTAGTTTAATCACCTCAAAGCCAACTTCACCTTTTAATAATGAAACAGGTGTCGCAAATATTGAAGGAAATGGAGTTAATCTCCGTAAAGGCCCAGGTACTGGATACGGAGTTATCCGTCAATTAGGGAAAGGGGAGTCCTACCAAGTATGGGGACAATCAAATGGCTGGTTACACCTTGGTGGCGAGCAGTGGGTATATCATGATTCATCATACATTCGTTATACAGGAGGAAGTACACCAACACCGTCCACATCTTCAAATGATGGCAATGGTGTCGTAACGATTACAGCGGATGTATTGCGTGTTCGTACTGGTCCAGGAACGAACTATGGTGTCGTAAAAAATGTGTACCAAGGAGAACAGTATCAGTCGTGGGGATATCAAGATGGATGGTATAACGTTGGTACCGATCAGTGGGTTTCAGGTGGATATGTGAAATTGGAAAGGTAAAACATATTATGTAACAGCAAATGTGAAGCCCAAGTATATGCTAAATAAATGGAAAGAAGGTCTACTCATGGATAGGGAGGACCTTCTTTTCGAACTATGTTTACTTTTTTTCCTTGTAATTAAACAAATAAGCTGCTTTATATTCTATTAAAGTGGTATCTACAATTATCAGCTTCTTGAAATACTTTATATAAATCTGGAACTGCCCATGCTGCAAGTCCTATAGTAGCTGCTGCTCCAGAAACTACTGTCCAAGGAGTTGGAGTCGATAATAAAGCTATACAAGCTATAGCTACATCTCCTGAAACTTTAGAAAGAAAAGCAATTTCATGAGTCATCAAATTATTTACTGAATTTCTAAAACCATTTAAATCAGCTTTATTATCACTATTTTCAACAGGATTTTTAGCATTTTCTCCAGGAACTCGAAGTAACCATACGTTTTTATTGTAATAAGTATATTCAAACTTACCATCTAAAGAAGAAGCGTGATCTAAAACTTCAATGTCCCAACTTTCACGTTTTTTTCTAATATTTAAAAGGGAATTAGCATGTTGTAAATTAACAGTTTTAGTGGATATAGTATTATCAGCTAAATTTTTAGTTACGATATTTAATGTTTTATTTTTTTTATCATATGTAGAAGTAGAAACTATACGATTATCACTTGCTTCTACTATTTTTTCATTCGTGTCATCCTTTAAAACTTTTAATTTTAAGTTAGGTTGCTGAGTTTGAATGAGTTGGGTAGGCTTGTTAGAAGATATAGAATTCTTTTCTTCTGCCAATGATAATGTTGGAAGTGAAGTTGTTAATAAGCCCAAAGCCATAGCTGAACTAACTATTTTTCTGTTTGTTGTATTCATTTAGAATGCCCCTCTTAATTTAATTGTTATTTTTTATATTGCTATATATAGGTAACTGACAATTGAGATTTTATCATAGAAATCTCAGAAGAAAACCTCATAAAAAGCCCTTTAGTAAAAGACTTTTTATGGTATATTTTATTTGCGAGAATGTGATAAACTGTATATTTGAATGCATGTTGGGATATCAATCAACCTATATCAGTGATTCTTAAAGCTCAGCTATTTTTATAGTAATTAATTTTTCAGGGGTGAGTATATGAATAAAATATTTGGTATAATGGCATTAATTTGTTTGCTTATAGCAATATGTTCTTTTCAATTATATGTATCAGGAGTTGACCTCAAATTTAATTCACATATTTTATTAGGAATTATGGGTGTAACATTATGTTGTACTGCGATATTCGCAATATTTAACAGAGAAAAATTCTTAAAAAAAACACTCATTACAAGTTCAATATTCCTTATAATTCTTATTTGTTATCATGTTGGATTATATGCAAAATAAGAAGTAACAAGTGAAGTTTATGTGTATGTGAAGTAAATTAAAAAGAACATTCCCCTGGCGAGTGTGAGGAATGCTCTTTTTTACATTACAAAGAAATATATATCTAAATTGATTTGCCATGGTATTATATGTAACACGTGGAAGTAATATGAACATGAAAAATAAAAAAACAGCGGATTCTTGACAGGAGTACACTGTTGTGTGATAGAACCATCTATGTGAAGCGATGCTGAATCACTTTTAGTATATGTGACCAAATCTTTGGTGTGATAATTTATTAAAAATAAAAATTAGCGTAAATTTATGCTTATATTTCGGTTTAAATAACCATAAAGGAAAAACATTCAAATGAAGCGTTTGTGTACGTGGGACAGTAGGAAAAGAAAAAGCAAGGATAGTAAACACCTTGCTTTTTTCTAAAAGAATGTCTTCTTGAGGGAACCCTCCTTTAATCATCCACAGAAGGATATCAGGCAACCACATGATGAGCACACTAAAGATAATTCCTAGACCTAGCCCGAATAGTAAGGAAGAGCGTATAAAGTAGCTAACGACAATCAAAGTGATTCCTAGTATGAATAGTAATGTGATCAAGCATAATTTATATAAAAACCTAGTCCCTCCGATATAGATGCTTATACATTGGAGTATATCGATTTTCAGAAAAGAAGTATATAGTATTTCCGTTCAAATAGCGAAGCGGTAGGAAAAATAACAAAAATTAGCGAGGAAAATAAGCATTAAAAAAGATGAATGTCTGAATAGCATGGAGGTATAGAGGAATATACGGAAAAAAGCATCTCGGATTGAGTGGAGGATGCTCTTCGGGATGAAGAAATGTTGATGTTTCCTCATGTAGTATGAGTCTATGTAGTGAAACGGTGTAATATGCCAGAAAGCAATCTAAGGTGGGTGAACTGGGATGTTTTTTTGTACCTCAATTCTGGAGGCTTTTTGGCAAGTAGGGATAGAAAAAGCACCTAGTACAGATTTGAATGTGATAGGTGCTTTTTATTAGATGGACCTTGTAGGACTTGAACCTACGACCGGACGGTTATGAGCCGCCTACTCTAACCAACTGAGCTAAAGGTCCAATTTGGAACAACACCCTTTCGAGTGTGTGTTCCTTAGCTAGAGCTGGTAGGAAGTTTTGTTGTCATCTAATACATATTGCGTACACATATAGGATAAACAACATCTTCTAAGCAATTATACCATGCGTATTAAAATGCAAAATGGGCATTTTGTATTTTTTTAAAGGTAAAAATAATTTTTTATAAAAACCTCTTCTGGTAGGGTATACATTTCCAACATGGTATTTTATTTAGATAATGTCTTCAATATAGGATTAATCATTTTGTTCAATAAATGGAAGTCTCTAACATATAGATTCAACAACCTTTATACAATCGCCCTGTAAATTAAGTAAATATACCAATTTAAGGAGGAAATTGTAAGCGTTTCTCTGATTACATCCAGAAGTCAGTTTCATCTATATTTTTTGATGTTTTTGTCATAATTTAGAAAAGTTTATTTGATTAGAGTTTCATATTGTCCAGGTCGAGAATCATAATTATAAATAATGAGATAATACGTTCCTTTTTCAGCGGTGTAGGTACTTGCAAGGATATTGTTATTACTAGTAGATGGATAGGATACATATACGGAGGGAGAAGAAGCATGAACAAGAATCCAACTTAATCCAATGTTGTTTTTGTTTTGTACAGAAATTGAAAGATCCATTTTTGAAGGAACATCTATTTTAAATATGTCCTGTGCATCATTTTGATTTAAAGAACCATTAAGAGACCTATTGAAAGGTAGAGAGTTTGCACTGGCAATATCATTATTAGGCTCGGATTCATAAGAGATAGGTTGGTATGTTTGAAGAGCTTTTCCAGCATTAATTAAACCGCCTGTTAAGACTTTATTCGTTAATGTTGAAAGAGGCGAGGTATTATTCATTATTTTGTTTTTAATTTCGGTAGGGCTATAGGAAGGGTAGGCAGATTGAATCAATGCTGCTACACCAGACACATGAGGAGTTGCCATGGAAGTTCCAGAATAAAATCCATAGGAGTTATTTGGAAGTGTGCTTAAGATATCAGTGCCTGGTGCTGCCACATCTACGGAAGTTTTTCCGTAATTTGAAAAAGAAGATAAAGAGCCTTTGTTGGTAATGGAAGCGACAGAGAGAATGTTGGAAAGGCTGTATGCGGCAGGGTACATAGGTGTTTGATCTGCGTTGGTTCCATTATTTCCTGAAGCTGCAATGAAGAGTGAGTTGGATTGTTGAATGGCATCGTAGAGGGCTTGACTAAATCCGCCACCTCCCCAGGAGTTATTGGTGATTTTAACACCCTTATTTTTAGCATATTCAATGGCTTTAATAGCATTTGAAATAGTCCCACCATTGGTACCTAAAAATTTCAGTGACATTACTTTGACTTGTGGTGCGACACCCGCAACACCAATGGTATTATTTTTTACAGCTGCGATTGTCCCAGCGACATGTGTACCATGGGAATCTCCTGTTCCGTCATATACACTATTATTGTTATTTACAAAATCCCAGCCGTAGATATCATCAATATAACCATTATTGTCATTATCAATGCCATCACCAGGTATCTCATCTGGATTTTTCCAAATGTTATTTTTTAAATCAGGGTGATTAATATCAATCCCTGTGTCGATAATACCGATAGTTATATTTGAGGATCCTTCTGTTTTAGTCCAAGCCTCTTCTACATTAATGTCGATATTAGGTGACCCCACACTACCTTGGATACTTTGACCAATATTTTTTAATCCCCACAAAGAGTTATAATAACCATCATTAGAACTGGCTGCAGGAGATACGATATAATTAGGTTCAGCATATTCAATATTAGGTGATTTATTTAGTGTTTGTATAAGTTCTTTCATGTTAATGTCTGTATGAAATTTGATTAATTGTATTTGAGTTAGCGGAAAAGTATTTTGCACCTCAAATGAAAAATGATTTTGTAGTTGTTTTAAGTTTTCGAGGTTATTAAAATCTTTGAACTTTACAAGGACTTCGTTTTGTTTAAAATTAGTATTTCGCTCAAGTGAATGCATGATGGAATCTTTGACAGATGACTTAGTAGCAGCTTGAACATGTAGAGAAGAGCCAAATGAAAAAATTGATAACCCCAGTGATAGTGTTATGGCAATAAGTTTTTTAATTGTAATCACTTCCTTTTTTGTAGATAGTGCAATGTATGCTTGTTCGCATTAGAAGGTTACAATATCTGGTTATACGGAGTTAGATTTAATGTTAAATTGTCATGAAAGTATGATCAAAATAAAACTTATCCATTAAGTTATTTACAATTCCATTGAAATAAGCGAATTTACCCTTCTTCATTTTTACTCCAGATTTAATTTTCATAACAAACTCTTTAATAGCTTTTAAGCCAATAGTAAGTTCCTGGTCTTTAGTAAATGCTTTATCACCTGTAGAGAAGTTTGTAACTTTATTACACTGTCTTACGACCTTCCACAGTTCTTGAATTGTTTTAGATTCACTGTAAAAAGAGTTGACTAAAGAAATAAAACGTTCTGGCACCCAATGTGCTACGAAATTAGCGTCTTTAATGTTTTCTTCTGAAATATTGCTATTCTCATTACTATTACGTTTGTTTATATTTTGTTTTAAGGAAACAGGTTTTGTTTTAATGGCAGGACACTTTGTAGGACGTTCACCTTGTGTCTTGTTGGCCACTTCTTCCACAATAGGTTGAATAATAATAGCGTTAGAAGTTTGAAGCATATCTTTTTTACGTTTCATTGCCACCTGTTTAATCATCTCTAGATCCACAAGTTTCTTCATTAAACGTTGTACAGTTTTATATGAAACTTCCATTTTTTCAGCTATTCTGTTTTTGCACAGGAAACTAACACCTACATATTTGCAGCTGTGGCGCTTTAAAATTTCAAGTAATGTAATGAGTTTAGATTTTACATCTGTACGCTTAATAGACATACGGATAGTGTCTCTGTATGCACGTACAGTTTTGTTTAGTTCTTCTAATTCTATAAATGGTGATAAGTTACGAAATGACTCTTCACTTGCTATAACATCAATACGGTTTTTCATTATATCGGCTCCTTTGATGAACAAAAAAGCAACGTCACCAATTTGGCAAACGTTGCTTAAGAAACCCTACATGATGTACAATATGTCATGAGAGTATAGCAAGTGTTTACCTGGCCTAATCAGGTGGACGGTATATACAGTGTTGGTAGCACCGTATATACACGCTGTGCTCTTTTGTCGTATTTATTATTTTTGCCCACATTTCGCCCACAAATTTTTCTTTTTCTAACGGTTTTTATCAATAAAGAAAAAATGTGAACGAAACGTAAAGCTTGCTGTTTAAACGTTTTAATCTTTTTATCGTTTATTATCTGGAACTAGATTAAAATCGTTCGTTCTATAAGCCGTCGTTCCATAATTAATAGTGTGAATAAAGTGGCCTCATTAAGTGTTAATATGCTTAGTGAGGCTGTTGTATAATGATAATAAAGTTATTGAATTTTGATTATTAAAAAGCTAAGAGCCTTACTACATTCTACGTAGCAAGGCTCTTTAAAGTTGTTTCAAATTACATCCATCTGTTCGTTCAAGTGTAACTATTCGCAATCATTTGATATTATACAGGTGAATAGAAAGATACATTAAAATTAGTTTCGTAGTTGTAAAAGGAGGTTATTTATATTATTTTCTTATAATTTTCCAAAAGGGAGAGTTTATGAAAAAGATTATTGTTTTTGTATTAACGATATTTATATTATTCTCAGGATTCGCAACACAAAGTTATGCGTTGTCAGATTCGCAATCTGCGGCAATACAAGCGTTGCTAGATGATGCCTGTCGTATATCAGGTGTGCCGGGAATGTCAATCTCAATACTTGCTGATGATGAAGTGTTCTACTTTTCTTCAGGGTATGCAGACCGTGAAAAGGGGTTGTCTGCAAGTGAAAATACACTCTATGAGTTAGCCTCGGTCAGTAAAGCTTTTACCGGTATGGGTATTATGCTATTGGAAGAGCAAGGGCTGCTCTCAATGACTGACCCTGTCCAAAAATATTTACCTTGGTTTACATTAAAGTATCAAGGGAAACCTGTTGATATGCAAAGTCTTACACTAAATAACTTTCTTCACCATACCAGTGGTCTAACAAATATTAGGCATCTTCAAAATATTCCACAAGGCAATACACCGGATATGTTGCAAAAGACTGTGGAAATGCTCGTTGATGCTGAATTGGCGTTCCCTCCCGGTGAACAGTATAACTATGGAACCGTTAATTATGACGTATTGGGTTTGGTTATTGAGATTGTGTCGCGACAAAGCTATGAAGACTTTATGAAGGAACAGGTATTTCAGCCGCTAGGTCTTCACCAGACGTATGTTTATAAAGAAGATGCTCAAGCTACTGGACAGTTGGCACAGGGCTACCGTTCTTCCTTTTTTATGACAACTCCATTTAAAGCTCCGGATTATGCTGGGAATAAACCCGCAGGCTACATCATTTCTAATACAAAAGATATGGCTCGTTGGCTGGGCATACAGATGGGTATCGTGCAGGACATACCCGAAATATTTCACAGGGTTATCGAAAAATCACATAGGGGTGATATGTCTGTTTCGGCTGTCAACGGTATGTATTATGCGGCAGGTTGGTCCGTAAATGCCGAACAAACGATTATAGAACACACTGGGGGCAATCCAAATTTCAGAACCGAAGTAGTCATACTGCCAAATGAACGAACAGCCGTCTCCTTGCTGAGCAACGGCACAAATACCAATATAAACATGGTACTAAAAGTTAAAGATATATTAGAAGGCAATCTAACTCAGTCATATGAAATAAGCGGCACACAGCTTTTGGATATCATTTTGTCGTCTATCACAATTATTTTTTGCCTATTGGCCGTTTTGCTATTTCTCTTAGGATTACGCAGAAGGAGAACGAATGAGCGACAGCCAATGACAAAAAAGAGAATAACCGTAACAGTTATTTTCCTGATCGCTACGATTGCTCTGGGTATACTGTGCTGCGCTTTCGATTGGTCAACAATACTTATGTGGCAAACATATAGTGTTCTTACAGCTTTGATTTCGTCAGCATTATTAACAGCAAGCATTACATGGTTTGTATACACTCACCGATAAAATACCTCGCTCCCAAGATAAGCATAATGTTAAGTAATTAAATTTTAATTTATCGGTATGCTTAATTTGAAAAAAAAGACACTTCGGTGTCTTTTTTAATATCATCGACAAAATTCCCAGCCAAACCTAATTACCATAGATTCCACGAACCTGCTCTGTTCGTGGAATAAGGATTTTTAAACAACTATATTATTTCTGCACAGCTGTTTTTATAGGAAGTACATAAGACTTTATAAAAAATATCTCGAATTTGAGATAAAATACTTGCTTTTTAATCACTTGAGTTGTAAAGTGATAGTAACGAAAGCAATTGAGCCATATGAAAAACATACACTCAGTTGTTTTCGATTAAAAAACAAAGTAACTTATACAGTAAAAACTAAGATGAATTTACAAAAACATAATGAGAATAAATTGAAAAGCTAAAAAGCATATTATTTTTTTATCATCACTTGACTAGTAAAACGAAGCGGAGGAATTACAAATGTATAAAATTAAAGGGCATCATCATATTTCAATGGTTACGAAAAATGCAAATGAAAATAATCACTTTTATAAAAATGTGCTTGGATTACGTCGTGTGAAAATGACAGTAAACCAAGATGATCCGTCAATGTACCATTTATTTTACGGAGATAAAACAGGAAGTCCGGGTACAGAGTTATCATTTTTTGAAATTCCATTAGTAGGAAGAACATATCGCGGTACAAATGCGATTACTCGAATTGGATTACTCGTTCCTTCAGAGGAAAGCTTACATTACTGGAAAGAACGATTTGAGAAATTTGATGTGAAACATAGTGAAATGACAACATATGCAAATCGTCCTGCTTTACAATTTGAGGATGTTGAAGGTCTTCGCTTAGTACTACTCGTTTCAAACGGGGAAAAAGTAGAGCACTGGGAAACTTGGGAGAAATCAGAAGTTCCTGCAAAGCATCAAATTCAAGGAATGGGTTCTGTAGAAATGACAGTGCGTAGACTTGATAAAATGGCGAGTACACTTACAGAGATGTTTGGTTATACAGAGGTTAGCCGCAGCGAAGAGGAAGCAATTTTTCAGTCCATTAAAGGAGAGGCTTTTGGAGAAATCGTTGTGAAATATTTAGATGGTCCTACTGAAAAGCCGGGCCGCGGTAGCATTCACCATTTAGCAATTCGTGTAAAGAACGATGCAGAGCTAGCTTATTGGGAAGAACAGGTAATAAAAAAAGGCTTCCATTCTTCAGGAATCATCGACCGTTTCTACTTTAAAAGCTTATATTTCCGTGAATCAAACGGAATCCTTTTTGAAATTGCGACAGATGGACCAGGATTTACAGTTGATGGAGATGTGGAACATTTAGGAGAAAAACTTGATTTACCACCGTTCTTAGAAGATCAGCGAGCAGAAATTGAAGCGAATTTAGCACCTATTGAAGAGAAGTAATAGGAGAGAAAATATAAATTAAAAAACATTGGAGGAATATAAAATGAACCAATTAAAAGGAATTCACCACGTTACAGCGATTACAAGTAGTGCAGAAAAAAACTATGAGTTTTTCACTCACGTTTTAGGAATGCGTTTAGTTAAGAAAACAGTAAACCAAGATGATATTCAAACGTATCATTTATTCTTTGCAGATGATAAAGGTAGTGCAGGAACAGATATGACATTCTTTGATTTCCCAGGTGTTCCGAAAGGTGTACACGGTACAAATGAAATTTCAAAAACTTCATTCCGTGTTCCGACTGATGCAGCATTAGAGTATTGGGTGAAACGTTTTGATCGTCTTGAAGTAGAACATACAGGAATTAAAGAGCAATTTGGTAAGAAAACTCTTTCTTTCGTTGACTTTGATGATCAACACTATCAATTAATCTCAGATGAACTTGATAAAGGAATCGAATCAGGTACACCATGGCAAAACGGACCAGTACCATTAGAATACGCAATTACTGGTTTAGGACCTGTATTCATTCGTATCGCAAACTTTAGTTTCTTCAAAGAAGTGTTAGAAAAAGTTTTATTATTTAAAGAGGTTGCGCAAGAAGGAGAATTCTATTTATTTGAAGTGAATAAAGGTGGAAACGGTGCATCTGTCATCGTAGAACATAATACGGTTCTTCCTGAAGCACAACAAGGTTTTGGTACGGTTCACCATGCTGCATTCCGCGTAGAAGATCGCGCTGTATTAGAAGAATGGATTGAGAGAATCAGTAGGGTTGGACTTCCTTCATCTGGTTATGTAGATCGTCATTTCTTTGAATCATTATATGCAAGAGTTGCACCACAAATTTTATTTGAATTTGCAACAGACGGCCCAGGATTTATGGGAGATGAGCCATACGAAACACTTGGCGAAAAATTATCTTTACCTCCATTCCTAGAGCCAAAACGTGAAGAAATTGAAAAATTAGTTCGTCCAATTGATACAGTGAGAAGTACGAAGGAATTTATTAAAGAGTAAAAATAGAGATAGTAAGTAGGAGAGCAAGTAGTTTTAGCGGAGTGCTGGAACTGCTTGCTTTTTTATTTATCTTAGTAAGTTTTCTGACAATTATTTCTCAAGTTATTAAAAAGGAAAACTTTGGTATAATTAATTAAAATATTAAATTTTCTGATAATTATTTTTCAATACATAGAAAAGGAGTGGTAATATACAATTTTGATAATTGTATAAAAATCCTAATTTTGTAATTTTGGAGAAAAGGGGATGCGAGTGTATGGGAGCAGATGTAGTAACGCGGGAGCAAATGAAACATTCTTTAGATGATTGGTATCGTGTAATGTTGCAGCAAAATATAGAGAAGGCTATGGAAATGAAAGAGGAGATTGAAAGTAAGATTAGTGGGTTGGATGTGGATCAGGAGTTATCTTTGTATTTTACCTTATTAGATTTTAGATATAAAATGCTGACGGATTGGTTGAATATAAAAGAAAATAGTTTTGAGAGAATAGAATCTTTTGAAATTCCAACTAAAGGGTTTTTAGCATATTATTATCACTTTTTTAAAGGAATATATTGTACTTCAATGTCTAAATATAGCGATGCAAAGGAAAGTTATGAAAAAGCAAATGAACTACTGAAATACGTTTCGAACTCTTTAGAAAATGCAGAGTTTGATTATCGTATGGGTAATTTTTACTATCAGACATATCAACAAGTTAATGCAATTGATTATTTGAGAAAAGCGAAAGAAGAGTTTAAAAAACATATAGGTTGCGAAATAAATATAGCGCTATGTGAAAATGCTTTTGGTCTGTGTTGTGTAGATTTGAAAAATTATGAACTCGCGGAAGAAAGCTTTAATGCTGCTATGGATATTTTCCAAAAGGTAAATTATGAAAAATATATTTTAATGGTGCGTCATAATTTAGCCTTTTTGTATGCTAGTCAAGATTTATCGGAACTTGCAGTTCGCCATGCATCCGAAGTTACAAAAAAACAGCCGAAATTTTTTAAAGCGCTATTTGTTGAAGCGCGTGAATGTTATAAATTAGGGCAATATCAATTGGTAGCAGATCTGGTTGAAAAAGGTTTGGATATTTGTAAAGAATTAAATAAGGAAGAGTTTCAATATCGTTTTATGATTTTGAAAAGCGTAAACGAAAAATCACCTACATTAAGCTTAGAGCAAGTAGTTTTAGAAGGTATTACTTATTTTGAAAAAGAAGAGCTATGGGAGTGTATACAGGAATACGCTGAAATGTTAGCTCTAAGGTTTTATAAAGAAGAGAATCACAATAAAGCAAGTTATTATTTTTACATGAGTCATAAAGCTCAGAAAAAATTATTAAAAAAAGGGGCGCTAAAATAATGAAAAAGATTCACTTTGGAATGTTAGGGATTGCGCTAGTAGGCGCGTTATCAATTGGAGTTAACAGTGCGTTTACAAATCAAGCATTAAATATAGGAGAGACAGGCGGAGCACCAGCAAGGCCAGACTATGTTAGCTTCAATAAAGGAGATACTGGTGGAGCACCAGTAAAACCAGACTATGCTAGTTTCAATAGAGGAGACACGGGTGGAGCGCCAGTAAAACCGGACTATACTAGAGGTGACACAGGCGGAGCACCAGCAGATAATAGAGGCGACGGCGGCGGAGTAAGCCAACTATAGTAACAAAGAAAGGGACTTCAACATGAAGTCCCTTTTTCTATTTTCAGGCCATGTAGAGAAAAGAATTGACTTACTTTAAATATGTAACTATAATAGTTACAGAATAACCATTAGTAATAGAAGTGAGTTATATTTTTTTAGTATAATTGTAACTGTTTTAGTTACAATTAAAAAGAGAACATAAAATAACCAAAAAATGTAAAAACTTTTAAATAGCAACAAGAGAAAGGAGACGGGAACTTTGAAAAGGTTTAAGTTTTATATGATTAGCGGTATTGTGCTCGTTTTGTTAATTGTTTGTAATTTCGTCGATAAGCCGATTGCGAAGGTTGGAGAAGTGAAAGATACTGTTATGATGAAGCTGAATACGAAAGAGAGTATGGCGCAAATTGATGGGCAGACGATTTATTTTAAACAAATTGGTGAGGGGAAACCTCCTTTACTTATGCTGCATGGGTTTGGTGGTTCTTCTGATGGGTTTAGTGATATTTATCCGGAACTAGCGCGAGACCATACGATTATTGCGGTTGATATTTTAGGGTTTGGGCGTTCTTCTAAGCCAGTTGATTTTCAGTATTCGTTTCCTGCGCAAGTGAATTTATATTATAAGTTAATGAAGAAGCTCGGATACGATCAGTTTGCAGTGCTCGGCCATTCAATGGGCGGAGAGATGTCCCTTAATTTAGCGTATTTATATCCGGATGCAGTGACGCATCTCATCTTGGCGGATGCTACAGGGATAGAGTCTTTCCAGCAAAAAGACAGTTATGAAGTGCCGCCGCTATCGACGGACTTACAAACTGTAACTGAGATTACGAAGTATAATAAAAATGAAGTGAAAAATAGTCGTGATGATAAAGAGCATTATGATCAGCTTACGAAAATGAGAGAGCGCCGCATTGCGATGGAAGCTGATAAAATTAAGGTGCCAACTCTAATTATATGGGGACGACATGATAAGAGTGTTTCTTGGAAAAATGGTGAACTGTATCATGGGCTATTTGCAAATAGTACGTTTCATATTATTGAAAAAGGATACCACGCACCGTTTCGTCAGGAACCAATCGAGTTTATGGAATATGTACAAGCGTTTTTCGCGAAGCATCCACAATAAAAATTTTAAGCATAAATCCACTTCTTTCCTCATAAAGTGAAACTAATAAGGCTTGTCTAAGGAAAGGAATGAAGTGATTTGGAAACTTTACCATGGTGGGTGTATCTTGTAATTGTCGGGATTGTACTAAGTGGCTACATGGTTTTATATACTTCGAAAAAAGAGCAAGATATGGATAATGAGTTTATTGAAAAAGAAGGCGAAGTATATATGAAGCGCTTAGAAGAAGAACGCGAGAAACGTAATCAGGATAGTGATAAAGATTCGGTATTGCTTTAATAAAAATTTTGAAAGGCTACCACCTAGTAGGATTTTACATCTAGGTGGTAGCTTTTTTTCTTCTGCGGGAGCAGTATATGTTCATCAAGCTAAGGTTATATTAGTTTAATTTTACATGTATAAGAGAGTCATCATAAACTTTTATTAATGGTATTTATATATATTTTTACTCATAAGAATGGAACTAGTGGGGATTTTACTGGGGGGGGATTAACAATGCATAGGGATGAAACTTCATTACATCCTGATACAGGTGTTACATCTGTAATGTTTGTTGAGCGTTCATTAAATGAAATTCGTTTTTGGTCTAGAATCATGAAAGAGCATTCTCTTTTTCTTCGCTTAGGGTTTAGATGCGAGGATACGCAATTAATCGAAGAGGCGAATCAATTTTATCGATTGTTTGAACATATTGAACAAATAGCGCATTCCTATACAAATGAAACAGATCCTGAGCAAATAAAAAGATTTAATGCAGAAGTACAACAAGCCGCAACTAATATTTGGGGATTTAAACGAAAAATTTTAGGATTAATTCTCACATGTAAATTGCCAGGACAAAATAACTTTCCACTTTTAGTTGACCATACAAGTAGGGAAGCTGATTATTTTAGAAAACGTTTAATACAATTAAATGAAGGTAAATTAGATGCGCTTCCTGATGCTATTATTAAAGAAAATGTTTTCTTTTTACGGATTATGGCAGACCATGCTAAATTTATTGGTCATCTTCTTGATCCATCGGAAAGAAAGCTTGTAGATACAGCACGAAATTTTAGCAATGATTTTGATGAATTGATGTATCAAGCAATTGACTTAGAATCTATGAAACCACAATCCCAAACAGCTCCTCTTTTAGATCAATTTTTAGATCAAAATCGCGTGTCGGTTGCATCTCTTCGGGATTTTAAGAAAACAGCACGTGATTTAATTGAGCAATGTAAAATAAAGAGTATCATTCATCCATTATTAGCAGACCATGTTTTCCGTGAAGCTGATAGATTTCTTGAAATCATTGATATGTATGATGTTCACCTTACAAATATTCAATCACAACCTAGATATTAGAAGATAAGGAAAGATACTATTTTTCCTTAAGCTGAGAAGTTAACAATTTATTGTTAGCTTCTTTTCTTTGTGATTAAAATTTTCTTTTAAGGACTACATAAATCCCTTTGACCAAATATGTAATTCTTTGTAAAATGTTATATATGGAAATATTATGAATATGCAGGAAATCTATGGATAATAGATTTTAATAAATTATTCAAGGGAAATTTATTAGTTAAGTATATTAACTTGTTTGCACTACATTTTACAAATAAAGGGGTATTAGTAATCATGAAAGCAAAGAAATTAGTAAGTTTAGCGCTACCAGTTATGTTATTGAGTGGTTGTATTACAATTGAAACTGATGGTAAGAAAGCTGAACCAAAGAAAGAAGAAACGCAAAAGGTAGAGAAAGAGAATAAGACTTCTGAAAAAGAGAGTAAGTCAACTGATAGCAAGAAAGAGGATAGCTTATCTGTAGCGAAAGGTGAAGGTACAAATAGTAGCTCATCAAGTAGTCAACCAAGTTCTTCTTCAAATAATTCAACTTCTTCTAGTTCTTCAACTGGTAAGGTAACTGGTTCAGATGTTGAAAGGTACAAGGCAGATATCATAAATAGTGCTACTCAAATTGAAGATACAATGAAATTAATTGAAGGAATAGCAGATTCAGACGTAAAATCATACAAACAAAAGAAAAGTGAAGTACAACTGAGTTTAGGTGGAGCAAAGGCAACTGCAACGAAACTGAAGAATCTACAAGCGCCTCCTGAGTTACAGGGAGAACAGGCGAAGATAAAGCAGTCGATGGAACTATATGCGGATTGTTTTCAACTTCTATTTGATGCATTAGATCAAGAAGACGAAAGTAAAATGCATCAATCACTAAGTAAAGCACAAGAAGGTTCGAAACTGTTTGAAGAGGCAGCGAAGAGTATCGGTAGTAAAACCAACTAAGAATAAATTATTTTAAGGGGTACTTGTGGGTGCAGTTGGTGCAAGTGAAGAGTTAGGAATTAGTTATGGAAACACATTACAAATTTATCAAATGGACGATAATGTTCGTATTCGATATATAAAACAATAAATAATTGGTGAAAAACTCTGTAATAAATTTTGAAGTGAACCCGAATAGTGGTACATGAAAAAAACACCTCCTGAATTCGCATACTAAGTATGCAAATTCATTGGAGGTGTTTTTCGTTTGAAGACAAGAGTTCATTACCCAGAAGAAACAAAGTGGAAAGTGATTGAAATGAAGAAAGACGGCTACTCAAATCGTACAATTATGGAGAAACTCGGAATTAAAAATGTTTCCCAAATTAAGACATGGATGAAATGGTATCGTACAGATCAAACGTATCGTTTTCAACAACCTGTAGGAAAACAATATTCTTATGGAAAAGGACCAAAAGAGCTCAGTGAATTAGAACAGATACGTTTAGAAAATAAACATCTAAAAACAAAATTACTTGTATGGGGAAAGTATCTGGAAATCGAAAGGGGCTGAAACCAGAAACTGTAGTTGCTTTATGGGAAAATGTAAAAACAAAAATAACGGTAAAAGAATTGTGTAACGTATTAGAATTACCCCGTTCCACATTTTATCGTTGGTTACAACGAACGGAAGATTTGAAAGATGGTATAGAAGAGAAAGTAAAGGACGTTTGTCTTAGGCATAAATTCCGGTATGGATATCGAAGAGTGACCGCTACTCTTCGAAAAATGGGACTGTGTGTCAATCATAAAAAAGTATTACGAATCATGAGACAAAATCACATTCTTTCAAAAGTACGTCGAAAGAAAAAGAAATATATCAATGGTACGGAGCCAATGGTATCCCCTCATCGATTGGAGCGCCAATTCGATGCATCCAGACCAAATGAAAAGTGGTTTACGGATGTGACGTATCTCTTATTTGGAGAGCGTACCTTGTATTTATCAACGATTATGGATGCCTTTAATCGTGAAATTATTAGTTGTGTCATCAGCGAATCACAAACACTGACATTAGCGATGAAGACATTAAAACAAGCAATGAGAGGGCGAAAAGTAAAAGATGTCCTTCTTCACTCAGATCAAGGAAGTATTTATACAGCAAAAGAATTTCAAGCGTATGCCAAAGAAAACGGCATGATCACCAGCATGTCCCGGAGAGGAAATTGCCATGATAATGCCGTCATGGAAAGCTTCTTTGGTCATTTAAAAAGTGAAGCCTTCTATTCACAAGAGATAACAAAAGTATCCAACACAACTGTGCAAAAGATTGTGCTAGAATACATTCATTACTACAATTGTGTGCGAATTCAAGAAAAATTAAACCACCTATCCCCTAAAGAATTTAGGGAACAAGTGGTTTAGGTGTTTTGATTGGTGTCCCCTTTTCGGGGGTCACTTCAGTTTTAGATACCAGGGCTTTTATATATTCAATCTGTTATCTTTCCTTTGCAATTCATTCCAAAACTGAATGTATCTATGCAGCGCCTCAACGCTTTTTAAGCCTAAATACGCTTTAATTTCAATGGATTTCATACCGTTTTGTAAAGAATTCAAAATGAATCGATTCCGCAACATAGTAGGGGTTACACGAATTTCAGCGCGTTTCACTTCTTTTTGTAGCATTCGTTGGACAGCGATTCTAGTCAATGCAGCGGGTTGATCTTTGTCATAGTCCCAGCGGAACGTTTGCGGAGCGAAATCGAACGCAACAAAGAAAGGATCTCCCGTTTGCTGGCGTGGTCGTATGAGTCTTGGAATCAGTTTGTAATAGGATAGGGCAAGCTTTACATCATCTTTGGATAGCGTAATAGAGCGTTTATAAGCATGTAATCCTCCTGGCGTGATGGTATTTGTTCCGAAGTGAACATCATGCATAGAGAGCGTGATAATGTCTTGTATGGATAGCCCATAATGTAACATGAAATGAATCAATAAAAGATTACGTTTCATAATGAACTTTCTTCCTGACGCCTGGTATTCCGTCAATCCGTTATAGCTGCGCATGACGCCTAATAACTTTTCTATCTCTTCATCGGATGCAAAGTGTTTAGAAGTAAGCTCAGGAGGCGCAACGTCGCTTTTTAAACGATCTGCGGCACCATGAAACTGTAAAAAATTAATTAAAATGCCTCGTACACGCTTCATATTAGAAATTGAAGCCTCACGTTCCTTTCTAAGCCATTTTAAGTAGCGCTCCAATGTATTTATATCAAAAGAGCGAAAAACATCTTCTGGGGGCAATTGAAGTCGTTTTTGAATCCATGAAACAAATAAGATCAGATCATAGCGGTATTGCTTCAAGGTGGACGGTTTACGACCACGTTTTAATAAATCAGCAAGAAAAAAATCAACAGCGGAATTCCATGTCATGGCTATATACTCCTTTATCCTAAAAATTGTGTACCGCAATTGTATCAAAAAACCACAAAAACAAGCAATAGGGGATTCTAGGTCCTGTTTTTTTGTTACAGCAGCTGTTCCTTAATTTTGTAGCAAAGTCTTAACGATTCGTTCAGGGCCAATACGAAGAAGATCGAGCCTGGCTAGAAATGACAGGAGTTCCTGTGATTATTTTGACACCAGGGGAGAGGAGATGACCGAGGGTTAAGGCTGGTTTTTTGGGGGTTAGGGATGTGTGGGGCGGCGGAGCCGAGCCACCGAGCGCCGCGCAGCAAGCGAGAGGAGTGAGCTAAAGGCGAACGAAGGAGGAGAGAACGCCGAGCTTGTTGTGTGAAGTGAACGATGCCCGCCGCACCGATTATGTAGTTTTTAAAACTTTTCCCTTGCCCTGCTATCTGATTCATTCGAATCAAGATACCAGAACAAGGAAAGCTTCAGGATTTCATCTGGTTTAGCGAAGATATAGGGAATCCCGAAACCTCCCTATATATCAACGATTTTTGACAATCGTAAGTGATGAACCAGACGATGAACGCAAGCATCACAGTTTCATACCTAATTCATCAGTAATTCATAAGGTTAATTTGTGCATATAAATCTCATATTTGTTTGAATACGTTTGAAATACGGATTTTAGTATGTTTCTAGTTTAGATGAATGATTTGCACATATTGCGTGAGTATTGTTCGTTTTTTGAGATATAAGATTTTTTAAGATGGTTGTAAATATTTTAAAAACTAAAAGGTAAATTAGAAATATAGGATACTCTTATTTATTAAATCTTGTTTTAAAAGAATTAAAAACATTAAATACATTAGGATTTATTTTGGAGCTTTTATCCTTACTCTCCCAAGGTCTTAGAGATTTTTTCTTATTCAATTCCTTATTTAATTGCTGATGAAAGTTAGCTGGCATTCTATGATAAATCTCACATGTTTTTTTGCTGAAAGCGGTGCTAACACCTCAAAGCTAAATAATGAGATTAATAGATTCTAAAAATAACAATCATGATTGCATGACAAAAAGCCTTGTCACTGTCATTTTTTTGAACAAGGCTACAGTATTCTTATTTTGTTGTTAGGCACAGGCTTTAAGAGTTTGGATCTAGACATTTCCGGAATACATCAAATGAAATCTTACTCTTATAAGGCTTTCCAAATGTCGTAGTAGCGAAATATTCGTTTGCTTCACGAGTACGGCGTTTTCTAAGTTCTTTTACACTATTCGTATACATTTTTATGAAATGTGCAGGGGTACTTACATCTGCTTGGTTATATTCAAACCATTGTACACAATCTTTGAAAATCTTTTTTGTATCTCGATCTATATCTGCTGGCATACGTAAAGCGATTGTATAAGCATCTTTTTCAGTTATATTTGTGTCTTGGGTTAGAATGTACACATAAAGTTTCTGTTGTGCTTCACTCATGTGGTCATTCATTTCTTCTAATCTTGCCACCAGTTTATCTCGTAAGCTAGCTTCTAATTTTTTATCTTTGTCAGAATTCGTTTTTTGTTCTTCAGCTTCTACTTCAACAGGTTCGACAGGAGTGAATAAATCGAATCCATGGCATGTAGAAACGGGAGTACCCTCTTTTTTATCTGTATCCTTATGTTTTTTCTTACCAATTTTCTTGGACAGAAACTCTGTAAATGTAGAAAAAATATTGATTGTTAATGCCCATTTTTGCTTAAAATATTCAATAATTTTCAAGTAATTATTATGTAGGCTTAAAATGTAGATAGATGGCGCAATTTTATTGTGACGTCTGGTTTTAATTTGATGACATACTTCCAGATCTTCTAGCCAATTCAGAATAAAGTTGATTAGTGGTACAGAAATACCCGATTTTTGGCTAATTTTCTCTTGTCTAACTTGAGAAAATCCCTCTTGAACAAGGTAGGAAAGCACGGTTTCAAGTGCTTCATATCGGCGTGGCGTTTTCTCGAAGTATTCTTTTGTAGTTTTACCTTCACATTCGAATAGAATACTATCAATATCTTTGATTACACTTTTGACTGCTTGATTGATAGCTCCCGTCTTACATTTAGGAATACGATATAATCGAGGGGATAGTTCTCGTTTTGCTGTACTTAGTAAAAAATTAGTTAATAACATAAAAAGACCTCCTATTTTTCCCCAGTACACACTCTCAGAAAAATATTGGGAAAATAGCAGTTCTTATTCACATAATTATCGCTTTGTGTTATAATTTCTATATAAAAGCGAATATTTTATATGTAATATAAAGAACCTCTACTTTCTGGGATATTTCAATTGGCGCTAGCTTGCCGGCCTGTTACCAATTGAATATAGACTGAGTGGGGTTTTTTTATTTGTTTTTTAAGTAAAATCTATTCTTCTTCTATTTTACAAGTCACAAGCATTAATATCAACACTAAAAATGTGAACTCTGTATAATGAGTGTGAAGTAATTAGTTTTATTTTAAATAATCAGAAAATTCAGTTAAAATTATTTCATAAATTCCTGAATCTCCTTATGATAAAATTAATAAACATAGTTAAATTAAAATAGAGGATTAAAAGGGTGAATTTCTATGTTTGATATACATAAAAGAATGAACTTGTATCTAGAGTCTTCTAAGTTAGAACATAAATTGGTTGCAAAAGAATTAGGCATACCAGAAACTACATTCTCAAATTGGTATACAAAAGGGCAAAATATTTCAATATACTCACTAATGAAAATTTCAGTAAAATTGTCTCCTTTAGATCGGAATATTCAAGAAGATGATCTTATTCAACATTTAAAGAAACACAGTAGACAAAACATAAATGTGAAAACAGCATTTCTAATTGCACATTTAAATGGTTTTGACAAATTATTAAATTACATAATTGATTTATGTGAAAAGCATTGTGAATTAGAAATGCAGAGATGTTTTAAGATTTTTCGTTTGTTTAAATATCGCTTAAATGAATCTAAGGGATTGGAAGAAATCTTTTTAGAAATTGAAAGTTCAAGACCGTTAAACAATAAAAAACATTTCCAAGTTGGTATGTTTTGTGACATCTTAAGTATGTTAATTTTATGTGATTCAGGAAAAGTTGATTTAATGGAAACGTATAAGCAGAGGATAGAAAAAAATTTAAAATTATTGAAAAATAAAGAATTAAAGAAGTTATATAATTTTTGGATAGAAAGTATATGGGGTTATGGAGTATTAAGAGGTAATGATATTGTTGGTTTTCAAAAGATTTATAAAGGTTTAATGGAGTTTGATGATTTGAGTTTTTTTCCAGTAATGCAAGCTGTGATAGATAGTAGAATGGGAGAGAGTAACTTATTCTCGAATGAAAAGGATGCATTTTATTATTTAGAAAAGGCCTGTAATGTTTTATCATCTCTAGGAGAAAAACATAAATATAAAATTGCATTAAATACTTTAAATTTCTTGAGAATAATAAAGTGGAAAGACATTGATAAAATCGATATGAACACCTTAGATATAGCAGAAAAAAGCTTGTATTTCATCAAGGATAATGAGGAGGCCCAAGCTAATAAATTACTAGATTATCTTGAACAAAAAAACAAGTGTTTAAGTCCTATTCAGCGTGTCTATAGGGGGATGGCTAATAATGATTTAAATGAAATTTCAAAGGCTATTGATGCAATGAAGGCAAAAAATGACTTTTTTTATGCAGGATTTGCGCAACAAATCTTTAATGAATATAAAGAGAAAAGTATTCAAAGTATTGGAAAGGGATTTTAAAAATGAAAAAAGTTATCTTTATTCTGATAATGTCGTTTTTAGTTCTAATTAGTAGCGTAAACTTAGGATTAACAAATGAATATAATAAAATAAAAAATGTACATTTTGAGTCGCAAGGATTGCAAAAAAACAATATCCTTATGATGAGGACTGATCCCGGGGGTGGAATGTAGAGTAATAACAAAATGAAAATATGTAAAATCACAAAAGACGTCGTAAATACGATGTCTTTTGTGATTTTATAAAGGATTTTATTAGTACGTAAGCAGGAATTTATGAAATTCAAAATTATAAAAGGTGGCGCTGTTTAATGATCTTAGACAAAGAGTTACTACTAAAAATTCTTGAAAATATTGATTTAGAAACATTAGGAGACTGGATAGATTTATGTGGAGATATCTCTAAAAAATAAGTTTGTATGTCACTTTTTCAGTTGTTTTCCTTTTTCTTTTTCATCAACCTCTATTAACAGAAAATTGGCGTATCTAAGTAATTCTTTTTCTATATATGGTTTATATTCTTCTGGGACACTCATGTATTTATCATAAAGCAATTGTGATAAGCGATGGACAGGGTCTTCTTCTCCTTCTACTCTTTGAAGAAGTTCATCATCGCTTATCATATGATTTAATAAATATGCTTCACTAACATTAAAATAATTAGCAATTTCATGGATTTTATTGATTCGTGGTATTTTTTCTCCTGTTTCCCAGCTGGAAATAGTTCTGTAAGTCGTATTGAGATCTGCCGCTAACTCATACCTATCTAAACCTCTTATGGTTCTGAGTTTTTTTATATTTTTTCCCAGTATATTTTTTTTCATATCAATAATCACTCCTATACTTACTATAATAAATGCAAAAAAACTTAATGTAGGAAGTTTTGATGTAAAAATTACATTTTAAGTGTTGACAGACACCTTTAAGGTGTTTATTATGTATTTAAGGAGGTGAGAGAATGAATAATTGCGAACAAAAAATTTCGATTATTAAAAATATTAGAAATGAACAAGGTATGCTTCTTAAAAAAGTTGCAGCAGATTTAAATTTAAATAAAAGTGTACTACAGGCTATTGAATCTGGAAGAAAAAGTACAATTGCTGAACGTGCACATAGTATTGCCGCTTTTTATAATCGACCAGTTGAAGAATTGTTTATACCTACTTATTATCGAGCGCGAATTGTATAAATCAAAAACCATAAGAAATTGTTTAACTGTTCTTTGAAAACTTAATGACTCTAAAGGAGCTGTAAGAAATGATATTGAAACGATCGTATCAAGCACTACTACTCATCACGAGTGTACTCTTATTGGTGATGAGTTTCTTCATTCCTCTCAACAAAGCAAGTGCCGAGATAATCAATCATGAAAAGTACAACATGGATTGGGCATATTCTCCACAGTATGGGAAAGAGGTGCGGACAGAACTACTCAAGAATGCAAGTGGTCAAATAGCTTATTGCCTGGTATACGGCCTGAAATCGCCTAATGGTCAAGACCTTCCTGAGAGCGGACGAACAAACGATATTGTGTACCGTGTCTTGTTAAATGGATACCCACAAAAGAGTCCAGAAGAATTAGGGGTTTCCACTTGGGAACAGGCGCATTATTCGACACAGCTGGCCTTATGGAATTCATTAGGGCAAATCAATACGGCAGAATTACAATTTAAAGATGCAGCTGTTGAAAAAGCAACGAAAGCAATCATTCATGCAGCGGATCAGAGTCAAGACACACAAGATGTATACATGAATGTAGTTCCAACAGATAAGAAAGAAGCACAGCTAAACGGCGAATATTTTGAAACTACAACATATACAGTACAAACAAACGCGAAAAAAGGTACTTTCAAGGTACAAATGAACAATGCGCCACAAGGTACACGTGTTGTTACAGAACAAGGTGAAGCCAAAGAAATGTTCCTGATAGGAGAAAAATTCCGTATTCAAGTACCGAAATCCTCTAAGAGTAACGAACTATCCTTAAAAGTTGTTTCAAATCTAACGAATTACAATGCGATTGCATATAAGGGAACTGAAACCATCCAGGATGCAACGGTTTTGTTAGAACGTAGTACAGAGCAAGTAAGTACAGACTTACAAGTGTACTGGAAAGCAAATGGTTCACTCAAAGTAATGAAAGTGGATGAGAACAAAAAGCCACTTCCAGGTGCAGTGTTTACAGTCTTAAATAGCGGTCAAGAAGTTATGGGAACGATTACAGCTAATGAGAACGGTGTAGCCGAACTTGGTAACTTAGAGCTAGGTACGTACACGGTTAAAGAAGTAAAAGCACCTACAGGGTATGTTTTAGATGCAAATCCTAAAACATTTGAAGTAAAAACAGGTGAAGTTGCTGTTGTTGAAATGAAGAATGAACAAATCAAAGGAAATGTACAGCTTTTGAAAGTAGATCAAGATGGTAAGAAGAAATTGGAAGGCGCAGTATTTATCCTTGCGGATGCAAAAGGGAATGCAATACATGAGTACACAACAGATAAAGATGGCCTAATCAAAGTTGATAATTTGAAGTATGGGGAGTATCAATTTATCGAAAAATCTTCTCCAGTGGGCTACATCTTAGTTAAAGAACCAATTCCTTTCAGCATTAAGGAAAATGGAAAGAAAATCGAATTAATCGCAAAAAATACAAAAGCAAAAGGAACGATTGAAATTACAAAAGTAGATGTAGCAGATGGGAATAACAAATTGCCAAGTGCAGAGTTTACAATTTACGATGAACAAGGCACTTTAGTAGTCAAAGGCAAAACAAACGAGCAAGGAATTGCGAAATTTGAGAAGCTTCCAGCAGGGGCATATACGTATAAAGAAACTCTCGCCCTAGACAGCTACCTAATTAACGAAGAGACATTCTCTTTTAATATCAAAGAAGATGGTCAAATTATCAAACATACAGTACAAGATAAGAAAAAAGAAATTCCACCAACACCAGAAAAACCACAACCAGAAAAGCCAGAATATCCTCAACCACAACCGGAGAACACACCACAGGTGATTGAAAAGCCTGTAACAACACCAGAGAAACCACACATCATTGAAAAACAACCAGAACAACTAAAACAAATCAAAGAACAACCGAAGAAAGTAGAAAGTCATTTGCCAACAACAGGCGGTAAAGCGGAAAATCCATATTGGAAATGGATCGGGGCTACACTTGTAGTTCTAGGCGGTATCGCAGCTGTTCATGCAATTAGAAAACGTAAAGAACCAAAAGCAAAAATATAAAAACACTCTCAACTGATAAGGGAGGGCGGGATATAATGTGCGTGTTTGATGTACATTATCAGATTGATGGGATCAAATACAAAAAATCGTATTTGCTAGCATTACCTGAAGATGGGTTTCAGTTGCGAAACAATATACAACATGTTCTATTTCAAGATCACCAACAAGCAGTTACAATCCTTTCTACAGATTTAGAAGATCTATTTTTAGAAGAAGAGTAAAGAGAGAAAGAATGGAAACGTAAAAAGGCATAAAAATATAGAATATTTCTATTTAACGATATAAAAAGATAAATAAATAAAAGGAGGATTTCTCATGAAATCAATTAAGCACATGCGAAGCAAACGTGGTTTTTATATCGGTAGATTGAGTCAACAAATGGCAAATCAAGCGAATCATTCAAAAAATTCATCTGAATTGGCTGGAATTACAGGAAGAGGGATGGCATTTTCAAGTTTTTTAATGACATTAGCTGGTCATCAAAAAGGGATGAAACTGATTGATCCAAAATCCAATTTCCATAAACATTTTCACAAGTGATAACAAGTTTAGTTTAGGAAGGATGCTCTTTCATAAGAGCATCCTCCATCAAAAAAAAGAGGAACAGAAACCATGTATACCAATCGGCATGAATGCTGGGAATTATTTTGGAAAGAACAACTCACGGTAGAAGATGAGTTGGATGTAGAACAAATGAAACAAGAACTCTTTGAATATAAAACATTGCTAGATCAGATGAATCAACTCCAACACGCATCCGCACAACCTCACATTTTAGTCCAATTAGCGATAGAACAACGTATACAAAAACACCAACAAAAAGTAGTAGCGCTTGCTTAGTCCATATAAGAAATGAGGTGGAAAAGTGGCACGTAGTAAGTTTGATAAAGAACTTGAAAACATGCTTGAAAAGAACTGGAAACCGCTTCTTGTTTTAGGGGGTGCGGGCTTTGTCTGGTACTCCAAAGAAAAAATATTGGCGGAAATCATGAAATATGTACCAACAGCAATTGATGTAACAGTTAGTATATGCCGCCTGATCTTGTTAGGAATCTTAATCTATACAATAATCCGCATCGTCCTACATTACTTGTATGTATATTTTGAGAAAAAGCGATATCAATACGTGATGTTTATCCCGCATATCGATGATGACGTGACAGCAGAAAAGTTGGGTCAAATGATTCGCCATGTGCATAATACAGGGCGAAAACCATTGGAACGTCTATGGAAAGGGCGAGAATGGTACCGAATGATCATGTTTCGTCCGGAAGGGACAAAAGAACGTGTGCGCTTCTATATTGGTGGTCCCAAAGATGAATTAAAGCGTGTTGTGCAAGCGATGAGAAGTGTGTATGAACATGCTGAAGTCTACGGAGTTTCTCGTAATGAAGTGCCTTTCCCATCTAAAAAAGCAGTAGGTGGACGAATGGTACTCAAACGAAAACGAGCAGCCACGTTATCACTCGCTCGTTACAAGAAAGACCTGTTACCGATGCTGGGAAACGCAATGGAAGAAAAAACATGGGTAGACATCGCCTTTTCACCAGACAATGGATATCACCTTACAAAAGGGATTCGTAAAGCGGAAAAAGCACTCAAAAAGAAACATGAATTAGACACATTCGAAAAAGAGGAAATCAGAGCATTGAATAAACGTTTCTCAAATAACGAAGTGGCATTTCAGGTATCTGTTTCCTTTGCAAGTGAACATTATCCTGGTGTACCAGTCATTAAAAATATTGGTCATATGGTAGCAAGTATCATGGCTGATGTAAATGAGTTACGGTACAGACGCCTCAAGCGTTGCATGCCCACCGTACCAAATCCGATATATGGAAAGATGGTATGGACCAGTTCAGAACTTTTGAACGTGTTTCACCTTCCAGATGTGACAGGAGATAAAGAAAAGAAGGCAGAACAACGCATTCTTTATTTAGATAAAGGGGAGGCAATGCTGCCAAACGATATGTTGGCGGAAGGAATCGCAATTGGTCACGTCATGCATCCCTATATTAAAGATCGATTAGTAAGAATTAAAGAGAAGTATTTAAGCAACCACGGCTATATCACAGGAAAAGTAGGGAAAGGGAAAAGTTCCTTAGTTATGGCTTTAATGCAGAGTCGTATTGATCGGTGGATTGAAAATCCAGATAAAGAAGGTGGGTTCTCATTATTTGATCCGGCACAAGATTTAGCACTTGTTACGATGAATCGTTTGTTAAAAGCAGAGCTTGACGGAAAAATAGTAGATTGGAGCAAGGTTCATTTTATACGCTTTCGGGATACCAAATATCCTCCAGCACTTAATTTACTCCATAGATTTCCAGATGAAGCAGGAGATGAGGTGCAGGCAGTCGTTGAATCTATTATGGAAATTATTAAAACTGTGATTCCAGGGCAAGCGCCGCAAACCGAAAGGTTGCTAGAAAACATAATAGGAACATTGTTATCCGATACCTCACGCATACACACGATTTTGAGTGTCCCACTGTTTATTACAGATGAAGCATTTCGCAGACATGTTTTGAATCATGTAAAAGGGCCACAGAAACAGTACTACATGAACTACTGGGAATTTGAGGTGGAGAACGCATTAGAAGACAGTAAACAGGCGATATTGAACCGTTTAGATATGTTTCGGAATACATCTTACCTCAAGAGAATGTTTGGTCAAACAGACTGTTTTTTAAATATTCGAAAATGGATGGATCAAGGTCATATCGTTATTTTTGATGTTCTAGGAATGGGCAAGAAAGATTTAGCTGTGACAGGTGCATATATTGCCAATCAATATCATCGTATTGCACAGAAACGGCCAATTGGATCTAAACTACATCTTATGCTTATCGACGAAGCACACGATTTTAAAATACCGATTCTTAGCAAAGTTGTAGCAAAAGACCGTAAGCATGGATTAGGACTTTGGATCTTAACGCAACGAGTAGAGGGGCAATTAGACCCGGATTTAAACGAAGCATTACGAGAAGCGGGTGGTAATTTCTTTGTATGTGGTCAAGGGATGAGATCAGCAAGAATTTTGGAAGGTGTTATGCAAAATAAGTTCAGAGCGGATTATTTGCAAGGTCTACCCAACTTAGTAGCGGCGATTCAAACACAAGAGAAGCTGGAAGGAGATACAGAAGAACGAAACGTTTGGTGTACCGTTCGAATCCCTCCACTAAATCGGTATTTACCTAACGGTAATGTAGCTGATTATCTAAAAAAAGAAGAAACACAAGCCGCAAATGATTGGACCAAATCAAAAATTACAGAATTGGAACAGCATAGTGGCAAATCGGCAGAGGAAATTGATAAAGAAATTGATGAGTTTTTATATACAAAAGCTAAATATCTTACGCCAAAAAATGAAACTACAAAAGCACCAGATCGACAAGAGAAACAGGCACCTGTCAACCTAGAAAAGGAATCAAAAGTGAAACTTGTAGTGGTGGGTTCAAATGAAGAACGTCCAGCACGTAAGAAAAGAAAAAGTATGTTCGACGACTGGTAAAAGGGGTAATTGTTATGAAGGTAGTGGCTTTATTAGAAGAAGACGAACAAGTTTTAGTAAATATATATACGCACCTTTTTGTCGATGTGGAGTACGTCACGATGCGTCATTACGATGGATATAACAAACGCTCTGTATATAATCGTCTCCGTAAGTTAGAGTTGGCGAGTTACATTAAAAGTGAATACTTGCCAGTACCAACTATAAGAGGACAAAAGCGATCAAATGTTAGACCTAAGAAGGTGTATACATTAACCAAAAAAGGAGTAGATACCGTACGTGACTTGCGAGGAGATGTGAGGTGGAAAGCCAAATGGTCTGTACGTGCACCGCATTTTGTCTATCACAGTATCATGTTGGCTCATGTAGAGTGTGCGATGACCCATGCGTCTAAGAAGCAAGATTCGAGGATATTAAGAGAGTGGATTAGTGAGGTGCTTGGCACATTTAAATATACGAACAGTAGAAAAAAATCAAAAAAGGAGGGGGCTGGCATTATTCGACCTGATGGAGTAGCGATCATTGGGAATAAAAGAAACGTTTCGGCAAATGGCATTCTCTTCTTAGAAATGGAGCGCTCTTTTAGTACAAAAGAGGTGCTCATAGAGAAAATAACTCGTTATAACGAATTTATGAGACAACAAAAGATGGATGAATACGAAAAACACGCAGGGATTTCTTACCCTGTCGGGCAGTGTTCCCTTACTTTTATCGCTGGAAGTAAAAACAGAGAAAATGAGATAATGCGCTATTTAAAAGGTGTTGAAAGTCCAGAAATTCCAGTGTTTATTACATTATACGAAGACATACTACAAAATCCATTTGGCGAGATCTTCCGCGATATTGAAGAAATGGATGAAAAAGTGGGGTTATAAGATCGTGTTTAAATTTATTATTTCGTTTGTTGCAAGCATCATCACATTAGTTGTTTTCTCAGATTGGATTTTTGCAAGAGTACCAGGATCACGTGCGGCCTGGGAAGCAATCCAAAGTAAAGTAATGGAAACTTACTATACCCAAGGATGGGAAGGGGTACTGATTTTGGGAGTCGTTGCAGTTGGTGTATATAAAATGGTGGATCGATAGAGGTGAAAATTAAGATGGATATGCATCCAATTACGCTTGTAAAGTGTTTAGGACTAGGGATATGTTTATATTCGCTTTTAGGGGTACTTATTTGTGCCAAGCGAAAACAGTGGGAAGGCTGCATGAAATTCTTAGGGTGTGGCTTTTGTCTTGAGTGAAGGAATTGTAGAGGTTGCAAAGTATATTGGTGGTCCCATCGCATTTGGTGGTGGATCTTAACGAATAAAGGGGTGAGGGATTGTGCCGATTATTGGTTTGAATCCTGATTACATGCAAGGAAATTATCTAGTGGAGAGCATTGTAATAAGTATTTTACTACTCGTTGCAATTGTCCGTTTGGTTCAGCTGAAAAAATGGGGGATGTGTACGTTAAGTTTTGGTGTATGGCTATTCCTACTCATTGTAATGTTTTTTGGGAAAGAACTAGCGAATATAGGACCAATTATAGGTGGTCCAATCAATCCAGGGTTTTAACAGCTAAGAAAAAGTTTATAGGATTTGGTCATGTTCCAAAAAATCGTAAAAAGAAAGGATGGAACGACATGTTTATCTATAAGGAAATATACGAACGAGGGAATTTGGAAGAGGCAGATTGCCGGTTTATCGATCAGGTTTGCAGTCAGCTCGATTGCGGGGAAAGTTATGATATTTGTTTATCTATGACAGATACGTATCTACAGAAAATTTTGGTGATGGGAAATGGAAAGATACTTGAAATAGAGATTGGCCTACATCTAGACGAATTGGAATGGAAATGTGATTGTAAAGAACTCACAAAAGAAAAAGCAATTTCAGAAGTGGAATATGAATTAAGTTGTTACAACAATTTTCAACAAGCACGAATGGAGAAAGGTTCGGGGTTTAAAAAAGAGGTGGAGAGCTTTCTTGAACTGTTAAAAGAAAGGGAGAGTGCATGATGGAAAGCGTCCTGGAAGTGAATTGTGAGGAAGGGAGGAACTGTTTATGTGGAAGAAGATAAGGAACTGGTTTCAAAAAACCAAAAATGGAAAAGAAGGTGAACCACGTAAGGCATTACGTGTTCCCTCTTATAGAGGTAGATTGATAGGGAAATGGCTTTTTTGGGGGTTATTAGCCTGGATGTTTTTCGTTTCCTGTACCACAGTCTTCAAAACGATGAAGGCAGACGCAAAAGTAACGCCGCAAACAGAAACAAAACAAGTGGTGCCTGAGCAAAACCTTGCGACACGCCCAGAAGCGATTGAATTTGCACGTTTATTTACAAAAGAGTACTTTACCTGGAAGAGGGGAGAGGAAGATCTTAGAAAGCGTGCAGAGCGTTTGAAAATATATCTATCCAAAGATGTAGACTCACAAGCTGGTGTAGAAACGAATGCTTTACAATGGGATTCAGAATTTCTTGCCGCAACACTTTTAAAAGTGGATGACAAGAAGCAAAAAGAAGCCAACGTGATCTTTAAAGTGAAATATAAATTACACCGCATGAAACCGGATAACAGTGGGGAAGAGGTCAAAGAAGTGATGCAACAAGTTTCCATCCCAGTTCAAACAGATGGGAAAGCATTTGTCGTAAATCGGTTACCACAGGTTGTGAAAATCAATGAGAAAGCAACGGTAAAAGAAACAGAAGATGAACGAGAAGAAGTGAAAGATGTGAAGGCAAAAACAGAGATTCGTGAGTTTTTACCAACATTTTTCAAATCGTATACAACCGCAACGCAAAAAGAACTGGCATATGTACTTGAGAATCCAGAAATTAAAGGTTTAGAAGGCAGCATGAAGTTAGATAAGATCATTTCTTCCAAAGTATATCCAGGAAAAACAAAAGGAACATATGAGGTGCAAGCAGAGGTATTGCTAATTGATGCACATTCGGAAACAAAAATGAAGGCTGCTTATACCTTGGTTGTGAAACAAACTGGAAAGCAATTTGTTGTGACAGACTTACAAAATTAAGGAAACGAGAGGGGAATGTATATGTTAGATATTATGAATTATTTCATGCTAGGAATGGGTTTAGAGGGAGTATTTGAAGAAGCGAAAACGCAAGGAACTTACGCACTATACATTGTGTTTATCGGAATTGGTGTTTACTTAGGATTTAAGCGTGCTTGGACATTATTCGCATCTTTAGTTGTAGGAGGCGGGGCATTGGTGTTCTTTATTAATAAACCGGATGCATTGAAAGCCATCGGAACATTCCTCGGTGGACTTGTCGGTCTGTAAGAAAAAGGAGGGAACCGCATGCAAGAACCAAAACAAAATGGAATTGTATCATATTGTTTCGGAAGCTATATGAGTTTCATGAGAAGACAATATGAGCTCATGGGGAAAAGACTTCCTCGCGCTGTGACGTGGCGCGCAATGGGATACTTTGTAGTGGTAGAAGCGGTGCTAGTAGCGCTCCGCTTCCTCCCCCCTTTTACATGGTGGCTCAGTGATATCATTGATCAATTTTATCTCGTATACTACATTGTTCTCCCTATTTTTCTTATCTGGGGTGTGGACCAATACAAAACAGATGACAAATCCCTTTTTTCTTATGTACGATCTTGTACGACATTTACATTTCGAAATCATCGAAGAAGTCGTTTAGCTTCTATCCCCAAATTAACCAAACATGTTGTGCGAGGAACAACGTTCATACAGTATCAACCGGAAGATGTTCAAAGTACGCAACAAATAGATCAAAAGAACACAGATATACATGCCTATTCAGTAACATTTTTAAATCAAGAGGAGGAATGTAAGAATGTTGAAAAGTATGAAACGCAATCCGCTGAAACACATTGAAAAGAATTTGGCATTTAGTATAGATGGTCGCTGTTCCTCGGTATATGAAGTAAACGGATTTGGATATGATCACAAAGATGAAAGTACAAAAAAAGCGTATTACCGCAATCAACTCGCTTTATTTACCCACCAAGAATACGATGTACAATTTCTTGTCATTCCCCGGACAACAGATTGTGATGAAATTATCGATCAGCACATTGCAACGTTAAAAGGACCGACAGCACCAACAGGACATTTCTTTTTTGAACAAGTGAAAAAGTACCTTCGGAACTCATCGCTCGCAAAAGAAAGCATGGAGTACCGCTTTTACGTACTGGTTCAGATGAACCAAGCAAAAAAGGAACGGAAAATGATCAATCCTGTCGTAGAATCTATGAAATTCTTCAAAAAAACATGGGAGGGCTTCACACAAACAGCGCACAACGTTTCAGGATTAGGGGCGACAGATATTTTAGAAGAGGAAATCGAATCGTATTTAGAAACAGAAGAACTTGTTTATCATCAAGTACGTAGCGCTTTTCAAAATACAAAACGTGCCAATCCAACCTCTATTCGTTTTCTCTTCCAACATAACTTTACACGCGGTATGACAGAACCGGTCCACGATAAACAATGGAAAGTGGGCTCCACACTTGAAATGGAAAACGAACAAGGAGAAACAGTACGGGTGAGGCGACCAGACTTACAGAAGATGATTCAGTTAACAGATTGTGTTATTGATGAAAGTCCAGGACGTTCTCTGGTGCTGGAACAACAGAATGAACAGGGAGAAATAGAAACAGCGCATGTAGCCTTTCTAGCTATGAAAAGTATGCCAGAAGCATCTGTTTTCCCAGGGGGAGAGTGGATTTATAGACTGCAATCTCAAACTTTGAAATTCCCTGTTGAAATGAGTATTCGTGCACATCACTTAGAAAATCAAATGGTCACGAAAAAATTAACAAATAGTGAAATGGAATTAGAAGATCAGCAAAAACAAGCGATGATGGGACGCGGTTCAAAGGATATGACGATTGAGAGAAAAAGGCAAGGCGTTCGTATTGTCAAAGATCGTTTTGAGACTTCAGGTGCTCCAGGATATGAATTAAGCGTCTTGTTTTGTGTGTACGCTCATGATGCGAAGACATTGCAAACGAGAATCGAAGCACTTAAAACGGAATATAGAAAAATGAAAATAGAACTGGTAAATTCATTTGGAGATCAACTCGCTTACTTTTATGAATTTCTACCAGGTTCCAAACGATACAACAAAGATTTTAAATTGTTTGTAGAACCAGGCATACTCGCACAAGGGATGTTTGGTGCTACAACACAAATCGGGGACAATCAAGGTTTCTACTTTGCAAAAACCAAAAAATTAAATCGCCCTGTCTTTATTCGGCCAGACTTGGCAGCCAAAGCACTTGAATACATCATTACAGAGTTTGAGAGTCTATCCGTCATGTTTGCGGGGCAAACCGGGAAAGGAAAGTCGTTCCTCATGAACTTGTTAGCCTTTTGGATTGTCCTTAGCGGAGGTAGAGCATTCATCGTAGATCCTAAGGGGGACAGGGGAAAATGGAGCAAGTTATTACCAGGATTTAATAAACCTGAGATGGGATTTTTAGAAATTTGGACACTTGGAAAGGAAAAAGAAGATGCAGGGTGTTTGGATCCATTCCGAATTAGTGCCACAACAGAAGATGCGAAGAGCTTGGCGCTCGAAGTTTTAACATCTTTATCAGAAGTCGGGTTAAATGATACAAGGTACGATTACTTATATAAAGCAATTGAAATTGTCGCAAAGGAAAAAGATGCTTGTTTAACATTAGTTCGTGTAGAGCTGGAAAAAATGAAATTACATGAAAATTTATTACCAACTGAGCGAGAACAATTAAATGCATTAACAAATCGATTGGCAACATTAGAAAGTATCCAGCTTGGGGATTTATTATTTGGGAAACCTGGTCAGAATTACCGTGTCATCAGCTTAGAAAGACCGTTGCAGGTGGTGCAGATTCAGCACTTACAGATTCCAAAAGGAGACCCGCATACAAATGAAAGTGTAACAGATAAGTTGTCACGTAGCATTTTAGTCACGCTTGGTGCATTCGCAAAATCGATGATGCATTCAGACCGTGAGGTATTTAAGATTTACATGTTAGATGAAGCATCCAGTATGTTAAAAAATCGTGAGGGTGGCCGTATCTCCGATAAAATTATTCGAGAAGGGCGTTATCATAACATGGGGTTGTATTCGGGAACACAAAACGCATCGGATTATAATTCGGAAAATAGAGAGATTGCGAACGTTGGAATGAAGTTCTGTTTTTCTCTGAAGCATGATGATGAGGCAAAGGAAATGCTGAAATATTATAACCTACCTATCACTGAAGAAAATGTGCGAATGCTTAGAGAGCTTAGAAGGGGCGAAGCATTGTTCCAGGACATTTACGGTAGAACAGCGATTGTAGATATTGATCCCGTATTCGAAGAATTGGCACATGCATTTGATTCCTCTACCAAAACCGATGAAGAACGTTCCATGCAAATGGCGTAAAGCGTAGTACAATACAGATAAAAGAATTCTAAATTATCTGTATATGGAGGATGGAAAAAATGAAAAAGACAAAATTCGTATCTGGAATGTGCGTGGCATGCATGTTAGTACTTGGTGGAATGTCTGGTTGTGGAACGAACGAAACAAAGAGTACAGTAAATCAACAAGAAAGCAAAAAGGAAAGAGAAATGAAAGAAGCGGATAAAGCCGCAATGGAGTATGTAAGAGCGTTTATTGATCTTGACTCAACGAAATTAGAATCGTTATTTTATAAACCATATAAATTCATGGAAGGTGGAAACTCACATCCAGGGGCAAATAAAGGTATAGAAGAAAGATATGATTTATATCGTTACGATTTAAAAGAAGGGAAAGATGAGTATTACTATCACGTAAAATATTATCACCCTGTTCAAGAGAGAAAACGAGTGATGGACTTGAAAATGGTAAAAGATAAGAAGGATGGTAAATGGAAAAATTATGAATGGGCATGGGAGGACAATTACAGTTTAGAGTCCATTGTTGGTAGTATGAAACCAACCCATGTTCATAAATGGGGGCAAAAGGAATGAAGAAATTACTTTCACTTTGCATGATGTTGGTATTTCTATTCATGCCGCTAGGGTCATCCGTTACCCTAGCGGAAGAAGAGAAAAAACAAGAGCAAACAGGGCAACGGATATCAGAAAACTTATTCAAAGGGTACACAGATGACGTGTATAAAGGAAAATATTACGAGGTGGATACAGAAGCACCTAAAAAAGATGAGAAAGGGGTCATAGAAAAAGTAGGTAGTTATTTCTTTGGAGAAGATAGTATAGGGCAAGACATTCAGCGTATGATTTATACGACTTGTCAATGGTTTGTGAATTTGGCTTTTAAGCTGAACATTATGCTAACGCAACTCACCATGTTTTTAGTAGATCAAGCGTTGAATTTAGATATTGTTTCAGGTGTAGCGGATAAATTAGCAGCATCCATGCAAAATATCTCTGGTATTGGTGAAGATGAAGAGGGGAATGTAAACTTTTTAAGCGGAGGGTTATTTCCATCTATCATTAGCTTGATGTGCGTATTATCAGGATGCTATGCAGCATATGTCTTTTTTATAAAGCGTCAGCCGACAGCGGGATTAAATGAACTGGTGAAAACAGTGTTAGTGATTGCATTTATTCTCGTCTTTATTGGAAATGCAGGTACTGTACTGAAAACTGCAAATACAATTAGTTCGGAAGTTAGTACAACGATTTTAGCGAAGGCAACAGGTACAGTCGCTGGAGAGCCAGGTCGCTCACAAAAACAGGCAATATCTTCAGTTAAGAAACAAATTTGGAGTATTTTAGTAGAAAGACCGTACTTATTTATGCAGTATGGGGAAGATTCAAAGGAGAAAATTGGTGCAGGACGTGTTGATGAATTATTAAAAACAGCACCAGGTAAAAATAGAAATAATATTGTAAAAGAGGAAGTAGAGAAAAAAGGTAATCAAATGATGAAATTAGATTCTGTAGGGGATCGAATCATCTTCACACTTATCTATTACATCGTGAACACATTTATAGGAATTCCTATTCTTGCATTCTGTTTACTAATTGTAGCTTTCCAATTATGGTTTCTTGTCATGAGTTTAATTGCACCAATTGTTTTAGCTGTAGCTTTATTACCAGGGCATCGTAAAGTCATTGAGAGCTGGGTAACACAATGGATTAGACCACTCGCATTAAAAGTCTTAATGTCTATTATGTTGGTTATTATTTTCACAGTATCAGAGTTATTGTATGTGTTACCAGAAGCAGGGCTTGCGGGATATGTATCAACAATGGTGTTCCAAATTATCGTGTTTATCTTATGTTATATCTTCCGTGACAGCATTACAGCATCCTTCAAGAAAACAAAAAACATTTATAGAACAGTGACAGATATCTCGCTGATGACAGAGAATTTTGCAAATCGCGGAAAAGAAATGGCAATGGATGTCGGTGGAGCAGTAAGTGAACGAGTTGGAGATCATTTTAACTCGGCAGCTGAACTAGTCGCAGCTGGTGAGCCAGAACCGATAGAAAAGGGAGAAACAAAAGAAGAGGAAGATAAGAAACCAAAACTCGCGAAAGTAGATGTTCCAGCCGATTTGTCAGCTTATGAGAAGAATGAAGAGAGCGAAGAAGACGAAGAAAATAGTAAAAGTAAACAACTCATTTCTTTACAAGATCATAGACAAGAAGAGCAAGAAGATCCAGAACAAAATGAACAGGATATGCCAGAGCAACAACTTGTACGATTGGATCCAGAAGAATTAGAAAAAGTATTGGAAACAGCTGAAGAAGCGGGAGTAATAGATACTGAAAATCAGGACCAAGATAGAGAATATGCGAGTTTAGGAGAATTTACAGATACAACACCACTAGAAGAGAATTTAGAGGAGTTACCACACTTAGATATTCCACAAGAACATATATCCGATGACATAGTACCCAATGATCCAGTAGCATTAGATAAAAATGTTATTCCAGAAATCATGCCAGAACAAATAGGCACTGAAGGAGTTATTTATCCGCAAGATACAGATATAGATGTCGAGTCAACTATACAAGGGAATATAACTGAAACATCTATCATTTCAGCACCAAGGGAAACAGCAACTATTCCAGATTTAATTCCAGCTGCAGTAAATCCAGATGGAGAAATTAGTTCAAAACAAGAAATCGGGATTCCGGTAACGCCATCAGAAATTGCAACTACAAATGTAGGTTCTATGGTGTCACAAGGTGTTATTGAAACGCCAATTGTATCTACACCAGCTGAAACCGTAACTATTCCAGGTTTAATCCCAGCAACCATAACCCCAGATGGAGAAATCCGCCCACAACAAGAAATCGGAGTTCCAGTACTGCCATCAGAAATTGCAACTTCAACTATTACAGCAAATACACACGTGGATGCTGTGCTACCACAAGATGTTATGGAAACACCTAGTGTATCGACACCAAATGAAACAGTAACTATTCCGGATGCTATAGCTGCTGGAAGTGAAGATTGGAACTTGCCAACACAGGAGCCGAAACAATTAAATCATCTAGACTCAATGGAAGACAAATAACATTCTAGAGGTGAGGGTATCCCTCACCTCTAGTTCCAATATGGGAAGGGGGAAGTAGGTGATGAAGGCACAAATTAAAGAGCACATCGATGAGATGGTGCAAGAAGAGCTTGTAAAGAATACGCAAAAAAAGAAAAAGAAACCTGGGAAACTTCGAATATTTTTCTTTATCTTACTTGCTAAGATTTTCGGTATTGTATTATTTTTTAGCTTCCTTGTATTTGTATTATTTGGGCAAGGCATGGGAAAGAAAGAGGAGACACCACCATCTACGGTCCAAAGTAATGGGATGACAGTGTGTCGTCCAGGAGGGAAGACGGTGACGCCGGAAGAAATACAACCGCATTTAGGTGGTGTGTTCACAGGGCAGGCACAGTCTTTTTTAAACGCAGGAACACAAAATCAAATCGATCCTGTTTTACTAGCAGCTATAGCGAAACTAGAGACGGGAAACGGTACTTCAAACGCTGTTAAAAATTATAACAATCCAGGTGGTTTGATGGACCCAAGTAGTTCTCAAATGAAGGGATTTCAGAAGTTTGCCACACTTGAAGAAGGGATTAGCGCCATGGCGCGCAACTTATATAAAAACTATATTGGCATGGGGATTACAACGATTGAAGCAATTGGCGCCAAATATGCACCACCAGGTGCCGCAAATGATCCACATGGTACGAATGGGTTGTGGCCCATATTGGTAACGAAATTTGTCGGTCAAATGGGAGGACTGTCGTTTAATTGTGAAGCGGGAAAGCCTGGGGGTGTCGTGGATACTGGTGCAGCAAGCTCGCAAGGGTTTATCCGGCCAATTGCACAAACAACGATTACAAGTCCATTTGGGCCACGTTGGGGTACGATTCATAAAGGAATTGATTATTCTTGCCAAGACGGTGTCACCGCAATAGCTTCGTCGAAAAGTGGGGTTGTAGAATTAGCGAAGTTTGGCGAAGGCGGTTCTGGATTCGGTGGCTATGTGCGCCCATAAGGGCATATAAGAATACGGGAACTGGGCAACCCGTAAGGAACTAGAGGTTAGTGTAACTCCTTATCATCAGCAAACTTATCCTAAGAGGAAACTCAAGGGGGAGTACAGCATGTTTGCAACGCGTTAAGTTGCTAAGTTACCCAAGCACAACTGAAACGCTAGATGAAAAGAATTGAATGAGGATGAATGCTGGATTGCGTGAACGATAACCAGAGGACGCCTAGCGAAGCGGTAGACGGAAGGTAACTATAAAACGTCTAGTAGTCATATGTTGTCTATCACCATAGCTAATAGACAACTTTAACCTTAGTGACTATCCACTTGTAATTAACATGAAATGGTGAAAGTCGCATCCGACATCAATTCAAGCCTATGTTCTTATATGTCTAAATGGGGATTGCCTAAGTCAGAATGCTTAAAAGAGCTATGACATGTAGATGTTTGAATATCTGATAAGGCAACGGAGAGTCCATAGTAGTCTGAGCAAGGGAAAGCCTTGTACATGGCGAAGGGACCAAGTCATTCAGTCTTATTATAAATCGGAAAGGAGCGGAATGCTTCATGCAAATTCCAGAGGTCGTAATAGACAATTTAATGAAGAAATCTCAAAGTAATCAACAATACACATTTCAAAGGCTATATAGGAATCTATATAATCAACAATTTTTCCTAGAAGCGTATGGGAAGTTAAGTAAAAATCCGGGAAACATGACAAAAGGATCAGATCAGAAAACAATAGACGGAATGAGTTTACAACGGATAGAACGATTAATTGAACAATTGAAAAATCAAAGCTATAAACCAAATCCATCTAAAAGAATCTACATTGAGAAGAAAAATAGTCATAAAAAAAGACCATTAGGTTTACCATCTGTCGATGACAAGTTAGTACAAGAGGTCGTAAGGAGGATATTAGAAGCGATTTATGAGCCTATTTTTAAAGAGACATCTCATGGTTTTAGACCAAACAAAAGTTGTCACACGGCGCTAATTCAATTAAAAAAGAATTTCACTGGTGCTAAATGGTTCATAGAAGGTGACATCAAAGGATTCTTTGATAACATTGACCATCACATTCTAATAAAATTACTTCGCAAACGAATCAAAGACGAAAAATTTATTCAGCTTATATGGAAATTTCTTAAAGCGGGTTACCTAGAAAACTGGCAGTATCATCGCACATATAGTGGAACACCACAAGGCGGGATTATCAGTCCTATTCTTTCTAATATCTATTTACACGAACTTGATGTATTCATGGAGCAATTTATAGACACGTTTAATCAAGGAAAAACTAGACAGCGATTAAAAGAATACAGAAGTTTCGAAAAGAGACTAAGTCAGTTGAAAAAATCAGAGAATGAATGGATAGAAATGACTGGTGAAGAAAGAGAAGCCCACCTACGAGAAAAAGCTGAAATATATAAAGAGCGAGAAAGTGTTCCAGCTCTAAATCCTATGGACAACACCTTTAAGAGAATGAAATATGTTCGCTACGCAGATGACTTTATCATCGGAATTATAGGAAGTAAAAACGATGCTGAAGAAATTAAAAGGAAAATCAAAGAGTTTCTGGACATAAATCTTCGGATAGAGTTATCAGAATCAAAGACATACATTACTAACGCCAATAAGAAAAAAGCCAGGTTCCTTGGGTATGACATCACAACGCAAAGCACCTACAAAAGAAAAACTAGTCGGGGGTTTTACCAAAGATTCCAAGGGAATATCCTGTTGTACGTTCCGTACGAAAAATGGGTACAAAAACTTGTAGAAAAGAAAATGGTCAAGATGGATGGTAAACAATGGATATCGCAATGTAGAACAGAGCTTATATCAATAGATGATTTGGAGATTATTAGCGTGTATGACAGTGAGCTGAGAGGGTTCTATGAATACTACAAAATAGCAAATAACGTGAGTGTATTAAACAAAATGGCTTATTTTGTGGAATACAGTATGTACAAAACATTTGCAAGTAAATATAGAAAATCCATGAAGAAAATCATCGCAAAGTACAGCAAAAACGGCGAATTCACCGTTGAATACCAAACGAAATCAGGTATGAAAGAAAAACGTTTAATTAAATCGTTCAAAAAAGTTACGAAATTATCCGATTCAAAAGAGATAGATACAATCCCTAATACGCTGAAATATTCAGGAAGAACCAGTTTGATTGAAAGATTACAAGCGGAGAAATGTGAATATTGTGGTGCTACCGGTGTGAAACTCGAGATTCACCACGTCCGAAAACTAAAAGATATCAAACGCAAGAAACAGCTCGAGAAATGGGAAGAAAGAATGATATCAAGAAACAGAGGGACAATAGCACTTTGTGGACCAGGTCAAGGAAATGACTGTCACAAAAGATTACACAAGGGAACTCTTCATTAAAAGAATGATAGTGAGCCGTATACAAGGAGACTTGTAAGTACGGTTCTGGAGGAGGGGTGACGGTAAACCTAGCTAAGCAATTAGCCAAGGCGACCGCTCCCTATCCAAACGGAAACGTAGTTGTTATCAATCATGGGAATGGATATTGGAGTTTATACGGTCATATGTCGTCCATTACTGTACAAGAAGGACAAAACATTGGAGTCGGGCAACAAGTAGGTGTTTGCGGAAGAACAGGGCAAGTAACAGGGCCACATCTTCACTTTGAGATCAAAACATCTTTGAGGTTTGGTCAAATCGACCCAGCACCTTATTTGCCGAAATAAGCGGAAAGAAAGGGAGAATTAGGGATGAAACAGGGAATCGTTGGTTTAATCATAGTTGTACTAGTGGGTATCAGTGTATGGTTATGGAATCAAAATCGTACCTTACAGTATAAAGTTGAGCAGACAGAAAAGAAATGGACGGAACAAGTAAAAGAGCTAAAAACAGAGAATCGAGCATTGGAAAAGCGCGTAACAGTTTTAACAGAAAATACGCAAGATAAAGGGCAAGAAGTAGCGAAACAGTTTGTAGAGCTGTTAATACAGAATGATAACAAGCAAAAAGAAAAGCCAGGGTTTGAAAAGATCAAAGAAATGATAACAGGAGAAGCACGAAACAAATTATTAAATGCACCAGAGGATGCACATAACCATATAGAAGATGATGGGTCTATGCACATTCAAACGAAAGCAAAGATAACGGATATGTATTACATTAAAACCGCTGATAATAAAGCCGATGTAACGGTTAAATATGATTATCTTGTAACGGTTGATGGAACAGAACAACAAGAAAAACACACCATGAAATTAAATTTACTATTAGAAGGTGAAAAATGGTTTGTAGAAAATTATGAGTTCCAAATCAATACAGGAATTGAAGGGCCATAGAGAAAGGAATGAGGGGAGTTGGTAAATAAAAATGTATTGCATCATATTGGATATGAAATATTGCAAGAAACGTTTGTATTGATTCGAAATGTATTTTCCTATTCAAATCAAGATGAATCCAGTGTGACATATGTACGAGAAATCGCGGATGCCTTGCATAATATCCCGCATTCGATTCAGAAACAACATGATAAATTCCTGGAATTTGAGTTTAAATTGCTAGAAGAAACATTAATGCAAATGGATTTTGGAAAGGTTGCCGCACAAAACATTCCCCATTTTAGAATGTATGCGGCACGTGTACAGCAATTGTTACAGGAGCGCTATAAAGAAGTGTAATCGAGTGGAAATGGGGCGATAAAAAATGATCGTATTGGGAATTGGGCTTTCAGTTTTGCTGATAGCCTTTTTATTTATCCAGGTATATCCGTTCCATGAACAGAAGTTAGAACAAAGAAAATATGATGAATATGGAATTTTGATCATTATTTGCACAGGGGTATGTCTTTATGTTTCGCATCATTTTTTACAAGAAAACATGTGGAAATGGGGATTAAAAATTGTTGGTGCAACATTTTTTACAGGATTTTCAATTGGCTGCGTTGGAAAACAGCTTATATATGATTTTCAACACAAAAAGTTTCCATTCCAGAAAAAATGACGTTTCAGCTTCGTTTGTAATCGCCTTCAAAGAAACTCTTAATATGTTTGGTATCGAATAAGATTATGTCTTTTATTTGGTGTTTTAAGTGGCTTAAATGAGTTTTTAGAGGGGAAGGGGTGTTGGAATGATTTTTTTTAAGGTTATTGCATATATTTTTCTAAGTATAGGAGTTTGTAAGCTTGTTTTGGCAGGAATAGCCGCAATTGTAAAGAAACAAATGATAATCGCAAATATAAACCTATTATTGGCCATGTATTATTTTTGTTCGGGAAGTCTTCTTTATTTGTGCACGTTATGGGAAACACAAGATATTTTTCTACAAGCCTTTTGGATTTTAATTGTAGGAATTGCAATCATCCGATTGAGAAAAAGCTGGTACGTATCACAAATGCGTACCCATCTTCAAAAACTACAAGAGCAAGTGATAAATAAGAATGATTTGTGAGGGAATCCAGGAGAAAAGGAGTGGAGAAATCTTGATACATCAATATGAATTAATTTTCTCAGTGATGTATAGCGGCAAGGTAACAGATTCACAATCTACGATTATTCCAGCACAATCTTTAGAGGAAGCAAGTGAAAAATTGCAATTGGAAGTAAAGTGGTGATTAGGAAAATGTAGTATAAAAGTGAATTCCGCAAGTTTATTTGTTTCAGAGGAAGTTCAATATACAGTCTTACAAAAGTGAAAATCAATATCGTATATAAAAAGGAGGAAATTAATATGTTATGTCCAGTATGTATCAAAAGAGAAGAAAGGGAATTTGAAATGATCCCCATGTATGACGAACATCCAAATTGGATTCTTTTTTGCAAGAAATGCGATCATCGACATGAAAATGAAGAAGTAAGCCCTCTTCCTTATTGAAAGTAATAAATCGAAAAGTCTTGTTTTTACAGCAAGACTTTTTTGTTATTTTGTGGGGCTGTTTTTACATGGAAATTCCTATTGTAAAAGGGTATTAAGTTGCGGTTTTGAGAGGCGTAAAATCTTTTGTTTTTTTGGGGAGAAATCGCTGAGAAATGCTGAAATGACAGTATTTTTTTATGATCCAGATATATGTACTTAAGTCTATGTGACAGATGGAGAGATTTTCAAAGTTATGGAGTATGAAAAATCTATTTTAGATACAAAACATAAGAAAATTGTGCTTCTGCTGATTGAAATGGCTAGATTATATGATGAAATGGATCATTCAAGTGGTTGGAAGTGTGTTCGGAAGGGAGTAGAATTTCTGTTATGATAGAAAAATCAATGAATCAGTGAGGTGAAAGTAATGATTTTTTTATTTCGATTTGATGTGACAGACAAGGGAATGGATTTTATTCTAAATGAAGAAATAGCAAAAGATATGTATCCTGATTTGGAAGAAATGCTCCGTGATTTAGTGAAATCTTTATGCTCAATACTTGAATACTATAAAGTCTATAACAAAAAGAAAACCATCTTTTCAGGTGTCATTCACGAAAATGGGGAAGCGGAGGTTACACTCAGTAAATGTTTAGGAGAATACATTGATCTATATACTAAGAAACAAATTATCTTTGATCATGGAAAACTTATTACTGAACTTTGTACCACAATCATGGATCGGAGATCAGCAGAAGCACAATTAAAAGGTTTGATGAGTGGTGAGTAGTTCAATGAAAGTACGTGTTAGAAAAGCTTTATACATACGTAGAAAAATAAAGCACTCATGGCTAATTTGTTGTATACTAAAGAAGCTCAAGCAAGAACTATATTATGCGGTTTTAGGCATAAAAAAACGTCTTTTATCAGCACATAAAAGACGTTTTTTATTTGGATATTATTAACATAGCATGCCTTATGAGTAGTAAGACATGCTACTTTTAGAAAATGTGCTGATTGTGAAATGTATATTATCCCTAAATAGCTTGTTGCACAAACCGAATCCGCAAGTATATCATATCATAAATCAATGGTGAAAAAGCGATGTGTTTCACCATTCTTTGTATATATTTCTAATTAGATGTATACTAAATATGATTTCTTTTGTGAAAATTTTCAGGTGTTTTTCAAGTCAGGTCATGGCCGTTATCTAATCTATTGTATGTATCTGCAGTGAGGCTCTTATGTTAATCATAAGAGCCTGTTTGCATGTTCAATTTGTTTTTATGTACAATAAGAAAAAAGAGATCTTATCAGACAGGGAGAGGAAGCTCATGTCCAATTAAAATTGGTCAATTTACGTATTGATTTTGCCTTTAAACAATTATTCGGGACATCCGGAAGCGAAGATATCTTGTTAACATTTCTAAATGCAATGTTAGCTGATTCATTGGAATCTCCTATTCGATCCCTGCAATTCGAAGATCCACATTTACATTGAGAACATGAAGAGGATAAATTATCAATTCTAGACGTATCGGCCACATTAGACACAGGAACCAAAATTAATATTGAGATCCAGTTGAATAATAATCATGACCTTTTAAAGCGATCCCTTTATTATTGGAGCAAGCTCTATGCATCTCAATTAAAAAAGGGAATGCCCTACAGCTCATTGCATAAAACCATTACAATCAACTTATTGAACTTTGTCATGTTTAAAGACTATGAAGCATTTCATACGACGGGGAAATTGTGGAATATGCAACAGCAGCAACTCTTAAGCGATGATATCGAAATTCATGTCGTGGAAATTCCAAAATTGCAACAGCAGTGGCGAGAGGAAAAAGTAAATCCATGGGAAGATTCCTTTGTTCGGTGGTTATTACTATTACCAGCCAATGAAGATGAGCATTTAACACATACTCTGGAGGCGATTGCGATGAATCAGGACCCAATTTTACAGAAAGCAATGGATAAATGGGAACATATGAGTCAAGATGCTTCGTTCCGTCAACCTTACGAAGCACGCGAAAAGATTTTGATGGATGAAGCGGCAGGCATTGCACATGCGTTAAATAAAGGATGAGAACAAGGGCTTCAAGAAGGAAAACGTCAAATGATTCTCGGTATGCATAGATTACAAGTCCCAATGGAAACCATTGCACAAGCCAGTGAACTCACGATTGAAGAAGTAAAGAAAATCATAGAGCAGGCATAAAAGAGGCGGTCTTTGGACCGCCTCTTTTTACGAAAAAACACAACAAAGACAGTTATGCCAGACTGTCTTTGTTGTGTTTGTGATTTTGCAAGTTTTTGTAACGTATATATCATATCAAAATAGCTTCTACCATACAAAAGAAAAGCCTATATGTATAGAGTGTGTTGTGAACACGCTTCAAAAAAGAGATACAGCCACGATCATAATCCGTGACTGTATCTCTTCTCTGCGTAAACTCACTATATCTAGCAACTAATCCTTACAGATTGCTCTTCATTTCACAGTATACCTTAACTTGTGGTGAAAATACATACGTTTTACACTAACCCCTTGAATGCCCCCTGGCTCACGATGATGTCCGCCACCATTCCCATGTTGACTCATATAACCTGTATTCCCATCTGCAGTTCTAAAAAGTATGTAATTCATTGTGATTTCCTCCCTTTTTAAATTATATCTTCATACTAGCACAGCGTATCAGAGTAAAACATCATTAAATAATTAAAAATTCCGTCATTTCAAACGTTTTACAATCGCAAAAATAACAGGAACACTAACAGAATTACCCGCTTGTCGGTCGATACAGCTGTATATCTGAATTTACTTTACTTGCTCGTTCAAAGCCGAATCTGAAAACCCTTGAAGTCGCCAAGTTTCTTTTGGTGTAAGATGTCTAATTCTAAAATCCTCTGTTAGTACTGCCTGATTGCAAGCTGTATCCAATGATTGATAATACATGTTAAAAGACTTCACCTGAATAGTTTAATCCTAAAACTTCCTGAGCAGAATATAAAATAAGGAAGGTGATTGGGATTGGTGAAGACCATTTTAATTAGAGATGACACATTGGCACATATAAAAAATGATTTAGTTGAAATCAGTCAGTCTAATGTAAATTCCAAAGGTTTAACTCATGTTCAAATTACTTTAAACAAAAATGAAATTATACATCTCGTGAATAAACTACAAAGTATGTTTGGAAAAATAGATATTTGCATTCACTGTGATAAAGTGATAGATGCATTTGAAATACCTTATCGATATAAAAGTCGCAAACAAGCACATCTCGGTTGCCATATTTATAATAATAGAGAGCGTGTATAAATTAACTCCCCATCTTTTAAAGTAATGGGGAGTTAATTTATTGTTTTAATTGATTTGTCAAAATTGAGCATCCATCATTAAATAATATGTAGCATCATTTATATACCTATAATGACTTGTATATTGTTTAGTAGCAATGTCCAAGTGTCCATTATTTTGATTCAACTTTTTAATTAAAAATGTTAGATAATATCTAGTGAAATTATATCGTTCATTGTCCAGGGTAAAAGGTATAATTTCTATATCATTTATTATGCCACCTTTAATGCAATCCTCAACTAAAGGAGAGCGTACTCGATAACAATAGAGGTTTGCAAAATCAGATGCATTTGTATCATAGAAAAATATGTATCTTGTTCTTCATAATTTTGAACGTTACCCATAGATTTCCTCCATTTTTTATATTCGATTTTGCTCATCCCCCGAAAAAGGGAAACAATATGAACATATAAAAGAGCGGACAATTAGCCTTGAGAATCTAAGGTATTACTTAGATGCGATTGATGTATATCCTAATTATGCAAATTTTAAACAGCGTGTATTGAAACCTTCCCAAAAAGAATTAAATCAAAAAACTGATATATCTTTTGAATTTGAAGAAATTAAGTTAGGTAGGAAGGTACAAAAAATTAAATTTATCATACGTAGTCAAAAAAGAAAGGATACGGATTTAGCTCATTTTGAAAAAAATTAGATGAATTTCAGCTGCCAAATACATTTGAACAGAAAATTAAACGTTTTGAAGAGCAATGTAAAGGGAAAGTATATCCTACAGTATTAGAAAAATGGAAAAAACATGAGGAATTGGTTTTAGAAATTATTGATGATATCCGCTTCCGTGTAGATATAGATTCGCAAATGGGTTATGTAGAATATATGCTTAATTCTCGATTAAAAGAACTATCCGAAGCCCCAATGCTTAAACAAGATATTCAAGGAAGTTTTTCTTTGGAAATAGATAATATTATAGATGCAGTAATAGCCAAATACTCAAAATCTACAAGGGCTGTAGCCACATTCTTAGTAAAAGATACTGCTATTAATGAATTGGTAAAAATTTGTACATTAGAGGAAGCGGAAGAGTGTTGGAAGAAAAACGAAGAAATTGTTATGAATAGTATTTATAGATACATAAAAAAACAATAGAAGAAAAAGAAGTCCCAGATAATCTTTTGGAGCTTATTTGTTATTAATAAATCAACGACTGTTATGCTTAAAAGTCGCCCCATAGTTTCCGTTATTTTCCATCTTTAAATACACGCAATGCATCTTTACGGAATTTGTCTTTTTCAGCATCTGACTTTTTGAAGTCATATTGATATAAAGCGGATTCCCAATCCCCATACATCGGATTCGGAAACACAATAAACTTTTCTCCAAGTGCTTCGTGCATCTCTTCGACCGCTTGATTTCTATCTATCGCAATATTTTTTCTTCGCTCTTCCTTTCCTTTTTTATCTTTTCTTTGCAATAAGACATGCTCCTGATCAGCTTGCGGGATATTCAGTTTCTGTAAGTTTTGTAAAGTCGCATCTAATTAACTCTGTTTGCGATTTGAGATGTAGTAGATCGCCACACTTTTTTCATTGGCATGTTGTAAAAAGGAAACGTAGCCAGGAAGAGAATCTGCTTTCGCTTGTTGAATCCATTCGTCCCATTTATAATGGATATCCTTTTCCTGTTTTCACGGTCATGGCTTGATACGGACTATTATCCACCACTGTTTCATCTAAATCTAAAACGATGGCAGGTTTTTTCTCGGTACCTTTGGCAAGTGCCATGTCTAATTTCATCTTTCCGATAGTATATCCTTGATGATAGAGTGTTTTAACTTCTCCAGCCGTTTGATACCAAGCATCGGCCATAACTGTTGTTCGGTTAATGAAGATGTTTGTTTCGGCTGTGTTTGTGGTGACTGATATCCCATAAGAGAAAAAGAAAACAGTGTTAGAGCTATACTTGTTTTCAAAATGAGTTTCATTATGTATTACGCTCCTGAATGTATGTTTTGTATGGGCTTACCATACAGGAGTTATATTCAAAATACAATCCTCTTTTATTAGAAACAACTTTGATTTTATCCTTTTTAAAGGGGAAAAAGGGAGTTTTTAATTTTTACGATATAAAAATTATCTACAATCATTTTAAGAGTGATTATAAGGGCACTATTCCATATTCACTCATTAAGGTGTTTTTATTATATATAAATTCAAAGTGTTTGTAGACGAATCTGAATGAGTTGTTCAAGATGGAAGTGGCTATATTTGGTTTGCGAAACCATCATTCCGTCATTGATTGGTTTTGCAGACATAACTAAAACGGTTCTGTTGCAAAGTTTCTTAAGAAATAAAAAGGTGAAATTGATTATATCTGAATCTTATGCAATTGTGAGTAATTGTTGTAATTCATTGTACGTTGAAAAACCGAAGTCTGAGCCAAGACTTCGGTTTCTTTTATATAAAGCATGAACGGTTTCAATGCCTTTCAAGGTACGTGAAGCATGTCGAAGGTTTTGAAATCCTGCGGATTTAACAAAACGTCTTTTAACATGCCTATGGTCCTGTTCTATAAGATTATTCAGATGTTTGATAGTGCAATGAGTTGTATGTTTATAAAAACCTTGTTCTTTTAATTTGTTAAATGCACATAGTAACGCTGGGGCTTTACCAATCTTTCCATAAAGGCATATGCCGCCTGATGATCTCGTGTTTTTCGAAGCTGAATATCTAATGTGTATCCATCTTTATCAATCGCACGATATAAATAAACCCATTTTCCTTTTCCTTTTATATAAGTCTCGTCTAATTTCCACGATGATCGTACCTGCTTGTTTTTCTTCTTCCAGATTTGATAAATCAAATTCCCATATTCATGGACCCAACGCATGATAGTTGTTGGATGAACCAATATTCCATGCTCTCTCAAAAGTTCAGATACATCGCGATAACTTAAAGAAAAACGGCTACTAAAATAATATCTTTTTTGAATTGCTTTTCTTTAAAATATCTCATGTTTCATTCTCCTTAGCACATTTTCCCTACAGTTTAGCTGCATTTAAAAAACTTTGCAACAGAACCTCGAATAGTATCTAATAATATTAAAGGAGTTTAGTATTATTTTCTTCTCGAAATAATGTAGTGCCTGTCAAAATGAAAGCATTCGTTATACATTTTGGGATAATTCTATATTGTATGATTGCATATGTGTGTTGTAACGCCATAAAAAAGAGACAAAATCTAGGTTGAGAGAAGGTACTCCTAGGTTCTGTCTCTTTCTTTTACGTTCTGATACATTCTCATGAATAGCGTTTAGCGAACCGACATCCTTATTTTTGATTACATTGACAGCTGAAAGGTGCATGACTTGTTGGCTTGCACTGACAATTACTAGCAGGTTGATTTGTCGACAGCTTGATTTGTGAATGTGATGCCATTATAGATGCTCCTGGTTGTGCGAGTGGAGTAGCAACCCCAATGGTATTTATTACTGTATCTCCACCTGAAACACTATGTGGTGTGATTTCTTCATATATCATTTCTTGTACTTCTACCCAATCTACCGTAAACTCTGCACCCTCTGATTGAATAATCAAATCCACTTGGCTCGTATTCGCATCTGGATAGAAATAGAATTCTTGGGTCATAAAAGTAGGTTGGGTGAAGAATAACATATGTCTTTGATTTCCTGGTGGCACAATGGAAATCGTTCCTTGTCCTTTGGCACGAACGCGAACACGATACTCTGTGTTGCCGCCCTCACTTGGTAAGGTAATGATTTGAGTAACTGTGCTATCCCAATTCGATAATGTCAAGACAGGTTTCCGATTACTGTCTTGTGGGAAACTCACTGTACCGGCTATATTCCAGTTTTGTGCTTGTTGAAGAAACAAACCATTTTGAACAATATTCCGTGCTTGTAGTTGATTCCAAGCGCGAAGAGCGGCTTGATAGATTGCTGCTTTTTGTTGTGCATATCGATCTTGCATTGGTATACCTGGCATAGATCCTTCTTGAGGAGCACTGTTTTGAAGTGCTGTTAAGTTCTCTATATCGGTATAACTTACGTTTGGTCCGATCGTTCCGCTCCAATTGGATGAATCGTACATGGCATTTAATTGATTTGTAGCCTGCTGTAAACCCGCAGTGATTTGTGCCTGTTGCGCCAAATAGGGTTGTAGCCATTGTTCCTCTTGGTTTTGTGCTTTTCTTATTTCTGCCGCAGTTAGTGGGCGTCCCTCTGTCAAGGAAACTTGACTTATTTTTGCGAATCCATTCGACGGTACGGTAAAACCAACTGTAATGCCTATATTCGCTTCTGGATGTAATGCACCTACATCAATTGGATATTGAAAGAAGTTTGGACTACTGTTAACACCTTCTACAGAAGTTGGCAGAGACGTAGAATAGGCTACATTCACGACTTGATTGACTTCATTTCCATAGCGGGAAGCCATAATTTGTAGAGAATCCGCTTGTAAGACAAAAACGGATAGATAATAACGTGTATACGGTTTTAATACTGATTCCGGTACAGTCTGATAGGCATAAGATGGATATACAAGGGAAGAAGGAGGTAACACCAGTTGCTGCCCCGCGTATTGTGAGTCTCCTGATGAGATGAACACCTTGCGTCCAAGTTGCCACCCTTCACCTGTAAAACTCCCACTGCGCAATACATTTTGTGATTTACTCAGACGTTTTGCCTGATTCACTTGTGTATTTAATTCCCGTTTTTCTATTGCATAACTATTTGGTAGAGATTGAACTTGTTGATGCACATAATCAATCCAGTAATCGGTCACACCGGGAGCTAGTTGATTCGGATTATCGGTCGAAAAAAGACTTTGTGTCATTGTACGAACTTGGGCCACATCGTTAGATGTAGTTACGATCGACGAAGCAACTTGATTCATATTTACCACCATATCATCACTCCTCTATACTTATTTTGAATCTATTAAATAGATATAATATTAGCACGCTGCTTTCGAGAGTGTGTAAAAAATTGAAAATCACCCAAATATCATTTGCTAGGAATGTCGAAATTCAAAGTCTGAAACATTAGTTAGTAGGTGGCTGGTCCGTACCTAAATAGGCTTTTGCACTACCTGTTATTGTTAAACTATAATCATGAGGATTATTATATAATATGATTGCATCAAATCCTGATGGGTCTGCGTATCCCTGGTTCAATACTCGATTTGCTATCCATTGCCCTTGTCTTACATACCACACTTGTAGTGGCTGTATTTCAGGAGGTATCTGATCCGTAGAAGAACTACCGGCTACATATGATTTATACTGTAACTCTCCGCTCCAAATAGTTTTAGTTTGTAAAGGACTAAGAGTAAATGCATCCGGATCCAAAAATGGAATCAACTCAATGCGATCGATAAATACTTGTGTGTTTGTTTCCTGTGGCTGTAAGGTAAGTGCTACTACCACATTTCCTGAAGGTAAAGTAAGAGGATCACCAGATCCGCCACCTGTAGGCCATGAGATGTCTTGGACTACATAATTTCCTTGTTGTCCCGATACATATACTTGATTTGGGAAGTTTGCTTGTATATTGGCATCTGTAGTACTTTTAAATCCCCATCCACCACCTTGAATCTGGCCACCATTTGCTACTACACTTTGCGTTAAAGATGCAGTAGTTGTACCAGCGTTTGCATAACGTACACGAACTTTATATTTTCCCGCTGTTAAGTTTGTTGCTGTTATCAACAAAGTATTTCCCGGAGTAAGGTTTACAGCATTCGCACCATTCACCCATTCTCTTACCACTACAGGACGGTTCCCATTCGTAAGAAATCCCTTTTCTGCCGGAAACCCTTTTCCAACGATATTTAGTGTATCAGGATCGATTGTACCAAAAACATTGTTTGGACTTAGACCATAGGGAACGAAACTCGCCATTACTCCTAATTTCCCAGATGCTCCCGACACATTTGTTTGTGTAAAAGGGTATAGTGCATTTATTTTTTGATTCGGTAACGGAGTATTACAACTCGCTGCATATCCAGAACTTCCATTTACACAATAGCTTCCCGGTGTACACGTCGCAGCATTACAATAACCAGGTGTAGCACAACCTGCTAAGTCAGCATTTTCTGTCGATAAGCTTTCCGCATCTACATAACGAGTATTTTGAGTAATCGCATTAATTGTCTGGACAGGGGCAATCGCACGATGATCCCAGCTGGTGTTATTTCCCGGATCATTATCCCCGTAGCGGTACGTCTTATTATTTGTATAATCTAAATAAAGTCCATAGGGGTAACAAGCATTATTAGGGTTGTATGTTTTCGTTCGAATGTACTGTAATTCTCCTGGAAAATACGAGATATCATTCAGGTTGATGGGTTGATGTTGATAACCATTGCTATCAAAAATATTATGAATAGTCGTAGTCCCATTATTGATTTGATCCTGTCCAACCATATCTGAAAAAATAACACGTGTTTGTTCTAATTCTGTTTGAGAAGTATAATCATCAGGATACATGGAAGGCCATGTTGCAACCATATCTAAGCCGTTTAACAACATTCCTCGAATATATACATTGTAGGCATTGATCGAAGCTTTATCAGATCCTAATGAAGGCATCCCCGATTTAAAAGCATCAAACACTTTTTGTGTGTTGTCATGAATAGCTGTCCGCATGATTCCTTTTATTCTAACTAGATTTTGTTTTTGTGTAAGCCCATCACCTTGTGTTTGATCTGGGTACACTACATTAATCCATTTATTTGCAAACTGGATAAAAGATTGATACGTTGATAATTGTACAGTTGCTCCTATAACAAAGAAAGGTATCGCAAGCGTGTCAAAATTTCCAGTGACCATTTGACTTAGGGCGATAATAAAAGCGGAATTAGCCGCAACAAGTTCATTATAAACATTTACATAATCTGAAGGGCTTGGTTGTCTTGGTTGTCTGTTTTGATCTCCTTGTACGCCAGTAAACTGCGCATCGACTACGGTGTCCGCTGCCTCGCTCGCTAATGTAAAAATAGCATTCAAATACCCCTGCCAATTATTTTTATCCTGATTAGATAAGGCTTGATTCAACTGTTTTTGAATTTCTGCATCAATCAAATTAATCAATTGTTGAGTATCATCTTTACTACTGTGTGGCCACAACCAACCAATCACCATGCTGAGAATTGGTGCTGCAACAGCAACGCCAGGAATTTCAGCGCCTAAAACTGTTCCTAATATTCCTATACCAGCTTGTAAAACTGCTAGATAATTGAAGCTTCCCCCACTCGCTGCTGAGAATCCGTTCTGTAGAACCGTTGTTAATAATTTGTCACTACCTGTTTTTTGAAATTCCACCCATGCTTCTTTTAGGGAAGTAATAAGGTCCTCAAAATCACCAAATTGACTCCCTGCAGTGCCCCTTGGCGGGCTTACCAGTACATTATAAGGAATAATGGATTGTTCTTGTAATGAATTCATAAAATACCCCCCTATAAAAATGGATTTGATATAGCATACTCTCTTTTCGAGACGGTGAAGAAACTCAGAACTTTATATGTTTTATTGGTATTATAAACATATTTTTTTGTGTAAATGGAATTTTTTGGGTTGTTATCACCATTTTAAGATATACGTGAAATACTCTGTTTATTCCTGTTATTTTCTTTATATAAAAAACTACAATGTTTTCCGTAGTCTGACAAAATTGTTCAAAAAGTAAAAGTATGTGTATATGTGAGCCAAAAAAGGGGAAATTTACATTCCAGACTTCTCTTTTTCGACGTAAAAGGAATTACATTATTTAAACATCAACCATATTATTTCGTACATAATCATAACCGAGGTTTATCTTATCTTTAAATTAGGATGTGTGCTCTGAACACCTGAATCAACAACTGCTACAAACCTCATTTTTTCCAATTGATTCGTTTGAGCCTTTAATGTAATTCCAATGGATTTGAATCCCCGTAAACACAGTACTCATAGGATTATAATCACTATGTGTAAACTGTGAATCGTGTCCATTGGCTTGAATGATTCCAATATTAGGTGAAAGGTTCTGTTGCAAAGTTTCTTAAGAAATAAAAAGGTGAAATTGAGTATATCTGAATCTTATGCAATTGTGAGTAATTGTTGTAATTCATTGTACATTGAAAAACCGAAGTCTGAGCCAAGACTTCGGTTTCTTTTATATAAAGCATGAACGGTTTCAATGCCTTTCAAGGTACGAGAAGCATGTCGAAGGTTTTGAAATCCTGCGGATTTAACAAAACGTCTTTTAACATGCCTACGGTCCTGTTCTATAAGATTATTCAGATGTTTGATAGTGCAATGAGTTGTATGTTTATAAAAACCTTGTTCTTTTAATTTGTTAAATGCACATAGTAACGCTGGGGCTTTACCAATCTTTCCATAAAGGCATATGCCGCCTGATGATCTCGTGTTTTTCGAAGCTGAATATCTAATGTGTATCCATCTTTATCAATCGCACGATATAAATAAACCCATTTTCCTTTTCCTTTTATATAAGTCTCGTCTAATTTCCACGATGATCGTACCTGCTTGTTTTTCTTCTTCCAGATTTGATAAATCAAATTCCCATATTCATGGACCCAACGCATGATAGTTGTTGGATGAACCAATATTCCATGCTCTCTCAAAAGTTCAGATACATCGCGATAACTTAAAGAAAAACGGCTACTAAAATAATATCTTTTTTGAATTGCTTTTCTTTAAAATATCTCATGTTTCATTCTCCTTAGCACATTTTCCCTACAGTTTAGCTGCATTTAAAAAACTTTGCAACAGAACCCACGAAACGTACAAAACCGAAGGTTTTACGCATAAGATGTGCTTGGTCTTCTGTTGGATACAAACGGAATGTATATGCTTTATTCTGCTTTGCCATATCATTTCACCTTGATTTTCAATATATGTTTTTACTACGTCTATTGGCGAACCACCAGTAGTTAGCAAGCAAAAACTTCTGGACCAAAACATCTCTTTCCAAAGTTTCTTTTTCACTTGTGGAAAGTCTCTTTAATCAGTCGAGAACTTGCACTTTTATAAGCATTGATGAATGTTTTCATTTCTGTATTAGGGTGTGCCTTGAACAAAATATGAATATGGTCAACTCATGTGATGTTATAATTTTTAGATAGTCGACCAAACATATTTCATTTATATATCAGACTTTATAATTTATAAGACTGATTATATCAGAGGCAAAATAAACAGGAAAACCGTTTGGCTACGCCCTTCACACCCTTGAGGAAGGAGAATTCTTTCGGGAAATGCGTTAAAAGTGCTTGAATGGAGTAGATTGCAAAGTTTAAAATACACAACTTTGTTTTCAACATATAGTTGGCGCGTAAGGAACCTTGAATCATTGTTCATTCCTTGTACGCGAAAAGGAGAAGTCTGGAATATGACTTCTCTTTTGTTTATGTAAAAACTGGAATCATTTCAATGTCTTTCTCTGTACATACGGCACTGCGATACTACTACAAACTCAAGAATCCGTTTTATAGCTTCCTGGTGTCTGGATAATCAAAATAGATGAATTCAAATATTCGAACTGTGTTTGTTGTAAAGCTAGATGATTATCTTGTAAATATTTTTGAAGTGCCGCACCTGGTTCTACTGTATACACAGAATGTATTTGATAGACTGCGGCTGTATATTCTGTATACCCATAGGATGAATTATCTACTCCTATCGGGATGTTTTGTGTATGGCTAACCTCTTCTGTTACAGTAATGGGATGATGATACGTTGCAGTCAATAATTCACTCAACGTAGCTATCGCTCCGTCGAGAAGCGCTTTCATGTCAGTTTTCCACCCCATTGTGAACGCAAAATGTAAGGCATTCTCTATGGATAATCCAGATTGAACTGCTTGGTTAAAAGTATATAGAGTTGTAACAGGTTGCGTACTGTATACCACACGCTTAAATTTTGTCGCCCGTTTTACTTTTGTTTCTGTCCAAAAGGATTGCACTTGCTTCGCAAATTCTGGATCCTGATTGCATTTCGCCGTGAAAGAAATAGTTTTCCCTAAATCTAACATTCTATAGGTGTTTGTCTGAGAATATTTTCCGATGATAATGAGACCATGCTCACTTTTTTCCATATAGGTACCATCATTAAAATACAGCACATCACCTATATTTCCAAATTCATTGACTGTCGTTCCCTGCTTAGGAATAGGGTCATAGGGATTAGCGGAAAGCTGAGGAACGGGAATTTGCTCCTGGTTCATGGCTACGTTATTTTGTTCCTCGGGAAGAAGCGTTTTGCCCCCATTTTTTACAAGGTATCCTTGAAACGGATTCTCTGATGATACCCTCTTTTTTGATTGGTAAGAATCAGCAAACGATGTGGTAGCTGAGATTGTACCCATACTGAACCCACCTACCAAAGGAAATACTAAGAATAGATATTTAAATTTGTTCATCGTACCAATGTTCTCCTCACAGACTCCATTTTGTTTACTAGATTTTTATTCAGCAACTTTTCGGCAGAAGCGTTTTGTTCGCTAGCTTCTATCACTTCAAAAGGTGTTTGTAACTCACTCAAACGTAACGCGAATCTGTCCTTACCAGGGTCGTATGAATGCGGATAATTTGTTGACTCCATCCAAGCTTTTTCCACATTGTTTCCGTAATATCCATTAAAATCAGACCACCCCGTAGCACTCTCATGGACTCCTTTCACAGCGCTTCCTAGACCTATAGAATTATCTTCGGATGATCCATAAATGACATGATCTGCGCTGTTGCTATAATTCAAATAAATAGAATTGAATAAAGGATCATAAGCCCAATAGTATAAACCTGGTTTATTGGCTTTAGCTGATTTTATTCTTACTTCATTAGTAGATTCGATGAACCCATCTATTCCATATTTATGTTCAAAAATAATAGGCGTTCCATTATCCGTTGCAGCATTCGCAAAAAGTAAGAAATCATCTAAGCCCCAACGTTCGAATGTGACGCCACCTTTATCAGGCAAATTTTTATCTTTTATATAGTATGGCGTATTATATTTCAATCGTTCTCCATTTTTTGTAACAGGATTGGAATGATCTGCAGCAATTGCTAAACTAAGTATGCTTGCTAAAGATTTTTTCATATTTTATATTGTCCTTTCTTTATTTTGGACATTCTCATGGCTACAACCGGTGACTGCTGGCTCTTACGTCTACACGCATCTTTTTCCTAACAAGAAGACTCCTTCAAACTGTATAAAAACAAGGGTAGCCTGTATTGCATAAACAAGAATACGTTGTAAAAAAAGAGCGGATTATATATGGATGGATGAGCGAAAGAGGAAAATTCCAAATCATTCCTTTCGGGTTGGTACAGCCTATACTAAAATTACAGAACCGCCTAGCCATATGTACTCAGCACCCTTGCTGTAATATAATAATGACTTCAGCAAGTTCTGGAAAATGCCGGACAAAATCACCTGTTTTCATGGTCATTCACCTCCCTATCATACGATCTCAAAATCACTAGCATATCTACTAGATAGATTAATCTGAAATTTAACTGCACCACAAAAGAAAAATGTGTACGTTATCTCCTGTAGATGATCTGTAAAGCTATTTTAACTTTTATCGTTATATTTAGATAGTGATAATTTGTCCTTATTTATTGTACAAATTGTGTATGATAGAGATCATACATAGGTAGCTACCATATACAAAATAGGTTCTGTTGCAAAGTTTTAATTTCTTAAAAAATACGAATTAACATGCACTCATTCAGAATACATGCTCAGTGATTTACACAAAATTGTACGATTCATTCATAAATTCGAATGATTTTTTAACTTTGCAACAGAACCGTATTTTCACTACTTCTTTCTGAACTTGTTTTTCTGTCTCCCTATCGATAGCTGATAATAAAGATAACTATCGAGCCATGAAGGAATTTCCCTATTTCTAAATTTGTCTATTTACTGTTACATAAGATACGTGAAATTTTACTATCCCGTTGTTAAATAAAGGAACATCGCGCATTAACATAGCCTCCACCACACTATTGTGCATTGTTCCACAATCTATTAAGCTGTTGTCTTCCTAATGACCAACATTATTTAACAAGATAAAATAATATTTGGATGGGAGTCTAATATATATTATTAAAATTAAAGTAGTTCAAGCCGGAGGAAGACATCTTATGGTGTCTTTTTGATAGTCTACCTATTTCCGTAAGTGGGCTATATGTGATTTTGCACTTGTGAACCATTAAATTATGACGAGAATCGTTAAGATTCCCGATTACTCTTCTATTTTCTTCAATATTCTGCTAAGATGGAGAGTAGATACATAGATTGTTAAATAACTAACTTTTATATAAAATAAAAAACCCCCGACAGACAGAAGTTTTTAGATGGTCGAAAGGTTGGTCGCCAAGACACCATTTAAAAACCCGAAACAGAGGTTTTGTATATACGTCAATTAAGTTGATACCTAAATAGTATCATAATTTTTAAAAAACGTAAACTACAAATCCTCTATTCGCTGTACCTAAATTTTGTCGGGGCAATAAATGGAGGATTTTTTATTATGGCTAACGATGTTTTTAAACATGCTCGGAAACGTGGGCATAGTGTTGTAGAGAACACTCTACTTGATGATTGTAATCTTACAGGGATGGCGAAATATCTTTTAATTCAGTTCTGTTCACATCGTGACGGAGCCTGGAAGGTTAACATGCCTGATATTATTCAACGTTCTAAAAACGGACGTGACGCACACTATAACGCACTTAAAGAATTAATATATAACAAATATGCAGCGCGTATAAAAGTATTGGAAAAAGGTAAGTTCATACAACAGATTTACATTTACGGACAAGTTAAAGAAGATGTTGCCGCGATGTTAGAGGAAACAATTCAGGAGCAAATTTCAGAAGGATATTTAGTTCGGGTCGAATTCGGTAAACCAATTTCTAAAAATCAGGAAATGGTTTCCGAAGATTCGGAAATTCAGTACAATATAAATAACCAAAGAAAAAATATCAAAAAAGAAAATACCAAAATATATATAAATAATATAGCGAAAATTGATGATGATAAGCGAAGCTTCTCTTCTCTTTCCCTAAATGAAGAACAATTAAATATAATTGTAAATACTCTTCGGGACGCAACAAAAGACGAGTTAACAGATCGTAGCTTTAAATCTGTATTAAAAAAAGTAATGGATAAATACAACCAAAGAAAAATCTCTAATTTTAGGGATTATTTGATTACGGCATTAGTTAATAAAATCGAAGATTTAGAGCTTCGTAGAATAAAAGAGAATGCAAAAAAACAGTTACAAAAAGACAAGCTAGATCGAAATATAATTACTCGTACACTTTCCGAACATGAATATACAGGGAAAGTCCCATTTTACAATTGGTTAGCTTCATAAAAAAGGAAGTTTATATGTACAATCGTATATTTCACAAAGAATTATTGCATGGAGAAAATATCTATTTAGCTTACTTAGGTTGGGAAGATCATGTGAAACCACTATTCCCTTATACTAATTACAGACAATATATTGAGTTAGTGTTGAAAAATATAAACAGTCAATTAAAAGACCTATTAGTTTAAAAGAGAAAATAGCTCACGATATGAAGCGCATATTCGAAATGTTATTGCTAAGTTTGCGAAAATAGATCTTAAGTCTTCCTATTTTAGATACGATGAAAAAATTGGTGATAAAAGATATGAGAAGACAATTAACAAAACTATAACAGTTAATTTGAGTAGATTGGTTCTGATGCAAAAACTATAAAACTTGTGCAATGAATCTTAAAATTTCGGACATATTGATATGATTACTTTATAAAAGGTGCTTGATCAGTATAAAAAAATATGTTCAAATGGAAGCATTACCAGCCAGATATCATTTTACTAACAGTACGTTGGTACCTAAGGTACACAGAGTATTGAAAAAAACCTGAACACATGATTTTTTATAGGATGCATGACAAAATATTACATGTATGAATTTAATATCAAAAAAATCGCTCTTTACCCAGTTCTTTTTAGCTAGGTGAAGAGCAATTTTTTCCTATTTTAGCAAGCTGCTGTAAAGATACGCCTGCATTTGGACAGACTCCCGCCCTCGAAAATGAGCATACCGGTAACCATGTAGTTCTGTAGCATCCGCAAAGCTTCGTTCAATGGTTGAACTGCGTAATTTATATAAACGTGTTCCAGCACTCGTTCGTTTATTCACAAGAGCGATTTCTTTGTATTCTTCCCAAACATATCGATTGATTCTTCGACATGTTTGATTTGCTGAAAAACAACCTGAACGAATTGAACAGACTGCTGGATTTGATTTGTATTACCTTTGCCCTTTACAATCCGTTGTACAATATGTGAGGATACACCCCATTGGTCAAACAAATTTATCGATTTGTTTGACATATTGAAAAAAACTTCTAGGTACTTCTTGTTTGGATTTTCTGAAACGTCGATAGCCCATCACCATAAAAATCCGTTGTTCCGTTAGCTTTTTACAAATGTAATTGGTAAAATCCCCTACATCTAAAACAACCGCTTCTACTTGAAAGCCAAATTTATTAATTTGTTCTTGCAGACGTGCTAAATATGGCTCGGAATCTGTTCGCTTGACAGGGATAAGAGCAATTCTTCAAGAAGGCTTTGCAGTCTTTTCATGTTTCAAAGTCTCTTGTAATTACAGTTGATAAAAATCCGTCTTATCCAATTGCTATCACAAATTCAAAGAAAGAAAAAACGATGCCGCTAGGAATCCTCATTGTCTTTTAGAGTATATCCTTTATTTACATTAGAACGAGGGTAACTCAACGGTTATTTATAATTTCAAAATGTATATTGTCTTTTGTCAACATACAAATATTGCGCAACAGTTAATCTTTATATGCGATAAAATAAATTATGGATAAAATAATAAATTACCTGTGTTACGTAGTAAAAAAGAATAAAGGAGACAAATTAATGCGTTTAAAAGTCACTACTACAGTTTCAATATGTGCATTTTTAACCTTATCGTTCGGTTTCATGGTTTCTGATGTAAGTTGGGATGAACAAGCTAAAAGGGGAATTGATTTGCTTAGTGGCAAAATTTCTTCTCCCTCTTTTAATTGTGAAATAAATGATTCTTGTATTTGAGAGGACTTTACACTAGAGTTTTTTTAACAAGAGGTATAAGTTTATTATTTTATGCTTAGATATATAAGAAAGAATGTGTGGAAATATGAAAAAAACTTTAACTAGCATACTTATTGTAACAATTGCAGCAGCCTCTCTGCCAGTAACAGCGTTAGCTGCAGATCATTCTGATCCTGTCACAAAAAATGGAGAACGATTGAAATATAATACACCGTATTATGTAAAAGATAAAAATTTATCAGATAAAGGTGGTGTCACATTTGAAGGTTGGGGTCTAGATGATTTTGTTCTTTTTGCTGATTCTGCAACGGATAATGGAACACCAATTATTTTTGAGAATAGAGATGGATCAGAGGGGTTCATCGAATCTATGGATAAGATACGAATAAAATCAACGAAATCGAATGAGCCCGGCGTACACTATTGGGCTCGTGATAAATTGTTAGACTCTGTTTATTTAAATTATGACAATACGACAGACCATATTGTTTATGGATCATCCGAAGATAATTCTATAGGTCTAGGAAGCTTTAAAAAAGGAATGACTGTAATAAATGAGAGAGCTGCGGCAGTGTTTGATTTTAGTGAATACAACGGGAAACATGCGGAAAAATCTTGGATGGAGTCTACAAGTTTTCGGCATGTATATGACCAAGATAAGGAGAACTTTAAGCTACCTTTAGATGACAAACAAACACCGTTTGAAGTAATGGAAGCTAATGAATAAAAGTGTTCTGCTGTATAGGGGAATGTTTAGTAAAGTAAAAAAAGTTCTGCAGATGTTTGCTAGTATGTATAATCCGCCAAATGTTCCTGTAATTCTTGCGTAAAAATATATGTGTAGTAAATAAAAAGTTAGTCAGCTTACGATTTTAGCCGTAAGAGTGCTTAGGAGTAAAAAACGAAAGGAACGTGTAAAAAAATGAAAAACTGTTTAACGGGTGTACTTGCTGTAGTAATCGCTGCAGCCTCCCTGCCAGTAACAGCGTTAGCTGCAGATAATTCCGATCCTGTCACAAAAAATGGAGAACGATTGAAATATAATACACCGTATTATGTAAAGGATAAAAATTTATCAGGTAAAGGTGGTGTCACATTCGAACCTTGGGGCTTCTTGGGTGATTTCGTTCTGTTTGCGGATTCTGTAATGGATAATGGAACATCTATTATTTTTGAGCATAGAGATGGAAAAGACGGGTGCATCGAATCTACCGATGAAATAAGAATAAAATTCACTAATGCCACTAAACCTGGTATGAACTATTGGGCTTATGATCCTTTGTTAAATTCTATTTATTTGAATTATAGTAACCGCGCAGATCATGTCATCTATGGATCCTCTGAAGATAATTCCATAGGCATTGGAATGTTTAGAAATGTGTTAGATCTAAGTAATCTAAATTGGATGAAGTGCTTTTTTGATGAATATAAAGGAAAAAATGAAGAAAAGGCTTGGATAGAGTCAATAAATTATCGGTATGTATATGATCGCGGTAATGGTAGATTTAGGCTACCGTTGGATGATAAACAAACACCGTTTGAAGTAATGGAAGCTAGTGAATAAAACTATTTTGTTGTATAGGTGAAAATGGGGTTCTATTGTCCGTCTGTTCCCGCTCTTCTATATAAGATTGAACAGCTTGCAAGAGAAACTCCTCTTGTCCTAGCCCCGCATCTGCTGCCATTTGTACGACTCTTTGCTTGAATTCATGATCGGCATGAAAAGTTAATGGCTCTACATTACTTTTAAAGTAAATACCTTCTACATGAGGAAGTATCGTGCCGGATTTCATATGAGAATGTAAGTATTTAACCTCTTCTTGAAATTGCAGTGGATCTACTTGTAATACGAAAGGCTTAATTTCTAATTTGATAGTATCTGATGAAATATCTAATCGCATATTTGTGACACCTAGTTCTTTATAAAATAAGTTTATGAGATTATAAGTGATGGAATGAAATAATTGAGGTTTTTTAAATGAAAAAGATAAATACCCTCGTTTAGTAATTACCGCTTTTTTATTGAAAGGTTCAAAGGAGTAATCATGTTCCTTATAAGTGGATAGAGGGAAAATTTCTTCGTCCTCTGTAAGAATCTTGCCGTCTTCTCCATTAATCTCTATTACCCTAGCGGTTTTTCCAATGTGTAGATGTTTTAATAATTGATATAAATATATATCTTCATCTTGAATCTTCGTAATAAATGTTTTTCGCTCTTTTGTTTTGGTTTTTTCATAATCAAGCATAAAAATCTCTAGTTCTTCCTCATCGATAAGATATACTTGTTTTCCTCTTTTTTCTACCATTGTTGCAGGTAATTTTCCAGATTTGATATATGTAAAGATAGTAGATGGTGCAACATTCAAAATTTCAGCTACTTCTTTCGTGCTAAGGCCTTTAACCTCATTTTTATTTTTTAAACGTTCAATATCCTCTAAATAGAAAATCTTACTACCGAATTGCTTCCAGTTATCTTTATATACACATTCTATTAATCCATCTTTTTCTTTTTTTAAAATTGTTTGTACCGTTACTCCTAATAAGTCGGCTGCTTCTTTTGTCTTTACAGTAGGTTTTGTAATGAACAATAAATCTTGTGTCATGAAAGGACACCTCCATAACTATAGTTTGTTAATATTTTAGGTATGTATATATCATATCAGAATCTGATTTATATTTAAAATAAGAAATAGATTTTATTAAATATCGTATTCATTATTATGGTTTGAAAACCTTTTTCATTTAATTTATATATAAATTAAAATTAATAGTGATTTTTATTATAAAATCACTATTAATTTTAAATAATTAACTATTAAATAATATCTATTTGTTAATAAATTATAAAAAAATATAATTATAAGTAAATAAAGAAGAATGTAGGATTCTTACAGAAAGAATATGAATTATCATTTGTATAATGTATAGAAGTAAAATAAAATGATAAATAAGGATAATAAAGAGTGTTATATTCATAATCATCAATAGGAAAGGTGAATGCCAAGTATGGATAAACAAAATAAAAAAGAGAACTTAACTATAACAATGAATCAAAGTGAAGATATAGATACATATGTAGAAAATATAAGAGATATGGTTCTATTTCTGCATGATAGTCGTTATGTAGATAAATTAGAAGAGAAGATGGAGGTTGCAGAAAAAGAGGGGAAGAGTAAATATACGTATTTAAGTGATCTGGAAGTCATTTATCATTTCGTACATTTACAAAAAGATATGGATGAGAAGAAGAATAGAAAAGAGGATACGAAAAAGAGTTATGTTTCCGAAATCTTATCATTTTGTCAGTGCATGGTGCAGCATGCAGAAGAATTCGAATTGAATGGGGAAGAGGTACAGAAAAAGGATTCTTTATTAAAAACATTACAACCTTGGCATATTCGTAAATATAATGCTTGGTTGAAGCAGGTAGAGAACGGTAGAAATGGGGATACGTACGCGGTTGCAACACTTGCAAAGAAAACAGTGCTCATTCGTTCTTTTCTAAAACATCTTCATGTATTTTCTTACATCGAAAAGCCTCTTCATGAAGAACTGCAGCGCGCGAATGTAAATGAACAGGATCGGCCAAATCGAGACCTATCCTATGATGAAGTGATGAAAATTTTAGGGTTTTATAAAGAACAAGGGCATGTAGTAAACTATACCATTTTACTAGCTCTAGCAAGTACCGGTGCAAGAATGCAAGAATTGTGCACCGCGAGAGTGAAAGACTTACATTATGACGGAAAGTATTGGTTAAAAGTCACAGGAAAAGGGGATAAAGTACGTGAACTTTTCATTTCTGAACATTTATTCCAATGTATATGTGAGATGAGACGGAGAAGAGGATTGCAAACTGTATTGGACCAGGGAGATGAAAGTCCTGTATTTATTAATCAAAGAGGAAACTTTTATAATCCCAAAACGTTATCAAACCAGGTAACAGATATGATAAAAAAGACAAATTTAGAATTTCTACAATATCGCGAAAACCCTGTAACAGCGCATACATTCCGTCATGCGTTTGCGATTATGGCTGTGGAACAAGGAAACGCTGATTTATACCATTTAATGCAGACACTTGGCCATGAACAGGTTCAAACGACGAAAATCTATCTTGAGAAGCACATGAAACGAAAGAATAATGTCGGGATGAGTTTCGCAGATTTGTTTGAGCGACTTGTACGATAAGAGCGTGGCATTTAGATGAAACCTACATCAAAATCAAAGGAGAGTGGTGGTATCTTTATCGTGCGATTGATCGAGAAGGATACACCTTGGATATTCAACTTCGTAAAACAAGGGATCATCAAGCCGCTTATATGTTTATGAAAAGGTTAGTGAAAGCTTTTGGAGAACCAACAGTTCTTACAACAGACAAGGCTCCAGCCTTACTTTGTGCGTTCAAAAAACTGAAAAAGAACGGTTTTTATGTGCATACGAAACATTGCACCGTTAAGCATCTCAATAACCTCATCGAACAAGATCATAGACATATCAAGAGACGTTTTGTTACATCCGCAGGATTTCAAAATCTCCGCCATGCTTCACGTACATTAAAAGGAATCGAGACGATTCATGCTATATACAAACAAAAGAGAAGTCAGATTCCAGACTTCTCTTTTTCGACGTACAATGAATTACAGAAATTATTTAGAACTGCTTAAACTATAACCTTATTTTTCAAGAGCAGCTAGACGTTGACGAATTGCTTCGCGTTTTTCTAGGTAGTCTTGCTCTTTCGCACGCTCTCCGTCAATAACTGCTGCAGGAGCTTTCGCTACGAAACCTTGGTTAGAAAGTTTCTTCTGTACACGTTCTACTTCTTTATCGAACTTCTCAAGTTCTTTCTCAAGACGAGCTCTCTCTTCATCAAGATTGATAAGATCAGCTAACGGTAAGAATAACTCTGCACCTGTTACGATTGCAGTCATTGCTTTTTCTGGCGCTTGTAAGTCCGTTTGAATTGTTAATTCGCTTGGGTTACAGAAACGCTCAATGTAAGAGCTATTTTTCGTAAGTTGAGCAAGTACAGCCTCATCTTTTGCTTTAATTTGCATTTGAACTTTTTTGCTCATTGGTGTATTTACTTCTGCACGGATGTTACGAACAGAGCGAATGATATCAACTAGAAGGTGCATTTCTGCCGCAGCTTCCGTATCTTGTAAATCTTCGCGAACTGTTGGCCACGCAGCTACTGTAATAGATTCACCTTCATGCGGTAAATGTTGCCAAATCTTCTCTGTTACGAATGGCATGAATGGGTGTAATAGACGCATTGTTTGATCTAATACGTAAGCTAAAATTGAACGAGTTGTTTTCTTAGCTGCTTCATCTTCACCGTATAGTGGAAGCTTCGCCATTTCAATGTACCAGTCACAGAAATCGTCCCAAATGAAGTTGTATAATGAACGTCCAGCTTCACCGAACTCATATTTATCCATGTTACGTGTTACACTTTCGATTGTTTCGTTTAAGCGAGTTAAGATCCACTTATCTGCAACTGATTTTTCACCAGTTAAATCGATTTCTTCATACTTCATGTCATCCATGTTCATTAATACGAAACGTGATGCGTTCCAAATTTTATTAATGAAGTTCCAAGTAGATTCTACTTTTTCCATGCTGAAACGTAAATCTTGACCTGGTGCACTTCCTGTTGATAAGAAGAAACGCATTGCATCTGCACCGTACTTCTCGATAACATCCATTGGGTCAATACCGTTACCAAGAGATTTACTCATCTTACGACCTTGCTCATCACGAACTAAACCGTGAATTAATACATCTTTAAATGGACGCTCGCCTGTAAACTCTAAACCTTGGAAAATCATACGAGATACCCAGAAGAAGATGATGTCATAACCCGTTACTAGTGCATCTGTTGAATAGTAACGTTTGAAGTCTGCTGAATCTTCATTTGGCCAACCAAGTGTTGAGAATGGCCATAATGCTGAACTGAACCATGTATCAAGTACGTCGTTATCTTGATTCCAGTTTTCAATATCTGCTGGTGCTTCTGTACCTACGTATACTTCACCAGTTTCTTTATGGTACCAAGCTGGAATACGGTGTCCCCACCATAATTGACGAGAAATACACCAGTCATGAATATTTTCCATCCATCGTAAATATGTGTTTTCAAAACGCTCTGGTACGAACGTTACTTTTTCTTCTTCTTTTTGTTGAAGCGCTACTGCTTTTTCAGCAAGTGGAGCCATTTTTACGAACCATTGTGTTGATAAGTAAGGCTCAACAACTGCACCGCTACGCTCACTATGACCTACTGAATGCATATGTGGCTCGATTTCTACTAATACGCCAGCTTCTTGTAAGTCTTTCACTAATTCTTTACGGCATTCGAAACGATCCATACCGTTATACTTACCAGCTTTTTCGTTCATTGTTCCATCTTCGTTCATTACTAAAATGCGTGGTAAGTCATGACGGTTACCTACTTCAAAGTCATTCGGGTCATGAGCTGGTGTAATTTTTACAACGCCCGTTCCGAAATCTTTTTCTACGTACTCATCAGCAATAATCGGAATCTCACGGCCTACGATTGGAAGTGTAACTGTTTTTCCGATTAAATGTTTGTAACGATCGTCTTCGGGATGAACTGCTACTGCTGTATCACCAAGCATCGTTTCTGGACGAGTTGTCGCAAGACGAATATGACCAGAACCATCTGTTAACGGATAGTTCATATGGTAGAATGCACCTTGAACTTCTTTATGAATTACTTCAATATCAGAAAGAGCTGTACGTGTTGCTGGATCCCAGTTGATGATATATTCACCACGGTAAATTAAGCCTTTTTCGTATAATTGAACGAATACTTTATTAACCGCATCTGATAAACCTTTGTCTAATGTGAAGCGTTCACGAGAATAGTCTAGTCCTAAACCAACTTTCCCCCATTGTTGACGAATGTGAGAAGCATACTCTTCTTTCCACTCCCAAGCTTTTTCAAGGAATTTTTCACGGCCAAGATCGTAACGTGAAATACCTTCTTCACGAAGTTTTCCTTCTACTTTCGCTTGTGTTGCAATACCAGCATGGTCCATTCCTGGAAGCCATAGTACATCGTATCCTTGCATACGCTTCGTACGAGTTAAAATATCTTGAAGAGTTGTATCCCAAGCATGACCTAGGTGTAACTTACCAGTTACGTTCGGAGGTGGAATTACAATTGTATACGGTTGTTTCTTCTCGTCTCCTGTTGCTTCAAAATATTTGCCTTCAAGCCACCATTGATAAAGGCCTTCTTCAACGGACATATGATCATATTTAGTTGGTAAATTCTTTTCCGTGTTTGACATTATTTTCCCTCCTTAAAATAAAAAATGCCCCTCATCCAAAAAAGGGCGAGGGACATCGCGGTACCACCTTTATTTACAAACAAATTCAGAATTTGCTTATACTCTTAATTTGATAACGGATAAATCCGTCTTTTCCTAATAAGAACTATTCCGTTCAGAAAAGATGCTCCAGGGCTACCTTCTAACATAACTATCTAGAGAATCTCCCAGCTAATGATTCTCCTCTCTGAAGACGTTTCATGTTATACTCTTCCCCTTCAAGGCATTTATATGATTGTTAATTATTATATACAATAGTGTAAAAAACGAAACCTTATTCGTCAAGATAAATTTAAGACTATAGCTTTTGGAATGAAAAAAAGAAGATAAGTAGTACCCTCTACTTATCTTCTTTATCCGTTCCCTTGCTGGGCAGCTTGTAATTGTGACAGGAAATATTCTATATTGCTAACGAGCCAATGCGATTGTTGCAAACTCTTTACTCCGCGCAGTTCATTTTCCTCGTTGCGATTATCTCTTCTTTTCTTATAGGACTGGATTTGCCGAATAAATTGCGATGGATACGTCATATACGCAAACATAAGTAGTTGCTCTTCTTTCGTAAAAGGGAAATTTTTTTGATACATTTGAAACCATTCAAATCGATCACTTCTTGCGATTGGATATGTGTTTAAAGACCGTGAATAAAAACCTACTATATCTTGCACAGGCGTTGCAAACTTCGATTTTTCTAAACTAATAAAATAGCCATTCCGCTCATAGTCAAATAAAAAATGATTAAGTGACACATTACCATGCACAAAAGTAATACGCGTTTTCTCTTTTTCTTTCATCGCATCGTTCCACTCATTTAATTGCTTCGTTGCAAATTCACGCGCTCTCATTACATGATGATAGTACGTACAATATTGCAATTCAAACGGGGACATATACCATTTTGATTCAGATTCTACGAGAAACTCTTCTAACATCTCACCATCATTTTCCCAACGATCGGATATACTTGTATAATGTTTTTCTAAATCTTCTTCCGTATACGTTTCTTCCTTCACAGTTTTTTGATGCAACGTTCCAAGTGTCTGAAACATTTTATGGTATTGATCATTGTCCTCACCGTTTCCTTCTGCACGTTCTAACCAAGGCATTAAATAATAATTATACGTCCCGTCACTTAAAATATAACTTCCATCCGTCGCATGATATATAGGTACATAATTTGAAAAACCTTTCTCCTTCAAATATTGAATATGATGCAGAAAGTTATTCCGCTCTAACTTTCTGCCTTCTATTTTCTTGAGTGCATATGGACCTTGATTCGTATAAATTTTCATTACATTTCCGTGCTCTTCCATATGCTGCGTATCCAATCTATATTGCCTCACGATAGGTTCATAGTGATTTCGCAACTCAATATCCATACGAATAACCCTTTCTATTCAAAACATAGCCTCTAAGAAAGGAAGTGAGTGAAAACACTCACTTCCTTATTTCGTCTTTACCCTTGAAACGGGAATATAAATAATTTGCCCCATATTTAAAAATATATCTTCTGTTTGATTAACACGGTATAAATTTTGTACAGACGTTTCATAACGGTCTGCAATAGATTCAATTGTATCTCCTTCTTGCACGAAATACATTCTTAACTTTGTAAATTCTTCTTCCGGTTCTTTCGTAAATAGTTTTGTTAAATAAAGCGCATTTTCATCTCGCTGTGAGTACTCTTCTTCTTGTTCTTCCTGCTTTTTCGCTTTTTCTTTCTTGAAATCTTTTCGTCCGAACAGTTCAAATTGCGGCGTTGTTTCTTGCTCCTCTTCACGTTCCACAAATTCATGTTCTTCTATTTTCTCTTCTTCAAATTCCTGCTCTTTTCTTTCCTCTAATTGGAACGGTTCAAATGCGTAATCTTCCCACTTATCTGACTCCTTATATGCTGGTTCTTCTACATGCGGCGCCGGTCTATTTTCATCCTCTTGCGCTGAATCTTCTTCTAACTCAGCATACACCGTTTCTTCCTCTTCAACTTCATCCTCGCCTCTCTCTTCATCACACAAACCGGTAATAGATATATCCGCTAATAATTGTAAGCAACCATTTTCCTTTAATTCATAATCAAATTCCTCGATTGATACATATAGCTCTTCAATTACTTTCACTCGATTTCTCGGAATTGATATTTCAAGTGGAAAGGAATGAACAAGTTCATTAACCCCATCTTCTCTTGTTTCTACATAATCAATTGACTTTGCTGGCGATAGTTCTCTTAATGAATACGCCGAATCATCTTTTCGTGCAACATACTCTCCCGTTAAATCTAATTGTCCTCTCACGATTACTTCATGATCAAGCTCTTCTATCTCAACGTCTGGATCTAACGAAATTGACAAAAGTTCTTCGACTTCCTGTCCTTTTTGGAACCACACAGATTCTTTTAATGAAAATCGTAATGAATGATCTGCAGCCACTTCTTTTCCCCCTCCCAAACTATATGTCATTACAGATTTATGTGCAGAAAGCTTACTTTATGAATAAAAAAAATCGCTCCCCTTATGGAGAGCGATTTTCTCTAATACATTACGCTTTTAATTTTGACATTGCAATTTCAGCTGCTGCAATCGTCGCTTCAATATCTGCATCACTATGTGCTGTCGATAAGAATAAACCTTCGAATTGAGATGGTGGTAAGAATACACCTTGTTCTACCATTTCACGATAGTAAGCCGCAAAGAATTCTAAATTTGAAGATTTTGCTGCATCGTAATTAATAACAGGTTCATCTGTAAAGAAAATACCAATCATAGAGCCTGCACGGTTAATATGATGCGGAATGCCATGTTTTTCAGCTGCTTTACGTAATCCATCTTCTAACATTTCAGCTTTACGCTCAAATTCTACATATGATTCTGGCGTTAACTGTATTAACGTTTCATAACCTGCCGCCATTGCAAGTGGGTTACCTGATAAAGTACCAGCTTGGTAAATCGGTCCGCTTGGCGCAACTTGGCGCATAATTTCTGCTTTACCACCGTATGCTCCTACCGGTAAACCACCACCGATTACTTTACCTAAGCATGTTAAATCAGGTGTTACGCCATAATAACCTTGACCACAATTATAAGCTACTCGGAACCCTGTCATTACTTCATCAAAAATAAGCAATGCACCGTTTTGTTCTGTTACTTCACGAAGCCCTTCTAAAAATCCAGGCTGCGGAGGAACAACCCCCATATTTCCTGCTACTGGTTCTACAATTACACAAGCAATATCATCACCGAATTGTTCAAACGCGTATTTTACGCTTTCTAAATCGTTATAAGCTACTGTAATCGTATTTTTCGCTACACCTTCTGGTACACCAGGACTATCTGGTAAACCTAAAGTCGCCACACCAGAACCAGCTTTAATTAATAACGAATCACCATGACCGTGGTAACAACCAATAAATTTCAAGATTTTATTACGACCTGTATAACCACGAGCTAAACGTAGTGCACTCATTGTTGCTTCCGTTCCAGAGTTAACCATACGCACAATCTCAATTGATGGCACGCGCTCAATAACAAGTTTTGCTAATTTATTTTCAATTTCTGTTGGTGCACCGAAGCTTGTACCTCTTTCAGCGACAGATTTTAACGCTTCTACAACACGATCATTTGCATGACCATGAATTAAAGGACCCCATGATAATACGTAATCGATGTATTCATTCCCATCGATATCATATACTTTAGAACCTTTTCCACGCTCCATAAACAACGGATTCATCCCAACAGACTTAAAGGCACGAACCGGGCTATTTACGCCACCAGGCATTAAGTCTTGCGCCTCTTCAAACGCTGCAATTGACTTATCAAACTTTTTCATTATTTAGTGCCTCCTTCTTGTAACCATCTTGCTGCATCTTTTGCATGATACGTAATAATTAAATCTGCCCCTGCACGTTTCATACTAATTAATTTTTCAAGAACAACTTCTTTTTCATTAATCCAACCATTTTGCGCTGCCGCTTTAATCATCGAATATTCACCACTTACATTATAAGCGACAACTGGTAAATTAAAGTTATTTTTCACATCACGAACGATATCTAAGTAAGAAAGAGCTGGTTTTACGATTAAGAAATCTGCACCTTCCATTACATCTGATTCTGCTTCACGGAATGCTTCCATACGGTTTGCCGGATCCATTTGATATGTTTTACGGTCACCAAATTGTGGTGCACCATGCGCAGCATCACGGAATGGTCCATAAAATGCTGATGAATATTTCACAGCGTACGACATAACTGGCACGTGTTCAAAACCATTTTCGTCTAATGCTTGGCGAATTGCTGTTACGAAGCCGTCCATCATGTTTGATGGCGCAATAATGTCCGCTCCTGCTTTCGCTTGACTTACAGCTGTTTTCGCAAGAACCGCAAGAGACTCGTCATTTAAAATAATACCATCTTCAATTACACCGCAATGACCATGGCTTGTAAATTGACATAAACATGTGTCTGCAACTACTACTAGCTCAGGGAAATCACCTTTAATTTGCTGAATAGCACGTTGTACAATTCCATGATCACAATATGCTGATGATCCAACTTCATCCTTTTCAGCAGGTAAACCAAATACAATAACAGAACGAATACCTAAATCAACAACTTCTTGCATTTCAGCTTGCAATAAATCTAAAGACATTTGATATACGCCTGGCATAGAAGGAACTTCATTACGAACATTTTCACCTTCTAATACAAAAATAGGGTAAATAAAATCTTCCGTATGTAAAAACGTTTCACGCACAAGCGCACGCATGCCCCCGCTTTGTCTTAAACGACGATGACGATTAAATTGTAAAGAGTTCATAGATTTCTATCCCCATTCTTTCATTTTATAGATTCACAAACATATTGTAGTAATGCTTCTACAGTATACTCTTTCGGCACAATAACAGACGGAAAATAAAGACTTGCCTCTTTTTCCGTAATAGGTCCTATACAAGCAATTGTACATTTTTTTGTCCATTCTCTCCAGTTTGTACCCTCAAGTAAACGAACAAAACTAGTAACAGTTGAAGGACTCGTAAATGTAATGATGTCTACTTTCCCTAACTTCAATGCCGCTATAAGCTCTTGCTTTTTTTCTATATTCACTTTCGTACCGTATACGATTAGCTCATCTAGAGAAACACCAATTTCCCGAAGTTCAACCGGAATTACCTCTCTTGCTAAATTCCCTTTCGGAAATAAAATACGTTCGTTTCCACTTAATTCTTTTAGAAACTCTTCTGCAAATGCTTCTGCAACAAATGAAGTCGGAACAAAATGAACTTGATAGCCCCTTTTTTCTAACTCTAATTTTGTTTTCACACCTACTGCAGCGATTTTAATGGTTAGTGGTAGTTTCTTTTTTAAACTATCTAGAAAAAAAGCTACACCATTTCTGCTCGTAAAAATAACCCAGTCGTATGAATGTAGCTGCTCTTTGATATGTTGAATTTGCCTATGAGACATACCTTCCATACGCAAAAGCGGAATTTCCAATGGAATTCCGCTCTTTTCTTTCACTGCTACACTCATTTGTTTCGCTTGATGCTGGGTACGTGTAATCAATACCGTTTTTCCAGCGAGAGCGTTCATATTTATTGTTGCTCCTTATTTGCAGCAAGAATGAGTTCTTTGGCGCCTCGCTTAATTAAACGGTCTGCGGCCTCTAATCCTACTTCCTCAGGATTAGTACCCACTACTGTCTCTTTTAATAAAACAGAGCCATCCATAGAGCCGACAAGAGCTGTTAATTCGATTGCATCATTTTTTGTAAGGGTTGCATATCCAGCGATTGGAACTTGGCATCCACCTTCAAGTTTATGAAGAAATACTCGCTCCGCTGCCACTGTTCTTTCTGTTATCGCATCATTAATATGCGCTAACAGCTGCAATAAATCCTTATCGTCCTCACGACATTCAATCGCTAATGCACCTTGTCCTACAGCAGGTACACATAACGTTTCATCTAAATGTTCTGTAATAACTTCATCATCCCAGCCCATTCTTTGTAATCCAGCTGTCGCTAAAATAATCGCATCGTAATCCTCTTCTTTTAATTTACGTAAACGTGTATCGATATTTCCGCGAATCCACTTCACTTGTAAATCTGGTCTCGCAGCGAGTAGCTGTGCACTACGTCTTAAACTACTCGTACCTAAAATAGCACCTTCCGCTAACTCTTTAAACGATGCTCCATTTTTTGAGATAAAAGCATCACGAGGGTCAACACGCTTTGGTGTACAGCCAATCATCAATCCTTCTGGAAGTACGGCTGGCATATCTTTCATACTATGTACAGCCATATCGATTTCTTTCGTAAGTAACGCATGCTCAATTTCTTTAACGAACAAACCTTTTCCGCCTACTTTTGAAAGAGTAACATCTAAAATCACATCACCTTTAGTGACAATTTCTTTCACTTCAAATTCATATGGTAAACCAAGTGCTTTTAACTGATCAATAAACCAGTTTGTTTGTGTTAATGCTAGCTTACTCTTTCGTGACCCTACAATAATTTTGCGCATAATTCTCTCTCCTCATTATAAATACCAAAAGTGGAAATTAGATAAACTACTTAATAAAAAAATGTTAACTAGCATTACGAGAAAGGCCCCTACATTCCACAGTACAATTTTCTTCCCTTGCAACACATCTGCCGCTCTTAAATACAAGCCCGCACAGTATACAAATAGAACGACAAACGAACCAATTACTTTCGTATCATACCAATGAAAATTATCTAATTTTGTATATCCCCATATACATCCTAATAAAATTGCTAGTAAGAAAAATGGAACAGAAAATAAATTTAATCCGTAAGACGTAGATTCAAGCTTCGGTAAATTCCCTAACCTTCTTAATCTCGCATTCCACTTTTTCTTTTTTAATAGGCGATATTGCAGTAAATACATAATAGAAAAAATAAACGATACCGTAAACGTTGCATAAGAAATAATCGCCATTCCAACATGCACGTATACAAGTTCTGAAACTAATTGCTCTGCAAGTACTGGCGACATCTTTCCGAGCGGTGTAAAAATAGAAAAAGCGCTTACGCCAAATGCAACAACATTTGTAAAGAAGACTAAAAAGTCAACGCGCATAAATCGATTTATGACTAATGACATCGTAATCAATAACCAAACATAAAAATAAATCCCTGATAATAAAGTTAAAATGGGGTTCGTTTCTGAATCTGTCGCCCTAAGCAACATAAAAATAGACTGCAATACCCATACAATCGAAAGTAACCAAAAAGCAAATCGGTTCGCCTTTCGGTTACTTTGGAAATAATCTATAAAATATAAACTAATGCTACAAGCATATAAAATAATTGCAATATGATAAATAATACTGTTATTTAAAAAACTCATCCGATCATCCTTCCAAATTATAAAGATGGAACGGATGGTGTCCACACTCTTTTATGTTCTACTTCTTCCGCACGACTCTCTACTTCTTCCGTTTCTAAATCGAAAATCTTCGCAAATAACGCTAATTTTTCGCTCGCTCCCTCTTCAGCAGCTATTTCTTTCGCTACTAAAATTGGGTCTTTTAATAATTGATTAATAATACTTTTCGTATGCTTACTAATAACTTTTTTCTCACGATCACTAAGGTTTGGTATTTTTCGCTCTAGGCTTACCATCGTTTCACTTTGGATTGCAAGTGCCTTATCACGAAGAGCTGATATTAATGGAACAACACCAAGTGTACTTAACCACGTTTTAAATAGAACAATTTCCTCTTCAATCATAAATTGAATTTTCTCTGCTTCTTTTAAACGCTCAGCACGGTTTGCCTCCACTACTCCTTGCAGATCATCAATGTCATACAAGAAAGAACCTTCTAACTCATCAATCGCTGGATCAATATCACGTGGTACTGCAATATCAACCATAAATAAAGGGCGACCAGAGCGCATTTTCTCCACCTTTGTCATCATCTCTTTCGTAATGACATACTCAGATGCACCAGTTGAACTAATTAAAATATCTGCTTCTAATAATGCACATTGTAATTCGCTTAACGATTTTGCATGTCCCATATATTTCTCAGCCATTACTTCTGCTTTCGAAAGCGTCCTATTCATAACTGTTACTTTACGAGCACCACTTCCATATAAGTTTTGCAGTGCAAGTTCGCCCATTTTACCAGCACCAAGAATAAGCACATGACAATCTGTTAACTCGCCAAATATTTTCTTTCCAAGCTCAACAGCAGCATAACTAACAGACATCGCACTTTCCCCGATTGTTGTTTCTGAGTGGGCACGTTTTGCTAATGTAATGACTTGCTTAAACAATTCATTAAAAATTGTGCCTGTTGCTTTAACTTGTTGCGCTTCTAAGAAGCTATCTTTTATTTGACCTAAAATCTGCGTTTCTCCGACTACCATTGAATCTAAACCGCACGTTACGCGGAATAAATGATCTATTGCACCATCTTGTTCAAAAATAGTTAAATATGGCGCAACTTCTTCTATTTCAAGCTGAAACCAATCAGCTAAAAACTTCTTAATATAATACCGTCCCGTGTGTAATTGATCGACAACAGCATAAATCTCAGTGCGATTACAAGTTGATACAATGACATTCTCTAACACGCTCTTTTGATTTTGTAATGTAGTCATCGCTCGCTCTAGTTCTGCTGCCTGAAATGTGAGTTTCTCACGAAATTCTACAGGGGCTGTTCGATAATTTACACTAACAACAAGAATATGCACGCAGCATGTCCCCCTTCACCCGTTTTATCACTTTATCTACTATCATAATACAACTTTCCTCTTATGAATCTGACAATCGTGTGAACAACCGATTATTTTTTAATTATTCTCCGTATGTAATAAAGGAGATTCAGTAACACTAATAAAAAAACCTCTACTTTATAATGATTATAAATTAATAACTCTATTTGTACGTTACCAAAAAAAGCCCTCATAATCAAGTGATGGAAACTATTCCATATAAATTATAACATCATCTTCCCTATCTTCTTTCATCATGAAGGAAAATATGTATGATTGTTCCAAAATGTAACAAAGACTTTCTCAATACAATGTATTTGACATTGTATTTCTTTTTCGTTATATTAGTTTTACAAAATTAAATTGTGCACAACTTAATTAGAAGGGAGTTATTTATGACAGAAAACTCTTTGCATCTAGATAACCAACTTTGTTTTTCTATTTACGCCTGCTCTAGAGAGGTTACTCGTTTTTATCGACCTTATTTAGAAGAAATGGGTATTACGTATCCCCAGTACATTACTTTACTCGTACTATGGGAGCAAGATGGACTAACAGTAAAAGAAATTGGAGAACGTCTATTTTTAGATTCTGGTACGTTAACACCTATGTTAAAACGAATGGAATCATTAAAACTTGTAAAACGTGTTCGTTCCAAAGAAGACGAGCGAAAAGTTTGTATTGAATTAACAGAACAAGGCAAAGATTTAAAGGAAAAGGCTTGTTCATTACCGACAACGATGGCTACAAACTTAGGAATTACAGAGCAAGAATATCTCTCTTTATTAATTCAACTAAATAAACTAATTGACACAATGAAAACAATTAATGATGGAAAAGGGGAATAAATATGGATAAATTATATACTGCTTCAGTAACAGCAACAGGTGGAAGAAATGGGAAAGTAGTTTCAGATGATGGCATATTAAATCTTGATGTAAAAATGCCGAAAGCACTAGGTGGTGCAGGCGGAGAAGCAACAAATCCAGAACAACTATTTGCAGCTGGTTATGCAGCTTGTTTCGATAGTGCATTACAACTTGTCATTCGTACAAAACGTATAAAAGTAGAAAGTACAGAAGTAACTGCTCACGTTTCTATCGGAAAAGATACAGATGGTGGTTTCGGTCTATCTGCTGTACTTGATGTACATGTGGCTGGCGTTTCACATAGCGAAGCACAAGAACTTGTAGAAGCGGCTCACGGTGTATGTCCTTACTCGAAAGCAACACGAGGAAATATTGAAGTTACATTAAACGTACGCTAAAAAATTTAGCAAAACAAAAACGCGCGACATTCGTCACGCGTTTTTTGTTTTTGTAAATTTATGAATTGCTTTCCACGCTTCTTCTTTTCCAAGTCCTGTTTCAGAAGAGAATAGAACAATTTCATCGCCAATTTCAACAGCAAGCGTTTCTTTTACAACTTTTAAATGCTTTTGCCATTTCCCTTTCGGAATTTTATCGGCTTTCGTCGCAATAATAATTGTTGGGATTTCATAATGCTTTAAGAAATCATACATCATCACGTCATCACTTGTTGGTTGGTGACGTAAATCAACTACTAATACAGCTGCGTCTAATTGCTCACGAGTTGTAAAGTACGTTTCAATCATTTTCCCCCATGCAGCGCGCTCCGATTTAGATACTTTTGCATATCCGTAACCTGGAACATCAACAAAGTGCATCATCTCATTGATTAAGAAAAAGTTCAGCGTTTGCGTTTTTCCTGGTTTAGAAGAAATACGCACTAACTTTTTACGATTTAAAATTTTATTAATAAAGGAAGACTTCCCCACATTTGAACGACCTGCTAATGCAATTTCTGGTAAATCACTGTCTGGATATTGTTCTGGTTTAACAGCACTAATTACAATATCTGCTTTTGTTACTTTCATTGTTTCACTCCTACTAATGCGTGCTCCAATACTTCATCTAAATGAGATGCAAGCACAAACGTAAGGTTTTCTTTTACGCTCTCTGGAATATCATCTAAATCTTTCTCGTTTTCTGCTGGCAAAATAATTTTTGTTAAGCCTGCGCGGTGAGCACTTAATGTTTTTTCTTTTAAACCACCAATTGGTAATACACGACCACGAAGTGTAATTTCACCTGTCATACCCACTTCTTTACTTACAGGAATACCTGTTAGCGCAGAAATAAGTGCCGTTGCCATCGTAATACCTGCTGACGGTCCGTCTTTTGGAACTGCTCCTTCTGGAACGTGAATATGAATATCATTTTTCTCATGGAAATTCGGATCAATCTGAAGCTCTTCTGCACGAGAACGTATATAACTAAACGCAGCTTGTGCTGATTCTTTCATAACATCCCCAAGTTTCCCTGTTAAAATTAGTTTCCCTTTTCCTGGCGCTACAGAAACTTCAATGGCAAGTGTATCGCCGCCTGCTGCTGTGTAAGCTAGACCTGTTGCCATACCAACTTGGTCTGTTTTTTCAGCTTGCCCATAACGGAATATGTGTTTACCAAGTAAATCAACAATCTTTTTCTCTGTCACAACGATACGTTTACGTTCTGCTGTAACGATAATCTTCGCTACTTTACGGCAAACTTTTGCAATTTGGCGCTCTAGCGTACGAACACCAGCCTCACGTGTATAATAACGAATAATCTCAAGCAGCGCTTCATCACGCACTTGTAAATTACCTTTTCGTAAGCCATGTTCTTTTAATTGTTTCGGCAATAAATGCTCACGAGCAATGTGTACTTTTTCAAGTTCTGTATAGCCAGCAATCGAAATGATTTCCATACGGTCAAGTAATGGACCTGGAATACTTGAAAGTGTATTAGCAGTTGCTACAAACATAACTTTTGATAGATCATATGGTTCTTCAATGTAATGATCACTGAAGTTATGGTTTTGTTCTGGATCTAATACTTCAAGTAATGCCGCTGATGGATCTCCACGGAAATCGTTAGACATTTTATCAATCTCATCTAATAAGAAGACTGGATTAACTGTTTTCGCCTTTTTCATACCTTGAATAATGCGTCCTGGCATTGCTCCAACATATGTACGGCGGTGACCACGAATTTCAGATTCATCACGCACACCACCAAGAGATACACGGACGAAGTTACGATTCAATGATGTTGCAATTGAACGCGCTAACGAAGTTTTGCCGACCCCAGGAGGGCCTACTAAACAAAGGATAGGTCCTTTTAATGAATTCGTTAACTTCTGTACAGCTAAATATTCAAGTACACGCTCTTTCACTTTTTCAAGACCGTAATGATCGTTATTTAAAATCTCTTCCGAATGAGCAAGGTCAATTATATCTTCTGTTGCCTCTGTCCACGGAAGCGCTAATAACCAATCAATATAATTGCGAATAACACCACTCTCCGCAGAACTTGCTGGTAACTTTTCATAACGATCTAATTCTTTCAGCGCAGCCTTCATTGTTTCTTCCGGCATTCCTGACTGTTCAATTTTCTCACGAAGTTCTTCTACTTCTCCGCCCTTGCCTTCTTTGTCGCCAAGTTCAGTTTGAATCGCCTTCATTTGCTCACGTAAGAAATATTCTTTTTGCGTGCGCTCCATGGAACGTTTCACTTTTTGCCCAATTTTCTTTTCTAGGCTAAGTAACTCTTGTTCATCTTGAATAATTGAAATAAGTGTTTGTAATCGTTCTTTTACAGATACAATCTCTAGAATCTCTTGTTTCTGCTTCGTTTTAATTGGCAAGTGAGAAGCAATTAGATCAGCTAATCTCCCTGGTTCTTCCACATCAGCTACCGTTGCAAATGTTTCATTTGAAACTTTTTTCGAAACTTTAATATATTGTTCGAAATGCTCCAGTAACGTACGCATAAAAGCTTTCTCTTCTAAATCATCTTCTACTTCTTCAGTTACCGTTTTAATAGACACTTGTACTACATTTTCTTCTTCGATAAACTCTATTACTTCTGCTCTATGTAAACCTTCCACAAGGACACGAAGCGTACCGTTCGGCAATTTTAACATTTGCTTCACTTTCGCCACCGTACCTACACTATATATGTCATCTTCTTTCGGATCATCGATATTCATTTCTTTTTGCATTGCTAAAAAGATGATATTTTCATCCATTGCCGCCTGCTCTAGTGCTTGTATCGATTTATCACGTCCTACATCAAGATGCAAAACCATCGTTGGATATACGAGAACGCCTCTTAATGGTAGGAGGGGCACGATTCTTTCGTTCGTATTCATACTAGACATAGCACCTCCATAATAAATTAAACTCCTGTTCAACTATTTTATATTACAATACACCTAGATGCAATTGCTGAGATTCCGCGCAATTGTAAATAGCTTGTTTTTCTACCTCACGAAAAGAAAAAAGACTCCGATTAAGCATACAAACTTAAACGAAGTCTGGCAAATTTTATTATTGTTTATTTTTACATAGATTGTGCATCTGTTTCGTCTACGTGAGTATGTACATCTAGCTCTCTATGCATATTTTCTTGCATAAACGTTAACTCAAATACTTCTTTTAACTTACGAACAGGAATAATTTCAATTCCCTTGATCGTATACAAAAATGGTTGCATATTTTCAGCAGGAATAATGACTTTCTTAGCTCCCGCTTTTTTCGCAGCTTTTATTTTTGCGTACACGCCACCAATAGGCTTTACCTCTCCGTGTATACTTATTTCCCCTGTCATCGCTACTTCATTATTTACATACGTGCGGTGCACCGCAGAATATACACCTGTTGCCATAGCGATTCCTGCAGAAGGTCCATCAATTGGGATACCACCTGGAAAATTAATATGTATATCATATCCTTCTGGCAACACATCTAAAGAACGAAGTACTGTTAATACATTATCAACAGAGCCTTTCGCCATACTTTTACGACGAATCGATTTCGTTTGACTACCAATACTTTCTTCTTCCACAATTCCGGTAACATTTACCGATCCTTTATCTTTCGCCGGAATTGCTGTTACTTCAATTTCTAATAACGCACCTGTATTTGGTCCGTATACAGCAAGACCATTTACAAGACCAATCCTTGGAATCGGATAAATGCGCTTTTCATATTTCGGTGTAAGCTGACTCGAGTGAACAACCCACTCTATATCTTCATCCTTAATGAAAGAACGTTCTTCATTTATCGCCATACCAGCAGAGATTTGTACGAGATTAATCGCTTCTCGTCCATTCCTTGCATACATCCCAATCATTTCAATACCATTTTCACCTATTTGCATTTCCACTTTTTCCGCGGCATTTTTCGCTACTTTTTGAATTTCTTCCGTATCTAATTCACGGAAAAATACTTCTAAGCAACGTGACCGAATAGCAGGAGGAATTTCCTCTGGCGAACGTGTCGTTGCTCCAACTAAACGAAAATCTGCCGGTAAGCCTTTTTGGAAAATATCATGTATATATGTTGGGATCATCGTATTTTCTTCACTATAGTACGCACTTTCTAAAAATACTTTTCGATCTTCTAACACCTTTAACATTTTGTTCATTTGAATCGGATGGAGCTCGCCAATCTCATCAATAAACAAAATACCACCATGTGCATCTGTTACAGCACCTTTTTTCGGTTGCGGAATACCTGCTTGCCCCATCGCCCCAGCACCTTGATAAATCGGATCATGCACCGAACCAATTAAAGGGTCTGCGATACCACGTTCATCAAACCGAGCTGTTGTCGCATCAAGTTCAATAAATGTTGCATTCGTACGAAATGGAGATTTAGGATTTCGTTTCGCTTCTTCTAATACAAGACGTGCTGCCGCTGTTTTCCCAACACCTGGCGGGCCATATATGATTACATGTTGCGGATTCGGACCACAAAGAGCCGCTTTTAACGACTTAATCCCGTCCTCTTGCCCTACAATATCTAAAAAGGTTGTAGGACGCACCTTTTCTGCTAGCGGCTCTGTTAAAGAAATCTCACGCATTTTACGAAGCTGTTCTAATTCTTTTTTCGATTCTCGATCAATTGAAACTTTTTGTGTTCGTTGATTTCGAAGTAAATGCCAGAAATACAATCCGACAATTACACCAAAAACAAGTTGAACAACTAAAAATATATTTGTCCAGCTCATTATTTATTTCCTCCCGCAATATTTTATCTCTTAGTATTTCCGCGGAGGAACGTAGCTAAACATAAAGAAAAACAGCAATTATAAAAATTGCTGTTTCCCTTTCGCATTATGCAGATGTTTTTGTATCAAGTACAGTACCGTCTTGTAACACCAATTTTGGCGGCTCATTATCAGCTACTGTTTCTTTTGTAAGAATACACTTCTCGATATCTTTACGAGATGGAAGTTCGAACATTACATCAAGCATTAAGCCTTCAATAATAGAACGAAGTCCACGAGCACCCGTTTTACGTTCAATTGCTTTTTTCGCAATTTCGATTAGTGCACCTTCTTCAAACTCTAACTCAACATCGTCAAGCTCCAATAGTTTTTGGAATTGCTTAACAAGTGCATTTTTCGGTTTCGTTAAAATATCAACAAGAGCATCTTCATCAAGTGGCTCTAGGTTCGCAATAACTGGAAGACGACCGATAAACTCTGGAATTAAACCAAATCTTAAAAGATCCTCTGGTAATACGTGAGATAAAACATGCTTCTCATTTACATCAGCATTTTTCTTCTCAGAACCAAATCCAATTACTTTTTCACCAAGGCGACGTTTAATAATCGGCTCAATGCCATCAAACGCTCCACCACAAATGAATAAGATGTTCGTTGTATCAATTTGAATAAACTCTTGGTGCGGATGCTTACGACCACCTTGAGGTGGAACGCTTGCTACAGTACCTTCTAAAATTTTCAGAAGTGCCTGCTGCACACCTTCACCAGATACATCACGTGTAATTGATGGATTTTCGGACTTACGTGCCACTTTATCAATCTCATCAATATAAATGATTCCTTTTTCCGCTTTCTCTACATCATAATCAGCTGCTTGAATTAATTTTAGTAAGATATTTTCTACATCTTCCCCAACATATCCAGCTTCTGTTAAAGATGTTGCGTCCGCGATTGCAAATGGAACATTTAGAATACGCGCTAACGTTTGTGCAAGTAATGTTTTACCACTACCTGTTGGCCCGATAAGTGCGATATTACTCTTCGCTAATTCTACATCATCAATTTTGCTGTTAGAATTAATGCGTTTGTAATGGTTATATACCGCTACTGCTAGTGCTTTTTTCGCGCTATCTTGCCCGATGACATACTCATCTAAGATTTCACGAATTTCTACCGGTTTCGGTACATCTTTGAATTCTACTTCTTCGTCCTTCGCAAGCTCCTCTTGTACAATTTCAGTACAAAGTTCGATACACTCGTCACAAATGTAAACACCTGGACCTGCCACTAACTTTCGAACTTGCGTTTGTGTTTTACCACAGAAAGAACATTTTAATTGCCCTTTTTCATCATTAAATTTAAACATATTTTCACACCCCTTACAAAGTGCTAACCTCTTGCCTTCGTATGTACACGATAAATGTATCGTATGTAAATACATATTATGTCACTACGTGGCGAGAAATACAAATAATATGACTAGTTATGTACAAATAAAAAATTTTTAAAACTTTTGAAATATGTATATTCGACTTGTAAAGGAACTTTTCCTTCTCCATCGAAAAGTTTTATAAATATATTTCTATATTTATAAAACAAGGCACGATTTTAATCGTGCCTTGTTATTTTATTATGCAGCGTTTTCTACTAAGAAGTCTACAGCTTTACGCACTTTAAGATCTTCAGCTAAAGCGTCTACGCTTCCAAGAGCTTGCTTGATAGCGTCTACTGGCATACCGTACATTTCAGCCATTTTTTCAACTTCTGCAGTTACTTCTTCTTCAGTAACTTCGATGTTTTCAGCTTCAATGATAGCTTCAAGAACAAGATTGATTCTTACACGTTTTTGTGCATCTTCTTTCATTTGCTCTTTTAATTTGTCAGCGTCAGTACCTGTGAATTGGTAGTAAAGCTCAAGGTTCATACCTTGTTGGCTTAAACGTTGCTCGAATTCACGAACCATACGATCTAACTCAGTGTTGATCATAGCTTCTGGAATTTCGATTTCAGCGTTAGCAGCAGCTAATTCTACTACTTCGTCACGTACTTTGTGCTCAGCTTCGTGCTTTTTGCCTTCTTCTAAGTTTGTGCGAAGTTTTGCTTTTAATTCATCAAGAGTTGCAACCGCTTCGTCTGCTTCTTTAGCGAACTCGTCGTTTAACTCAGGAAGTTCTTTTGTTTTGATTTCATGAATTGTTACTTTGAATGTTGCTGGTTTGCCAGCTAATTCAGCAGCATGGTACTCTTCTGGGAATGATACTTCAACGTCTTTAGACTCACCAGATTTAAGACCGATTACTTGCTCTTCGAAACCTGGGATGAATGTACCAGAACCGATTGCTAGAGAGTAGTTTTCGCCTTTTCCGCCTTCAAATGCTTCGCCATCAACGAAACCTTCGAAGTCGATTACAGCTGTATCACCGTTTTCAACAGTTCCTTCTTCTTTAACAACTAGCTCAGCTTGACGCTCTTGTAAAGATTTTAATTCGTTCTCTACATCTTCGTCAGTTACAGTTGTTTCAACTTTTTCTACTGCTAAACCTTTGTACTCACCTAATTTAACTTCAGGTTTCACTGTAACTTTTGCAGTGAAGATAAGGTTAGCATTTTTTTCGAACTTCTCGATGTCGATTTCAGGATGATCAACTGGGAAGATACCAGCTTCTTCAATCGCTTCACCGTATGCTTTTGGTAAAATGATATCTAAAGCATCTTGGTATAAAGATTCAATACCAAAGCGTTGTTCGAATAATGGACGAGGCATTTTTCCTTTACGGAAACCTGGTACGTTAATTGTTTTTACTACTTTTTTGAACGCAGCGTCGATAGAGTTGTTTACTTCTTTAGCATCAACTTCGATTGTTAAAACGCCAACGTTACCTTCTAATTTTTCCCATTTTGTAGACATTTATTCTTTCCCTCCAACTATAATAATGTATGCACATACCTCTATAGATTAAGATCTTCATTATCTCTTTTTTGAAATAACAAATACACAAATAATCCTCTAGCAAAAGCTTTCAGATATAATGTTCCAATCTACTAATTGCCCAGAAGACAACTACGGTATATTTTGTTCGAGAATAATATGAAACATATTAAGTAAGAGAATTACACTTCTCTTCTCTTACAAACAGGCAGTTTTCTGCCTTTTGCAACCCTTACATTATAACATAGAATATGCTCGTTTCAAGAACTGAACGATTCTTTTTCATAATTATACGGGCAAATATCCTTCTCTTTCAACACGTAATAACCATTGATAGGCAATATGAAACTCTTCCAATTCGATATTGTATGCTGCCATAAGCTCTTCTTCATCAATAGCCAATCCGAAACGCTTTCTTCCAATTCTCTCTAAAACAGCTGACCAAATCTCCTCTTTATCCATTAATAGAGCGAATGGGAAAACGCTAATTTGCAATTCTTTCCAATATGTAACCATCGCTTCAAATATATCGGGATAATTTTGCTCTAATCGACTTGATAATTTATGTATAATGTTATTGGATTGCTCCTCATTATGACCTGTAAATGCTGGAATTACCTTAATCGTATTCCCAAACTTTTCTACCTCTATTTCCTCTTCTACCTGACTTTCTATCATTTTATACAAAATAGAAGTTTTCAAATAGGGGTGTTGCTCTTCGTCTATTAAAAATTTCTTTAAAACAGGTAATGCAAGATCTAAGTCTTTTAAAGAAAGTCGCTGAATCGCTCTTAGCTTCTGTCCAAAGTTTTCTCCAAAAATTTCATTAGTAAACTCATCCAATTCAAAATTCGAATCCACTAGCGATGCGTCTCCTTCATTTAGCATACCTTCTGCAAATAAAGCAAGCTGCGCTAATTTTTCCTTTTGATCAGGCATTATATCTTTCGTTTGTAAAACCTTTTCAACAGTTTCAATAACACCTTCATAATCATTTGTTTGAACTAAAATAGTCACGTACGTTTCAAGAATATCACCAAATAAGACAACTCCTGTTTTAAGCAACTGTTCACATTTGTCTTTCGCTTCTTCCATACGTTTTAATTCGAGTAAACAAATAACTGAAGCTAATTCCGTTTGTTCCGTTTCCGCATTATACTGACGTAATATTTCAAAGCAGCGCAATGCATCTTCGAATTTCCGCTCTTTCAGCGCTAAAAAACCTTCATCAATATAGCGCTCTGATAGTTGTGGAAACAATACGACCGTATTTTCTTTTTTATCCATACGTCCGCCTCTTTTTCTTGATTTTAATTATGTTCAAAGTAAATATATCAAATGCGTAATGAGAACACAACATCCCAAAACTATTTGTTTGAAATATAAAAATATTTAATTTTTACATTCCAATACAAATAAATCTCTACTAAAAATTAAAATTGTACAAATAAAAATCCCCAGCAACAAACGCAGAGGATTTATCATTAATGGAAAGCTTTTATAATTGTGGGGTATATTACAAGGGTAATAATTTGGAGAACAATAATTGCCATAACAATCATGCTAAAATAGAAGATTGGTTTACTTCGCTTCATTAAAAACATAATAATAAGCATCGTACAAGCAAACAAACTTAAGAAGAACAAACTTGTTGTCGAACTAAGTATACCACTTGGGACAAAGAACAATAACACTACACTACAAGTACCTATAATTCCAAATGAGGTGGTACAGTAAAACTGGAACACAGTATAGAGATAAATTATTCTATATAAGAGGTGTTTCAGATAAAAAAACAGTATGATGAAACGTTTAAAAAACAATGTGTTGAATTGGTAATCAAAGAAGGGCGTACAATTTCCAGTATTCAAAGAGAATTTGATCTAGGACATGGGACTCTTAATTCATGGATAAAAAAATATTCTTCTCCACTTTTAGATAGTAAGGGAACTGATATGGCAGAACTACGTTCTTTACGAAGAGAAATCCAGGCATTAAAAAAGGAAAATGAATTTTTAAAAAAGGCGGCAACCTTCTTTGCCAAAAACCAAAACTAACACGTTTTCAGTTTATCAAACAATATCACCACATATTTGGAGTGCGCTGGCTTTGCTATCGATTACAAGTGTCTGCGAGTGGTTTTTACGACTATTTTCATCGTAAAGCCACTGAAGGTCAGAAAAAACGTAAAAAGACAGCGGCTTATATTGTCATGCAATTTAAACGTTTAAAAGGTAGAATGGGATATCGAAAACTGTACCGTTATCTTATAAATAGAGATGTTATGGTGAGCTTATCTCAAGTAAGACAAGCTTTATGTCGAGCTGGATTAAAGTCAAAAGTTGTCACGTATTATAAAAAAAGAAAGCAAGACCATTATACATTCCCAAATGTACTAGAGCGCTCCTTTAAACCTGGTAAGAAAGACGTTCCAACAGTTGTATGTGATATTACAGAATTTCGTTTAGTAAATGGATTGAAAGTGTATTTTTGTGCTGCATTAGACATTAGCACCCGGCGGGTGCTTGGTTACTCTTTGGATACTCACCAAGATGCGCAATTAGTAAAGGACACAATTCAGCAAGTTAAAAATGTTTATGGAAGTCACAAAAAGATTTTATTTCATAGTGATCAAGGATCCCAGTTTGCCAGTTATACAGTTACTGATTTTTGTAAGCAACAAAAGATTCAACAAAGTATGTCCCGCAAGGGGAACTGTTGGGATAACGCTGTGATCGAATCATTTTTTAGCATCTTTAAACGTGAATGTTTGCATGGAGAAAAACTGATTTCTCTCGCTCAAGTAACTCAGTTAGTAGCTGAATTTATTTATATGTATTACCATTCCATTCGTCCGCACTCATCATTAAATGGAATGACTCCGTATCAGTATTCAAAATCAATTGCATAATCTATTTCATGTTCCAGTTTTTCTTGACCAGGTCAATACGACTCAATAATCCATAGGTGGTTCTATTCCTGTAATAATAATCATTGTTTCTACCCCCTTTCTACGTACTCTGCTAACATTAATGTAATAAATCTAGTAACTCACCAAGATCTTGAATAATCATAATTAATTCACCTCACAGTATAAGTAGGTCATAAGGTACTTTATTGTTTATAGTCATTCAAGCACCCAGAGACATCCTAAAAATCATTCATTTCCTTTAAATTACATCCATAAAAACATATTACTCTTGAAAAATGGTTTGCGAGATTTTCTCTTCTCCACTTTCCTCAATAAACATACTTTTATATTAATCTGTATAAATAATCGCTTTAACATTTACAGATGAATGTATAGGTAATTCGATAAAACCTAAATGTCTCTTCCTTTTTATCGTGTTGAGACTTTCCCAATTCCAACTTTCTTTCATCAAAAATAAATTAAAACGACTCTTAGTACTGAAAATCTGTTGGAAAATTTCCTTGTGGTTCATTAAAGATAATAATCATTTAGCATCTCCCTACTTTGAAATAATCTATTCTTTTATGTATCATCCAAATAAATTCGTGCACATTTGAATGATACGATTATTATGGCATGAAATTTAATATCCTTATATAATTAAAAAGGGGTTTGACAAACGACATAACTATTAATGAAGATGTGCTGATATACTAATACCAAAATATTTTAACGTATTCCCCGAAAGAATTCTTCTTCCTCAAGCGTGTGAAGGGCGTAGCCAAAAGGCTTTGCTTTTTATTTTTCCTCTGACAGAGTCAGTCTTATAAAGAATAAATATTAGTATATCAATGAAATTAGATAATAATAATCATTCGGTGTTCTTGCTATAGTATCACCTTGTATTGGTTGTAAAATTCAGAAGAAATGTGTTCAATGATGATATATCAGACTATGCAAAAGACATGTTTGTCAGATTATCTGAGAATTACAACATAACATTGGTAGAGTGGCATCATGATGTAGATCATGTTCATATTTTGTTCAAGGCTCATCCGAATACAGAAATGACAAAATTTATTAATGCTTATAAAAGTGCAAGTTCTCGACTCATCAAGAGAGATTTTCCACGAGTGAAAACGAAACTTTGGAAAGAGATGTTTTGGTCAAGAAGTTTTTGCTTATTAACTACTGGCGCTTCTCCAATAGACGTAGTAAAGAAATATATTGAAAATCAAGGTGAAAGGTGAGGTGAAATGATATGACAAAGCACAATAAAGCATATACATTCCGTTTGTATCCAACAGAAGAACAAGCATATCTTATGCGTAAAACCTTCGGTTGTGTACGTTTCGTGTATAATAGAATGTTAGCTGAACGAAAAGAAGCGTACGAAAAATATAAAGATGATAAGGAACAACTAAAGAAACAAAAGCCTCCAACTCCCGCGAAATATAAAGCAGAATTTGAGTGATTAAAAGAAGTGGATTCATTAGCTTTGGCAAATGCTCAACTAAACTTGCAAACTGCCTATAAGAATTTCTTTAGTGGTCAAAATGACTTCCTAACATGCAAAAGTAAAAGACAGAAAGTCTTATACAACGAATGCAGTAAACGGAAATATTATGTTGCTGAATGGTCATATCAAATTGCCAAAACTGAAAATGGTACGTATCAAACAACATAGAGAAATGCTACAAGATTATAGAATCCAATCATGTACGATTTCTATGACTCCTACGGGTAAATACTATGTGTCTATCTTGACTGAATATGAAAAAGAAATTATACAAAAAGAAGTAGAAACAGTTGTGAGGTTAGACTTTACGATGGATGGATTATACGTTAGTTCTGAGGATGAGAAAGCCAATTATCCTAATTTCTATCGTAACATGTTAGAACGATTAACAAAGGCACAACGAGTATTATCAAAGTGACCTGGTCAAGAAAAACTGGAACATGAAATAGATTATGCAATTGATTTTGAATACTGATACGGAGTCATTCCATTTAATGATGAGTGCGGACGAATGGAATGGTAATACATATAAATAAATTCAGCTACTAACTGAGTTACTTGAGCGAGAGAAATCAGTTTTTCTCCATGCAAACATTCACGTTTAAAGATGCTAAAAAATGATTCGATCACAGCGTTATCCCAACAGTTCCCCTTGCGGGACATACTTTGTTGAATCTTTTGTTGCTTACAAAAATCAGTAACTGTATAACTGGCAAACTGGGATCCTTGATCACTATGAAATAAAATCTTTTTGTGACTTCCATAAACATTTTTAACTTGCTGAATTGTGTCCTTTACTAATTGCGCATCTTGGTGAGTATCCAAAGAGTAACCAAGCACCCGCCGGGTGCTAATGTCTAATGCAGCACAAAAATACACTTTCAATCCATTTACTAAACGAAATTCTGTAATATCACATACAACTGTTGGAACGTCTTTCTTACCAGGTTTAAAGGAGCGCTCTAGTACATTTGGGAATGTATAATGGTCTTGCTTTCTTTTTTTATAATACGTGACAACTTTTGACTTTAATCCAGCTCGACATAAAGCTTGTCTTACTTGAGATAAGCTCACCATAACATCTCTATTTATAAGATAACGGTACAGTTTTCGATATCCCATTCTACCTTTTAAACGTTTAAATTGCATGACAATATAAGCCGCTGTCTTTTTACGTTTTTTCTGACCTTCAGTGGCTTTACGATGAAAATAGTCGTAAAAACCACTCGCAGACACTTGTAATCGATAGCAAAGCCAGCGCACTCCAAATATGTGGTGATATTGTTTGATAAACTGAAAACGTGTTAGTTTTGGTTTTTGGCAAAGAAGGTTGCCGCCTTTTTTAAAAATTCATTTTCCTTTTTTAATGCCTGGATTTCTCTTCGTAAAGAACGTAGTTCTGCCATATCAGTTCCCTTACTATCTAAAAGTGGAGAAGAATATTTTTTTATCCATGAATTAAGAGTCCCATGTCCTAGATCAAATTCTCTTTGAATACTGGAAATTGTACGCCCTTCTTTGATTACCAATTCAACACATTGTTTTTTAAACGTTTCATCATACTGTTTTTTCATCTGAAACACCTCTTATATAGAATAATTTATCTCTATACTGTGTTCCAGTTTTACTGTACCACCTCAAAGAAACTTCCAGCCGTATTCCTTAAACATTCCCACATGATAAAAATCTAAAAAAATTATTAGTCAAGATTAATTATAAAGAAAAAATGAAAATATAAATTTATTTGAAATTTGGGGGTACTTATTAAAACCGAGAAATTTATAAAGAAAGTATAACGTACTTAGTTAGAGAAAAAGGAATGAATGGTAAAATAGATCTTATTATAGAGTTTTGTTTTATAGAACAAATATAGTATGTAAAATTTACATTACTTTTGTATTTAAAACAAGGGTAACTTAATATTGATTAATACTTTTAAAATATTTTCAATATACATATTAACTTCCTCTGAAAAACATATTGTCTTTTGTTAACATACAAATATTGAATGTTACTTAATCTCTATATGCGATAAAATAAATTATGGATAAAATAATAAGCTACCTGTATTACGTAGTAAAAAACTAAGTAAAGGAGAAAAATTAATGAATTTAAAAATCACTTTTAAAACCTCAACATGTGCATTTTTGATCTTATCGTTCGGTTCTATGGTTTTTAATGTAAGTAAAAATAATAGATTAAATACTGATGGAACTTAGTTATCAAAAGAATGGAACAATATCAAATTAGTTTGTTCAAACCAGGATGTAAGTTGGGATGAACAAGCTAAATGGGGAATAGATTTGCTTAGTTGGAAAATTTCTATCCCCCCTTTTAATTGTAAAATAAATGATTCTTGTATTTGAAAAGACTTTAAACCAGCGTTTTCTAGAAACCAGGAGCATAAGTTTACGGTTTTAACCTTAGGTGTATTAAAAAAGAAAGAATGTGTGAAATATGAAAAAAACTTTAACTAGCATACTTACTGTAACAATTGCAGCAGCCTCTCTGCCAGTAACAGCGTTAGCTGCAGATCATTCTGATCCTGTCACAAAAAATGGAGAAAGATTGAAATATAATACATCGTATTATCTAAAGGATAAAAATTTACCTGATAAAGGTGGCGTCACATTCGAACATTGGGGCTTAGATGATTTTGTTCTTTTTGCCAATACAGTAACGGATAATGGAACGCCTATTATTTTTGAGAATAAAGATGGAGCAGATGGATTCATTGAATCTACCGATGAAATAAGAATAAAATCAACTCAATCAAGTAAATCGGGTTTACACTATTGGGCACGTGATACATTACTTGATTCTATTTATTTAAGTTATGACAATACGACAGATCATATTATTTATGGATCATCTGAAGATAATTCTATAGGTATTGGGAGTATTCAAAAAGAAATAAATGAGAGTAGTATAGGATTAGAATTGTTTGATTTTAATGAATATCACGGAGACAATGTAGAAAAAGCTTGGATGGGGTCAATAAATTATCCATATTCATATGATTCCAATGAAAATAGATTCATATTATCTTTGAATAATCTACAAACCCCTTTTGAAGTGATTGAAGTTAGTGAATAAGACTGTTTTGCTACAGAGATAAAAATATAATGAAATAATGAATGTGCAATACATTTTTATAGATGATAGATATTGCGTATATTCATACAAAGAAGGGCTGACTATTTAGCCGGATTAATAATTGGATGACAAATAAATATCCGCATAACAAAGGCATTATTAATCTTGTGATTTCATCAAAAAATTGTTGTTTGCCCTTACATAGGTACAGTTTATCATAAGAGTTTGTACAAACAATAGATAAGAATAGGAGTCAGATATATGACCAGAAAAATATATACAAGCTTGTTAACTGCAACAGTTATTACGAGCAGTTTAGGAACAGCAAATGTATTAGCTGCGCCAATGACTAATCCCGAGCAAATATTATCTATGGAAAATATGGATATCGGTTCATTCTCTAGTTCTTTACGAAAATTAGGAGAACAAGCCACATTATTACAAGCATATACATTTATAATAGAAGATCAACCTGCTCTCTATCTCCCACGGGTCCCTGCGCTACAAGATATACAACAATTAATTCAAGCAGATACGAAAGAATGGCGCCAAAGAATTTTCCATAGACATTTATTAGACTTAAATGAAAATAATCGTAGTTTTATTAATATTTTTAACACATATGTAGAACAGGGGAATCTAGAGGGAATTCAAAAAAAGTTAAACAGTAGAAAAATAGAGCAACAAGTTGCTCTTCAACAAACTATTAATGAGTTAGAAGATTTTAAAGATGTATTAAATAAACATCAAAATAGTTTTACAAGGCGTGTTCAAGAATCTGATAATTTTTTAAATGGGGGATCGGGACGAATTGCTGAATTGAAAAAAGATATTCAAATAATCAATGTTGGTCTACAAAGTGATCTAGAGGCAATTAGTTCTGTACCTGGGATATTAGTTAACTCTGGAACGATTATAGGTAGTGCAGTATGGAAATTACTTTATCCAGTGGCTAAGGGAGGGACTCAATCAGCTTTAAGTTATCTTGCGACAGCAAATAAAAAATTAGAGGACGCAAAAAAAACTGCTATAGATAAGGCTAAAAAAGATGGGATAGAAAATATAGAAACTGAAAGAATTATCAAAGAAGTGGAAGATAATTTTGCTAAGAGTCCAGAAGGATTAGCGCTTGAAGCGAAAAAATATGATTTTATGGATAAAATTGATATAGATCAAATAAAAAAAATTGTAGACGCGGAAGCTGCAGGTAACGCTGCTCTCTTAAAACAGAGAGATGCTATTTTAAGTTTAGCAGAAAGGAACCATCAGCTATTTACATTAACTCAAAATCTAAAAGCAACTGAAATTCAATCCATGCACATTCTTTTTATTGAAAGCAAAGTAGATATGTTTGCTGAACAAATTGATGCGGAAATTTTCCTTTTGAAAAAACATCAGAAAGACTGGAATATTATTGAACAGGCTATAACAGATTTACCCCAAAAGCCAACGACTGCGGATTTGAAAACATTAAGGAAATTATGTAAACAATTAGAAGATCAAATCAAAAGCTTTAATAATGTGTTGAAATAATAAATAGGTGAGGAGAGGTTAATATGCGAAAATATCCATATAAAATTTTGGCTATTGCTTCTGTATTAACAATGGTGAATGTAAATTTAATACCACCGATACAAGCGCTTACGCAAAATCAGGCTATAAGAACACAATATCAAAAATCACAATTGAATCCACCTAAAGTAGAGTTACAGCAACAACTTATGAGCATGAACAATTATTATGTCGCAATGCAAGTCTACTCACAAATGATCACAGGGCAGGCTGATATTAATTTAGAATCCGTAGATTTAGATTCTAAGAATAGCACGTTAAAAAAAGAATTGTCTGCTCACCAAGAAGCTGCACGAGAAAATGCAAAATATTGGGATGGTGATTTAAGGAAAAAAATAATTGGTGTTAATCAAGGAATTATTAGTTATGATAATCAATTTCAGCAATATAGCAAAAGCCTGGAAACAGCGATTGCCGAAGAAGATAAAGAGGCAATAAAAACCATGATTACAAAAAGGCTCATGAAAAATGCAAAAGAACAACAAGAGACTGTTAATGATCTAATTAACAACTTCGAGAAGTTTGACGATAAATTAATGAATGATAATCAAGCATTTGAAGAAGATGGAAGACGATTAGTATCAATTTTAGCTGGAGAAGATTCTCTTATAGACGAGCTGGAAAAACAAATCTTAATTTATAATACTACAATTGATCAAAACTTAAAATATCTAGTTGGAGGCGCATTAGCAATGGGCGTTGGCCTTGGGGCAGGTGGATTAGCGATTGGACTAATTGCTTTCTCTGGAGGAATATTAATTCCTGTTATTTTAGGAGTAGGGGCTCTAGCAATTATAGCAGGTGGTGGATATGAAGCATATACAAACTATGATTCAATGAACAATGCTAAAGAAGGACTGGAAAATGCCACACAGCAGCTATCAACGGCTCGATCCGCACTTATAACCTTAACAGAAGCACAATCTGCTGTAGGTAATTTGCACAAAACGATCCGCGAAGCGCGTAACACTTTAGGCCATATATCTACCCAATGGGGAATTACATATGCAAAGTATAATACGTTATTAAAAGATATAGATGAAATGAGCCCAGAAGAATTAGAATTTATTAAAGACGATTTAGAGGTTGGCAAAAATAGTTGGGCGGATTTAAGAAAGTGGGCAGAAGAGATTCAAAAACAAATATCCGCGGTTACTATCCCAACAACAAGCCAATCCGCGGCTCGGATTCCGTATGATGGAAGGTAGATCTTAATTTATATTTTCGACATCCACATATTGCTTTTACACTATGTAATAAATTATTGTAATTCACATGTAGACAACTTTAGATAAGGAATATTTCTACAGAAGATTTTAAGTTAGGTATTCAATAGATGTTATACAGTTAAGACCTACAAATATAAAAGAAAAATCACCAATGTTGTAAGAGGTGGATTCTCTTTTATAAAATGACATATAAAACTACTGAATTATGTAGGTGAAAATATGAATATATTATTTTACAAAAAAAAAATGATTGCAATACTAACGATTGGGACTCTAAGTATTAACGTATTCCCAACTCTTTTGGAAGCGGCACAAAGTACCCCAATTATTGGACAGCAAGAAATGTATTTTTCGTGTCCTACTGAGTTTAAAAGTGCACTTGCACAAACCGATGCTAGTATGATTATCATGCAATCGTACGTTAAAAATATACAAAAGCAACCAGAAATATTTTTAGAAAATATTCAAATTATAGATGATGACCTACGTTCAGATATTATATACCATCAAAAAATAGCAAAAGAAAATGCTATCAAATGGGAGAAAGTGAAAAATAATATTTTGAAAACCAATCAAAGTATTATTGAATTTAATACTCAAATTCAATTACAGTACCAACATTTATTTATGGCTCTTCAAGAGAAACAATCCGAGAAATTACAATATAATATAAAAAATTTATTGGATCTTGTTTCGCAAAATAAAAATAAATCTGAACAAATGGCAGGTATGCTCCAAGAATTTCAATTCAACATAGAAGAAGATGTAAGAAATTTTAAAAAAGATGTGAATATTTTAATGCCGATTATAGATAATGAGATAGGATATATTTCAGGTTTACAAAACCAAATTAATGCGAATTATGAGGTTATCAAAAAAAATAAAGACATTCTGTGGGATTTAATATCTTCTGGTCGTGCCAACACAAACAATCTTGCTGATGTAAAGAAAAAGATTGCAACCACAGAAACCGATATACAAAGATTGAAAGCAAGTTTGTCTGGGATACAATCTGATGTTTCTACTTTAATAGATACCCAAAACAATATGAATAATATAATAGAAGTAATTACCCTAGCCATAAAGGCTCTTCAAGAAATAAAACAACAATGGGATATTGTTCAAACGAAATGTACAAGTTTATTGAAATCTATAGATGATATGGATCCTGAAGTACTTGAATTGATGAAAGCCGATCTTATGATTGCAAAAAAAGAATGGCAAGATCTTAAAGAATATGTGGAGCAATTACAGAACTTATATGAAAATGAAGAATAGAAAAAAGTTTCTACTGGAACCTGACTTTAAACGTTGAAACTAAAGATTTGATTTTGGATAGAATTTGAACGGTTCTATTGCAAAGTTGAATAAAGAATAGAGAAATCCAGATAGAAGTTTTTTATTTTATGAACTTATTAATAAATTTTACAATTCATTACACGTCGAAAAACCGAAATCAGTACCCAGATTTCGGTTTTTTTTATATAAAGCATGAACAGTTTCAATACCTTTTAAGGTTTGTGATACGTGACGAAGATTTTGAAATCCTGCGGATTTGACAAAACGTCGTTTTACATGTCGATGATCTTGTTCAATAAGATTATTGACATGTTTGACGGTACAATATTTAATATGTATATAAATCATCTTTTTGTAATTTTTTAGATGCACAGAGAAAAGCTGAGGCCTTGTCTGTCGTAAGAACCGAGGGTTCTCAAAAATGTTTTACCAATCTTTTCATAAAGACATAAGCGGCCTGATGATTACGTGTTTTTCGAAGTTGAAAATCCAGTGTATGTCCATCACTATCAATGGCGCGATATAAATAACACCATTCTCCGTTGACTTTGATATACGTCTCATCCAAATGCAAAGTATGGGGTACTGATTTCTTTTTCTTCTTCCACATTTGATAGATCAGATTTCTATATTCATGCACCCAACACATGAGAGTTGTTGGATGAACGGAAATGCCACGTTCTTTCAGGATTTCAGATACATCACGATAACTAAAAAAAACGACAATAGTAGTCAACGTCTACTATAATAATATCCTTCTTGAACTGTTTTCCTTTAAAATATCGCATGTATCATTTTCCTACGCATATTTTTTCTACAGTTTAGCTTCATTTAAAAAACTTTACAACAAAACCTCCACCATCTTGTTTTGGTCTGTTTACAAAAGGCAAATTGATATTATAAAAACATCTTAATAAAGGATAAGATAGATTTATGCATTCTAGCTCGTATAGGAGGTGTCCCATATGTTTGACCCTATCTTAAACCCTATCAATACACAAGATAATACAAATATAATTGATTTGTATATATAAGTAATGGCTATACATGCCCGTTCAATGAGGCAATATGCGTTGTTTTTTAAATCTAAATCTTATCACAAGGGAGGCGCTTATATGATTTATACGTTTTATGATTTTTCTGAGTGTTGGGATGGTGCTGATTGTTACGAGCAATAAAAAGTTGGAAAGGGACACATGAATGCCCCCAGGTCGTGCTGTCTGGTATTCTCTAAAGTGGGAAACATACTTACTACAATCCTACTGAGAAGACTTTGGAGCTTTTCTTATTTTTAAAACGAGCGATTCCACTACATACAAGAAAGGGAGATACGATGATTATTATTACGGGTATAGAGCCACCTATGGATTATTGATCGATTGAAATAGTAATTTTTTAATGAAATGCGTAAGAAGGGTCTATCATTCTTGCTTTAATAGGTTTTAAAGAGGACATATTCTTTGATTAGTATAGATGTTTATAATGGTTTTGGGGAATGATACCCCTTATAAAACCCTATTGAACATTGTAGTTTATACAAATATTGTTCTTATTATAAGTGGACTTATTAATACAATTTTAAGTCTAATCTTTGGTACTGGAATGACTCAATATACGAGTTTAGGGTTATTATTTACGGAAGGTACATTTGCATATGGAATTGGTAATACCATTGAAGTGTTCTATGTATGAAATTTAGTCTTAATTTGGCTTGGATTACATATTACAGCTAGATTAAGCAAAGTGACAGCATTGATTCCAATTATTATTCTATTCATTATTAAAGCGTTCTTCTTATCCGCAATTTTGTGTTTAAACGTACAATTTTCTTTTTTGGATATGGTGACCCCTATTATTTCGGTTGTATTGATATAGTTAATTCTTTTTATTCATTTATATCTGTATCTTTCGGTTATAAATCCTTAAACCGAGGATTCATTTTTTTATGGTACGTTACATTTTTCCGTTATAAGATAAAATGGAAATAAAGCTAAACCTATTGACAAAACACTCGATATATTTTTTAAAATTAGAAACATTAAAAAATAAAAATGATTACATCAGTAATGCCACAAGTCAGCTTCCTATTTTCCCGTATTTTAACATTGATGATTGTATTCATTCAAGTATTGATTTATTTAATTTTATTCTCTGAAAAGTAATAACCTCCCATCAAACAGTATGACAGGAGATTATTAAAGCGATTTTAAATTAGTATTCGCTAAGCGAATTTTAAAAGTAAACTTCTTTATTTCAAGTGGTATATGTGTATTAAAATTCTACATTTGTTACGTGATACACATGCCCATCAACTTAAGAGAACAAATAGAATGAAATTCCTTTCCAAAGGGTTACAAACTGTTCAACAGATGGATTATTCTTAAAAATTCGCATGCTAAATAAACTCTAACGAGTTTTCTTTTGTTCCCTAGCTATACTATACTCATAATGAACACCCATGATATCAAAGACCGTTTTCTTCTCATATCGATGAGATTTCCGTCCGTTTTTCTCTAGAAGGTGGAACAGTCGGGTTAGAAGCTTTGTTATCTCTTGGGTGTTTTGTATGGATTGATAGAGGAGAAATAGATGATCTTGAATCATTCCAATTTCCTTATATTCACTTAATTCTTTTTGCTTCTTCTGTAATAAAAGTTGACGCATTTTAAACATGGTAGAAGAACATAAGAAAATAGCAATCAGTTTTCCGTATAAATGGCACTCTATTCTTTCTTGTTTAACAGTGCGACAATGATCTATATCAAATAATGATTTCCACGTTTTAAAAGCAATTTCTATCTGCCAGCGTAATGAGTATAGCTCATGGACTTGTTCCATCGGAACCCACTCCCAAGGTGCATTTGTCGCATATACATTTAATCCCGCTACTAATTTACTTTTCTCTGAATAGGTTCTGTGTTTTGACTTTTCTTTTTCTGCAATTTTCTCTAGGCGTTTTTGTAATTGTGCCGCTGTTAAACGATGAAAAACGAGACGTGAAAATAACTGCTCTTTATTTCCAATATAAGCTTGCTGATATTCTATTGTTTCCCCTGGTTGAAGTTGATTCAAAATCTGTATGAAATTGATTTTTATGTATTCTGATTGTTTTTTAATGGAACCATTTTTAAAATATTCCGGATCTGGGTTTCTTACATATACGTTTGTATTTAACTTTAACCGCGAAATATAATACGTCCCCCGTTGATCCATTTGATCTAAATCCTCTAATGAAAAATATCCTAAATCACGAATACATAAATCGCCTGGCCGTAACGTATCTAAGCATTCTGTTCCAAATGTTTTATCATTGTTTTTGCCAGGTCCCACTTGAACCAGGATATATATGTTCCAAAGTGTTAGGTACCTGAAACAAGGTAGCATCCATGATGCGAATGCGTTGAAAATGGGGAAAAAGTTGATTAGAAAGGCGAGTTTGCTCACAGATTTTTTGTTGTAACAACAAAGAAAAGATATGTTTTAAAAATAACACTGATTTTTCATTAAATCGTTTATTTAAGCCCTCCGGGCTAAGTACAGTACCTGTAACAGCGTGAAGTCTACTACATAATCGTACTAAAGGATCACTGGCCACCCTTTGACTAATCCAAATACAAATGGTAGCTAAATCTGATCCCGAAAATTTGCGTTTTCTCTTTACAAACCTCATCTCTCTTGTTAGTTCTTCCAAAAATTCAGGTGTGATATAGCGCTGTAATTCTTCTGCAAATGGTTGTAACTCCTCTTGAATCGAGAGATTCATAAAAAAACGTCACCCTTTCTCATTTATATTATGTAAGAAAGAATAACGTTTTTTTGTACTTGGGGGTAGTAAAAGCCCTTAAGTTGATGGGCATGTATGGTTAGGCCTAGTAAAAGAATATGAAGCACAAGGAACAACGAAACATACAGCTGAAATTGAATGATATTTACAATAGCAGACGAGGCCTGATCATTCCATGTTCTTGCACCATCGCCCATGCTATAATCCATTAAGTTCAGAAAATCCCTATTTTTCGCTCTTGTCAATGCACGACCTTGTGCATTCCTATGCTCATAAATTATTGTATAATCACCGAACTTATGTGTACGTATGGAAGACACTTTATCATTACTAACCGCATTAAAATTGGTTAAGGTGACTGGGATTTCTATCTGTATTTACATTAAATTGATGTCATGATAAAAGGTAGAATAAATTTGTCAACAGAGTTGTAATGCTTTCAAAAAATTAGGTGCAATGGGATGTTCCTTTACATAAGATTTAAACTCTATTTTATTATCGAAGCCCAATATTGTAGCTTTTTCATTTCCTTCACCTGGTGTTGCAACCTGATAAGGTTGCCGCCGATGTATTAGATACACTAAATATCATTGTTCCAGTTAATAAAGTGGTAGAAACTACACACATAATACGTTTCAAACTCATCACTCCTTATAACGCATTGTACAATGGAAAGATTCCCATAGTAAGCCCTTCATTTATTTCTCAATGATGTGTTCTTATAAAGCCCGCAAGTAACGAAAGGAAACTGAAATAGACCAAACAACACTTTACGAAGGAGTTTGGCTGTTCCCAATACACGGTAAACTTGATTAGCCAGAAAGTATCGGTTCCCTGTAGCGCGATGAGTAAACAAAAGCAATTTGTATGACAAGGCATGAACTATTTCATAACAACCGGAACAGGTCTTTGGAATATCATTGCTTCATAAGAGAATGTCCTCTCTTATTAACATTTGTTCTTTTTCATGTTTTCGAACTAGACTGAGGGATTACAAATTAAGAAGAAAAAAGTTAGATCGCTTCATTTGCAGCATAAAACATTTAGGTTCAGCAACTTATTAGTCAAAAGAGTTCCTATTGAGAAATAAATGAAGCGCTTATTATCAAGAGAAATCCACTATACAATGTATTCGTACATATTCTATTTATAGGAGTGATGAGTTTGAAACGCCTGATGGGTATAATTTCAACGGTATTCGTAACGGGAGGATTACTTGTGCCTACGATTGATGCACAAGCTTCCACTACTGTACAAACTGAGGTGGCAACTCAAGAGGAAATGTCACAAAACTGGTAACGTCCGGACCGCTTTGATTACATGGTAAAATTACAGCGTGGCCAAAGTTCTAGTCAGTCACCTATTTTTAATTTGGACGAAAGAAGAAATCATGTGCAATTTAAAATCATGAATGAGTCAAGGTTCAGTAATTTAGTGTAAAAATTATATAAAATGGAAAACAACGGTAGAAGCCCTAATAGAGCCGTGGTAATTGAACGGGATACAGTTGATAGGAAGGCAACAAAAATATTTGATGAAAGATTTCAAAGAGGAGATTATTATGTAGAATTAGAGTGTGATCGAGACGGACATGGCAGACCAGGTCGTGGCGAATATGAAGGAAGTGCATTTATTGCTATCCTTGGATAGATAGTAATATCGCATAAATCAAGTGAAAGACAAGAACAAACCGACTTTTCATGGTTTGTTTGTTCTTTTTTAAATTTTTATATGACTTTCTCCGAAATACTGCAAACGGAGTTGTGGTGCTTCTCGTTTATAAAAAATTCGATGGGTAAATAAATTTAAACGAATAAAAATGTTTGATGAATTTTATATCATACAATGAATGCAACTTCTATCTTAATTTATCTCCTTATTTGAATTCTCTGTTCCTTGTATCTTCGTTTTATCATACACGTAATAACAGATTTTTTACTATACATTTGTGCGGATCACAGTTTTAGTTGTGTCTGTAAAACCAATAGATGACATAATAATGGTTTAATAAACCATATATAGCCGATTCTATCTTGAACAACCCATTCAGGTTCATCTACAAACGCTTTGAATTTATATATAATATGAAAATGCCTTAATGAATTAATAGGAACAGTGCCCTTATACTCACTCTTAAAATGATTATAAATAATTTTTATATCATAAAAATTTAAAACTCACTTTTCCCCCTTTAAAAAGGATAAAATTAAAGTTGTTTCTAATAAAAGAGGATTGTATTTTGAAGATAACTTCTGTATGGTAAGCCTATACTATACAAAACCTACATCCAGGAGTGTGATACATAATGAAACCAATTTTGAAAACAAGTATAGCTCTAACGCTGTTCTCTCTTTCTCTCGTGGGGTGCTAGTCGCTAGAAACACAATCAAAACAAACATCTTCACTAATGGAACAACAAGTTATGGCAAACGCTTGGTATCAAACGGCTGGAGAAGTCAAAGCGCTCTATCATCAAGGGTATAATATAGGAAAGATGAAATTAGACATGGCACTTGCCAAAGGTACCGAGAAAAAAACTGCCATCGTTTTAGATTTAGATGAAACAGTCGTGGATAATAGTTCATATCAAGCCATGATAGTAAAAGAGAAGAAAAGGTTCCCTTATAAATGGGAGAAATGGATTCAACAAGCAAAGGCAGATGCCCTCCCTGGCGCTGATTCCTTTTTACAATATGCAAATGAAAAGGGTGTAGCGATTTACTACATTTCCAATCGCAAACAAGATCAGTGAGATGCTACGTTACAAAACTTACAGAAATTGAATATTCCGCAAGCTGATAAGGAGCATGTTTTATTGCAAGGACAAGGGGAAAAAGGAAAAGAAGAGCGAAGAAAAAAAGTGACGACAGAACATGATATTGTTCTATTCTTTGGAGATAATTTATCTGATTTTACGGGATTTGATGAGAAATCTGTACAAGATAGAAATCAAGCTGTCGAAGAGATGCACGAAGCATTTGGAGAAAAGTTTATTGTATTCCCGAATCCGATGTATGGGGATTGGGAATCCGCTTTATATCAATATGACTTCAAAAAATCAGATGCTGAAAAAGACCAACTCCGCAAAGATGCATTGCGTGTATTTGAAGATGCAAAATAGCGGTCCCTCTTAGGTCAACTAGAGGGATGTTTACTATTATATTTTATAGGCTGTGGTCAGCTGTTATTTGGAAGATTGAGCGCATTCGCTCAATCTTTTTTCATACTCTCTATCCGTCCATCGACATCCGCGTGGATGAGATTGCAAAATGTAGCGAGTACCCCATACTCGTCAAGGGGATTCCCTTGATAGTGGGATATTTATATAGCAACTATATCGGGCTTCTTTACTTATCTTTACTTTTAAACAAACGTTTGATTCGGCGTCCTTCAGACGAAATCAATGTGGATTCGCTACAATTCGTTATCATCTGAACATTGCCTAGTCTATCTTTTATTAGAGAGGATGTGCTACACTTATGAAAATCTGTTGTATAAAAAGTAGGTCAAAAAAATCCTGAAATCGAGAAAAGTAGGAAGGAGTATTGTAAATGAAAAATGGTTTTAAGCTACGACCATTGGAACGGGAAGACTTAAAATTTGTACATACCCTCACGAACAATGCGAATATTATGTCTTATTGGTTTGAAGAACCGTATGAAGCATTTGTTGAATTACAAGATTTGTATGATAAACATATTCATGATCAAAGTGAACGCCGTTTTATTGTGGAGAAAAATACAGTCATGATTGGATTGGTTGAATTAGTAGAGATTGATTACATTCATAGACGAGCAGAATTTCAAATTATGATTGATCCCCACTATCAAGGCAATGGCTATGCAAGGGAGACCACCTGTTTAGCTATGCATTATGCTTTTTCTGTACTCAATTTGCACAAGCTGTATTTAGTTGTAAACACAACCAATGAAAAAGCGATTCATATTTATAAAAAGGTGGGTTTTTCTATAGAAGGGGAATTACAGGGTGAATTTTTTGTAGATGGCCAGTACCACAACGCAATCCGAATGTGTATGTTTCAAAAGGATTATTTAGAACAACTTCAAGAAAAGATAGTCCATTATCAATAGAAACAGTCTATTGATAATGTTTGAAAAAATACAGATATAAATGAGAGGTTTGTCTATGATTATTCGAAAAATAGCTATTTTGATTTTCTTGTCCTGTATATTGTTTGTCCCCTCTAAGTCATTTGCAGAAAACCTAGGGACAACACATGAACGCCTTAAATTATTTGAATATTCTTTTTATACTTATGATAAAAAGGAAATTACAGAAAGTTATTATCGGAATGCATTTGGAAAAACCGGTGTAATGCTAAAGAAAGAACTTCATAATATTATTGATAATCATAAAAAGCTATCCTACAATGCGCTATGGGAAGCACTACGTGATACAGATGAAGACCAAAATAATAGAAATAATGTTATTCTGTTCTATACAGGGCGCTCACAGGGGAAAAATACGAATGGATCTCATGTAGATGACTGGAATCGAGAGCACGTGTGGGCAAAATCACATGGTAATTTCGGGACATCTCCAGGACCTGGAACGGATCTTCATCATATAAGAGCAACCGATGTATCTGTAAACAGTTCACGTGGTAATTTAGATTTTGATAATGGGGGCACTCCTCATTTAGAAGCAACAGATTGTAAATATGATAGTGATTCTTGGGAACCTCTTGATAATGTAAAAGGAGATATTGCTAGAATGTTATTTTATATGGCTGTTCGGTATGAAGGGGACAATGGAGAAATTGATCTGGAATTAAATGATAGAGTAAACAACAATACCTCTCCTTATATGGGACGAATATCGGTCTTATTACAATGGCATAAACAGGATCCCGTGGATCATTTTGAACGAAGGCGTAATGAGCTTATTTATACAAAGTACCAACAGAATCGGAACCCATTTATTGATCATCCTGAATGGGTACAGCAAATTTGGAGCTCATAAATGGATTCATACTAAAATATTTACATAATCGTTAGTACCTTAAAACCCTTTGAAAAACTGAAATCGTTTTTCAAAGGGTTTTGTTTTTAATATAATGTGAACATATTGTACACCGTATGCTGATAGATTTCTCCGTTTGTTTTAAAAGATCCAGAAAACGTTCTTGTCTCAGGGACATATCTTCCCCCATTTGTTTCTGGATATGCGGATGTTTGTTTACAGGAAAAATAAAGATTCAAAGGAAGTTGAAACGAAACTTTTCCATTTTTATCTGTTCGTTTCTTTGCATACTCTGTATTGTCTTTTTTATTATAGATTGTAAATTCTACATCTGCTAAATTATTTCCAGGATAATACTTAAATCCCCCAGGCTCACTATGATCATATTTCCATTCCATAGCTGTCAATGTAATTTCTAATGTTCCCACTTCATTTTTTTGTATTTGTAGTGATGGTTCACTAGCTGCTTTTACATTTTGCGTTGCCGCTGTATTAAACAGAACTGCACCTATTACAAAGGGTACAGCTAGAAATCGAATTGCATATTTTACAGTTTTGTTCATTCTATTTCCTCCTTCATATATGAAATGGATTGTTCCTAATAAACATCCATTGTTCTCAATTTGTCTCCCTCGTAACAATTCCAAGTTTTACATAAAACATCTATCATGATGATAGATTCAGCTTTCATTCTTTTCTATTTCACCATGAATCAATTATATATAGGTAATTCTCATGTTAACGAAACTTAAATGAATCATTAACGATACTTTAGTTACATTGTAAATGGATTTCATATAACATACAAGGTACTATCTGTATTTCTCAACCTACGCATATTACGAATCAGAAAAAAATGTCTCCCTGTGTAGAACAGTGAAAAATCGAAACAACGTAGATGTATGGTGATTTTATGATACTTATTTTTCCTATATATGTTCTTAACATGAGATACAGGTAAGAATCAGAAAAAAGAATTTCATATTTTATAAGAAATCTACAGAATATAAGAATATATTTCTCATGTTTTAGGTTATTGACACCAAATTTTATCCTCTCTAGACTAAACATAAGATCACGTCCGAATTCGCATCAAAAGCTTACCAATCTTAAAAATTGGCAAGCTTTTTTTATTTCAGCCTGTTCATGTGATCGTACTTAATAAGGGAGGCGTTATCAATTGACATTGCTAGAAAATATATTGACGCATAATGAAACGTTTGTACAAAAACAAGAGTACGAACCTTTTTCTACGACCAAATTTCCAAATAAAAAGTTATTGATTGTAACCTGTATGGATACCAGACTGTTAACATTATTACCACAAGCATTGGGCTTACAAAATGGGGATGCCAAAGTCATAAAGAACGCAGGCGCTGTGATTTCACATCCTTTTGGTAGTATGATGCGGAGTATCATACTGGGCATTTATGAATTACAAGTGGAGGAAATTTGTGTAATTGGTCATGAAGATTGTGGCATGGCGGGTTTGCAAGCAAAGCCGCTATTAGAAAAGGTAAAACAACAAGGCATTGATTCCACTTGCATTCGTACCTTACAACATGCAGGAATCGATCTATCTACATGGTTAACCGGTTTCCGCAATGTACAAGAAAGTGTCCAACATAGTGTAGAAATCATACGCCAACACCCCTTATTACCATCTTATGTACCTGTGCATGGACTTGTCATTCATCCCAAAACAGGAAATTTAGAAGTCGTTGTAGAGGGATATTCCTACGCACATACAACAAGTCCTTAAATACATGCAGGAAAAGGAGGAAAAACGATGAGATTTTCAGGCAGATATGCAGGATATAACCTTGCGAACTTACAAAAAGATATGCTGGCAGGATTGGTTGTAGGGATTGTAGCGATTCCGCTTGCAATGGCATTTGCCATTGCTTGCGGTGTACGACCTGAATATGGTATTTATACGACAATTATCGCAGGAATTCTCGTATCCATATTTGGTGGATCAAAATATCAGATTGCAGGACCAACAGGCGCATTTGTACCCATCTTACTTGGGATTGTGATGCAATATGGCTATGAAAACTTATTAATTGCTGGTTTTATGGCAGGAATTTTACTTATTATCATGGGCGTATGCAAACTAGGAAGGTTTATCACCTTTATTCCGCGACCTGTCATGATTGGTTTTACGACTGGTATTGCGGTCATCATCTTCTCCGGACAAATTGCAAATTTTTTAGGGCTTCATCACCTGGAAAAGCAAGAAACCTTTTTTTATAATATGAAAGAAATTGGGACAAATATCGCCGAATTGAATCCGTACAGTATTCTTACCGCTTTTCTTTGCTTAGGAATTGTGGTTGCAGCTACAAAATGGTTACCTCGCATTCCAGGCGCATTATTGGGTTTGGTCGTTTCCAGTTTGATCGCAACCCTGCTATTTCCGAATCAAATTGAAACGATTGGGACTACATACGGCGATATCCCGCATCAAATACCGGACTTCCAAATGCCTGAATTTACATGGGATACTGTCCTTATGTTACTTCCAGCAGCCTGTATCATTGCGGCATTAGGTGGGATTGAATCATTGTTGTCTGCCATGGTGGCAGATAACATGGCAAACAGCAAACATAATAGTAATAAAGAACTGGTGGGACAAGGAATTGCTAATATGGTGGTACCATTATTTGGCGGCATTCCTGCGACCGGTGCTATCGCTCGGACCGCAACAAATATTAAAAATGGAGCGACTTCGCCAGTATCAGGCATGGTACATGGAATGGTAGTATTACTGGTTTTATTATTTCTATCTCCGCTTGCCTTTCATATTCCACTAGCTAGTATGGCACCGATTTTAATGGTCGTTGCTTGGAATATGAGTGAAAAGCATGAGTTTATTCATATCCTAAAAACAAAAACAGGAGATACCCTGGTATTGATTTTGACGTTCCTATTAACCGTTTTCGCAGATCTTACAACCGGAGTCAGTGTGGGGTTACTCCTTGCGTTTCTTCTGTTTATTGGAAAAATGAGCAAATCTTTACGTGTTCGAAAAGTATTGCCAGATCCAGTAGATTCCTATGTCAAGTCAGACATCGTCGCAAATGGGAAAAATTGTCCGCAAATCAGTATCTTTACTGTAGAAGGTCCTTTATTCTTCGGCACCATAAAAGAATTCGAAACATCTATAGAGTCATCCCTACAGTCTAACGCACACATTCTTCTCCTACGTATGGGAAACGTTTCTTTTATGGATACTTCGGCAGAGTCAGCAGTAGAACACATTCGAAAGAAAATGCTAGAAAAACAAGGAACCCTTTTGATTTCCGGTATCCAGCATCAACCGAAAGAAATATGCCATCAAACAGGATTATACGAAAGAATTGGCGAACCACACTTTTTCACACGTACAGGAGTAGCATTGCATTTTGCACTACAAGAATTGGAGATATCTAAATGTAAAGGCTGTAAACAATTTGCGTTTCAAGAATGTACAACACTTTCTGGACAATCTGCAGAATCAGATAAGAAACGTTCTCCCTTGGAAATCAACATGTAAATCATGAAGTAACGTGATAAGTATATCTGCTGTATGTTCGTTTGTTCACAAAAGACCTATGTTTTAGAGGACATTTCTATAAAAGGTCCTCTTTTTTCTTTCTTCTGTATGCTTCAAGAAGGAAAATGCAGAAGCACAGTTAAATACTTATAGTGGTGTCATACACCATTTTTTAAACCCATCGAAGACAAACCGAATGTATCATCTAAAGGAAGAAGGAGCGGTCCGATGGAATTAGAACAAGTTGTGCGCAAATATGAAACAGATTTATTACGTTTACCTTATGTTGTAGGAGTAGGAATGGGATGTGTACAAGGAAAAGAAGTGATTCAAGTATTTGTTTCAAAAAAAGTACCACGTTCTCAATTAAAAGCAGTGGAACAAATACCTACACAATTAGAAGCATACCCCACGAACATTATAGAAGTGGGGACCATTACAAATCATTACACGGGGTAAGGGGGCGAGTGTTATGGGAACACATTCAAATATAAAAGTGTTGACGATTCAGGAACAACAAGACATTCAAAAGGTACAGCAAAGTGTAGAGGAGGATTTCTTACAGTTTCGGAATGTAACAGGTATTGGAGCTGGTATTCAACAGGTAAACGGGGTTATGACAGGCACACCCTCTTTGCTTGTATTTGTAGACCAAAAACTACCTGTGGAAACATTAGAAACCAATCAAGTCATTCCAAAAGAAATAAACGGCATCAAAACTGACGTCATTCAAACAGGGTATCTACTTGCTGGGAATCAACAAACATTACAAGTTGATACACAGGCACTTTCCACTCGAATTCGTCCAGCCAAAGGAGGATATAGCGTTGCTCATCGAAATGTGACGGCAGGTACGATTGCGACTTGCGTATATGATATATTACCAAATGGTTCTACCAATCCGCCCGCACATGGATATGGTATCCCAAGTCGATATTATATACTAAGTAACAATCATGTATTAGCGAATAGTAATAATGCGAACATAGGCGATCCTATTTTACAACCTGGTCCAATTGATGGGGGAAGCGATCCAACGGATCGGATTGCAACTTTATCAAGGTTTGTCCCAATTACCTTTTCTTCGCAAGTACCACTTGAAAATCAAAGCAATCTCGTTGATGCTGCGATTGCAGAAGCACCATTTCATCAAATCGATCGTTCGATTCATTGGATTGGTTCTATGCAAGGCTGGCGACGACAACAAAATGTTACCGTCGGTACACGTGTCATGAAAACGGGACGGACAACAAATCATACACATGGCGTCATTACTGCAGTAAACGCAACCGTCGATGTAAATTACGGAAGTGGTAGGGTTGCACGGTTTCGAGATCAAATTGTCACAACAAACCTTTCTTCCGGAGGAGATTCTGGCTCTTTAATCACGACAAATGATGGCGTTGCCATTGGCTTGCTATTTGCTGGTTCCTCCTCAGTTACAATCGCCAATCATATAGAACATGTACGCTCGTTACTTGGCATCGAAGTGGCAGAAAACATATTATAAACATGTTCTATCCATGCGACACCTATTCAACATCTAATCGCTATATGTTATATGGTTCTGTTGCAAAGTTTTTTAAATGCAGCTAAACTGTAGGGAAAATGTGCTGAGGAGAATGAAACATGAGATATTTTAAAGGAAAGCAATTCAAAAAAGATATTATTTTAGTAGCCGTTTTTCTTTAAGTTATCGCGATGTATCTGAACTTTTGAGAGAGCGTGGAATATCGGTTCATCCAACAACTATCATGCGTTGGGTCCATGAATATGGGAATTTGATTTATCAAATCTGGAAGAAGAAAAACAAGCAGGTACGATCATCGTGGAAATTAGACGAGACTTATATAAAAGGAAAATGGGTTTATTTATATCGTGTGATTGATAAAGATGGATACACATTAGATATTCAGCTTCGAAAAACACGAGATCATCAGGCGGCATATGCCTTTATGAAAAGATTGGTAAAGGCTTTTGGAGAACCAACGGTTCTCACAACAGATAAAGCCCCAGCGTTACTATGTGCATTTAACAAATTAAAAGAACAAGGTTTTTATAAACATACAACTCATTGCACTATCAAACATCTGAATAATCTTATAGAACAGGACCATAGGCATGTTAAAAGACGTTTTGTTAAATCCGCAGGATTTCAAAACCTTCGACATGCTTCACGTACCTTGAAAGGCATTGAAACCGTTCATGCTTTATATAAAAGAAACCGAAGTCTTGGCTCAGACTTCGGTTTTTCAATGTACAATGAATTACAACAATTACTCACAATTGCATAAGATTCAGATATACTCAATTTCACCTTTTTATTTCTTAAGAAACTTTGCAACAGAACCCTAGTATGTATGGAAGGAAGTAAATTTGTTTCAATACGATGAACATAAGCCGTATTCTAGCCAAACGAAGCCAAAACCTAAGCTTAGGTTTTGGCTTCGCAACATATGATGCATGCAAACTTAGGTGTTATTTTTTATTAATTTTTCCAATGGTATTAAATTCATCATCAGGTTGTAAGGAACGAGTTAGTTCATTACAACGTAAAATATACTTTGGATATTCAACTTCGTAAAAAACGTGATCATCAAGTGGCGTATATGTTTATGAAGCGACTCGTCCGAGCTTTTGGAGAACCATCGGTTCTTACGATAGACAAGGCCCCGGCTTTGCTTTGTGCATTCAAAAAATGGAAAAAAGACGATTGTTATACCCATACCAAATACTGTACTATCAAATATCGTAATAATCTTATTGAACAAGATCATCGACATGTAAAACGACGCTTCGCCAAATCTTCTAGATTCCAAAGTATCCGTCATGCTTCTCGTACCATAAAAGGGATTGAAACGATTCAGGCTATATATAAACAGAGACGAAGTCTTAAATTAGACTCCGTCTTTTCGGCGTACAATGAACTCCAAAAATTAGTAGCGGTTGCTTAAACCCAAACGCCACTTTATAATCCGTTCTCTATTTTTTTAAACTTTGCAACAGAACCTTTTTCCAAATATAAAATAGAAAGAACAACATTTAGCTGTCCTTAGTTTTTTACCATCCACATGGCACTAATTGTTTCAGTAGAAATATGTTTCCAAATCCCGTATATCTGTATTGAAATGAAACTCTCTTTTAACTGTACATCTAATGGAATTATGCTTTTAATCTTTCCGTTGTATATTTTTTTTATTTCTGTTTTGAACACGATTCTAACCTCTAATGTATCCAAACTCATTTTACTATCCCCTTATTTTAAGACAAAATGGGATTGCCTTTTACTCTTATTATTGATTAGCATTCGCATCTATATTTTCTTTCTCTTTCTATGTGTACCAATTCATTTGTATAATTATTCACGACAGAATCAGACTGTAATGTTTTTATATTTTTCATATGAGTATCAGCAGCTTTTTCGGTATTCTTCTTACTCTTACCAGTATCTTCACTAGTGATAAAACTCTCTACAATAACAGTTAAGAACTAAACCTACCGTTTCTTTCAGAATAGCCGTGTAATTATCTCTTATATGATGCTATTCTTTCTCCCTATGTATTTATAAGTTACTTACATAAAATATAATGAACTAAAGTAAATGAGATTTCAAGAAGTTTTTTTCTGAAAATCACTCCAATTCACGAAGTTTTTTTGCTCGTTGGAAGTAAATATACTTTAATGCTAAAGAAATTCGAGATTCCTGTAAAAATGGATTCGTTGCTTTATACAAATTTAATCAATATTACATTGTTCCTACCGTTTCGCTCCATGAAAAAACTTTGCAGCAGAACTATGTTTCTATTCATGCCCGATACCAGGCCTACTCGTGTCACCATTTACAACACCAAATTCTGTTATGTTTGGCTCTACTATTACTTTTATTTTTAATTTGGGATACTGCCTCTCCCATCTTTTTATATTAAAATGTCTGATACGACTCCGTGCTTCATCTCCAATCCCAACAGGATCAATATGAAGTTTTTGACATTCCTTAATGATTGCATCTCCTTGTTTTTCTAGCGAGTGTTTCATTGCTTTTTCTGTTATCTGTATAATATCTTGTGAGATTCTTTTCCCTTGAAATTCACGTACAACTCCCTTTACTTTTAAGCGAATGGTGATTTGTGGATCCGGTGTAGAAGTTCGTATAAGAAATTTTCGGTGAGTAACCACACTTTGTACAGAAACGTCTACATTCTTGCTTATTTTTACTTTTACATGCCCTAATTTTGCTCTTTCTCGTAACACTTTGAAAATGAATAGATTGTCTCGATGAATTTTTTTTACATATCGATCTTTCTTGAATAGAGCAATCCCTTCAATGCGTATATGTTTTCCTTCTAATTTTAGTAGAGGTAAAACAGGATCTTTCATTTTTGAAAAATAGGAAGTTAAAAATATGTGAAGGTTATTCTTGGGTAATAGTCCATATGCCATGTTATGTTCTAATAAATTGGCTAGAAAGCTACCTGTATCCTTATTTCCATATTTCTTTTCTAGCACATTTTTTGCTTTGCCATCTACAATTGCTAGTAATAAACGTGAACTAACATTGGCATCCCGATGAAATGTATCAATGATTGTAGAAATTTCTTTTTTAGAAAGCTCATGTCCAAATAAAGCCACTTCCAATTTCCCATTTGCAATCGGTTCATCAGATTGTTCATTCTGCTTTTCCAGGCTTTCTTTACTCAATGAGGATGTTGTGGTCAAAACCTTATTGATAATTGTTTTATCAGGTTGGTAGACAGCATACACCCCTGAGACTTGCATTTGATTTCTGGAACTGGATGCATCATAACCAACTCCTTTTGCAAGCCGAATATCATCCAGTACTTCTTTGGGAACACGACCGAAAATAAATACTAACAACATCATAATGCATAGAAAGATAATAAACTTTATTTTCATCCTCATTTCCCCATTCGATTTCGAATATGGTAGACAACAAACAATATGGGTATATAAACAACAACAATGTAAAAACCAATATTTGAAATAATTCGGCTTAAAGACTCTATCGCATCCCGATCAGATATAAAACATATCACCAAAAAGAGGATACTTAAAAGCCAAGGAATCATGGATTTTTGCCGTAAACCACCAAATAATTCTTTTAATCCCCGACTCGCAGCCCAGCAACTAAGACATATATTCGGTAAAAGAATGATGATCCACGTTGTAATTCCAATAAATTCAAATCTTTCTATAAAGGGAAGGCGAACGATTTTCCACATACTTAAAGTAGGCCAAACGGTACGACTCAAGTGTTCTGGACTAAAATAAACCGTGGTTACCAAAGTAAGGCCTAAATAAATACATATCGTATATAAATGACCGAAATGAGCCCATTTTTGAGATTTTTCTGGGTCTTGCAAGAAAGGATAGTATAAGAATAAAAGTTCGAGACCAAAAAAACTAAAAGACATCGCCTTCATAGATATGAATAACTCTTTGATAGAATGGTCCCCAATAGGCAACAGATTTCGATAATTTGCAAATTCTAAAGGACTGAGAAAAGTAAGCCACAAAAATAGGGGAAGTAAAATACTACATACACTAACACCTACTACAGTTCGAAAACCACCAACTACAATAAAATACACAAGAATAAGATAGACAGCAGCAAAAGTCCATTTATTGAGACTAGGAAAAATCCAAACGCGAATAATTTCCAGTGTAGATTGAAGATATACGAAGCTATAGGAGAAGATATAAAGGCATATGATAAAACTGCAAATGCCGCCTAGCCACATTCCCCATACTTTACGATGAATAGGGATGATACTTTGTTTTTCCTTATTTAATAGGGTATACATCATCCAAATTAAAATATGTCCAACTAACCCTGTTAAAATAACGATTATCCAGGCATCATGCCCCGCACGCTGAGCTATCTCGCGCTGAAAGCTGAAAGCTCCAACCCCTGTTTGCATTGTATTTATCAAAAAGAAAGTAAAGAAAGAAGAGACAAGAAATTGTGTTTTTATACCTGTTTTCAATGTGATTCCCCTTTATAATTATTCATCCATGTCTTTGTTTTGTCGGATAGATTTTTTAGAAAATCGGATTTTATCCTTTGACTGCGTATCCATAGGGCGTTTGGATTGTTTAGACAATGGTAGACGAATAAAAGAATCTTTAAAGTCTGAAAGGCGAAAAGGATAGATAGGTTCTAAATACGGTCTTCCCAGAGAAGTTAACTTTAATAAATGGACCAGGATAAACATAGCAGATATTGCAACGCCTATTACACCCCACAATTCGGCAAATAACAAAAAGGGGAAGCGAATAAGCCGAATCGCATTTCCCATTTTATAAATAGGTGTGGTAAAAGAGGCTAGAGCAGATAGGGCTACAATAATTAATAACACATTACTCGTTAACCCCGCCTCAACAGAAGCTGTTCCAATAACAATACCACCTACAATGCCTATTGTTTGTCCAACCTTTGTGGGTAACCTGGCTCCAGCCTCCCTAAGTAACTCAATTGTTAATTCTAAAATGACAGCTTCCAAAATGGGTGGGAGCGGTATCGGGCTTCTCGAAATAACTATCGTACTTATCAAATCTTTCGGAATCAATACATAATGATAATTGAGCACTGCCACATAAAGCGGCGTAGCTAAAATAGAAAACATGACACCCACAAGGCGAATGACTCTAAAAAAAGAAGCGATTTGCCAATGAATGAAATAATCCTCAGATGCCGAAAAAAATTCTATTAACGTAGTAGGTCCAATTAATGCATGGGGTGATCCATCCACCAAAATTACAATTTTCCCTTCTCCTAAAACGTCAGCCACTCGATCCGGTCTTTCCGTATCAATAAGTTGTGGAAAGACCGAGTAATTATTATCTGAAATCATTTCTGAGATATAGGAGCTGTCTAAAATTTGATGATACTCAATCTCTTGAACCCTTTGCATGACTGTGTGTACATCTTCTTCATTGGCAATATCCTTCATATAGAGAATGGCAATTTTTGTTTTAGATAGGGTACCAACTACATATTCTTTGATTTGTAGTTGCACACAAGGTAAGCGCTTACGAATTAAATTTAAATTTGCTTGTATGGATTCGACAAACGATTCTTTAGGACCAACTACACTAAATTCTTCTTCGGGTATCGCTACATCTCGAGCTTGATTCATACTTGCTGAAATGAGTAAACAAGTTTCATCCGTTGGATGATATTGAATCATGATATGACCTAGCATGAGGTTGGATTGAATTTGTTCTATATCATTTGTAAGTACGATAAGCTCCATGGGAATCACAGCTTGTAATTCTTTTAAAGAGAGATAAGTACCACGTTTCATATATGGAAGAATTTGTTCATATATAAATTTAGAATCAACGAGCGATGTAAAATAAGAAATCCAAAATTCGCCTCCTGCATGAGGATGACAAAATTGAATAAAATCATCCGACTCTTTGCTGTATGTTAGTAAATCTTCTATTGTCATTTACAATCCCTCACTTGTTCCCCTTGTTAGATTTACATATAACTATTCCTTTAAAGATTTTTCATTATAGAGTATTTATCTAAAAATCATTTTATATCCTAAAAAGATTGCATGATGTACTGCTAGGTTTTAGAGTTATCATATTAGGGGATTTAAAGAATTCAGATTTCCTCTTTTTACGAAGAGTGAAACATGTAAAAGATGTTTGTATGGAAGAAATGGAAATAACAGCAATGTTGAAAAAGCTATGGAAAGAAGTACTGTATAGAAGAAAATTGATGGAAGAGTATGAATTGGGTCATATTGATGAATACAATGAAATAACCTCAAATGAACAAATTCCCTATATCTTACTTACAATTGATGAAGTATTCATGATACAGAATGTACCACCATCATAGAAAAAGTTACCAATTAGATCGAATGGGACGATTCATCTCGGACGTGTTGAAAACCTACGAGTCCTTTACTACCTTTATAAACCGGTGAACTACATCACTGCTTTTAATAATTGCGCTACTAACGGAGCAATTCCCCCAATAAATGTTAAGAATGCGATTGCAATTGGGTTTTCTTTGCCCATCCCACGAAAAAGGGGAATAATACAAAATATCCCAATTCAATCCCAACCGGTGTGTCGTATAAATTTAATTATGTATTATTAAAGGATGAATCCGAACATGTTTGGGATTCATTCTTATTTTTTATACAAAATACTTACAATCCCAACTATCACAAAAATGGACGTTTTTGTTACAGCTAAATTTCCACATTCGGATTTCAATAGAGAATTAGAGAATGTTAAGAATGCATAAATTCAAATAATTGTCTTTTAAATTGAATGAAAATATTGTTTCCTTATTTTTTCTTATTTCTCAATGTTTCGATGAAAGTATTTCAGAAAGTTGAATAGATATATATTGTAAGAGGTTGTTCACTATTCCATATCGAAGGAACGTAATTTTTTATAAAAAAGGAGTACGTATAATGAAATTTCTTGAAATTATACAGCATAGCTTTAATTCTTTACAAATATATAGTCAACAAGAGCTTATACAGATTGTCCAAACATTAGATTTGTCACCTGAAAATGTAATTCCTTATATCAAAGCTCCAAAACACTTGGAATACGGACGAAATATCATTTATCATACAAAAAACCTAGAAGTCATGGTACTTTATTTTCCTAGCTTGGCGAAAACGCCTATTCATAATCACGGTACATCAACAGGCTGTATTTATATTGTACAAGGTAGCTTACAAAATATCCTATATACTTTTGAATCCTCCGAGACTACACCAACCTATCATCAAACGCAACAATTTACGCAAGGACATCTCTTTACTGTTAATAACAATACCATTCATATGATGCAGAATAGCTCGAACTTACCAGCTATTACCTTCCATGTATATTCGCCACCATTGAAAAACGTAAAAATCCATACTTCTTAATAAAGTGTAATAGAAGTTGCTTCTTTTCCTTTAACTTGTTTATTTCGAAAGGAGTTATTATGGATCAATTTAAAGATCGTTTCATACAAAGTCTGCAAGATGGGCGAAGTGTTTGGCTAAAAGGCAAACAAATTGATGTCACAAAGAATGCAAGTTTTCAAGGTACGTTAGCTACTATTACTCAGCTATATGACTTGTTTACAAATCCTACACATCAGCAATTAGTTGGCTATCTAAGTCCCCAAACCAATACATGGGTTCATACAGCATTTTTAGTACCAAAATCTTACGAAGATATATTAAAAAGGCGAACAGCCTTTGAGACATGGAGCAAGATGACAGATGGGGTTATGAGTCGTTTGTCCGATTATGCTCGATCCCGGTTAACAGGATGGTATGCAGCTCGTGAATCATATAGAGGACTTGATCCTCAATTTCCTGATAAAATAGCGAGTTACTATGAAGAAGTCAGAGATCAACACCGTTTCATCAGTGTGATTCAACGCGACCCACAAATAAATCGGTCCATTCAACATGCAGTCGATATAGATGAAATAGGATTATTAAGAATGACAAAAAAACGGCGGATGGAATATTTTTAAGTGGTGCTAAAATGATTGGAACCGCATCGCCATACTCAAATGATTTACTTATTTATCCTGTAACAAGAGTGAACTACTCGCCACTTAGCAAAGCTTGAAGTTGGAGCTTCTCAGTTCCACGACGAAAGTAACCTTTCGTCTCCCTGAGCGTTACTTCGGGATGTTCCATCCCTAGATGTCCAACGCTTGGACGCTCTTTTGGTACGGTTGATATTTTACGCAGGAACCGAATGGCTTGGTTATCGCACTCTATTTTCTTCCTGCAACCTCATATATCAAGTGATCAAAGAGCTTCATATAGCTAGTTTATCAAAAGTTTTTGGCTATGCCAAACCGAAATTCATCTCCCACCTACCGTTTGGGCTACGCCCTTCACACGCTTGAGGAAGGAGAATTCTTTCGGGGAATTTGTTAAAAAGTGAACAGAGTTCTTTAGCTCATTTTCTTATCGTTGCACCAAATTCTCCTGGTTTACATATGATTTGTCGGGAATCGTTCGCAACTGATTTTTCACAACAAATTAATGCTCCTATTAGCTCCAAATATGATGAAATGGGGTTCTGTTGCAAAGTTTAAAAAAATAGAGAACGGATTATAAAGTGGCGTTTGGGTTTAAGCAACCGCTACTAATTTTTGGAGTTCATTGTACGCCGAAAACACGGAGTCTAATTTAAGACTTCGTCTCTGTTTATATATAGCCTGAATCGTTTCAATCCCTTTTATAGTACGAGAAGCATGACGGATACTTTGGAATCCAGAAGATTTGGCAAAGCGTCGTTTTACATGTCGATGATCTTGTTCAATAAGATTATTACGATATTTGATGGTACAGTGTTTGGTAGGTGTATAATAATCGTCTTTCTTCCATTTTTTGAATGCACAAACCAAAGCTGAGGCCTTGTCTGTCGTAAGAACCGATGGTTCTCCAAAAGCTTTGACGAGTCGCTTCATAAACATATAAGCCGCTTGATGATCACGAGTTGTACGAAGTTGAATATCCAAAGTATGTCCATCTCCATCAATTGCACGATAAAGATAGTGCCACTCTCCTTTAACTTTGATGTAAGTCTCATCTAAATGCCAAACAGGGTGTGTCGTTTTGTTTTTCTTTTTCCAGATTTGATAAATCAAATTGCCATATTCATGAACCCAACGCATGATGGTTGTAGGGTGAACGGATATGCTACGTTCTTTCAAGATTTCAGAAACATCACGATAGCTTAAAGAAAAACGACAATAATAGCCGACGGCTACCAAGATAATGTCTCTCTCGAATTGTTTTCCTTTAAAATATCCCTTATGTTATGCTCCTCATCTTATTTTTTCTACAGTCTAGCTCAGCTCCAAAAACTTTGCAACAGAACCCATAATCGTTGTATGAGCTAAAGATAAGCCTCTTTCCTCCATCATTTCCACCAAATCTCGAAAACTTAGCTGGTACCATAGGTACCAGCGTACAGTTAATAAAATTAAATCTGGTGGGTAATGCTTCCATTTAAACAAATTGTCTTTTCATACTGATCCCATCCCTTTTGTAGAGTAATCGTATCAGTATGTCCAAAATTAGAAGATTACTTGCAATTAACCTGATTTTTTGCATCAGAACCATATTTTCTCTCATTTTTCTACCCGTTTAATAATAAGGTTAAAATAGATTAATTTTGTGTGTTATTTGTAAAAACACACATCCTTATTTTTTAGTTCCATTTATTAAAGAACTAAATAAATATAGTAAACTTGTTTAGTTAACAGAACCGGATTTTTTCACGTAAAAACTGTTATTGTACAAGGGTTATCAATTAATTTTGAAAATACACAACAAGATACAATGTAGATTTTTTTCAAAATCAAAGACATTTTTACACTGTTTTATATAACAAATAGGATATAAAATATAAGCAAGCAGTGATTTACACATTAAATAAGGAGTGAGAAAAATGCATGAAAATAATAAAATGAAGTACTGGAAAAAAATCGTTAAAGTTGCACCAATTTGTATGTTAAGTACAGGTTTTTTAGTGAGTGTAGGAAATCCAACATATGCTGAAGGATCAGATATCCCCAAAAACAATGTATCTGAAAAATCAATTTATAAGATGCCGATAAAGATGGCATCCGCTGATGTGTATACACAACTCTCAAGGGATACTGTGACAGCTTTACAATCTGCGATAAAAAATCATCCTCATGTATTTGGATATATAACATCAGATAATTTTGAACCAGGTGTCTATCATTTTACTACACCTATCGATCAAATTAAGAATCAATTTGACAAAAATCTCGTAAACGATTTCTATAATCATGAGCATCCACTTTTAGGAATGGAAAATAAACAATTAGAATTTTATGGTATTAATGGTAATATTAATATTACTGGCGCTCAGGACGGTGATACTACAAATTTAGCAAATCTAGAATTGTTAAATTATCATAATGGTGGAGATGCTGAGCAAACATATAATACGGTTGAAAAACAATATAGTACTACGGATTCAATGACCTATACAAATCAAGAGGGAGTTAAACTAGGAATCACTGAATCTATAAAGGCTACAGCTGGAGTTCCATTAGTAGCAGAAGGGGAAGAAACAACGACCTTAAGTGCAGAGTTTACTTATAATCATACATCTTCAAATACGTCTTCAAATACAACAACGTATACATTTAAATCACAACCAGTTAAATGTGTACCTCATGGAACAACAAAATTTATACAATCTGTAAAACAAGCAACATTTTCTGGAACATACACAGGTCCTGTTCGAGTTATAGAACCTACAGATGTAAAAGTTCAGGTGAAAAATGCAGATAACTATGAAACAGGTTTTTTAACAGCCTCGCCTGGAGAAGAAAATCACTTTTTATATAATGCTTTTAAATATTCGAACCAACCAATTCCTTCCTATATGGAATTAGATGATGCTACCAAAAGTGTAATTATTAAAGAACCAGGAGAAACAATGACTTTCAATGGACAAGCCGGATTTCAAGAAAATGCAAAGCTTGAATTTATACCTGATGACAAATCTAAACCATCAGTAACTATACCTTATTCTATTTATATAAAAGAACAGCAAAAAGAGAATATAAACAAATATCTTGATGAATTAATAGAAAAAAAGGTTCAATCTAAATAAAAATTTCTAAATTTCCGAACATAAAACCTGTATGTTTTTAATACACTGAGGGTCTTACTCTACGATGTTATTTGGTTCTGGTGCAAAAATTCCAAAATGCTTGAAAAGGGCTTATCAAACTTGGCCATACTGGTACTAATACTTAAAAAAGGTGTGTGATCAGTATGGGACCAGAAAACTTATTTAAGTGGAAACATTATCAACCAGATATTATTTTATTAACAGTACGTTGGTACCTACGGTACAACTTAAGTTTTCGTGATTTGGTAGAAATGATGGAGGAACGAGGATTATCTTTGGCTCATACAACCATTATGCGTTGGGTTCATCAATATGGACCAGAATTAAATGAACGGATTCGAAAACATTTGAAAGCCACGAACGATTCTTGGAGAGTAGATGAAACATACATCAAGATTAAAGGGGAGAAAATGTATTTATATCGTGCGGTCGATTCCGAAGGAAATACAATTGATTTTTATTTAAGTCGTAAACGAGATGCGAAGGCTGCCAAGTGTTTTCTAAAAAAAGCCTTGGCTTCTTGTCATGCCACAAAACCTCGCTCGATAACTGCCGATGGAGATAAAGCCTATCCTGTTGCAATCCGTGAACTAAAAGAAGAAAAGTGTATACCACACTGTATACCACTTCGTGTGAAAAAATATTTAAACAATATCATTGAACAAGACCACCGGTTTATCAAAAAGCGTATTGGGTGTTTTTGCCCATCTCCTCGAAATGGGGGAATAAGCAAATGAATATTGTATACTCCTCACATTACAAAATCCTTATATTAAAACTAAATAAGTAATATCGTTTGTAAAAGTCTATATTTGATGTCATTTAAACCATGCCCCCTTCATTGTAACAATCCAATCATCAGTTGGTATTTTTTGTATTCTTCCCATACTAAAGTAGCTGTTTTCAAGTGGAAGAAACATCCCCTTACAAAAATGTAAGGTTACTGTTATATTAATCAATAGCGATTCATCTTCCAAAAGAGCAAAATAAGCAAGAGAATAACAATTGTAGGAGAATATATATGACGAAACCAGTTGTAGACGTGAAAAACGTTCAAAAAGTGTACGGTAAAAAAGGGGAGAATCAATCGCACGCATTAAAAGGTGTATCATTCTCAATTCAAGAGGGTGAGTTTATTGGAATTATGGGACCATCTGGTTCTGGTAAAACGACATTATTAAATGTAATTTCAACGCTTGATAAAGCAACAGGCGGCGTTGTTGAAATTGCGGGTACAGATATTACAAAAATGAAGCAAGGTGAGCTTTCAGATTTCCGTTCACAAAAGTTAGGATTCATCTTCCAAGACTTTAATTTATTAGAAAACTTATCTATTTATGAAAACATCGCACTTCCACTTTCACTTCAAGGTGTTTCATCACATAGGATTGGACCGAAGGTAGAAAAGGTAGCCGATATGTTAGGAATTTCAGCAATTCTACAAAAATATCCATCTGAAGTATCTGGTGGACAGAAACAACGTTCAGCAGCCGCACGTGCGTTAGTGCATGAACCGGCCATTATTTTGGGGGACGAGCCTACAGGAGCTCTTGATTCTAAAAACGCAACGAGTTTACTGGATGCCATGACAAGCTTACATACAGAACAAGGTGTATCGATTATGATGGTTACGCATGATCCATATAGTGCAAGTTACTGTCAACGTATTTTATTCATTCAAGATGGAGAGCTATATAAAGAAATTCATCGCGGTGGTACACGTGACAAATTCTATAAAGAAATTTTAGACGTGCTTGCAGACTTAGGCACACAAAAAGCATAAGAAAGAAGGTGCAAGCATGTTATTTAAACTTTCCATGTCCGGGCTAAAAAGTAAATTACAAGATTATATTGTCTTACTTGCTGGTCTTATCGTATCTATTTCAACTTGCTATATGTTTCAAACGTTATCACTAAATAAAACGTTCCTTGAATCAAATCCACATGCTGAGATAGTTGCAATAGCATTCCAAATCGGTTCCGTTTTATTAGCGATTGTAACGTTTTTCTACATTTTATATGCAAACTCTTTCTTATTATTTCTTCGCCAAAAAGAGTTCGGCATGTACATGATGTTAGGAGCAAAAAACATAAAGTTACCTTACTTATGTTTATCGAAACAATCATAGTAGGTACCGCATCTCTTGCAATCGGAATTGCAGTTGGTGTAGGACTTGCAGAAGGTATCGGTCAGTTATTAATGAAACAGTTGGATTTTTCTAGAGAAGGTTATAAAGCATTTTATATTCCATCTATGACTGTTACTTGCCTCTTCTTTTTTGTCTTATTTGTACTATCAGCCATCCTGAATAGTATGAAATTGTCACGTATTTCTGTTTTGCAACTTGTACATGCAGATGCACAAACAGAGCGTGTCGCGGTAAAAGGGAAAATGACAGCTGTAGTTGCATTCCTTGGTTTGCTTTTACTAGGCATTGGTTATACATCACTGATCTATATATCACAGCTACAAGGAAAAGATATACTAAGCGTTCCTACATTCATGGCTATTGGATTAATCACAGCTACAATTGGTACGTACACGCTATTTGGATCCCTTCTCCCCGTTATGATGAAAAAGGTACAGAGTAATAAAAAACGTAGGGAAAAAAGGCTGAATGCTTTTACTTTTGCGCAATTAAACTTCCGTATGAACAGTCTAACAAACCTACTGGCAACGGTAGCAATCTTAGTAGCTCTTGGAGCTGGTGGAATTGCGTGTGGTATGGCATTTAAAAACGATGTCATAAAACAGACTGATAAAGGAACGATTTATGATTCGATAGTTCATAATCCAACAGTGGAAGAAAAGAAATTGTTAGACCGCATTCCATTCAAAGAGAAGCTTGAATATCACTACAAGGTGGATGATACGTATGTGTATTATACAAAAGAAGAGCTAGAGAATCATCGTCCTTTAGTCAAAGATAGAAAAAATGAGAAGACAATGAAAGTTTCAGAGGAAATCCCCATGAATGCGTTTGCGTTGTCAAGACAATGGAGCGATGTTTTCCAAACAATTCAACCAGAGTATATGTATCCGAATCATGAAGTGAAAATTGTCAATCAAAACATATATGATAATATCAAAGGTACAGAAAATACCGTGTTTATTGGGAAAACAAATAATTTTGGTGCATACGTAAAAGAATGGAAAAAACTTGATGAATTACAGATAGTTAAATATAAAAATGTGAAAGCAGAAGAACTGAGTAGTAAGTATCAAAACTATAAGGGGAATCAAAGCTTTTCTAGCGGACTCATGTTTATGGGATTCTTCGTTGGAATTGCGTTCTTAGCAATGATGGCAAGCTGTCTGATGTTTAAAGTTTTGTCTGGTGCATCCAAAGATTGTACACGTTATCAAATGCTTCGTAAAATCGGTGTTCGCCGAGAGTTATTAACACAATCGATTTATAAAGAGTTATTCTTTGTATTCTTAGTCCCAGCACTTGTGGGTATTGTTCACGTATTAGTTGGGATGAATATGTTCAGCCCTCTTTTAATTGATCCGTATTTGGGTGTTTTTGCCCATCCCCTCGAAAAGGGGGAATAAGAAAAAAGCAAGTCTTTCTTTTAAGAGAGCTTGCTTTTTTCTAAGCTATATTCGTATTCTTTGACTATTCTATAAAATGTATTGCTCTTCATTCCTACTCTTTGCATGGCTTCTACAGCAGTAATTTTATGATCTTTCTATTCTTGATAAGTTTCTTTAAAATTATCATCTATTTCAACTTTTTTGCGGCCAAATTTAACTCCTTTTTGAAGTGCAATTGTAATTCCCTCTTTTTGTCGTTCGCGGATTCTTTTTCTTTCATCTTCAGCCATATAACTTAATAACTGTAAAATTAAATCTGAAATAAGAGTTTCAATTCCATTTAAATCTTTATATTCATGGTATTAAGAAGTGGCATATCTAACACAACGATATCAATCTTTTTTTCTTTAATTAATTCTTGTCATTCGTCTAAAATCATTTGTTTATTTCTTCCCAAACGATCTAGTGATTGAATATATAAAACATCGCCGTTTCTCAACATACGTTTCATAAGTTGATATTCAGGACGTTTAAAATCTTTTCCACTTGCTCTTTCAATAAAGATGTATTCTTCAGGAATACTTATTTCTGCTGCGGTTGCGAGTTGTCTCTCAATGGATTGATCTTTACTACTTACCCTAATATAGAAAAATTTCCTCATTATGTATTCCTTCCCCTATTTCACATTCTGCGTACAATCTATAATAAAAAAAATTTGATGGTTATAAGTTATAATTATGAAATATTAACCCCCCTTTAAACGCACCGTGTCAAACAGTATACTTTTTGACACGGTGTAATCTATTATAACTCTAACCCATAAGAAGATGTAGAAAACGATTAAACATGAATATTCAAAAAAGATTAACTATTTTAACTACAGATGAAATAAATCAACTTTATAGTAGACCTCTTTTTACAACTAAAGAGCGCGTACAATATTTTGCTCTTTCTCAAATGGAAACTGAATTGTTATATACTTTACGCTCAATAAAATCTAAAATTTATTTTATTCTTCAACTTGGATACTTTAAGTCAAAGCACTTATTTTTTCAATTTAACCTATGTGAAGTGAAAGAGGATGTTCAATATATTCTTAAAGTCCATTTCAATAATGCTGAGTTCTCAGATTTGGGATCTTATTGATAAGAAAACTAGGCTAAATCAACAACAACTTATTCTCAAGCGATTTAACTATTGTCTTTGTGATTCACAATCTCGACTAGATTTAAAAGAACAAGCTCGTAGAGCTGCAGCTATAAGTGAGAAACCGATTTTTATTTTTCGCGAGCTTATAAATTATTTAACTACTAAACGAATTATTATTCCTGGTTATAGCTTTATACAAGAGGTTATAGGAAATGCTATTACATATGAACAAAAACGCCTTATAAGGATTATACAAAAACAGCTATCCGAGACGGATAAACAGCATTTAAAAGAATTATTATATAATCCTGCTGGTTTATATAAGATTACTCGAATCAAACAGGAACCTAAAGACTTTAGTATGAATGAAATTAAACGGGAAATTGAATATGGGAAAGAAATGTATCCTCTTTTTCAACTGACCAATTCAATTTTGCCACAACTAAAAATTTCTAATAAAAGTATTAAATATTACGCTTCTTTAGTAGAATATTATTCCGTATATAAATTAAAAAGATTTAATGAATCCCTTATAAATCTTTATTTATTTTGCTTTATTTTTTATCGATACCAAAGAATGAATGATAATTTGATTAATAGTTTAATTTATAAAATGAGAAAATACAATGATGATATCGTATCCTTTGCAAAAGACGAAGTATATAACTATTACACAGAAAACCAAGAGGATTTCAAGAAAGTCGGAAATGTTTTACAAGTTATAATAGATGAAAACATTTCCGACTATACAGTATTTAAAGACATACAAAGACGTGTATTTTCTATCCTAGACCGTCCTAAATTAACTGAGCTAGCAAATCGAATCCTGAATACTTCGAAGATAGATGAAAAAGCGTTCCGTTGGGAACGTATTGATATATTAGCTTTACAATTCAAAAGACAAATTCGTCCTATTTTTATGACGATTGATTTTGTTACAACAGATATTGAAGATCCTCTTATGGATGCAATACATTTTTTAAAAGAAGTTTTGATGAAATGAAAAACTTTACTTAAATATGATATCGAAGATATTCCAAAAACCTTTATACAAAAAGGGGCCAAACGTTACCTTTACACGAAAGATGATGCGCATTCAAAACGTTTACTAATAGATCGATTTGAATTTTTAATTTATCATTCTTTTTGGCATCGCTTACAATCAGGAGATATTTTTTGTAGAGATAGCATACAGTATAGAAGTTTTGAAGATGATTTAGTCGATGAAGATACGTGGGTACATAAAGAGAGTATGATTCAAGATTTCAATTTAACTAAGCTACAACAGCCCATCGAAAAACATTTAAAAGAACTTGAAAACAAATTGGAAGCTCGTATCATCTCTATTAATAAAAGGATTACTTCTGGAAAAAACAAACATGTTCAAGTGAAAAAACATAAAAATCATCATTCTTGGACACTTCCCTATACTCGAGCTTCAGCTCTTATTAATCATTCTTTTTTCGATGTATTACCACAAGGTGATATAAGAAGTATCCTGTATTTTGTAAATCAGCAATGCAATTTTCTAGATAACTTTGACCATATTCTGGGACGCTATGCCAATCAAAAAGCAAATGATTATACTCTCATTCCATGTTTTAATAGCTTGGGAAACAAATATGGTGTTATATAGAATGGGAGAAGTCTCTGCTATGAATTTTTCAAAATTAGCTACTACATCAGCTAATTTTATTCGATTAGAAACATTAAAAGATGCAAATGATTGTATCAGTAATGCCACAAGTCAACTTCCTATTTTCCCGTATTTTAACATTGATGATTTCATCCATTCAAGTAGTGATGGTCAAAAATACGAAACACAGATTCATACACTACAATCCCGTCATTCCTCTAAATATTTTGGAATGAATAAAGGAATCACTTCTTATACAATGGTGGCTAACCACATTCCAATTCAAGCAAGAATTATTGGTGCAAATGAGCATGAAAGCCATTATGTATTTGATATTTTATACAATAATACAACCAACATAAAGCCTACTATCCATTCTATGGATACACATGGAACGAATGAAGTTAATTTTGCTGTTTTAGATTTGTTTGGTTACCAATTTGCACCTAGATATAAAGATATTCAAGCAACTATATCTCGAAATTTATATGGTTTTCAACATCCAAGTCATTATGAAGAATTACTGATTAAACCTGTGCGTAAAATTAATACAGATCTCATTGTAAAAGAATGGGACAATATAAAACGAATTATGGTATCTCTTGCTTTAAAGACGACGACTCAAAACGTTATTGTACGAAAATTAAGTTCTTATGCACGAAAAAATCAAACCAAGCGAGCATTATGGGAGTATGATAACATCATTAAAAGTCTATATTTTTTAGAATATATTGATTCATTATCATTACGTCAAAATGTTCAAAAATCACTAAATCGTGGAGAAAGTTATCATAAATTACGTCGATCCGTATCACGTGCAAACTTTGGGAAACTCCGCTTCAAGACTGAACAAGATCCGCACATTTGGAATGAATGTAGTAGACTGCTCAGCAACTGTATTGTTTATTACAATGCGAGTATATTATCTAATTTATTAATAAAATCCAAAGATACAGGGATTGTGATGAAAATATTACAGCATATTTCACCAATTGCATGGCAACATATCAATTTTTATGGTAGTTATGAATTTAGTAAATCCTCAACGGTAGTAAATATAGAGGAAATTCTTGCGAGTATCAATAAAGACGATATTCTAACCAGCTTAACACGAGAAGACTCCTTGGAAAAATGAAGTATGACTGTCCTTATTCCCCCTTTTCGGGGGGGTGGGCAAAAACACCCAAAATGAAAATCCATAATATCATCACGCGACATACATCTAAATTGCTGTAAATGGCCTATAGTTATACTAAAAATGTAGGCTTACGCCTACTGACATTCATCTCCCACCTACCATTAGGCTAGTGCCCTTCACACGCGTGAGGGAGGAGTATTCTGTTAAAAAACGATAAATATCAACTGCTTGCCTAATATTCACACGAAATATATTGTCTTTTGGTAAAAGACAAACATTATAAAGCTGAAAATCCTTATATAAGGTAAAATAAATTCTGTATTAAATAATGTGATTCCTACTACATATTATAGGAAACATTTGAATAAAGGAGGGAAATGAGTGTAAAAGCCATTGTTTTTACATATTAAATGGAATGAGTTATTAAAAAACAAATAGTAATAGAGGTAACATAATGAAATCAGGTGATTTTGTCCTACATTTTCCTGAACTTGCTACAGTATTAGAGTTATTGCAAACTTTAAACTAATAAGAAATAGCACTACTCTTGTTAAGGACCTCACAAAGTTTTTGAGTTATCTTTTCATCAATAAAAAGATGATATAGTAGTAAATGTTCTATTAATTAAATCAAGTGAGGAGATTGATTTATGAAAAAAAGTATACCCAATTTACTGGTAGGCGGTATGGTATTGTTGAATGGTACACTTGTTTCCCAGCAAGCTTTTGCGGATACCTTAGATGGTCCAAAACTAAATTTACCAAAATATCAATATAGTTTGGATACAAATATAGGTGCTCCCAGTAAACCTATGCTAGATTTTATGATTAAACTATCTAATAGTGGTGCCTTAGATGAGCTGGAATATGCCTCTAATTCAAAAGTCGTTGGTCTCAAACATGATTTGGCTACTATTCAATCTATGTATCAGTTTACAGATGAGGAAATGGTATTCTTTAAGAAGTTTTTCAATTTACTTACAACGTTAGACTAATGTTTTGAAACCCTATTTCACCTTTCATCCATATATAAGATACGTATAATATTAAATTTACTATTATTCTTATAGGGAATTATGATGGGAATGTACCTAAACGTACAAAATCCCTGGAAGGATATGGGAAGTTCACTGCGAATGTTTTAGTGTATGCTATTTTAAGGAGAGGAAAAAGACGATGATTTTTCTTACAGGCATAGAACCACCTTTATATTAGTGATTCATTTCAAGGGTTCTGGTGCAAAAAATACAATACAACTATGTTCACACTGAATCTCCATCCTATGTACAACGGATGGAGATTCAGTGTGAAAAAATAACAGATTTCAAATGGAACCTATATTAGCATCAGAACCCAAAATCGTAATTGTGGATTTGAAAACCATCAAAATTCAGTAGGTGCTCCATACATACTAGGATATGCACCTATGGCAGCAAAAAAGGAAGGAACGTGTGAAAAATGAAAAAAAAGATAACCAGTGTACTAGCTTTAACAATTGCTGCAGCCTCATTGCCAGTAACAGCATTAGCTGCAGATAATTCTGCCCCTGTAACAAAAAATGGAGAAAGATTGAAATATAATACACCATACTATTTAAAAGATAAGAATTTACCTGATAAAGGTGGCGTCACATTTGAACATTGGGGCTTAGATGATTTTGTTCTTTTTGCTGAGTCTTCGACGGATAATGGAACTCCTATTATTTTTGAGAATAAAGATGGAGCAGATGGGTTCATCGAATCTAATGATGAGATTAGAATAAAATCAACTAAAGCGAATGAACCTGGCGTACAATATTGGGCACGTGATGCATTGTTTGATTCCATTTATTTAAATTATGACAATACGATAGACCATATAATTTATGGATCATCAGAAGATAATTCTATAGGTCTAGGAAGTTTTATGACTGGATTAGATCCAAATACAGGTAAGATGTTTTATAATTTTTTGGAATATAAAGGAGGTAATGAGAAAAAAGCTTGGATGAAATCGGGGAGTTTTCAGTATGTATCTAATCCTGGTAATGGCAGATTCACGCTACCATTAGATGATAAGCAAACACCTTTTGAAGTGATGGAAGCTAGCGAATAAATTGACTTTGCTGCGAAGTTAAAAAATGGCCCCAAGTAATGAATACACGATACATCTTTGGAGATATTTTCTAGGTTCTGGTGCAAAAAATCGAAATGGTTTGAAAGTATTCTTTCAAACTAGATTATACTACTACTTAAAAAGGTGTGTGACCAGTATGGAACAAGAAAATATATTCAAATGGAAACATTACCAATCAGATATTATTTTGCTAACAGTACGTTGGTACCTACGGTAAAACTTAAGCCTTCATGATTTAGTGGAATGATGGAAGAACGAGGATTCTCCTTATCCCATACAATTATTATCCGTTGAATTCATCAATATGGACCAGAATTAAATGAGTGGATTCGAGCACATTTGAAATTAATCAATAATTCTTGGCGAGTGGATGAAACATACATCAAAGGAGACAAGATGTACTTATATCGCGCAATCGATTCCGAAGGAAATACGATCGATTTTTATTTAAGTCGGAAACGAGATGCGAAGGCTGCCAAGTGTTTTCTAAAGAAAGCCCTGGCTTCTTGTCATGCCACAAAGCCTCGTTCAATAATTACTGATGGAGATAAGGCCTATCTTGTTGCAATACGTGAACTAAAGGAAGAGAAATGTATACCGCATGTTATACCACTTCGTGTAAAAAAATATTTAAACAATATCATTGAGCAAGATTATCGATTTATCAAAAAACGGATTCGGAATATGCTTGGATTGAAATCCTTGCGAACGGCTACAAAAATGATCGCTGGAATGGAAGCTATGCATATTGATCAAAAAAGGACAAACGCTCCAAGGGGAGAAGTCTGTTCAAAAGCAAATGTATCTTATCGATGAAATCTTTGGTTTAACAGCATAAATTTCAATTCCGTTAGGAATCTTTTGTTCATTTTTCATAAACCCACTATTTTTGCAAAAGAACCATATCGTTAGATGTGGTTAAGGCCGATGCTACTTGATTCATATTTGCTGCCATATCACCACTCCTTTAAATTGTTTATTAGAAGAGGTTCTTCTTATAATTTAGAAAACATTAAATTTTCTCTGTATTAACTGTACCAGTAAATGTTCCAGTGTTGAGAGTTTGGTTAGTATCATACCCGGAAGATGACAATTTTATTGCTGTAAAAGACTTATCAGCACAGACCCCTTGAGAGTCTTGAGAAGGACGTTGAAAGTCAAAATTGTATGTGCCATTACTTAGAGACGTAGTTGTTTGATAACCGACTGGACACATATAATCCCAATTATTTGGGTCTGAGTCAGATCCCTGACCAGTTTTAGCTAGAAGGGCCGCACGCAGCCAACCATCATTAAGTCCAGCTATAGTTATAGTAGCAGTAACGCCACGTTCTCCTGATTGTGCCGTCCATATCGTCGGGTAAATGTCCATATTATTACTCGCGCCGCCAGGGACTGGGGATGTAATCGTATAATTAAGGTTTTCAGCATTATAAGGCATAGGAATCAACTCAATGCGATCGATAAATACTTGTGTGTTTGTTTCCTGTGGCTGTAAGGTAAGTGCTACTACCACATTTCCTGAAGGTAAAGTAAGAGGATCACCAGATCCGCCACCTGCAGGCCATGAGATGTCTTGGACTACATAATTTCCTTGTTGTCCCGATACATATACTTGATTTGGGAAGTTTGCTTGTATATTGGCATTTGTAGTACTTTTAAATCCCCATCCACCACCTTGAATCTGGCCACCATTTGCTACTACACTTTGCGTTAAAGATGCAGTAGTTGTACCAGCGTTTGCATAACGTACACGAACTTTATATTTTCCCGCTGTTAAGTTTGTTGCTGTTATCAACAAAGTATTTCCCGGAGTAAGGTTTACAGCATTCGCACCATTCACCCATTCTCTTACCACTACAGGACGGTTCCCATTCGTAAGAAATCCCTTTTCTGCCGGAAACCCTTTTCCAACGATATTTAGTGTATCAGGATCGATTGTACCAAAAACATTGTTTGGACTTAGACCATAGGGAACGAAACTCGCCATTACTCCTAATTTCCCAGATGCTCCCGACACATTTGTTTGTGTAAAAGGGTATAGCGCATTTATTTTTTGATTTGGTAGCTGACTATTACAACTTTGAAAATAGCCATTATTACTCGGACAACTGCCTCCTGGTGAGCAGTCTCCAGAACAGTATCCAGGTAGATTACAACCTGAAAAACTACTAACATCTCCCCACATGTTCTCCCCATCAACATATGTCGTATGTTGAGTTGCAGCATTAATGTTTGTTATAGGAGCGTTTTGCCAATGATCACCTGAGGTACCTGGATCATTATCACCATATCTATACGTGTTACTTGGATAGTTTAGAATAACTCCATATGGCCAGCAGTAACAATCACCACAATAGGAACCGTGATTATAACTATAGACTCTGGTTTGCACCTTCTGTAATTCATCAGGGAAATAAAAAATAGAGTTAAAATCTATTGTCCCATGTTGATAGCTAGTTGTATTGTCGAGAATATTTCGAATCGTTACATTTCCATTACGAGATTGATCTTGCCCTACTAGATCTGAAAAAATAACACGTGTTTGTTCTAATTCTGTTTGAGAAGTATAATCATCAGGATACATGGAAGGCCATGTTGCAACCATATCTAAGCCGTTTAACAACATTCCTCGAATATATACATTGTAGGCATTGATCGAAGCTTTATCAGATCCTAATGAAGGCATCCCCGATTTAAAAGCATCAAACACTTTTTGTGTGTTGTCATGAATAGCTGTCCGCATGATTCCTTTTATTCTAACTAGATTTTGTTTTTGTGTAAGCCCATCACCTTGTGTTTGATCTGGGTACACTACATTAATCCATTTATTTGCAAACTGGATAAAAGATTGATACGTTGATAATTGTACAGTTGCTCCTATAACAAAGAAAGGTATCGCAAGCGTGTCAAAATTTCCAGTGACCATTTGACTTAGGGCGATAATAAAAGCGGAATTAGCCGCAACAAGTTCATTATAAACATTTACATAATCTGAAGGGCTTGGTTGTCTTGGTTGTCTGTTTTGATCTCCTTGTACGCCAGTAAACTGCGCATCGACTACGGTGTCCGCTGCCTCGCTCGCTAATGTAAAAATAGCATTCAAATACCCCTGCCAATTATTTTTATCCTGATTAGATAAGGCTTGATTCAACTGTTTTTGAATTTCTGCATCAATCAAATTAATCAATTGTTGAGTATCATCTTTACTACTGTGTGGCCACAACCAACCAATCACCATGCTGAGAATTGGTGCTGCAACAGCAACGCCAGGAATTTCAGCGCCTAAAACTGTTCCTAATATTCCTATACCAGCTTGTAAAACTGCTAGATAATTGAAGCTTCCCCCACTCGCTGCTGAGAATCCGTTCTGTAGAACCGTTGTTAATAATTTGTCACTACCTGTTTTTTGAAATTCCACCCATGCTTCTTTTAGGGAAGTAATAAGGTCCTCAAAATCACCAAATTGACTCCCTGCAGTGCCCCTTGGCGGGCTTACCAGTACATTATAAGGAATAATGGATTGTTCTTGTAATGAATTCATAAAATACCCCCCTATAAAAATGGATTTGATATAGCATACTCTCTTTTCGAGACGGTGAAGAAACTCAGAACTTTATATGTTTTATTGGTATTATAAACATATTTTTTTGTGTAAATGGAATTTTTTGGGTTGTTATCACCATTTTAAGATATACGTGAAATACTCTGTTTATTCCTGTTATTTTCTTTATATAAAAAACTACAATGTTTTCCGTAGTCTGACAAAATTGTTCAAAAAGTAAAAGTATGTGTATATGTGAGCCAAAAAAGGGGAAATTTACATTCCAGACTTCTCTTTTTCGACGTAAAAGGAATTACATTATTTAAACATCAACCATATTATTTCGTACATAATCATAACCGAGGTTTATCTTATCTTTAAATTAGGATGTGTGCTCTGAACACCTGAATCAACAACTGCTACAAACCTCATTTTTTCCAATTGATTCGTTTGAGCCTTTAATGTAATTCCAATGGATTTGAATCCCCGTAAACACAGTACTCATAGGATTATAATCACTATGTGTAAACTGTGAATCGTGTCCATTGGCTTGAATGATTTCAATATTAGGTAAAACCTCAAAAACATTAATAATGGCTATCAAGCTTTTGCTTTTTACTTATGCCGTACGCTATCCACCTTTTTTCTGATGTTACATTAGACCATGATTCCATTCGGAAAGGAAGTGCAGTCAACATCTTCCTTTCCTTCTATGAGTGAGCCCTATACAGAGTTAGGAACGACAGAAAACCAAACGATTTTAGGTGTAGAACTGATTCCCCATTAAGAAAATGGCACAATGTTTTCTGTAGATACGTTAAAAACAGGAACCGTATTAATTTTAATAACGAGTAAACAGGTAGAGATACAACTTATTTCCTCATCAGGGAAGGTTTATAATAAACAAGATACATTAGTAACAAAGGGTCATAATATCTTTTTAAAGGGGTTTTCATTCATATGTTTCAACTAAAAAGTATGAAAGTGGGAGACTGGCAGATACGTATGAACACGGAAGGTAAAGATGCCTATTTAATGATGGTACGGTATCAACAATAAGCACCTTTCCATTTGAAAATACCCGCTAATAAAGCAAAATTAAAAATCCCATCTTTTGATAAAAAACTGTTGAAGCGGAGGTGGTCTCTATTATGATTCGCGTTGTTCATTGGACAGCTACACTGAGTTCATAATCTGATGGATTTCGACAAGTAGATACAAATATTTTATCTGCTACGTTACAGCATATAGAGCAATCGGATATATACAATCTTATAATTGATGTGAAAGGAATAAATAAAACAGGACACCCATATACATGTACAATTATACTTTCTATGTATATTGAAAAATAAAATATGTTTAGAATTCTACAAACAGAAAAAACGCTCTTATGAGCGCCCTTTTTCTGTTCGTTACTTTTATTCATTTTGAGGTGGTACAGTAAAACTGGAACACAGTATAGAGATAAATTATTCTATATAAGAGGTGTTTCAGATGAAAAAACAGTATGATGAAACATTTAAAAAACAATGTGTTGAATTGGTAATCAAAGAAGGGCGTACAATTTCCAGTATTCAAAGAGAATTTGATCTAGGACATGGGACTCTTAATTCATGGATAAAAAAATATTCTTCTCCACTTTTAGATAGTAAGGGAACTGATATGGCAGAACTACGTTCTTTACGAAGAGAAATCCAGGCATTAAAAAAGGAAAATGAATTTTTAAAAAAGGCGGCAACCTTCTTTGCCAAAAACCAAAACTAACACGTTTTCAGTTTATCAAACAATATCACCACATATTTGGAGTGCGCTGGCTTTGCTATCGATTACAAGTGTCTGCGAGTGGTTTTTACGACTATTTTCATCGTAAAGCCACTGAAGGTCAGAAACAACGTAAAAAGACAGCGGCTTATATTGTCATGCAATTTAAACGTTTAAAAGGTAGAATGGGGTATCGAAAACTGTACCGTTATCTTATAAATAGAGATGTTATGGTGAGCTTATCTCAAGTAAGACAAGCTTTATGTCGAGCTGGATTAAAGTCAAAAGTTGTCACGTATTATAAAAAAAGAAAGCAAGACCATTATACATTCCCAAATGTACTAGAGCGCTCCTTTAAACCTGGTAAGAAAGACGTTCCAACAGTTGTATGTGATATTACAGAATTTCGTTTAGTAAATGGATTGAAAGTGTATTTTTGTGCTGCATTAGACATTAGCACCCGGCGGGTGCTTGGTTACTCTTTGGATACTCACCAAGATGCGCAATTAGTAAAGGACACAATTCAGCAAGTTAAAAATGTTTATGGAAGTCACAAAAAGATTTTATTTCATAGTGATCAAGGATCCCAGTTTGCCAGTTATACAGTTACTGATTTTTGTAAGCAACAAAAGATTCAACAAAGTATGTCCCGCAAGGGGAACTGTTGGGATAACGCTGTGATCGAATCATTTTTTAGCATCTTTAAACGTGAATGTTTGCATGGAGAAAAACTGATTTCTCTCGCTCAAGTAACTCAGTTAGTAGCTGAATTTATTTATATGTATTACCATTCCATTCGTCCGCACTCATCATTAAATGGAATGACTCCGTATCAGTATTCAAAATCAATTGCATAATCTATTTCATGTTCCAGTTTTTCTTGACCAGGTCATTTAACCACATGATGATTACACTCAAGATAATTCCTAAACCTAGTCCTAATAGCAAAGAAAATTATAAAAAATAGCTATCAACAATCAAAGTGCTTCCTATTTCATATAACAGCCTAGCCCCCTTCGTTATAGCTGCTTTTATATTTAATTATATCGATTTTCAGAGAGGTAATATATAGGGTTTCTGGCCAAATATCAAATCGGTAGGAAACCAACAAAACTTAGCAAAGATATTCAAATTATAAAAGGTTAACATTTAAATAATACGAAATTGTAGGTAAATATACTACAAAGTAGCTATCGAAACAGGACTAAAACGACCACAAACAAGTCTGACTGTTGATACACTATTAAAACCCATTCAACAATCCCTGCAGGGAAAGTACCTGCCTATAAAACAGAAAAACAATTAAAAGAAGCATGGAACCCTAGGTATTCATGCTTCTTTTTCTGTTAGAATCGAATCGTAGAAATTGCATGTTTATAAACCAGTTGACTTTTGTTATCAGCTTCTATCCACACGGCATACCTATCATATCCTTTTAACGTTCCTTTAATATGAAAGCCGTTAACTAAAATTAACGTAATGACACCCTTTTTTGGCATCGCTTCTTGTAACAATCGCTCCTGGAGCGCTACGGTATGTCTGATCATTTCCTTTTTAATCGTCTGTACTTTTCTATCTAACATTTGTTTTCCCCCCTCAGAGTTTTTCCAAATACTGTTCTAACTCTCCCAAGATTTATTTTACTCCCTCTGGACCCAACGTCAGCTTTCCATCCGCTAGTTTAATGTTTTTTATAGACACTTCTCCACTAATAGGACATGCATCGTATCCTTTATATTTCTCTAGGATAATCTTTTCACCTTCTAAAAAGATTTCTAATAAACCTTTTTCGTGAATGGCCAAATGGAATTCTTGCTTCTTTCGGTATCACAATTCGACCTAAATGATTAATCTTTCGCAAAACACCTGTTGATTTAACCTTTCCTTTATCTCCTTTTCAAATGGACTATTTATGTCAGAATTTGTGAAAGTTTTAAGCACTATAGATAGAATTATATTTCTATTCAAAATAAAGGTGAATTACACGGATACAAGCACTCTCTTGTTTTCCTGGAGTCAAGAATTAAATTAATTAGTAGTCCTTGCTATGGTTTATCTTTTTTCTACTAAAAGAAAAATTTTAATTCGGCAAGAAAACCAAATTAGAATACTTACCAACACATATCACCTACATTTTATCATACTTACACTTAAAATGGTTTTGATAACCATTTTTTGTATACGAGCACTTCATTTTACATATAATACGAATAACAATTCCATCACACAAATATCCTTTTCATCTTTATCTTGATTTTCTAAACATAACTAATATCGGGATTGTTTTCATTAATTATTACTTAACTCCATATAAAACAAAGATAAAGCGGGTTAACTTGTACCGTTTTGTCTTTGTTTACATTTATGCTTCTACTTGTTTTACACACAACAAAAATGGTTGCAATGCCTAAATTATCTATAATAAGGTATACCTTTAATCCTGGAGGGATTCTTCCCCCATATCTAATTTCTTTGTTTCCCTGAATTCTGAATTAGGAATCTTACTGCTCCTGAATGCGGGATAAAATCTTACTTCATTTATTCTAGAATAGCCATTCCATCCTAAAACTATATAGAATCATTTTATGATTGCTAATAGAATTTTCATTCCTCCTGAAGGACATGAAGAAATACAGGAAAACGAACTAACATTTCAATGTATCTTTTCACATAATACAAGCCCCAGACAAATTCAAAAATCAAGAGACTTTGAACCATATAGAAAAGATATAGAAGAACCGAAGAAAAATTACGGTTCTAACTGGATAAACAACACAATAAAGGGTGAAAAAAACACCTTACTAAACTAAACAATCGCTAATTGGAACAGCATATAGTATATAAAATGTGCAAAATCTATAATATTAGTAGTAGTTGAACTCCCGATCCATATAAAAAAAGAATTTACATTACCAAGGTACGCACTTAAATAAAAGGAGAATCCTTATGAAATACGTTCACAATTATGAAGATCCAGAAACATATTATTTCCATGCAAAAAACAGATAAGATTCAACAGTCTATATAGAATAGATTAACACCGCACTTTTAGGGGTTTAAACATTTCTTTGTCTATATGTAATTCTAATTAAGAAATATACGGCCTTATTCGTAAAATTGGCAGAATTGTATTATTATTCATTTAAACAAACTTCCCATCAATCCAGTATTTTACAAAACACTATCAAAATAAAAGGGCTCGCTCTATTTTTCCACTCTATTTTGGTAAAATTGCACCTGCTGTTCATGAAAATACGCTTTTTTCTTATTATCTAAAAATTAATAATGCATAGTCAATTTTTGATAAGGACCCCATTTGTAGTATGCCTGATTTACCACCGACTAAGCATATCAATTAGATAATATTTTTGTTTAAGCCGCTCATACCAAAAAATAGCTGTTTCTATATGTCCCTTTCGAAAAAAATGTTCCCACATTCGACAGCTAAACGCCGGATAAGGAACATCTAATACCATTGATTGTAAAGTAAGTTCCAACTCTTTCTCAGGTTATTTAATCATTGTATAACAAGTTGCGAATTGATAATAAATAAACATATTATTTTCTTTGGATAATTTGCAAGTTTATTCGTTGAAATATCAAGAAAGCCTTATTACTTGTAAACTAGTTATATCCTTTTCAACACTCGCTGGATTATTAGTACTTTGCGTAATCCTTAGTTCAAGTTGGTGTGTACCAGGACCTGTACGGATAATGGTTTGATTTACAAGTGTGGATGAACTTATGACAGTTTTACTATCTGGTATTTCCACTGTATCAAGATAAAGCGCCCCTGCAACTGGCTATGTAGTTAAAGCTGTTTGTAAAGCATATAATACTAAATAACTTTGGTTTCCACTTAACATTATTATGCCATCATTTGCCGGATACATAATATCTAATCCTACAATATCAACATTATCAAATGGAATAGAAGCATTTACCTGTACTAGGGCATCAATATCATTTCTTTTTTAAACAGCGTCTCCATCATGCTTTGTACACTCTGATTGACCGCTAAAATATCTTGCAAAGTCCCCCCAGGCCTCGTCTGCCCTGGCAAAGTTCCTAAAGCGAATTGAATTTTTTATCCTTCCGCATTAATAATATGTGATAACCCCATCTCTTCCAGTGCAATAGAAGCCAGCAATAAATTCACCACGTCATCTCGTGTTAAAGATATATTTGGGGTAATGTTTGGCATATTAGGCTGTGACATAGGTTATCCTCCCTTTTTCTTTACAGTTTTTTATCCTTGTTTACACCAAATTATAATTTGGTCCTTAATACCCTATGATAGAAACTAAACAGTTGTTAATACCATTTTTAAAACTCAACAATATTCATATATACGGTTAAATGCCACCTACGTGCGTAATTTCGAAAATAACCTGACAGTTGCCTGCCTCCTCTGGTACCTCTTAAATCATTTTTTGATAAAATATTTTAAGAAGGGTATTGTTATTGCCGATTCTTTTTCACCATTTTTCATCATGTTCCCATTTGTTAAATTTCTTTTTGAATATTCAATCGTATTCTTTATTATGAAAATCCACACAAACTGTTTTAAGACTTTCTATTTTTAATGCAAATTCCGGATGATGTTCTAGTTTTATTCTATGATGGACAACGCGCTGTATCTTCTTACACCGCCGCTCATAGTTGGAACAATTCTTTACTTGCTCATGGAGTCTCCTCTACTCACCACTGTCGTAGAGTTTATACTTTTATTGTTTCGTTTTATATAAATTCATTGGTATTTATCAACTATCTCCTAATAACTCTTGAATAATTTTGTTAATTCCACTTCTCCCAGCCACCATCATTTGTTTTAAGGTTGATTCATACAATATCTCTTCTAGTTCCTCCTCCAGCTGTTCTAGTGAATATTCATCTATACACATCTCCAATTCCTCTCTGCCCAACGCTGTAATGAATGTACTAATAACCATAGCTTTCTCAAGCTTTGTTAGTTCCATTTTCATTCCCCCATTCCCCTCCAACTGTTTCAAATCTCCTATACAGGTTCTTCAATATCCATACATCCGTCCTTCTTTTTAATAAACTAAAAAAGAAGCGTTCTGTCGTTGAGAAATTCCTTTAACTTTTTTAGCCGATCTTCCCTTGATCATCACATTAAATACGTTTTTTTAAATCCATTTTAATGTATTCAATCTTCTCTACTTCTTCTTTCCCATTTGATAAAGTACTATTAGAAGAGCTATCCATCCGCATCCCACTCCTTATTTTCTCAAAATGACCAATTCATCAGATATTGTTATATACTTTGTATATTCATTTTTCATATATATGCTTTTTTTACACGATCAATACATATGAATAAACCATGTTCATATAAAAAAGAGCAACCAAAAGTGAACTGCACCCCAATTGTTAGACACAGTCTAACAATTGGGGTGCAGTTTTTCTATGGCTAAATTTACAGCTGATGAAAAAATACAAATCGTTCTACGTTATTTGAACGGAAATGAAAGTTATCGAGAAATGGGTAAATCGATTGGTATAAGTGACACAATTATTTTGAATTGGGTAAACCAATATAAACAAAATGGTATAGAAGCTTTTCTAAAACGATGTACAAATTACACACAACAATTTAAACTAGACGTACTAAACTTTATGATTGAAAACGGTATGTCCTTATTTGAGACGGCAGCTATCTTTAACATTCCTGCCCCTTCAACGATTTCTGTTTGGAAAAAACAGCTCGAAACACAAGGAATTGATGCCCTTCAATCTAAAAAAAAGGGGCGTCCATCCATGAAAAAAGATTCAAATAAACAATTAAAACAAACTTTAGCTGACGGGTCAGTCGAAGCACTTGAAGCACGTATTAAACAGCTTGAAATGGAAAATGAGTACTTAAAAAAGTTGAATGCCTTAGTTCAAAACAAGGAAAAATCACGAAGCAAGACAAGGCGCAAGTAGTCTATGAATTAAGGCATAAATATTCGGTGAAGGCACTCGTGGAGCTAGCTGGTATTCCACGGAGTACGTATTATGATTTAGTAAAGAAAATGAATCGTCCGGATCAAGATGCCGATTTGAAAGCTGAAATTAAAGCGATTTATGAGGAAAATGAAGGTCGTTATGGCTACCGTCGCATTCGTGATGAGTTAACGAATCGTGATCAGAAAGTGAATCACAAAAAGGTTCAGCGCATTATGAAAGAGCTTGGATTAAAGTGTGTTGTGCGTATGAAGAAATAGAAATCCTATAAAGGGAAAGTCGGTAAAATTGCACCTAATATTTTAGAGCGTAATTTTTATACAGATGCCCCGAATCAAAAATGGGTAACGGACATCACAGAGTTTAAATTGTTTGGAGAGAAACTGTATGTATCACCTGTATTAGACTTGTATAATGGTGAAATTATTACCTATACAATTGGTTCTAGACCGACGTATTCACTTGTTTCAGAGATGTTAGAGAAAGCATTAGAACGTTTACCTGAAAACCACCAGCTACTAATGCATTCGGATCAAGGATGGCATTATCAAATGAGTCAATACGTCCGCACACTTGAATCAAGGGGTATCGTACAGAGTATGTCTCGAAAAGGAAACTGTTACGACAACGCAGTAATAGAAAATTTCTTTGGGATTATGAAGTCGGAGTTCCTCTACATAAAAGAATTTGAAAATGTAGAGCACTTTAAAATAGAATTAGAAAAATATATAGATTATTATAATACGAAACGGATTAAGGCAAAATTAAAAATGAGTCCGGTACAATACCGAACTCATTTTTATCAAGCTGCCTAATGAAATAACCGTGTCTAACTTTTAGGGGTCACTTCAAAACTCGCTCTTTTTTGTTATGTACAATAATTCATTACTATTCTAATTCAATTGAAACATTTTTTTGTGGTACAAATGTAGAAATTGCATGTTTATAAATAAGCTGTTGCTTACCTTCTGTTTCCAGCAGGACTGTAAAATTATCAAATCCTTTAATTAGTCCACGAAGCTGGAAACCATTTAATAAGTACAGCGTAACAAACGTATTTTCTTTACGGAGTTGATTTAAAAACTGATCTTGAATATTGATTGATTGCTTCATGTCGAATCCTCCTCTTTTTCTCTACTTACTATTATTCGACTTTACTTGTAACTTTCCTTCTATGTATCGTAAAATTTCTGACGTTTTTTCACCGTCTGTAACATCAAACCACGTGACGTCCATTTTATTACGGAACCACGTTAATTGACGTTTTGCATAACGACGCGAATTCGTCTTTAATTGTGATACCGCATCTTCTAAAGAGGCTCGATTCTCAAAATAATCATAGATTTCTTTATATCCAATCGCTTGAATAGATTGACAATCTCGTATCCCTCTATTATACAGCCCTTCTACTTCCTCTAATAGGCCTTGTTCCATCATCAAATCCACTCGTAAGTTAATGCGATCGTATAGCATTTCTCGATCCATTGTCAAGCCAATTAATGAAACATCATAGAGTAACTCTTTTTCTTGTTTCTCAATTTGGTCACTCATTTTTTCACCCGTCGTGTGGAAAATTTCTAACGCCCGAATGACACGTCGTGCATTATTTGCATGAATACGCTCCGCACTTTCTGGATCTACTTCTTGCAATTTTTTATGTACATATTCCACACCGCGTTCTAAAGCTAACTTTTCCATTTGCTCTCGGTATATCACATCACCAGCATCATCTGTAAACTGATAATCGAATAAAACAGATTGTATATAAAGACCGGTCCCACCAACTATAATTGGTAATTTACCACGTTCTGTAATTTCTCGAATATGCTTGCGAACACGTTCTTGAAATTCCGCGACAGAAAATGAATCTTCCGGATTTTTTATATCGACCATATAATGTGGAATTCCGTCCATCTCTGCTTTTGTTACCTTTGCAGTTCCAATATCCATCGTTCGATAGATCTGCATGGAATCACCACTAATAATTTCACCGTTCAACGCTTTAGCAAGATCGATACTTAACTTTGTCTTTCCAACAGCAGTTGGTCCAATGATGACAGCAACTTTTTCACGTTGCACTTCTCCCATATCATTCAACTCTCTTTATGTAATATACTCCATCTATTGATTATACCCAATCTTACCAATTTTAACGGCATGATTGCAAGTTCTTTCATTTTGGTACATGAAATTATATATAAAAAGAACATAGTTTGTCCAATTCTGCATATACATGATAAAAATAGTTTCGAGAGGATGAGTTAACTATGAAACAATCCACCATCAATTTTTCATCTTTGACAAAAGACCTCATTTTAGCTACTTCTACAAAAGAACAAAATTGTTCACAAGAGGAGTTATACTTCGCCCTAAATTGTTTACTACGGGCTTTTCATTCTACTCTCCATGAAACAACATTACATCCAGAAAATGAAAATACAGAATATATACAAACGCAATTTTGCAGTGCATATAAAATTATTACAGGTAAAACTATTTATCCTTTTCAATAACCCATAAAAAGCGGTTGCTTACATAAATTCAAGCAACCGCTTTTTATATTAATATCGATAACCTATTGTATAACTTTCACTTTTACAGATTTGCGCCCCCAGCTATTAGCACTACCATCTGAACCGACCAATACATCAATACGATTTCCTTTAATCGCACCACCAGTGTCTCCAGCAATCGCTTCTCCATACCCTTCTACCCATACTTTTGATCCAAGCGGAATTACTTTCGGATCAACAGCAATTACTTTCATATTTGGATTTGCTGTTAAATCATGCCCCATTGCAGTTAATACACGACCACCATACGAACCATTCTCACTCGGATCTGCTGTATATGCCGTCGCTTCTACCGTAATTTCACGACCACCAGCAGGCGCACTTGTTTCAGTAGATTTTACAACTGGTTTTGCAGCCGGTTTTTCTTTTACCACAGGTTTACTTGATTCTACCTTCTTAATAGACTCTTTATTCTTAACTACTGTATTATTTTTAACCGGCGTATTTGTTCTAGCTGGCGCTTCTTCTTGAGCTACAACCTCTTTCTTTTCAATTACAGGTGCCGTTCCTGTTAAAAATGGCACGTGAACATATCCGACTTTTCCATTGTAGTCGAATTGTAACCATTCATTTTGAACATGATTCGTCGTTTCAATCACATCATCTTTATTAAGTTTACCTAAAATTTCAGAATCAGTATTCGCTCCAGCACGAACATTTAATACACCCGCCGTTACATAATATGTGCTCTTTGTAAACTCAGCACTTACAAACGCTTCCTTACCGTTCAACTTAATTTTTGTCCATCCATTTTCTGTATTTATAACATCTAGTGTATTCCCACTTAACACTTTACCTACAAGCTTTGACTCTACATTTGGGTTTTCTCTAACATTTAATACGTCTGTTGTTACAATTGTTTCCGCTTTAGCAGAACCCGCAAAAATCCCAAGACCAAAAACTGCTGCTGTTGCTATACCTAATAATTTTTTCATGAATAGCCTCCATTTGCTTTGTTTTCGTATTTTTATTATAGCAACAGATTTTTAGAATTTTCGGAAATCACACAATTACAAAGCATTCGTAATATACGATTAACGAGTTGTAACATAAATTCCCATATTAATAAAATGTATTTCTAATACAATTTCCAATGGTGTTCATATATTTTTCATATACGAGCGCAAGAACTTTTTCCAGAAAAAATTACAGTGTTACTTTTTTGTTACAAAAAATTCACGATTCATTACATCTTTTACTAAAAAACATCAATATTCAATTGTTAACCTATTTTTTTGTAATAAAAAGAGAGCAGCTACTAAAAACTGCTCTATTTTCATTTGTTATTGAACTTTCTTTTTCCAAACACCTAGCATAATAGCCGAGACAATTGTTCCAATTAATATAGAGAAAATATATAGTAACGGTTTATTTACTAACGCTATTACAAATAATCCACCATGCGGTGCCGGTAATGTAATTTGGAATAACATAGATAACGCCCCTGCAATACTTGAACCAACAACACAACTTACGATTACTCGAACCGGATCTGCAGCTGCAAACGGAATCGCACCTTCTGTAATGAATGATGCTCCCATAATATAATTTGTTAAACCAGACTTACGTTCCGCTTCTGTAAACTTTGATTTAAAGAATGTAGTTGCGAATGCAATCGTAAGTGGCGGTACCATACCACCAGCCATAACTGCTGAGTGCACTCCAAAATTCTGCGCTTCTATTGCAGCAATACCAAACGTAAATGCCGCTTTATTAATTGGACCCCCCATATCAATTGCCATCATACCACCTAAAATAAGACCTAGTAATATAGCATTCGTACCGTTTAAACCATTTAACCACCCTGTCAACATTTCATTTAATGCTACTACAGGCGGAATTACTACTTTTTGCATTACAACTCCTGTAATCAATAATCCAAAGACTGGATATAACAATACAGGTTTAATTCCTTCTAATTGTACTGGTAGTCCTGAAAATAATCTTTTCAACCCTAAAACAACATATCCAGCTAAGAAACCAGCAATTAATCCACCTAAAAATCCCGCATTCGCATTCGCCGCTAAAAATCCACCTACAACACCAGGCATAAAACCAGGACGATCAGCAATAGAACTTGCAATAAATCCAGCTAAAATTGGTACAAGGAATAAAAACGCACCTGTTTTTCCTCCACCAATTGACATGAACAATTCAGCTAAAGGACCTTCCGCCTTTATACCACCAAACGAAAACGCTAGCGCTATTAAAATCCCGCCACCAACAACGAATGGAAGCATATTACTTACACCGCTCATTAAATGCTTATAAATTCCTAATCCCTTTTCTCCCTCAATACTTTCTGACTTCCCGTCCTCTTTTACACCTTTAAAGATTGGTGCATCTTGTTTGACAGCTCGTTTAAGCAGATTTTCCGTTTTTCGAATCCCATCAGCAACTGGCACTTGAATGACATGTTTACCAGCAAAACGATTCATTTCTACTTGTTTATCCGCCGCAACAATAATAGCTGTTGCACGTTCAATATCCTCTTTCGTTAAACCGTTTTTAATACCCGTTGATCCATTTGTTTCAACTTTAATCGCTATTCCTAACTCTGTCGCTTTTGCTTTTAAGCTATCCGCTGCCATATATGTGTGAGCGATTCCAGTTGGACAAGCTGTAACAGCAAGTACGTACGGTTCATTTCCTTCTGGTTTTGCAACTTCAATCTCTTCTTCTTTTTCATTCTCTTTTTCATCAAATAGTTGAAGAAGCTCACTTTCATCCTTCGCTTCTAATAGTTGCTTGCGAAACCCTTCATCCATTAATAATGTCGATAAACGAGACAACGTTTCTAAATGAGTATTATTCGCTCCTTCACTTGCAGCAATCATAAAGAATAAGTGTGCTGGCTGTCCGTCAAGCGACTCATAATTGATACCGCTTACACTTCTGCCAAAACAAATCGATGGTTGTTTAACAGCCTTTGTCTTCGCATGAGGTATTGCAATACCTTCCCCTATTCCCGTCGTACTTTGGGACTCCCGCTTTAAAATAGCTTCTTTAAATTCCATTTTACTATTTAAACGATTTGCCCCGTTTAATTTCTCAACTAATTCATCTATGACAGCTTCTTTATTTGAAGCTGTCAAATCCATAATGACTGTATCCCTTTTTAATAGCTCTGTAATTTTCATATGCTGCTTCCCCCTATCGCTTAGCTACAATTACTTGCGACAATAATTCTTCTACTTTTTCCTTCTTACATAAATCAGCTGAAAATGCTGTTGCACTCCCTGTTGCAACGCCGTATTGAAATGCCTTTTCAATATCTTTTGTCTGTTCATATTTGCCTACAAACCCTGCAACAAGAGAATCTCCGGCCCCAACTGAATTAATTACAACACCTTTTGGAACAGTCGCTTCATATATACCTTCTGCCGTAAATAATAAAGCTCCCTCTCCAGCCATCGATACGATAACGTGTTTTACACCTTGTTTAATTAATTTTCTTCCATAAGGTAAAACGTCCTCTACTGTTGAAAGCTCCACTCCAAACAACTCACCAAGTTCATGGTGGTTTGGCTTAATTAAAAATGGCTTATTTTTAATTACATGTTGCAGTGCACTTCCACTTGCATCTACTACTACACGAATACCTTTTTCAGCTCCAAACGCAGCAATTGATTCGTAAAAGGTACTTGGAATAGAAACTGGTACACTCCCAGCAAGTACAACACAATCTCCAGGTTGCATACTCTCAATTTTTTTCATTAACTGTTCGAACTGCTCTTTTGTTACAATAGGACCTTGGCCATTTAATTCTGTTTCTTCTTCCCCTTTTATTTTCACATTAATGCGAGTATCTTCATCTACTTGGACGAAGTTTGTTGTTACACCTTCCGTCTGTAATACCTCTTTAATAAATTGACCAGTAAATCCACCAGTAAATCCAAGTGCTATATTTTTAACACCTAAACGCTGAAGAACACGAGAAACATTAATGCCTTTTCCTCCAGGAAACTTCATATCTTTCTCCGCTCGATTTATTGTTCCTAAATCAAAAGAAGAAACTTGCACTACATAATCAATAGATGGGTTTAAAGTAACTGTATAGATCATTTTTTATCAGCCTCAATTACATTGGTTTGTCTTTTATATTTTTCTAAATCAATTTCTAAATGGTTTGTAATAATATTTGCATCTTCAACATTTGCAATTTTCGCAAATGCAACTTCTGAAAACTTACTTTCATCAATTAAGAAATATCCTTCGTTTGCTAATGTTAATGCCATTTGTTTTAAGAGCGCTTCTTCTGGATCTGGCGTTGTAAAGCCAAGCTGTTCATGTACACCATTTGCACCTAAAAAACATTTATCAAAACGATACTTCTGCATACTTTCCTGTGCCATAGCACCGATTAAAGCTTTCGTCCTACTCTTCATCATTCCGCCTAGTAAATACGCACGAATATTATTTTCAACTAAAGCTTCAATATGCATAAGTCCATTCGTAACGACAGTAACATCTTTATTTATTAAAAATGGAATCATTTCAAATGTTGTACTTCCTGCATCTAAATAAATACAATCACCTTGGTCAACAACGCTAGCCGCATAATTAGCAATTTGTTGTTTTATTTGAATGTTTTTGGATGATTTTTCAACCATCGTTGGTTCTTTCCCTTTTCCTGTTAAAACAGCAGCACCACCATGAACTCTTTTTAATAACCTTTGCTTTTCCAATTGTGCTAAATCACGGCGAATTGTCGACTCAGAGCTTTCTGTTCTTTCAACTAATTGCTGTAATTTTACAACTTTCTGTTCTTTTACAAGTTGTAATATCATTTGATGACGTTCAGGAGTTAACATTTTATTCACCTCTTCTTTGATTACAGTATAATGAAAACGGTCACAAAAATCAACCATAAACAATCAAAAATAATCAAAAACATCCACAAACGTTTATAAACATCAAAAAAGAAACCTATTCGATCAAACAATCAAATAGGTTTCTTTTCTAAATTCACTTATAAAGAAGCTTTATATATACTTAGAACATCATCTTTATTTAATTTTTTAAAGTTACCAAATTCACCATACGCCATCGCTTTATTAGCCATTATATCAATTTCACTTTCTCCAATAGCGTAATCAGACAATGTTACTGGTGCCTCAATTGAAGTCCAAAATTGACGCAATGCCTCAATTCCTTCTAATGCCACTTCTTTATCTGTTTTGCCATCTGTTTCTATATCAAATACACGAATAGCGAACTGTTTAAAACGACTTACATTTTCCTCTACAACATGTTTCATCCAGTTCGGGAATAAAATCGCAAGGCCACCTCCATGCGGTATATCATGAACAGCAGAAACTGCATGTTCAATATTATGAGTTGCCCAGTCACCTCTTACTCCCATCGCTAAAATGCCATTTAACGCCATCGTTCCGCAATATAAAATTGTTTCCCTATGCTCATAATTTTCTAAATCACTTAAAAGCTTAGGTGCTGTTTCAATGACTGTTCTTAAAACAGATTCACAATAACAATCTTGTAGTTCTGTATTCGTTCCATGATGGAAATATTGTTCTAATACATGTGACATAATATCTACCATACCATAAATCGTTTGATCTCTCGGTACAGATGCAGTATGAACTGGATCTAAAATTGAAAACTGCGGGAATGTAACTGGGCTTCCCCATCCATACTTTTCATTCGTTTCCCAGTTTGTAATTACCGAGCCTGCATTCATTTCAGATCCTGTTGCTGCAAGAGTAAGTACAGTACCAAATGGTAATGCCTCATTAGCAAATGTTTTTTTCGTTACAATATCCCATACATCTCCATCGTACTTACTACCAGCTGCAATTGCCTTCGTACAGTCGATCACACTTCCTCCACCAACTGCTAAAATAAATTCAACACCATTCTCTTTACAAATTTGAATCCCTTTCTTTACAGTTGATACACGTGGATTCGGTTCAACACCTGTCAATTCAAATACTTCTGCATTTATATCCTTTAAAATAGAAATTACATTATCATAAATACCGTTTCTTTTAATGCTGCCTCCCCCGTATACGAGAAGAACTTTTTTACCGAACTGTGGAATTTCAGTTTTTAACTGCTCTAATTGACCTTTACCGAAAATAAGTTTCGTTGGATTACGAAATACAAAGTTTTGCATATTTCTTTACCATCCCTTCTATATGAAAAGCAACTATACTTTTGTATACCATATTTTTTTCATTTCACAAAAATATTTGCTTAATAAAAAAATCCCAGCCTACAGGCTGAGATTTTTTTATTGGTAATAAGGTGAGATCATTAAGTAAACAATAACACCAGATAAACTTACATATAACCAAATCGGCATCGTCCAACGTACAATTTTACGGTGACGTGTTAATTGATTTGTAAAACCAAATACAAGCGCAAACAATGCAAGTGGTACGATAATTGCTGCTAGGATAATATGTGTAATTAAAATGATGAAATACACATATTTAATGAATCCTTCTCCGCCAAAATGTGTTGCCGGTGCTAAGTAATGATACGATAAATACGACACACAAAATAGTAAAGTTGTTGTAAATGCTGCAAGGATGAAACCACGATGCATTTTCACATTCTTTTTAATAATAGAGAATAACGCTGCTAATAAAAATACGAACGTAAAGCTATTAAAAATCGCGTTTAACATTGGTAAAATCGTTACATCAAAATGTACTTCTCCTTCATAGCCAACAGGTCCAAAGAACAAAAATAATATAATCGCATTTACAATTACAGAAAGCGTTATCACAATAGGAGCATAGCTTTTCTGATTTGTTGATTGATCCACCAAAATGGTCACTCCCTCTTCCTTCAAATATGTATACGTAACCTCACTATTTTAACATACTATTCACAGTGTAAATGTGACAATAGTTTGACACAGCAAGACAAAACAAAGAAAAAAATCCTTCTTAATAAAACTTCTTAAGAAGGATTTTATCGCTTTATTATTCAAATAGCAATGCGATTAGTTTTTGTTAAAAAATGTATCGCTATATGCTTGAAAAATTTCAGACACTTGATATCCCATTAAAGAAATTGCTGTTAATGAAAAGAAACCAATCATAAGAAATCGAAACCACATATAAATCTCCTCCTTGTATTTAGCTTAAAAAACATTCACTATATTACAAGTTGAGTGGCACTCTTCATCGTCACTTTCCTTTTTCCTTACAATTGCTGTAATAAATCGAATCATAAAGAAAACTACAAAAGGAAATTGTTCGTAATTCACATTGGCATAGTTTAGCAACGGCTCGCTCTGCACATCGAACGGAGATGAGAAGGAATAGAACATACCTTGCTCTTCCATATATACAATTACAATTTTCATGCAAAATACGATTCCTAGAAACGAAACAATATCTTGCCATTCTGTTGTATATAACAGGTTATACAGCTCTAATACATACTCTTCCATCATCATCCCCCCCCTTCCTTTTTTACCATTTTGCTCGCCTTCGTATAAAAAGTCAAGAAAAAAGTTTATATTCACTATGACAATAGTAATTACTTGTTTCTATGATTATATATGATTCTTTTATAGCAATGATTGGGTGTAACTCTCTTCGAAAATAAGAAAATTAGAATCGAACAGATTCCTCATTCTTACTTTTAGGATTCAAAACTGTGCTATTTTTATTTCTATTAAAAATAAAATAAGAAAGTATTATAAGAACTGTAACAAACATTGTTAAAAGTGCTTGTGAACGTAAAGTATCAATTGCGAACATCGCAACTAAAACTGCTATAATAGCAGCAATTGTAACATACGTTACATACGGAAAAAGCCACATTTTCACTTTCAAATTTTGTTGTTCTACTTTCCCCATTTTTTTACGCATCTTTAAATGCGAAACTGCAATAACGAGATAAACTAGTAGCGCAATCCCGCCAGATGCATTCACTAAAAACAAAAAGACTTTATCTGGAGAAATGTAACTAAACACAACTCCAATATAAGCGAAGAACGTTCCGAATAAAACGGCCCGAACTGGAACACCACTACTGTTCAATTTTAAAAATGACTTTGGAGCATCTCCTCTTTCTGCCATTGAAAAAAGCATTCTTGAATTTGTATATAATCCTGAATTTAAGCAAGAAAGCACAGCTGTTAAAACGATAAAATTCATAATTTGCGCTGCCGCTGGTATTCCTATATGTTCAAGTACAGCTACAAATGGACTTTTTAATATGTTTGCTGAATTCCATGGCAGTAGTGTAACAACTACCGCTATAGACCCAATAAAAAATACAAGAATACGCCAAATCACACTGTTTGTTGCTGTTTTTACTGCTTTTACAGGTTCTGCAGATTCACCTGCTGCTACTGCTACAATCTCTGATCCCATAAATGAAAATATAACGACAGTAATTCCAAGCAATACCGAACTTATACCGTTTGGCATAAATCCACCTTGTCCAATTAAATTCGAAGTGCCGGGTGCTTCTGTTCCTGGAACAAATCCTAAAATAACAGCAAGACCTAGACAAAGGAACAAAACAATACTTATTACTTTAATAAAAGAAAACCAATATTCAAACTCTCCAAATGATTTTACCGAAAAAACGTTCGTCAGCGTTAATAAAATTGTTAATATTAAACTTAATAACCAAAGCGGTATTTGTGGAATCCAATATTGGATAATACCAGCACCTGCTGTGGCTTCTATTGCAATAACAATTACCCAGAAAAACCAGTATAACCAGCCTATTGTATAACCCGCCCAAGGACCAATCGCTTCTCTTGCATACGTTGCAAATGAACCACTTGTCGGATTAACAGCTGCCATTTCTCCTAGCATTCTCATGACGAAAATGACTAGAAGTCCTGCTAATGCATATGAAACGATAGAACCTGGTCCTGCCGAATGTACAACTGCACCACTTCCAACAAACAAACCAGCCCCTATTACGCCGCCAATTGAGATCATTGTAATGTGGCGTATTTTGAGGTCTTTCTTTAGATTTTTATCCAAATCTTGTACATCCCCTTCCAAACTAAATTTTGAAATTTATGTAAGAGTACTGTGCGAAAGATTTTGTCCTATACTTTAAAATATATCAAAATATTCTGAATTTAACAATTACAATTCAACCTCCTTCAAAAATTATTACATTAGGTTTAATACTTTCCTATACACAATTGTTGAGAAAATTATAGTCCTCTTACAAAAGAAAGAACTTTCAGATATTATTAAATAAACAAGATTATACATCTAGACAACTTTTTGTATAGGAGTGTTGATATGTTAAACAAGTTCAAATTTTTTTGTTGTATTTTAGTAATGTTCTTACTTCTACCGCTATCCCCTTTCCAAGCACAAGCAGCAAACAATTTAGGTTCAAAATTACTCGTTGGATACTGGCATAACTTTGATAACGGTACTGGCATTATTAAATTAAAAGACGTTTCACCAAAATGGGATGTAATCAATGTATCTTTTGGTGAAACTGGTGGTGATCGTTCCACTGTTGAATTTTCTCCTGTGTATGGTACAGATGCAGACTTCAAATCAGATATTTCTTATTTAAAAAGTAAAGGAAAGAAAGTAGTTCTTTCAATAGGTGGACAAAATGGAGTCGTTTTACTTCCTGACAATGCCGCTAAGCAACGTTTTATTAATTCCATACAATCTCTAATCGATAAATACGGTTTTGATGGAATAGATATTGACCTTGAATCAGGTATTTATTTAAACGGAAATGACACTAATTTCAAAAACCCAACTACTCCCCAAATCGTAAATCTTATATCAGCTATTCGAACAATCTCAGATCATTATGGTCCAGATTTTCTATTAAGCATGGCTCCTGAAACAGCTTATGTTCAAGGCGGTTATAGCGCATACGGAAGTATCTGGGGTGCATATTTACCGATTATTTACGGAGTGAAAGATAAACTAACATACATTCACGTTCAACACTACAATGCTGGTAGCGGGATTGGAATGGACGGTAATAACTACAATCAAGGTACTGCAGACTACGAAGTCGCTATGGCAGATATGCTCTTACATGGTTTTCCTGTAGGTGGTAATCCAAATAACATTTTCCCAGCTCTTCGTTCAGATCAAGTCATGATTGGGATTCCAGCAGCACCGGCGGCAGCTCCAAGTGGTGGATACATTTCGCCAACTGAAATGAAAAAAGCTTTAAATTATATCATTAAAGGCGTTCCGTTCGGAGGAAAGTATAAACTTTCTAACCAGAGTGGCTATCCTGCATTCCGCGGCCTAATGTCTTGGTCTATTAATTGGGATGCAAAAAACAACTTTGAATTCTCTAGTAACTATAGAACATATTTTGATGGTCTTTCCTTGCATAAATAATAAAAAACAACAATAGGTTATAGGGCCTATTGTTGTTGTTTTTTATTTATGTAAATTACTTTTTCACTTCTACATGATGAAAAGATTCTTTTTCATCTCTTACATAACTATTCACAAGACTTAAAAGTAATTTACCACCAATTAACATCGCTTGTTCATCAAAATCAAATTGAGGATGATGATGTGGATATGTCGCTCCTATTTCTTCATTCCCCGCACCTGTGAAGAAAAATGCTCCAGGAACATGTTCTAAGTAGTATGCAAAATCTTCTCCCCCCATAATAGGTGGTACTTCCATGACCCGTTCTCTGCCAAGATCACGTTCCGCAACCGTCATAAAATGACGTGTTTCATCTACATGATTTATTAATATTGGATAGCCTCGTTTATATTGAATATTAACTTCAGCATGAAGAGACTGACAAATCCCTTCAACAACTCGTTTAAATTCCTTCTCCATATATTCTCTCACTTCAGGATCTAGCGTTCGAATGGTCCCTGTAAATGTAGCAGTATCTGCAATAATATTATCTGCTTGACCAGCATAAAATGTGCCTACTGTTAATACTGCAGATTGAAGCGGATCTACTTTTCTACTAACTAAAAGTTGTAATTGATTAATAACTTGCGTTGCGACGATAATAGTATCTACAGTATGATGCGGCATACCTCCATGACCACCTCGCCCTTGAACCTTCACTTCAAAAGAATCAGCTGCTGCCATCATTGCTCCAGCTCTTGCACCAACAATTCCTAATGGCATTTGAGAAGATAAATGTGTACCAAATACAACATCTACTCCCTCTAAACAACCATCCTCAATCATGGCAATTGCCCCACCAGGTTCTTTCTCTTCTGCATGTTGATGTATAAGAACTATTTTTCCAGAAAGCTGATCTCTATGGTCACTTAATATTTTTGCAACTCCTAAAAGTGTTGCTGTATGTCCATCATGCCCACAAGCGTGCATTACACCAGGAATCTTTGATTTATATGAAACTTGCTTTTCATCTTGGATAGGTAGTGCATCGAAATCAGCACGTAGCGCTATCGTCTTCCCAGGTCTTCCACCTTCAATTACGCCGATTACTCCTCTGCCCCCGATATTTGTTTTCACATCAATATGAAAACTTTTTAAGGTTTCAGCTATTTTTCTCGGCGTTTCTATTTCTTGAAACGATAGCTCTGGATATTGATGAAAATCTCTTCGCCATGAAACTATTTGGTTATATAAACTTTCCAATTCTTTATGCCATGTTTCTATCATAGAAATTCCCCTTTCTTTATTTAACACTTTAAACAAAATTTACATAATATTCAGTGTTTAATCAATAAAAAAAGAGAACTTTCTCTAAAAGTCCTCCTACTATTCTATTCACTATTTTGCTTCAACACAAAAACTGAAAGTTCAGGTACACTCCAAAATCTAACAGGCATCCTAGTAGTCCCAATGCCACGATTTACATATAAATATAACGGCTTACTCTTCCCCTCTACTTCATACATACCTTCAACATAGCTCTCAGCTAGTTTGGTAGTAATTAACGGACCTACAAAAGGAATTTGGACTTGTCCTCCGTGACTATGTCCTGACAGTTGAAGATCAACCGGGTAACGATTTATTTTGGTTACAACATCCGGCTCATGTACTAATAACATGTTGAAATCATTTTGTTTCAAGTTTTTTAAAGTTGAATCTATTTGCGGCTTCCCTAATAGAAAATCATCCAAACCTGATATTGTAATATATTTGCCGTTTTCCACTTTAATTTTCTGCACTTCATTTACTAATACAGAAAAACCAGCTTCCTCCATATATTCTTTGTAAAATAAACTACCGCCCCCACCCCTATCATGATTCCCAAACACAGCATATTTCCCTAAGGGAGCGTAAATTTTCTGCAAAATAGCCTTCGCTTCTTCTTTTTCCGCACTATAAGACCCAAATTTATCTATTAAATCTCCGGTAAAAACTACTATATCTGGATGTAATTCATTCATCTTCTCCACTAAATGTTCAAGTTGCTTCAGTGTAAACTGTGGTCCTAAATGTACATCTGAAAACTGTAATATTTTTTTATTATTAAATTCTTTAGGAATTGCAGAATCTTCTATTTCATTCCATGTAACTGTTACTAGTTTTCGTTCTATTTCTGTCGCATAATAATACAAACTTACTGGTATCATTAATATACTTATAAAACTAATAATAAATATCTTTATGATTGATTTTTTTCGTTCTTTTTTTACATGATTCGTATTCATGTTTTCACCTCTAGAAACACTTTAAATCCTTATTGTTACATTAATGTGACAACATGAATAATGTTCTTAATATGTAATTCCCTCCCTATTCACTTTGACAATTTTATACAGAAATCATAACATATTTTTATAATACATAGATTTTTAAAATTTTCTCTATTCATTCCATCATTTTATTACGGAGGGGTTATTCATGTCTGTATTTACACCAGAAGAAATTACGGAACTTGCTGCGAATTCAGGAAGGAAAAAAGCTCATTTATCATTGCTCCCTATGCTAATTCTTGGTTTTTTTGGTGGTGCTTTTATCGCATTAGGATATTTACTCGATATTCATGTTATTGGGACAATGCCAAAATATTGGGGATCATTTTCTAGTTTTCTAGGCGCTGCTGTATTCCCTATTGGTCTTATTCTCGTTATTCTTGCAGGCGGTGAACTAGTAACTGGTAACATGATGACAGTTTCTATGGCCTGGCTTCAAAAGAAAATTACTTTATTTTATTTCATACGAAATTTAGTTATTGTTACATTTAGCAATTTCATAGGGGCTGTATTTGTAGCCTACTTTTTCGGTCATATCGTTGGCTTAACTGAAGGAGCTTTTTTAGCGAAAACTATTTCTATCGCTCAAGCGAAACTACACGATACACCATTGCAAGCATTTATTTCTGCAATCGGATGTAACTGGCTCGTTTGTTTAGCTGTTTGGCTCAGTATGGGAAGTAAAGAATTTATCGGAAAGATTATCGGCATTTGGTTCCCGGTTATGACTTTTGTTGCGATTGGATTTCAACACGTTGTAGCCAATATGTTTGTCATCCCAGCCGCGATTTTTGCCGGTCATTTCACTTGGGCTGAATATTTTCCAAACTTTATTTTTGTTTTCTTTGGAAATTTAGTAGGTGGTATGTTATTTGTAGCACTACCTTACTTCATATCTTATAATAAGGAACTACCTTCTTATCAAGAGAAGACTGAAATGAAGAACAAATCTCTGTCCGCTTAAATGGAATGTCAATAAAGTGCCCTAAAAAAATATTACAAATTTCATTTTTTTTGCGAATATATGTACGTACACTTGTTCTCGAATGTTTTATACGTTATAATAACAACTTAAATAGCATTATTTACATATGAGGTGAAAAACATGAACAAAACAGAATTAATTAAAAACGTAGCACAAAATGCTGAGATTTCTCAAAAAGAAGCTACTGTAGTTGTACAAACTGTAGTAGAATCAATCACTAACACTTTAGCTGCTGGTGAAAAGGTACAACTTATCGGATTCGGTACATTCGAAGTTCGCGAAAGAGCTGCTCGTACAGGCCGTAACCCACAAACTGGTGAAGAAATGCAAATCGCAGCTTCTAAAGTACCTGCTTTCAAAGCTGGTAAAGAACTAAAAGAAGCTGTAAAATAATGAAAAATATCCTTCTCATTTATGAGAAGGATATTTTTTTCATAACATAATTAATAAATATCTGACCATTATGCTGTTTCTTTTGTTCTTTTATGCAAATAAAACCTTTACTTTCAAAAAAAGGTTTTGCGGTAATGCTCGCCTCTGTATATATCTCCCTATGCCCCAATTTCACAGCTTCTTTTTCTAACTTCTGTAGTATGTATGAAGCGACTCTTTTCCCTTGATGATCTTTATGTGTAAATAAACGATCTACGTAATGCTCATCGTTGTAATCCCCAAATCCCAATATTATACCGTTATGATCCGCTACATAACTAATATTCTTCTCTAAAGACTTTAACCAGCTTTCTCTATCTAGTTGATCCGGTGCCCACACCTGTAGCTGTAAATCATTATAATCTTTTGCATTAACCGTATGAACTGTCTCATAGAACATTTGTAATACTTGATCTAAATCTTCTTTCTGAAATGTCCTAATTATAATATCTTTTAACATATATAAGTCTCCTTACCAAACTACCTCTTAACTTTTCTACTATATACGATTCCATATTTCTTCTTTATTATATCGTTTTAATTTCTATACGAACAAAAAAACAATACTTATTTAAAGTATTGTTTTTTTAATTCTATTCAATTACTTAATGCAGCTTTTTAAGATTTTAATTTAACTCTTTGTAATCGTAACGCATTTAATACAACGGATACAGAACTAAATGCCATCGCTGCTCCAGCAACCCAAGGGGCTAAGAAACCTAATGCCGCAATTGGAATTCCTAACGCGTTATAAGCTAATGCCCAGAATAAATTTTGTTTAATATTTCTTATCGTCATTTTACTCATAAAGATCGCATCAGCAATACTATTTAAGTCACCGCGGATTAACGTTATATCCGCTGCTTCCATCGCTACATCCGTTCCCGTTCCAATTGCCATACCAATGTTCGCTGTAGCAAGAGCAGGAGCATCATTTATCCCGTCTCCAACCATCGCTACTTTCTTACCATTTGCTTGCAGTTTTTTCACTTCTTCTGCTTTTCCTTCTGGCAATACTTCTGCAATTACGTAATCAATACCAACTTGCTTTGCAATTGCCTGAGCAGTTTGTGTATTATCTCCTGTAATCATCACAACGTCTAGACCCATTTTTTTCAGTCTTGCGATAGCTGCTTTTGAAGTATCTTTCACCGTATCCGCAACCGCAACTATACCAACATATTCTTTATCAATTGCAATAAGCATTGCTGTTTTTCCTTCTCGTTCTAGCGCTCCCATTGATTTAGAAACTTCTTCAATATCAATATTGAATTTCTTCATTAATCGACGTGTACCAATTAATAAGTGTTTTCCTTCTACAACTGATTCGATACCAAATCCCGGAATCGCTTCAAACGTTTCTGAACTTGGGATATCAATTTTCTTTTCTTTAATTCCTTCTACAATCGCTTCTGCAAGTGGATGTTCAGAATTTCTTTCTGCTGCCCCTACTAATCTAAGCAATTCATTTTCATTGAATCCATCTGCTACAATTACATCTGTTAACACCGGCTTCCCATTTGTCACTGTACCCGTTTTATCTAAAATAACCGTATCTAATCGGTGCGTTGCTTCTAAATGCTCTCCACCTTTAAATAAAATACCATACTCTGCTGATCTTCCTGATCCTGCCATAATAGATGTAGGCGTTGCAAGACCTAATGCACATGGACAAGCGATAACAAGTACTGCTATCATTTTCTCAAGTGCTCCGCCAAAATCACCAGGTGTAACAAATATCATCCATACTGCAAATGTGATAATCGCAATCACAACTACAACCGGTACGAAAATACCTGAAATTTGATCTGCTACCCTTTGAATAGGAGCTTTTGAACCTTGTGCCTCTTCTACTACTTTAATAATTTGAGCTAATGCAGTATCTCTTCCTACCTTAGTTGCTTTCACTTTTAAAAAGCCATTTTTATTTATTGTCGAACCTATTACTACGTCCCCAATTGACTTATCAACAGGAATACTTTCACCCGTTAACATCGATTCATCAATTGCTGACTTTCCTTCTACAATTTCACCATCTACTGGTATTTTTTCACCAGGCTTTACATAGACGATATCACCAGCTACTACTTCTTCAATCAAAATTTTTATTTCTGTTCCATCTCGCACAACTGTAGCTGTCTTCGCTTGTAAACCCATCAATTTTTTAATTGCTTCTGATGAGCGCCCTTTTGCTTTCGCTTCAAATAATTTACCTAAAATAATTAATGTAATAAGTACCGCACTTGTTTCAAAATATAAATCTGTCATATGTTCCGAAGAACCAATAGATTGAATACTTACATATACACTATAAAAATAAGCGGCCGACGTTCCAAGCGCCACGAGAACATCCATATTCGCACTTTTATTACGTAACGCTTTATAAGCCCCAACATAAAACTGTCCACCAATGATAAATTGAACAGGAGTTGCAAGTGCTAGTTGCACCCAAGGATTCATTAACATATCTGGTAAATAAATAAACGACGTAAATGAGAAATGACTAACCATTGCCCAAAGTAACGGGAAAGATAAAATAAACGAAATAATAAACTTCTTCTTTTGTCTTTCAATTTCTTGTAATCGATGATCAGTTGATGCATCTTGATCATCTGGTTTCACTTCTAATTTATATCCTAGCTTCGTAATCGCGCTCTTCATTTCATTTACATTAACTTCATCAGGATTAAAGTCTACTGTAGCTGATTCTAAAGCAAAATTTACTGTCGCTTTGTTCACACCATCTAACTTATTTAAACGCTTTTCAACTCTATTTGAACATGCTGCACATGTCATTCCTGAAACAGTAAATTCGGCTTTATCACTTACAATTCCATATCCTAACGATTCAACTTTTTCTTTAAACTGTTGCGGATTTGTTTTAGTTGAATCGTATATTATTTTTGTTTTTTCAAGCGCAAAATTTACATTTGCCTCATGGACACCTTCTACTTTTTTTAGACCTTTTTCAATTCTATTTGCACATGCCGCACATGTCATTCCTGATATTTGAAGATTGGCCTCTTTTTTTTCATTCATGTCTCTCACCTCTATATACCCTTATGAGGTATAATTATTAGCAAAATAAATCGTACTTCATTTAAAGTACGATTTATTTCCATATCTAAAAATAATTATTGCACATCGTATCCTTGATCTTCGATTACAGCAACGATATCTTTTAATGTTACGGCAGACGAGTTGATAGTAACTTCAACAGTTCCTTCTGCTAGTTGAACTTTCACTTGTTCAACACCGTTTAGCTCTTTCACACTGCTTTCGATAGCATTTACACAATGTCCACAAGACATACCTTCAACTTGTAATGTTAACTGTTCCATTTAAAATCCTCCTCTTGTTTATTCATTGTTTGTTAATCACAACCTCATCTTACCATACCCCCCTAAGGTAATCAATGGTTTTTTGTCATGATTTTTCAATTTTTTTCTGAAAGTTTATTTTACACACACTTTTTCACACCCCTACAAGGATAAAGAAAAAAACAAGCCAGTTAAATCCTAGCTTGTTTTTACGCTTTTGAAAAACGTTCAAATACTGTCATTAATTCTTCAATTGCTTCGTCACCATTTCCATTTTTAATAGCTCCTGAAACACAATGACTCGTATGATTTTTGAGAACGCCCATTCCTACTTTTTTCATCGCTGCATTAATCGCTGAAATTTGCACTAAAATATCTACGCAATAACGATCATTTTCAATCATGTTTTGAATACCGCGGACCTGTCCTTCAATTCTCTTTAATCTATTTATAATCTGTTCTTTTTCTTTTTCTGATCTATATGTTACTGCTTCATGCTCTTTATGATCCATATTATCACCTTCTTAAAGTTTCTCTTCATCCAATAAAACAATTGTTTTTTATGAGTATACCAATTATAGCATTAAATATCTACGCATGATACCCCATAAGAGTATATTTACGCTTTATGATTATTCTTAACAACACATTAGCTTCTTAATCTCAATTTTCAGTATACCCTTTCCTTTTGTCAAAAAAATCATTATATCTCTCATCAAAATTCAATAAAATGAAACAAGAATAAGCGGGGATTACCCGCCCCCGCTTATCCTTCGTCTATAATATTAAAAACTTAATTTTCAGCTATTTAATCTAGAAATTTTTTCTTTCCATATATAATTATTGCTGATCACATACTTTTGTATCATTCACTATTGAAGTTCCTTCAACGGTTACCGTATGAAAACAGTCATTTACACGAACTGTCACAACATTACCTTGCCGATCAATAACGTGATATTCATTAAAATTTTTATTTAGAGCACTGCGAATTTGTTCTCCCTCATAAATTGGAATGCCATGTGATAAAACCCAAATAAGCCCAGCGATAGCAAGAATAGTTTTCATACGATCTACCTCCTTGAGAATATAGTGAACTTTTAATCCGTTCTTTTAGCTCCACTAATCATAAATGGAATGAACTAAGCCTTTTTGGAAATAAGTTCATTTCGTCTATTTTATGTTTATGCTAATTGTGAACGAATTGTGACAACTTTTTGTCTCTTTAGACGAAAAGTTGAAACAAAACTTTCAAAAAGGACAATTCTACTTGAACAAACGAAAGGCTATGGAGAATTTCTCCATAGCCTTTCGTTTGCATTTTATTAGACAATCATTCCAAATTATACGTGACTAATAAATCTTAACCCTTTACTTAAAGAAGTCGGCACAACAGATGCGTGATTCTCCCCTTCAGCTTCATAAAACGTAAATCTAAACTGATCGTGTTTTACTTGGAAAAGGCGCTCTGATAATTCGTTTGCCCCTACAACCATATGCTCTCGTTCTAGTGACCCAACTGTAAGGAACACTCCCGTTTCAAACTTGGCACTGTTTAATTCATTTATAAGATTCTCTTCTTTTTCAAGAACAGATTGGTTATTCCACCAAATAGATGGACTACTAATAAAATAATTTTGAAAAGCATTTGCGTTTGTGAATAGTATATGTAAAGCAAATAAACCACCTAGTGAATGCCCAAATAACGTTTGTTTTCTTTTATCAATCTCGTAATTCTTTTCAATCTGCGGCTTTAATTCTTCTTCGATAAAAGTAAAGAAATTATGTGCTCCTCCTGTTTTTGGCCACGGTTTACCGTCTGGTTTTAAAGGCGCATCTTTTGAAATTACGCTAGGCGTAAAATCATAGCATCTTTCTTCACCTGAAAATGCCCCTTCAATCGGATAACCAATACCTACTATAATGGCTGGTGAAACACCTGTTTTCTCTGCTCTAACTGATTGTATTTTAACCGCTTCATGGAATGTTTGAAAAAAGGCATTGCCATCTAATACGTATATAACAGGATAGCCCGACTCTGGTGCTGGCTGCCTCGGTTTTGAAATATGAATTTGATATTCCTTACCTTCTATTTTCGAATACATTTTCCACTGTTCCGTATTAGATGTTATAATCTGCTGTTTTTCAATCGTAGTATTCATCTTATATCCCCCCTTTTTAACTCGTTACATATATTTCAACTTTCTCTTCTTTAAGTCCAACGCTATCGTACCCAAAACAAACAGGAGACCCATTATACGGATCAATCATGACACGCGCATCAATATGAAATACTTCTTTTAACACTTCATTTGTAATGATTTCTTCTGGGATACCAGTTGTAACGATTTCCCCTTCCTTCATTGCAATAATCTCATCTGAAAACCTTGCTGCATGGTTAATATCGTGTAGTACCATTACGACCGTACAATTATGTTCTTTATTTAATCTCTCCACAATTTGTAATACATCTAATTGATGAGACATATCAAGGTATGTTGTTGGCTCGTCTAATAGCAACACTTCTGTTTCTTGTGCTAATGCCATCGCTAGCCATACCTTTTGTCTTTGGCCTCCTGATAAATTTGCAATTTGTCTCGTTCGAAATTCAGAAGTTTTCGTTATATTTAATGCCCAATCAATCATTTCTTTATCTTTTGTCGTTAACTTATTTACGTTATTTCGATGTGGATAGCGTCCATAAGAAATTAATTCTTCCACTTTAAGTTCACCTGGCGCAATTGGAGTTTGCGGGAGTAAAGCTAACTGCTTCGCAATTTCTTTCGTTGGAATTGTATGTAAATCTTGTCCTTGCAAATATACTTTTCCGCTTTTTTGTTTTAAAATTCTTCCCATTGTTTTTAACAATGTCGATTTACCGCAACCGTTTGGACCTATAATTGTCGTTACTTTTCCTTCTTGTATTTCCACATTTAAATCGCGAAACACTGTAAGCTTTTCATAACTTGTTTCTAAATTTTTTGCACTTAAAATACTCAATTTTATTCCTCCTCTTACGCTTTCGCCTTATAAAGTAAATATAAGAAATACGGTACACCGACAATAGAAATAACGATTCCAACTGGTAGCTCTACAGGTGTGAAAACTGTTTTCGCAATAAAGTCTGAAGTAATTACAAGAAACATTCCGATTACGCCGCACGTAGGAATGATATGCTTATGCTGAATACCGACAAGCCTTTTCGCTATATGCGGTGCCATTAAACCAATAAAACCGATACTCCCTGAAACAGCAACACATGCACTCACAAGTCCGATACTACTTAATAGTAAAATTGATTTCTCTCGTTCTACTGAAACACCTAAACTTGTAATACTCGTTTCTTCCAATTGAAATAAATCTAATAAATAAGCTTTCTTTTGTATCAGTGGAATTAAGATAATAAGCCACGGTAACATAGCTACAATATACTTCCAGTTCGCACTATATATGCTTCCAGACACCCACACTGCAGCCATCTCGAAATCAGTTGACTTCATTTTGAGTGATAAGTACATAGAAAAGGCTCCAAATCCTGTCCCAATTGCAATGCCTGTTAATAAAAGTCGCTGCGAATCCAACTTACCGTTTTTCCAAGAAAACAGATAAATGATGATAGCTGCACCTAATCCGCCTACTAAACCAAACATTGGCATCATCATAATAGAAACCCAGTCTGTGCTTTTTAATTGCCCTTGAAAGAAAAACATAAAAATGACGATCGCTGTTCCTGCTCCGGCATTTACTCCTAAAATACCTGGGTCTGCCAATCCATTTCTCGTAATCCCTTGAATAACGGCACCTGCAACACCAAGGCCTAATCCTACTAATCCAGCAATTACAATACGCGGAAGACGAAACTCAAAAATAACTAAATCATGTTCTGGTACTGGTTCAATTCTAAAAAGTGTTTTAAATACATCTGTAATCGTAATATCAAACGTACCATTCGTTAAACTAATGTAAGTGGCACATAGTATTAAAAATACAATAATCCCCATCGTCATCCCGAAACGTTGACTTGAACTTTTAAGCATGTCTCTCTCCTCCTCTTGTACGAATTAAGTAAAGGAAGAAAGGAATTCCAATTAAAGATGTTACGACTCCAATTGGCGTTTCAAATGGATAATTTACAAACCTACTTAAAACATCACATAAAGCTAAGAAAACGCCGCCAATAATGCCTGCACATGGCAAAATCCACTTATAATCTACCCCAATTATAAAGCGGGTAATGTGCGGAATAATTAAACCTACAAAACCAACTTTCCCCACTAAAGCAACTGCTGTTCCTGTTAAAAAGATAACTGATAAAATTGCCATCGCTTTAACTAGTTTTGTACGCTGTCCTAAATTAATAGAAACCTCTTCGCCTAATGAAAGAATGGTAATAGATTTTGATATTAACAACGCTAAAATTATTCCAATTATCCCAAACGGTATCGTGATTTTAATTATATTAGGATCTACTTGATCTAACTTTGCATTAAACCAAAAACTAACATTTTGAGAAATTTGAAAATACGAAGCCATGGCAGCCGATACACTGCTTAAAAATGTTCCAATAACTGTTCCTATAATCGCTAACCTAACTGGTGATAAGCCATTTTGAAGGAGCGAACCAAAACCAAACACGATACCAGCTCCTAGTGCAGAACCAATCATTGAACATACAACCATACCAATTGATGACATTCCCGGAAGAAAAATCATGCTAAGCGTAATAACAAAGGCAGCACCATCCGTCACACCCATAATAGAAGGGGATGCAAGATAGTTTCTTGTCATCCCCTGCATAAGTGCTCCTGATATGGCTAGAAATGCTCCGACTAAAAGAGCTGCAACTACCCTTGGTAAACGTGAAGTAATAATAATATTATGATTTACATCACTTGAATCAAAATGAAATAATGCGTTCCACACTGTTTCAGCATCAATACTTTTCGCCCCATACAAAATCGAAAGTATAACTGTAAATATGATGAGTATGGGTGCTATACATAATATAGTTACTGGTACTGCATTTGTTTTCTGCATATCATTCAACGCACCTTACTTATTGTATTATTTAGATAAATTTTTCACTGCTTCTTTTAAGAATGCTGTTTTACTCCAAGCAGTACCACCTTGTGCCATTGGATCTACGACATTTACAAATACTTTCTTTTCCTTCGCAGCATTCATACTTTGCCAAATTGGATTGCTTTCAATTTCTTCTAACACTTTCGGGTTTTTATTTTCACTTGCCTCATATTGTAAGAAAATATAATCCGGGTTAAGTTCAGCAAGTTTTTCAAATGAAATTTTCTCTTGTGCTTTTACAGTTTTCAATTGTTCTGGAGCAGTTAGTCCAAGATCTTTATAAATTACAGGGTTGAAGTATACTCCTTCTGGATATAGGAATAATTCATTTGCTCTTAGTCTTATGACAAGTACTTTTTTATCTTTTAACTTATCTCCTAGTTTTGCTTTTGCTTTTTCAGCATCCGAATTGTAATCCTTAATAATTTTTTCTGCTTTATCTTTTTTACCAGTTAATTCTCCCATTAACTTTAAGTTATCTTCCCAATTTGTTGAAACGTGTGATACCGGGAATGTAGGAGCTACTTTTGTAAACTTTTCAGCTGTTTCTGCTGGGAATTTCGTACTCGATGTAATAACATCTGGTTTTAATTGTAGTAATGTTTCGAAATTTGGTTGCATTTTCTCACCAACAGATTTAGCACCTTCTAACTCTTTTTCAAGATATTTTGGTAATTTACCACCTACAGTAATGGCACCAACTGGTTTAATTCCAAGTACTGCCGCATCTTCCATTGACTCTAAACTAGCTGTCGCAATTTTATCTACTTTTGCTGGCACTGTATACTCTTTACCTAAATATGTAATTTTTCGTTTTTCATCTTTTTTCGTTTCCGTAGCTTTTGTCTGTTGTTTTTGCTCACCTGAAGTTTTATCCGCACTATTACATGCCGCTAAACCTACACTTAAAACTGTAACCATCCCTAAAGTAAATAATTTCTTGTTCATCTTTATATGTCTCCTCTCGAATTTTCAAACTATATTCTCAATAAAATTCAACTATATGAATCTTGTCTTACATATATATTTCATTAGATTAATAATTCTATCCAGAACTCATTCTCGTTCACTTCCCCTAAGCTATAATTCTTTTATACCTCATCCATTGATAACGCTTTTCATTGATAATGATTATCGTTACTAAGTATATATTTAATATGCAATTATTTCAAGAATGATTTGAAAAATTTTAACAAACTGAATTAAAAAAAGAAGTATTCCCCTAATATTAGGGAGATACTTCTTTTTTTAGAAATTGATATGTAATTCAACTGGACAATGGTCTGATCCCATTACTTCAGTATTAATTTTCGCTTCTGTTATTTGGTCTTTCATTCTTTCCGAAACAACAAAATAATCTAAACGCCATCCTATATTTTTCGCTCTCGCGCCCATACGATACGACCACCACGAGTATGCATCTTCTTGATCAGGATAAAGGTAACGATACGTATCAATAAATCCTTCTTCTAAAATACATGAAAATTTCTCTCGTTCCTCATCAGAGAATCCAGGGTTTTTACGATTACTTTTTGGATTTTTCAAATCGATTTCTTTATGAGCAACATTTAAGTCTCCACAAAAAATAACTGGTTTTTTCTCATCTAATCGTTTGATATAGGACCTGAAATCATCTTCCCATTTCATTCTGTAATCTAATCGTTCTAATCCACGTTTTGAATTTGGTGTATATAACGTTATCATATAAAAATCTTCGAATTCTAAAGTAATAAGTCGCCCTTCTTGATCATGCTCTTCAATGTCTAAACCATATGTAACTGAAAGCGGTTCTTTCTTCGAAAAAATAGCCGTTCCTGAATATCCTTTTTTCACAGCATAATTCCAGTATGTATAATATCCCTCTAGATTTAAATCAATTTGCCCTTCTTGTAATTTAATCTCTTGTAGACAAAATATATCAGCACTTGATTCCTCGAGATATTCCAAAAATCCACCTTTTGCGATAACTGCTCGCAAACCATTTACATTCCATGAAATTAACTTCACTTTTAGCCCTCCTCTTGATGTTTATTTCCAAATTTCATGCTATCACAAAATAGAAAAACAATCATATTTTCATCTTTGTAATCTTGCTCTTACATTTATGAATACATACATACGGACTTTATTCAGGTTATACTAATTTCAGAGGTGATGTTCTTTGCACAATGAAGGAGTTACATTAACAAATGAGTATTGGCAAGCAATTATTCATAATGATTCTTCCTATGATAGCAAATTCTTTTATGCTGTGAAATCAACTGGAATCTTTTGCAGACCATCATGCAAATCAAGAATACCGAATAGAAACAATGTACGAATTTTTCATCATGCAGAGCAAGCATTAAGTGAAAACTTTCGCCCGTGCAAACGTTGTAAGCCAAATGGGATCACTTTACCTAATGAAGAGTGGGTAGAACAAATTAAAGACTATATCGAAAAGCATTATGACGAATCCTTAACTCTCGACATGCTTGCGGAAATGTGTCACGGTAGCCCTTTTCATTTACAGCGTACTTTCAAAAGAATAATAGGGCTAACTCCTATAGAATATATACAACAATTCAGGGTTCTTAAAGCAACCGAATACCTTTTACACACAAATCAATCTATTAAAGAAATTAGTACTGCTGTCGGGATAGAAAACCCAGAGTATTTCGCAACTTTATTTAAAAAGAAAACCGGATTTACTCCTACTGAATATCGAAAAAAGAACGAAATGAAAGAGGGATACGATAATGAATTCCTACAAAAATAATTATATATATTGGACGCTACTTACACATAAAAATTGGCGATTTCATATTGCTGCAACTGAAAATGGACTATGTTTCATTGGATCACAAGACGAAAACTTTGAAGAATTAAATATATGGGCTAGAAAAAATATGCCCCAACATATATTGATTCATACTCCAGATTACTTGCAAATATATAAACAAGAAGTTATCGAGTATTTAGAAAACAAGCGAGAAACTTTTACATTTCCTATCGATGCTTATGGAACTAATTTTCAATTATCTGTTTGGAATTCGGTACGTGAAATTCCTTATGGAAAGACCTATTCTTATACAGAAATTGCTGAAAGAATTCAAAAACCTAAAGCTGTGCGCGCCGTTGCTTCTGCTATTGCTGCTAACCCTCTTCTTATTACCATTCCTTGTCACCGCGTTATTGGGAAGAATGGGAAACTAACCGGATTTAGGGGCGGATTAGAAATGAAGAAAAAATTGCTTACATTAGAAAAGTTTCAGGTGGAATTCATATGACAGCAGAATATAATAGCGCATTATCTATAGCAGTTCCAAAAGAATTTTGTTTCCAAGAAAATTTACGTTATCTATCACGTTCTAATAATGAATGTATGTTCCATATTGAAGATAACAAAATTTATAAAGTTATCCCTGTTCAAGATGTAAATCCTTTAGTTGAAATTAGTGTGAATACAGATGGAAATATTCAAATACGTTGTTTAGAAGAATCATATACATCTGAAAAATCGATACGTGAAGCTGTAGCTAACTATGTAAAAGAATGGTTTGATTTAACTACTGATTTAACCCCCTTTTATACATTAGCTAAACATGATTTACTCCTTCAAGGACCAATTGAACAATATTATGGCCTTCGTACTTTAGGTATTCCAGACTTATTTGAGGCACTTTCCTGGGGAATTATCGGTCAACAAATTAACCTAACATATGCTTATACGCTAAAAAGAAGATTAGTTGAGCAATTTGGAAGTTATGTAGAATGGGACGGTAGAAAACATTGGATATTCCCATCACCTGAAACAATTGCAAATCTACATGTAGAAGATCTTCAACAACTAAAACTGACGACTAGAAAATGTGAATATTTAATCGGTATTGCGAAGCTTATTACAGAGAGAAAACTATCAAAAGAGGATTTACTGCAAACACAAGATGTAAAAGTTGCTGAGAAACAATTAACTGCTATCCATGGTATAGGCCCATGGACTGCCAACTACGTTTTAATGCGTTGTTTAAGATTTCCTTCAGCTTTTCCAATTGATGATGTTGGTCTGCATAATGCAATTAAATTTATAACAGGTTCCGAAAATAAACCGACTAAAAATGAAATAAAAGATTTCGCGGCAAACTGGGCTAATTGGGAGTCTTATGCGACTTTTTATTTGTGGCGAGTACTATATTAAAAGAACCCAAGTAGCACATTCGTACTACTTGGTTCTTTTTTAAGCTTGCTCCTCAAAACGTCTTGCAATTTCCACAATAACTTGAACGGCTTTTTCCATAGTATCTACCGAAACATACTCAAATTTACCGTGATAATTTTCACCACCAGTGAAAATATTCGGCGTCGGTAATCCCATATATGATAATTGTGATCCATCTGTGCCTCCGCGAATCGGATGAATATTCGGTTCAATGTCTAAACTTTTCATTGCTTCATATGCAATATCAACAATTTCTCTTACCGGTTCAATTTTTTCAAGCATGTTATAGTATTGATCATTCATTTCTAAAACGACTGCATCTTCGCCATACTTTTCTTGCATAGTCTTCACAATATTTTCAACGTTATTTTTACGCGCCTCAAAATTTTCACGATCAAAGTCTCGAATAATATAATACGCTTTACTTTGCTCAACATCACCACTTAAAGAAAGTAAATGATAGAATCCTTCATAGCCTTCTGTATATTCTGGCGCCTCTTCTACTGGTAAATACCCGTTAAACTCCATAGCCAGTTTAGTAGCATTGCGCATTTTATTTTTCGCTGTTCCAGGATGTGTATTCGTTCCGTTAAACGTTAACTTAGCACCTGCAGCATTAAAACTTTCATACTCTAAACCACCTAATGGGCCTCCATCCATCGTATAAGCAAATGATGCACCAAACGCCTCTACATCAAAATGCGCTGGCCCACGACCAATTTCTTCATCCGGTGTAAATGCTACTCTTATTTTCCCGTGCTTAATTTGCGGATTATGTATTAAATGGTTCATTGCAACCATAATTTCTGTAAGACCAGCTTTATCATCTGCTCCAAGAAGTGTCGTACCATCAGTTGTAATAATTGTATGGCCTTTATAAGATGGTAACTCTGGAAATTGTTCTGGTGTTAACACAACATTTAGCTCTTCATTTAACGTAATTGCGTTTCCGTCAAAGTTTTCATGAATTTGTGGTTTTACATTTTCCCCTGTAAAATCTGTTGCTGTATCTAAATGTGCTAAAAAGCCGATTACAGGAACATCCTTATCGGTATTAGCCGGAAGTGTTGCCATTACATACCCGTTATCGTCCATCGTTACTTCTGTTAACCCAATTTCTTTTAGCTCTTCCACTAATAACTTACCAAACTCAATTTGTCCTGGTGTTGTTGGTACTGTATGGCTTTCTTCATTTGATTGCGTATCAATTTTTACATATCTCGTAAATCTTTCAATAAGTTCTTGTTTCAAGTTCATTCACTCCCTTTTATGTTTCTCCCTCCATTATAATCCTTAAAACGAAATATTTTAACTTTTTTGACTGTGAAGATGTATATTTAATTTACATTGTTAACATTTTTAAACGAATGATAAAAAGACATAATATTTGTACATTAAAACCGTAACAGGTAACATACATAATTATAAAATATGGGAGGTTTTAAAGATGAGGCTAACTCTCTTTCGCTATTTTCTTTTTTTCTTAGGATTAATTTTCTTTGGCCTTGGAAATGCTCTTGCAGTCAAAGTAAAATTTCTCGGTTTACATCCTTGGGAAGTTTTAAATATGGCTCTCTACCAAAAGTTTGGATGGACGATTGGTACGTGGAGTGTCATATGTGGGTTATGTCTCGTTCTCATTTCTTTACTAGTAGATCGAAAATATATAAATGTGGGAACATTTTTAAATGCACTACTTATCGGTCCGATTATGGACTTTTTCTTACAATCAAATATTCTTCCAAACGCTAGTGATTATTTATGGTTAAACTTACTCATTTTATTTTCTGGTATCGCCATTACGGGTATTGGGGGAGGTATGTATGTTGCTGCTGGAATTGGCGCTGGACCTCGTGATGGATTCATGCTTACTATTTCCGACAAAACAGGACTATCTATTAGCCGTGCTAGAATCATAGTAGAATGTATTGTACTAGTTATTGGATTTATGCTCGGTGGCCCTGTTTTTATCGTAACTTTTCTATACACTTTTATTCAAAGTCCAATCTTTCAGCAATCATTTAAGGTATTTCAAACACTTTTACATACTTTACAAAACAAAGATAAAGTTAGTAAACATATTTAAATTACAACTTAATACAAATCAAACACCCTATTTACGATTCTCACCGCAAATAAGGTGTTTTTTTATCTCATAATTTTAGAATATATACTACTCATTCACAATAAAAGTATATACATCGTCATAAATACAGCCATTTACCCTTATAACGTACTTCCCGGGTTTACTAAAACTAATTGTGTATTTATTTAGCTGAATTGCTTCTTTATCTCCAGAAAGAACATCAATGCTTCTGCCACTTAATACATATAATTCATTTAGATTCATTGATACATCAATTACATTGAAATTCTCCTCTTTCACTTGCTGTGCTTCCGCAACGCTTACACTTGGTTCTAAAAACAGTAGTCCACTTAATCCAATCGTCCCCGCTAAAGCAACTCCCGCAAACTTTTTAATCTGTTTCATTACAATGACCTCCTTATAGATTTTGCGTAAAGGTGATGTCCCCCTTACACCACAAAGCCTATATGTAATGAAATGAAAAGTAAACGGAGACAGTAAGACAAAATTCTACATCTTTTTCTCATATTGAATATAAATCCAACGTTTGGAGTTTTGACACATTTAAAATTGTTTCCCTAAATCAATTTCCTCATACTTTATTCAAATACTGAATAATTACTTATTGATTTAACATTCTAAAAATAGTTGATAAAGATACTTTCTATTCAAAAAAAGATTTTGCTATAAAGTAACTTTTACAACAAAATCCATGCAACTAATTTTATTCCTCTTTCCATAATCTCTCCACATTCATTAATTGTTCTTCTTTAAACTCCATCTTATATATATCTGGTTTTGACGTATTCATTAAAAATTCAAAACCATATTGTTTATCAAAATAATTTATCATTAATGTCATGACAAGCCCATGTGTACCAATTACAATTTTGCGTCCTTGAAAATCCAATAAGATTTCTTTTAATACTTTCACTACTCTTCTCTGGCAATGTGCATATGACTCTCCTTCCATTCGTGCAAAGTCCGGATTAGAGAACATCTTCTGTACAAGTGGGTACACCTCTTTGTCTGATATAACCTGATCCTCACTTGAAAACATACACTCTTTAAGATTTTCATATACTACTATTTCTTTTTCATGGAAATTAGCTGACTCCTCTATCGTTAACATAGCCCGATTATAAGGACTGGAAATAAAAGTATCAATCCTCTCCGCTTTTAATATGTCAGTTACTCTACGGGCATCCATATGTCCCCTCTCAGTTAACCCGCGCATTCTTTCATTTCCTTCTAGTTTTGGTGACTCACCATGTCTAACCATATAAATATATGTGCTCATAATTTCTCCTTAAAATTTTTTATAAAGTGAAACTTTAATTAGCCCTCACTAATCGGGCTTTTACAGGAAAATAGCGAGATAAGTTAATAAATCACGTTCATTTATCCCATTTCAACACTTAGGCGTAATACTAAAATACTTTATAAACTGTGCTGATTTGTTCGTCTAATCCATTCTCCTACTAAACTCTCAAATAATTCAGGCTGCTCAATTTGCAAATTATGCCCTGCCATATCTAACACTGCTAATGTTGCCCTTGGATATTCTTCAATAATTTCTATAATATTTTGATAACCTACTGATATATCTTGTCTTCCAGTCAGTAAAAGAACGGGATTTTCATATTTTTCACGCTGAAAATCCATAGTAAGAGAGTAATTCTTTTGCAACCTTTCAATAAATTCATCATTAGCAACATCTAACCCAGGCTTAATTTCTTCTTTAAATCGCTTATATGTATATTCATTTGCTATTACAGCTAACTCACAAAATTCCTCTCTTTCTGTGGAAGTGAGCGTATTTAAAAATTCCTCATCTTGTACAATTACCTGTTTATCTGGAAGAATCCTTTTTTCTGGCTCCGCCACAACAACAGGACATACTAATAGTAATCCGCTAACTCTCTCAAACATCTTTGCAAGTATACCTTTGGCTAAATAGCCTCCATATGATTCTCCTACCAATAAAAATTTTTCAGTAGAAATGATTTCCTCAATAAATGTGATAAGCACTTCTATTATACGATCTGAACTATTTATCCAATTTGGAGCATTCGATTTTCCCATTCCAGGTAAATCAATATATATTCGCTTATAACCTTCATATTTCTGAAATACTGATTCCATACATTTCATCATTAACCTATGGTCAGGGGCGCAGCCATGTATGATAATGACCGGTTTACCCTCTCCCACAACTTCATAGTATATTTCTGCATCTTTAATTCGATATATCATAAAAAACCTCCCTATTTAGTGGTAATACTATTCCACTCTGTAAGAATACACGTTCTTATTTTATATCCTTTCTCAACATTTTCACAAATGTTAATTTTCAGATTAAAAATAAAAAGCTCCCCAAAAAAAGATACTCATCATTTTATATGCAATTTTGCATCTCCACTTACAAATCACTAAAAAAACTTTACAATTCAAAGGATGACTAAATATACAATTTCTATTTAAAGTCTTGATGCAGTCTATACTATCAACCGCAATATTTTTTAAACCTTAAGAATACTTACACTCTTTAACACTTTCCTTATAAACATGATTTTTATAAGGAAATCTGATACAATTCTTAAATAATATTATTATGTATAGATATAACGAACATAGTGCATAATTAAAGAAGGTGATTTCATTGAAATTAAATAAAAATTTACAATTATGTATATTAATCGGAACATTAATATGCTATTCAATCTATTTTATGTTTTTCTATCTGTTCCCTACTCATTTTTCAAATTCAGATGTACGCTTCGCTTCACTTGTCGTTGAAGCCATTACATTTGTATCACTGATTTACTCTATATATTCTAAAAAAGTCAGTTCAAATCCGTTTTGGATATGTATTACAATAGCAATTGGTAGTTTTTTATTAGGGAAAATAGTATATACATATCAAGATAGCTTCTTCGAAATTCCAATACATCGTTTTACGGTTTCTGATGTATTTTACATGTTTTTTCTACTTTTCTGTCTTATCGCTTTCTGCTATAAAATCTTAAAGGAATGCAATAAATGGGAAAAAGCGTTCTTTATTTGTGATATATGCATAGTGCTTACTTCCATATTTACATTAGAATGGTATTTATTTAATCAACCAAATTTAAATATATTCGCTCTTTCACTAGGAGATGTTTTCCTTTCATTTTTATACCCAATTGCAGATTTATTATTTCTACTGCTAGGTGTTAGTCTCTTTTTCCGTCCAACAATTTTTAATTCCAAACGGAAAATTTATATCTTTATTTTTGTATTAATAAGTTCTGCAACTTTTAACTATATTTATTTTTACTTAAATAACCACTTATCAACTGAAACGATAATATTATTACGTCTTTTATATAGAATACCTATATTACTTATTGCAATAGCTGGCTCTATTTCAGAAGATCATAATAGCCATAAAAATTATTTCCTTGTAAACCCTATAATAGGAAAAAAAGCTTTAGTTGTATTTCCCTATCTTGCTGTTGCAATACTAATCGGGTTTACATTAAAAGAACAAACATCATCTTCAACTCTCATTACAGGAAATTGTATTACTTTTATTTTCGTACTCATTCGTCATTCTATCGTACGTATGCAAAACAATTCCTTAACAAAACGTTTGCAGGCATTTAATGCCCAACTAGAAGAAAAAGTTACTTTACGGACGTCTGATTTAGTTCATAAATCAGAGGCTCTTTCTCAAAAACAGCAAAAGTTTAAATCATTATATGAATATCATCCTGACCCTATCTTCACCATTGATTTAAATGGAATATTCTTAAATGTAAATAAGGCTGGGAGTGTACTACTTGGGGCACCAACGGATGAGTTATTAGGTGAAACTTGTTTTTCGATCATTTTAGATGAAGATAAGCATAAGCTAGCATTGGCATTAGAAAAAGTGAAACAACAAGAATCGGCATTCTTACAACTTAGTTCTCAATATAAAGATGGCTTTACTTATTTTTTATACGTTACAATCATTCCTATTATAATAGACGGACAAATTTCAGGAAGCTATATTATGATGAAAGATATTACTGCACTAAAAAAACAGCAAGAAGAAATAAAATATTTAGCATTCCATGACACTGTAACGAAAATTGGGAACCGTGCCTTTTTCCATAAGAAATTAAAGAGAGTTATAAAAAATGCTAAAATAACAGAAAGCGAGTTTGCATTATTATATTTAGATTTAGATCGCTTTAAAGCAATTAACGATACACTTGGACATTCGTCAGGAGATTACATATTAGAAGAAGTAGCAAAGCGATTCGAATCATGTCTTCCATCACATGCTCATCTTTCAAGAATCGGTGGTGATGAATTTACAATCATAATTGAAAACTATACTGACGAAGATTACTTATTCCAATTATGTAACCAATTATTTAAATGCATGAAAAAGTCATTTATCATACATGAGCATAAATTAACTTTATCACTGAGTATCGGCCTCGCTATTTATCCACATTCCGGAATCGATACCGCTACACTTCTGAAAAACGCTAATGTTGCAATGTATGATGCAAAAGCAAAAGAGTTTAACTCTGTCTCTATTTATGACGATGTAATCGCTAAAAAAATTGAAAGACGATTACGATTAGAAAAAGATTTACCAAACGCTCTACAAAATGAAGAATTGTTCCTTTTGTATCAACCTCAAGTTGATAGTGAATCTAATAAAATTATCGGTGCAGAAGCTTTAATTAGGTGGAATCATCCTGAATTAGGTATTATTTCTCCATACGAATTTATTCCGATTGCAGAAGAAACACTACAAATTATTTCAATAGGAAAATGGACATTAGAGCAGGCTTGTAAGCAAATGAAACGTTGGCACGCACTCGGATATTCACATTTAAAAATAGGTGTAAATTTATCTGCTAAAGAATTTGAACAAGAGGATTTTGTAAAATCTATTTCTTCTACTTTAACAAATACTGGTTTACCAGCAAGCTCTCTTGATCTTGAATTAACAGAGCGAATTGCAATGATGGATGAGCGAGAAACATTGATAAAACTGCGTACACTAAAAAGTTTAGGGATTCACATTTCAATTGACGATTTTGGTACAGGTTATTCTTCGCTAGCCTACTTACCTTTATATCCAATTGATACGTTAAAAATCCCGAGAGAATTTATTACAATGTCTGAAACATGTGATGATGGAATGGAAATTATTAAAACAATCATCACATTAGCAAATACATTAGGAATGTCTGTCATTGCTGAAGGTGTAGAAACGAAAGAGCACGTAAATTTCCTTCAAAAAAATAAATGTCAGTTTATTCAAGGTTATTATTACAGTAAACCTATTCATATTCATGCATTTACTGAGCTATTAGAAAACGGCATTCACCCATAGTACATAGCCAATTGAAATAAATAATAATGAATTTGAACAAATATAGTAAAAAGGAAAGAAGATACCTTCTTTCCTTTTGTTTTCCTATTTACATTTCTATTACTTCACCACTTCATTTATTATATCTATTAAATGATGAATCCCCTCATCATTTGTTTTCTTATATCCATTCATGTTTTGAATATATTTATCCTTATTTGTATACAACTTATTTACTGCATGTATAAATGTATTCGTACTTACTTTGTCTTGGAGTATAACTTCCGCATATCCTTGCCGTGAAAAATATTCAGCATTTAAAACTTGATCTCCTCTACTGGAACTGTTAGTTAACGGGATAAGCAACATCGGTTTCTTCAAAAATAACAATTCAGAAATAGCAGTAGAACCCGCTCTTGAAACTACAACACTTGCCATATTTAGTATATGCGGCAACTCATCGCCTATATATTCAAATTGCATATACCCCTCCGTGCCAATAGATGGGTCTATCTTCCCTTTACCACATATATGAATAATATTAAAGTTTAATAGTATTGTATCTAAACATTCCCTTACCATATCATTTATCCACTTAGCACCTTGACTCCCACCCATAATTAATAATACTGGTTTATCTTGCTGAAATTCACAATATCTTCTTCCTCGTAATACATTACCCTTCTCAATTTCTTCCCTTACAATTGGTCCTACATAAACCTTCTTCTCCTTATTTACATTTTCTCCTGTCTGAGGAAATGTTGTGCATAGCTTTGTAGCAAAAGGTAATGCTATTTTGTTGGCAAGCCCTAATGTGCTATCTGGTTCACGTATAATTATAGGCACACGATTTAACCATGCTCCTATAGCTACAGGAACTGAAACAAATCCTCCTGCTGAAAAGATAACGTCAGGTTTTGTTTTCTTAATTAAATTATAACTTTGTAAACAACCGCGTATAATTTTAAAAGGATCTTTAAAATTCTCCCAATCCCAATATCTCCTAAGCTTGCCCGTTGAAACACTATTGTATTTAACATTTTGCACTAATGATTTTTCAATTCCATTTTTGGATCCAATATACTCGACTCTCCATCCTTTCTCTATAAATTTAGGAATTAATACAATATTAATCATAACGTGTCCGGCTGTACCGCCCCCAGTAAAAAGAATCGTTTTGCTCATAACTTATACCCACCTTTATTATTAAAAATCTAGCTTTCTCTTTACCTTTTAAATGTAAATAAACTTATTATTTTTTATATAAATCCTTAACTCCACCTCTATATCTTGTAAAAGATCGTTAATGAGTTCATAAAAATCATTTCCATACTCACTACACTCGTATTGAGCAAAGATTTGAATCACATACCTAGTTTCCGTCTCTAATGCTGACTTTATTCGATTAACCCTTTTTTCTTCTACATACGCTTGATATTTATGTATTGCCTCATAAATAAGCAATACATGCGCTTTTTCATCTCTCCAGTCCTGCGTATCAACAATTGAAAGATATAGCGTATTTTGATTATCTATTACTTCATAACCATTCATATATTTCTTACATCCTTTTTTGTTTTTCATTGCATGTAGATGTCACTACATTTCGCATACTCAAGTACATCTTTTAATGATTGATGAAATTCAATTTCTGGGATCCAACCTAACTTTTTTATTTCCTCTATTGCTAAACTCTCATTTGAGTCGCTCCCTTTTTTCTCTGTTTCCTCTATAAAAAAATTTAGTTGTGTTAATTCTTTATATTGTTCTAGTACATCTAATAAAGACCGTTTTACTCCTGATCCGATATTATATTGTTTTCCATTTATTCCATCTCGTAATAACACATGATACGCTTTGACCGCATCACGTACATCTACAAAATCTCTACTATCTTTCAAACTGTTTACTTCGATAATAGCTTTACTTGTACCTGATTCTATCTCTATCATTTTCTTTGCAAGAATCGAACAAATACCATTCGATACTCCTGGACCAATTAAATTTGAGGGCTTTGCAATGATAATATTTGAATCCATTAATCCTCCCCAAGCCTCTGCAATAATGACTTGCATCGTTTTACTTAAACTATATGGATTTGAAATTTTTATTTCGTTCATACTATTTGCTTGCAAAGCAGATCCTATAACTAATGTTCTACAATGCGAGGCTTCTTGCTTAATTGCTTCTAATAAATATAACGTTCCTATTACATTAATCTCTATATATTCAAGGGCAGCTGTCCAAGATTCTATGACCGAATTCCTTCCTGCTAAATGCAATACGTAGTCTGGCTTTATTTGTTTCATCACCTTCATTACTTCGCTCTTATTAGTTAAATTACAAGTAATACCATTTCTAATTTTTTCTCTATGTGCACGATTTTGAAACATAGGAATTACATGAAAGCCCTGCTCTAAAAAATAGTGGCAAGCATGGCGTCCTGTGAAACCATTTGCACCAGTTATCAAAAGGCTCGCATTTTTTTTCATCGCAAAAATCCTCCTTTTAATAGCATTTGTTTCACCTCATGTTTTTCAAGTAATTCTTGTTGAGAACTAAAACTCTTCACATCCACTAGAGGATAGCTAGAATAATATTCTTGAAGTCCTTCTATAGGAATAGTCGGTAGTACCACAAAATAATTTTGATCAAAACTTATACTTGTTTTACTCTCTACCTCAGATAGAAGCATTTCACTTAATTTTTCACCCGGTCTTATCCCTACCTCTTTTACCTTAATGTTTTCTTTTCCCGAATCTTCAATTAATAATTCTGCTAAATCTGTTATTTTACATGCCGGCATTTTCATAACAAAGATTTCCCCGCCTCTACCTTGAGATACGGCTTTAAATAACAACCCAACAGCATCTTCAACTGTTAAGAAAAATCTAGTCATATTGGCATCGGTAATCCCTACTTGTGAAGATTTTTTAATTTGTTGTTTAAAAAGTGGTACTACACTTCCACTCGTTCCTAAAACATTTCCACCACGAATACAAATGAATTTTGTTTTCTTCGTTTGTATATTCGCATGAACCATTAATTTTTCACCAATTGCTTTTGTCATCCCATACGTATTTGATGGATCAGCTGCTTTATCCATTGAAACATATATAACTTTTTCAACTTGCATCTGTATAGAGGCTTCAATTACATTTTGCGTACCATGTATATTGGTTTTTATAGCTTCATAAGGATAATACTCACATACTGGAACATGTTTTAAAGCTGCAAGATGGAACACATAATGTACATCTTGGCAAGCATAGACTAGTTGATCTTTATCACGAATATCTCCAATAATAAATTTTAACCTATCATCATTTATAAACTGTTGCTGCATTTCAAACTGAACCGTTTCATTTCTTGAAAAAACTCTAATTTCTTTCGGTGATTTTTCTAATAGTTGTTTTATAAGTTCATGCCCCCACGAACCTGTCCCACCAGTAATTAAAATTATTTTATTTAACATTCTTTTTCCTCCTACGAAACATCTCAATTTAAATAATATTTATTGAATTATTTTCAATTGATTCAAATCATAATCGTCGTTTGTTACATTTAATTGACAAAATAAAAAAACAGAAACTATTAAACATAGTTTCTGTTTTTCATTTCATCTCACAACAGTAAGATTTTTTATACGGTTTTCATGATAAATAAATTCCTTGTAAAAAACACCGCTCATTTATTTCTTATACTCGTAATAAAATAAATAGAATGATTCATAGCCAATAATCATGTTTAAATTTATGAAAAAGGGAGGTAACGGAATGGATCTAAGCAATTCAAATCATACATATAACGGACCTTCCAAAGCAATGCCCCTCTCCCTATTCGACGTAAAAAATGAATTAAAACAAAAAAGCAAGCTTATTCCTTCTGACACCATGTATAAATTAACGAAAGAAGAACAACTCATCATCAACAAAATAAAAATACAAACAGAACAACTAAATAAAAATAATGTTACAAGAACACGCGCATACTACCAATTTTACATTCAATATCCAGAAATACATTGGGCACTGCTTGGACATATGGTATCACGTAACGGCGGTTGGAATATGACTGATTTAAAGGGCGATTTATATACGAGAATTTTATCAGAAAAAGATCAATTCATATTTTTTTCTTTTTTAGAAAGAGGGAATTGGCTTATTTTCCAAGATGTATATCCTCAATTTTTACTTTACGAACAAAGTGTAAAGAGATCACAAAAGTTATTTCACCTTCTTTCTCACCTAAATGTTTCTACATTTATGGAAACGATGTGGAACCATTTTTGGAAAACAGGTAACAAAAAAACTTTAGCGATTGCAACTATTATTAATGAACAAAACTACTTAGAAAAAAGAGTGATTCAAAATGGACAATTTAAAAAGACTGTACTAAATAGTATTGGATTTAAACTCTTTGATTTCTTTCAGTTTAATCATATCCTTTTCCCATTCTACGAAAATGATAAGAAACAAAAAGTATTACTATTTGGTGATACAATGAAACATTTCACTTCCTTACATGAACGGATATTAATTGGAAAAAGATTGTACTCATTATTATTTCGAGATACACATATTTTATCTCAAATAATAAGCTGGGCTCAACACCATCCGCATACAGGATCTAGGAAAGATTACTGGCCCCATTTATTTTCGAGTGTAAATGAATCTTTTTCCCGTGAGTTTTATAAGCGCCGAATAAAGAAATGCCAGTTACGAAATGATGCTTATCGCATATACAGCCCTGCACTCATCTATGCATGGCGAGATATGAAGCATGAAGAAGTTGACAATAAAGATTGGTTTACTGATTGGCAAGTTGTAAATTACTTAGTTGATAAGGAGGAAAATATAAATGGACAAATTACAGAAGACTACTGCAAAACACTCGAAAAAATTGAACTCGCCATTCTCGCAAAGAAAAATGTCCTCCTCCGAGAAGAAGAATGAGTTTCTAGCATTAGTAGTTACAACCTTTCTCTCTTCTATTATTGGAACTTGCTTAGATGCCTTTTTTGTTAATAAACAAATATATTCCTTTCCGGCTAGGCCCTTCTCATCCACATTTTCGGTTAATATAGCTTTTACATTGTTCGTACTGCCGATTTTAACAGTTATCTTTATACACATTTCAAAAAAATTATCTAAGGTTTCTAGAATTTTATTTATTATTTCAATCGGTATTTGTGCTAGCCTTTTTGAGCAGATTGCTGAAAGTTTAGGTTTATTTGTACATAGTGCGAATTGGAACCATACATATTCTTTATTTGGTTATATGATTTTTCATTCTTTTATTTGGAACGTATATAATTGGATAAAAAAATAAAGAGACCATTATAGGTCCCTTCTTAAGCATACTCTTCCGTTATTGCTAATGGTGCCAATGTTTGAAGGCTTTTAGAGCGTAAACGATAGGCAACGACTTTCTTCTTATATTGCTTAATGACATCAACATGTTCCTCATAGCTATATAGAGAAAATCTAATCTCTTTATTCCCTTTCTTCGTATCAATGACTATTGGTATCCCTTCTCCGTGCGGTGGGAAATAATGTTTATCTAAAAACAAAGCCTCATTAAATTCATGAATAACTTGTAGTTTCATTTCTCCCTCTATATTTTTTCCATCTATCGATATAGAAGTATTTTCCGCCTCAAGCTTTTGATGCAATTCAAATTTACTAATAATTGATTCTACAACAGAAGTGGGCATGCTAGAAACTAATACTTTAATAGCTCCAAAAACAAATAATGTAACTATAAACCATGTTGTCATTGTTATCATCTCCATTACATTTAAAAAATAAATTTCGTTCCATACGGTATTAGTATACTAATGAGTATGCCAGTTACAATCACATATCCATATTATGAAATCTCATTTAGCGTGTCGGCAAACCGTTTAATTCCAATTTGAATTTGTTCTATATTCGCTCTACCAAACGTAAATCGTATATATTCATTTTTCGAACCTAAAACACTGCCCGGAACAAATGCGACACCATTCCGTATAGATTTACCTAATAAGTTATATTCATCAAACTTTCCTTTCACTTTACACCATACATGTATTCCACCCTCTGGCACGAAACATTCAACTCGGTCTCCCAATGTTCCTTCAAGCTCTGCAATTAATTCATCTCTTCTTTGCTTCAATTGTCCACGAAGTATCGTAATGTGTGTATGGAAATCCTTTGATTCTAAAAACTGATTTGCTACCCACTGCGTAAATACACTATGGCCAAAATCAACTTGTTGCTTTGCATCTGCTAAACGCTCAATTACGCGCGTAGGACCAATTACCCAGCCAATACGTAATCCTGATGCAACAATTTTTGATAATGAACTTATATAAAGAACATTCCCATTTTGATCCATTGATTTTAATGTCGGATTCACTTCTCCATTAAATGAAGTTAAACTATACGGATCATCTTCTACAATAGGTATACCAAATTCAGAAGACAGTTCTAAAATCTTTTTACGTCTCGCTAATGAAAGCACAGTTCCAGTTGGATTTTGATAATCTGGATTCAAAAACACCATACGAATGCGATGCTTTTTGTGCAAATCGATTAAGTCATCTGGATTCATTCCATGCTCATCAACAGGTAAATGAAATATGTTTAAACCGGCCGATTTAAACATTGGAAGCGAAAAACAATACGAAGGATCTTCAATCGCGATCGCATCGCCAGGTTTTAATAAACATTGAACGATAAGATTAAGCGCCTGTTGTGCTCCAGACGTAATAAGAATAGAGCTTGAATCTGCTTCAATTTGTTTATATTGCTGAACATGTGCTGAAATTGTTTTTCTCAACATCTCATTTCCAAGTGGATGGTCATAACCGAGGTTTTCCATAAATGTTTTCTCTGACAAAATTGTTCGAAATCTATCACTTGGAATTAATTCTGGTGACAGTTCACCACTTGCTAAATTAATTAAATCATCTTTTTGTGTTTCCGTTCGAATTTGTTGAACGAGTGGTACGTTAGGTAAGAATGATCCGTCCTCCACGTACCTACCCCAGTTCGGTATTCGTTTATGTGAGACACCCCATATGTCTGTATTGACCCGTGTTCCGCTTCCCTTTTGCCGTTCTACTACTCCAAGTGATTTTAATTCTTCATACGCAGCTACTATTGTACTCCGGTTCACCTGTAATTCCTTTGCTAACATACGCTCAGAAGGTAACTTACTATCAGAAGGAAATTCACCTGAAGAAATGCCTCTTTCAATATAATCAGCAATTTGTTTATATACAGGTGTCTTATCTGCACGATTTGGTTTCCATTCCATCTAGTTCCCTCCTTTCAAAACGAACTATCCTCATTTTTTACTAACAGTATTCACCGTAAAAATAGTATTAATTAGTCACATTTTCTTATCCGTAAATGGATATATCCAAAATAGTTCTCTTTCTGATTACTCGATAGCTTCTGAAATTCCAACTTCATACTCTCATTTCAGTTCTTTCACAAACTATCAAATCATTACCACATACCATGTTACCCCAACCAGTAGAACAAAAAGAAGAAGAATATAGATTGCAGATAAGTTTTTCACATTTCTCTTTGTAGACTTTCCATAATTATCCTCCACGTTTCTTGCAACTAGTACAGTCCCAAATAGCGATACAATTACAATAATAACGACTAGTGAAATTGCAAAACTCATTGTCTTTTCACCTCTCTAAGACCCATCTATTTTAATTAAAGAACTTACATAAAAACCTTCCTCTTTAAAACGTTGATAACATACTACCTTTCTTCTCTTATCATAATAGATGTTTGTAAAAATCGGACCAACCACTTTCGCGTTTTTTTGCTCATCCACTTTAAAAATAAAAAGCAACTGATCACTTAAGACCAATTGCTTTTTCGCAAGGTTAATTATATTCATTTTTCACTTGTAATTAATCCGATTTAAAAGTTTGATTTTTTCATAATGAAAAGTATCGTTCACACCATTTACAAAAAAGAACCTATGAAGGTCCTTTTTCGAATTGTACAACACAGCACTATGTTGAGTATCTTAAATTTTATACTAATGATAAAGTGAAACTTTAATCAGCCCTCACCAATCGGGCTTTTACGGGCAGCAGGCTCCTACCTAACTTCTTTGCTTCCTCTGAATTTTGAGGTAGGGGTCTTACTGCCCGGCAAATAGCGGGATAAATGTTAATAGACTTATTCTTCAATAATGAATTGTGAAATTAGCATTTCTAAATTTTCAACTTTCTTTTTCATTTCATTAGATTTCGTCGTTATTTCTTGAATCAATGTGGCTTGTGCTTGAATTGATTGTACCGTTCGATTCGTTTCTTGTGCGACTTGTGTTGCAGTTTCAGAAACTATTGACAAAGAGGCATTTACTTCTTCTGTCCCAGCAGACATTTCTTCTGTGGCAGCAGACACTTCTTGAATTTGGGTCGTTATTCTATTAATATCTTGCATAATAGATGAAAATGCGAGTTCTGCCTTATGCGCTGCTTCTTTACCACCACTAGCCTGTTGTTGACCTTTTTTCATTACATGAACTGTATCCTCTGTATCTTGATGTATAAAACGTATTAAATTATTTATATCATTTACAGATGTTTTAGATTTCTCAGCTAGACCTCTTACTTCAGCTGCAACTACTGCAAATCCTTTTCCATTTTCTCCAGCACGTGCTGCCTCAATTGCAGCATTTAAAGCAAGTAAATTCGTTTGTTCCGCAATATTAGTAATAACATCTAACGCTTCTTCAATTTGTTGTGTACGCGTAACAAGTCTATCAATGACCTTAGAAGTTTCTTCGACAACTTCATTCACGCTATTCATTTGATGAATAGATTGTTTTATAACTTCACTACCAGAATTTGCTTGGTCTATTGTTGCAACAGCAACTTCAGCAACCATCGCTGAAGATTCAGCTACTGTTTGAACACCAGTTGCAATTTCTTCCATTGAAGTTGAACTTTCTTGAATACTAGTCACTTGTCCCTCTATTTCTTTATTTATTTCAGAAGTAGTTCGAACAACCTCGTTTGATATATGTGCTGCCGTTTTCGTCTCTTGTAGCATATTTTCAGTTGAAACAATCACTTCTTTCGCCGTAACCTTCACCTGACCGACTAATTGTTGCAAGTTATCTAACATACTATTAAAGGATTGTACAATATGGCCTAATTCGTTCTCGGATTTATAAGAAGTTCGAATTGTTAAATCTCCAGCAGATACTCGTTCCATATCTTTTTGTAATAATACAATTGGTTTTTTTATAGCATTTTTTGTTATAAAACCAATAAAAATGATTATTATGATTCCAACAAATGAAATAATTACAAATGTTATGATTGTATTTTTCACACTATTAACATTCTCTTTTTGTAGCTGTTCAGCAGCATTATTATTATATAAAATAAGTTCGCGAATAGACTGAATTGTTTTTTCCATATTAGGGTCAATTTCTTTTAAATAATAGCTATAGGCTTCTTCATTATTAGTCAGTCCCAAATCCTGTGCTTTTTTCATTTGTACTCTTAAATCTTTAAATTGACTTTGAAACGCATTATACAAATCTTTTTCTTTATGAGAACTAATTCTAGTTTCAAATTGTTTTAACAGCTCATCATTTTCTTTTCTAGTCTTATCCATTTCTATTATGAGTTCTTTCATTCTTTTTTCATCTTTCGATATCATAATCTCCATAAAATTCATATTAACATGGTAAAAATTTGATTCTACAATTCCTATCCATTCAATTGGTAATAGTCTTTCTTCATACATACTAGAAGATGCATTTTCACCTTTTTGAAGCCCTAAAAACCCGAGTGAAGATAACATAATACAAGCTAAACTCGATATAATGACTAACACATTTAATTTCGTTCCAATTTTACTATTTTTAATAAAAGACAACAAAATCACTCCATCTATATATTATATTTTACTTGTTTTATATTACAACAACAATCGACATTTATCGACATTTTTTATTAATCTTATAATTATATTCGAAGAACTTGATTCTCATACTATCAAATACTAAAAAGTCTTATGGGAATCCCACAAGACTTTTAATAGAGTTATATTGTTTCTATGAAATTATGATAAAAATTAAAGCGACTTATTAGTTCTTATAACTTCTTGATAGAGAATCGGTGACCACTTATCACTAACATAATCTTGGATAACCCAACCAACTCTTTTTGGATTCTCTTGTTTAATATATGCCGCGATCTCGGGATTTATATAAGACGCATAATAATATGGACTGTTCCATGCTGTACCACCCGAAGACAAGCTTGTAAAATTAATATATAGATGATTTAAATCCTCGCTATTGTTCATCGTTTCATTGATTGTATCTTTAATAGATTTTACTTTCTCATCATAACTCACTTTATATTTATCTTGTACTGTTACATTTACATTTTTGTTTACAGTTGTGGTAAACGTCTCATTATCTGGCCAATAAAAATTATTATATCCTCCAGATTCATTACTGCCACTATATCTTTTTAGTAGTACAATTTTCCCACGAGCATCTCCAAGTTTTATATTTCCTTCTGTTTTTAAAAAGATAGGATCAACAAAATAATTTTTTTCAAACGTACTACTAAATGGACCTTCTGCCCCTTTCATATCCTCATACTCTTTTTTTAAAGACATAATAATCGTTTCACTCGGGTTATCTTTTAAAAATTGTTTCGCTTCGTTTATGAATTCATGCAGTGTTACATAAAGATATAATGGCCCATGATGAAGAACTATCGTATTATCATCTGTTAAACGTCCTCTTATATCAAAAATGCGAGCTCCATGGTCCATTTGATAGCGAAAATCATATTCTTGCGTCATTCCCCATACTTGCTTAATCGGATTTTGCAACTTGAACGTTCCACTATCGTGTGTTCCTGGAATTGAAATTCGTGATAACGGGATATTATCAGGTATAGGTTGCATCCATTTTGACCAATTTTCAAGCTCATTAACAGAGCTAGCTGCAACTACTCTCTTATCATGTAAAACAAATACAAATGTGATAAATATTGTACTACATATGAATAATTTCAAAATTAACTTTTTATTGCTCATTATTATCCCTCTCTTTTTCTGTTTTTATATCAAATTTATTGAATATAATATAAGCTAGTTCATAAAAAATAAATAACATTTCATCAATATGAAATATTGCATAGAAGTAAAGTTAAAAAATCATTCACATATACTAAATTAGAAAAATTTAAAGGAACTTCATCTGAAGTTCCTTTTACTTATTTTATGTTCAATACGTATGAACCATCTTTATTCTCATATTTATAGACGTATAAATAATATTTACCTGGCTTTGCATTATAAGTTCCTTTAACTACATTTCCTTCATTTTCACCATATGCTACATAGTTATTTAAATCTGATTCATGATGAAGTACCCATGTCATTCCGATATTTTGTTCATTTAGTAGAGAAATATTAATATTTTCCGGCGATTCAATTTGGAAAGTAAAAACATCTACTCTATCACTATTATGTAGCGTTCCTTTCACCGGTGTATGAAAGTTAACTTTATTTGCCTGTCTAGGCTCATTATTTGGTTCATTTTCTGTTACTTGTAATTCATTCCCACCGTTTGGTTTTCTTTGTTCATAGCCTAAGTTTACTAGTATAGACTTCAAATCTGGTAAAACACCAATTTTATCTGCATATGGATCTTTAGATTTTGTTCCAGTGCTCTGGTTGCTTAATATTGCTCTTAGTTCACTAGGTCTATATGGTTGTCCTAAATTTTCTTTAGCAATACTTTGTACTAAAGTCGCTGCCCCAGCAATAATTGGCGAAGCACTAGATGTTCCGCTAAAGCTTGAAGTATAAAGATTTACAGCACTTCTACTTTGCTCGGCTGTAGTTGTATCTACATTTTCTCCCCATCCGTACACATCAATACGGCTTCCATAATTCGAAAACCACATACGTTCATGAGGGAAAGATGAAGAGCCAGCTCCTACCATAATTGCACCCGAATCTTTAAAATCTTTACTATTACGATTTAAGACTTGCTTACCTTTTCTATCTTTGAACTGGTCTAAATCATTCCACCCATTTGCTCCAGCCTCTATAATTACAATTCCCTTATCTGTACCAGCACGAATTGCATCAAAGATATCTGGCTGTACTTCAACAGGTAAATATTTATCACCATATCCATCGAAAGATGCTTGCGCCTCTAACAATAAAACATCCCCAGCTTCTAACTGATTTACAGCGCTTAATATTCCATCAGCCGTATTATACTGTCCGTTATCTCTTATTTGAGAGATAACCTTTGCTTTCGCTTTTGGCGCAATACCAATATTCCCAACTTCATTGTCCTCAGAGGATACAATTCCTAGTACAGACGTCCCATGACCGACATGCTGATCTATATTTCTTCCAGACATTAATTCAATTTTTTGATGTAATAAATCCTCATGATTTAATAACCATCCGTATTCCATATCAACAAAAGTGATACCATTTCCATTACCACCTTGAATTCCCCAGGCGAAAGGCGCATTAATACCGTATGGGGCCGCTTCAAGATAACCTTGTTTTTTAAATCTAGGATTGTTATTAGGATTAAGAGCTACACTTGATGATTGCACTTCAGGTGGCATTATTTTCTCTTGTTTCTTCATATACGCATCTTCTATTAAAGAAGATGCCTTTAACTTATCTACTATTTCTTCTTCATACCCACTATTTTGATTTTGAAGAATATAGTAGTTTAATAAACTTGTAGATACATGATTAGGTGCTTTCACTTCAAGGTTTTGTATTTGTTCCGGGCTTACAGATGTGAATAAACGAGTAAATGTTACATCTGGATATTCTGTCAAAAGATCTTTTATTACTTTATCATTCGTTTGAGATTGTATTTGTTTTTCAATACCATCTTCATATGGCAAATCCAAATCCGCTTTAAATTTCACAATGATTTGCTTATCTGTTTCTTGTTCTATCCCTGATTTAATCTGCTGTTCTATAGAATCAGCATGTACACTATTGATAGTACCTCCTGTTCCTAAAAGTGTTGTAATGATTACAGTTGACGCACACACTTTTTGAAATATCTTCATTACATTAATCCTCCTATTAATAATAATTAATCATTATATTAATATATAATGATTTTATTTCTGTAACGTATTTCTTTTCTACTAAATAGATTATAGTAATCAGAAATATGAACTTCAATGTATTTTCATATGCAATATTTCATATTCGGACTCTACACTACACGCATATGAAACTTATAGTGATTATTTATTTTATATGTGCTAATATACTTACATTAATATATTACGCATATATACATTCCAAACTACATTACTTAATAGTTTCACCTTAATTTTTTCTTAGGAGGATTTACAATGAAATTACTAAAAATCAAACATATAATCCCTTTATCTGCGGCTGCAATTACATTCGTATGTAGTCAAAGTACAGCTGAAGCTTCTACCATTCATACAGTAAAAAAGAACGATACACTTTGGGGCATTAGCAAACAATACGGAGTTTCAATACAATCCATTAAACAGGCTAATAATAAAGGAAACGATCAAACATTTATTGGCGAACAGTTACATATTCCAGGGTCCGTGAAATCAAATGAAATCACTGTTCCTCAAAACGCCAAGCCTGCGAACATTTCTGGACAAATTATTTATCAAGTACAACCGGGAGATTCATTAGAATCGATAGCAAAGCGTTACAATGTCACTGTCCAATCTATAAAACAAATTAACAATACAGTCGGAAATAAGCTTTATACAGGACAACATTTAAAAATCAACTCAAGCATTTCACAAAAAGAAAAAGACTTAATGGCACGCTTAGTTACCGCTGAAGCAGGTGGCGAATCCTATAAAGGAAAAGTAGCAGTAGCGAAAGTTATACTAAATCGTGTGAATGCAAAAGGTTTTCCAAATACAATAACAGGCGTTATTTATGAACCTATTAAATACGGATATGCATTTACTCCTGTTACAGATGGAAGAATTAATCAGCCTGCAAGCGCAGAAGCAAAAATGGCTGTAGAAGAGGCTATCTCCACAAATGGAGTACATTCTGACTGGCTTTATTTCTACAATCCAAAAACATCAACAGACAAGTGGATTACGACACGTCAAACAGTAGCAGTAATCGGTAACCATGTTTTTGCTAAATAAGATTTAAAATCATTAACAGACCTCTTCACTTAAAAGGTCTGTTTTTTTCTATGTAAAATGTTATTAATCATATGACATAGTTATTTTTTAAACTGTTTCTTCTTTCAAATAAAAATTTTTGTATTTACTCCACCACTCGTAGAAATTAATAAAGCATCAAGTTCAAAAACTCTCACTTTATTAATAAAAGCTATTTCTTAACTTCATAAAATTGTTATACACTAGAAAAATAAAAAACAAACTATTCGTTAGCAGGTGGAAGAATATGTATGATGTTACGATTATCGGCGCTGGAGTAAGTAGCATTTTTATGGCTTATTCACTAGCTAAAAGTAACAAAAAAGTTTTAATTCTTGATAAAGGTAAAACGCTAGAAGAACGCCATTGTCCGTTAGACGAAGGAAAGGCGTGTAATTGTACTACATGTGATAAATATTTCGGGTTTGGTGGTTTAGGAAAATCTGAAGGGAAATTTAATTATACAAACGGATTTGGCGGAGAACTTGAGCAAAAAGTCGGTAAAGAGGGCTTTATACAACTCATGGCTGAAGTAGATGAAATTCTATGTCAGTTTGGTGGAAGTTCGGTTTCAAAATATTCTACTGAAAATTCAAGTCTCACTAAGAGAGCTGAAGCGTGTGGTTTACAAATACTAACAACAGAAGTAAGACATCTTGGTACTACACTTTCCAGTAATATTTTTCAGCAGCTCTATGACTTTTTACTTACGAAAATAAAGATCCAATTTCATATAGATGTACAACATATTCTGAAACAGGAAGATTATTTTACAATAGAGACAAATCAAGGAACAGTTCAAACTAAGCAACTAGTATTTGCAACTGGGCGCTCTGGGGCCGATTGGTTAAAAGAAATGTGCAGTTCCCTAAATATTTCTCAGAAGCAAACACGTGTAGATTTAGGAATTAGAGTAGAAATGAAAGAACATCAATTACGTTCTATATTAAAAGATACTTTTGAAACAAAACTTTCTTATCAAGGTGAGCATTTCACAGCAACTACTTACTGTATGAATCCAAAGGGACGCATCATTCGAAAGTACGAAGAAGGTTTAGTTATGCCTGACGGTCAAAATTTTCGAGAACACGGAACTGGCACTTCTAACCTAAATTTCACTTTATTTATTCCTCGCTATTTTCCAACTCTCAAAGAAGCAAATGTATACGCAAGTTCAATTATTAAAGGCATTAACCAAGGACGAGATCGGATTGTTATACAGCGCTTAGAGGACTTACTAAAGAAACAACCTACGGTGGAAAACAGCATGGAACATAATCGTATACAGCCTACACTACAGGGGGATTATGGAGATTTGAATCAAGAAATCCCTCAATTATATATTGAAGGGCTCAAAGAATTTTTATTCCGTTTAGAACAATTTATACAAGAGCCTATCGATCAACATACTTTACTATATGGAATTGATGGAAAGTTCTATGCTCCTACGATAAGAATTAATAATCATTTTGAAACTAGTATACATGGGCTATTTTTAATTGGAGATTGTTCAGGCGTTACGCATTCATTATCTCAAGCAGCTGCAAGTGGTCTGTATGTTGGAAAGTACTTATCTGACATTTAATTTCTATCATTAAAATGTCAGTCAAATATTTTCAATTTCAAAACACTTTACTTACATATAGTAAAAGTATATTAATAAGCCCCCTATCCTTCCCAGCTAATGATTAACCGACAAAAAATCGGGATTTTACAAAATACATGTGTAATATAACTGTATAATTAAAACGATTGGCATTCAATTCTAATAAATTGAATGTCAACAGTTTTAAAAGTCTCTATCCATTTTCACCTTTATTTGTTCGATATTTTGTAACATCATCATAGTGTTTAATATGGTAGGATGTCTATAAGTCAATTTCACTACAACTATGACTTGTTCTGCCCGTTTCTCAAAAAGAGTTATATTTATGCTACTACGCTTTAAAAATCCCCATTGTATATATATGAATACTTCAAATTATTCCCTTTAGAAAACAAAGTCTAAATGGTTCATTACACTCTAATAGTTATAAAAACATAATATATAACTTTAGTTAAATAAATTATATAAAGAAGGTGTAAAAATGAATAACAAAATAAATTTACAAATGCAAAATATAAGTTTTGTTATAATAATGGCTTTAGCAGTATGGTTAAAAACATATCTTATTACGCGATTCAGTTTTGATTTAAAAATCGAGTCTTCAACGCAAGAGCTCATTTTGTTTATTAGCCCTCTAGCCGCATCATTAGCATTTATTGGATTAGCATTATTTGCAACTGGTGAAAAGCGAAATTATATAGCGCTCTGTATTAATTTCTTATTAACAATCGTGCTTGTTGGAAATGTAATGTTCTATGATTTTTATAGTGATTTCGTTACATTACCAGTACTTGGACAAACCTCAAACTTTGGCCAATTAGGCGCCAGTATTATAGAAATATTAAACTACAAAATTATACTCGCATTCGTAGACATTGTTTTCTTCTTTATTTTATTAAAAAAGAAATCATTGGTCTTTAAAACAGAACGTGTAACTCATTCTACGCGCTTGTTATACTTTCTTTTAACGATTGGTGTATTCTTTGCAAATCTACATCTTGCAGAAAAAGAGCGCCCTGAATTATTAACAAGATCATTCGACCGAGTCATGCTTGTCAAAAATTTAGGCTTATATACTCACCAAGTATACGACTTAACACTGCAAGTAAAAGCTGGGTCACAAAAAGCACTTGCTGATAGTAGTAAATTACAAGAAACTGAAAACTACGTAAAAGCAAACCAAAGCGAGCCAAACCCTAATATGTTTGGTGCAGCGAAAGGAAAAAACGTTATTGTCGTCACTCTTGAATCCTTGCAGACCTTCTTAATAGGCGCATCAGTGAACGGGCAAGAAGTTACACCATTCCTAAATGAATTCATAAATGAAAGTTATTACTTTGATAACTTTTTCCATCAAACTGGTCAAGGGAAAACATCTGATTCTGAATTTCTAATCGATACGTCGTTGTATCCATTAAATCGAGGAGCTGTATTCTTTACACACGGTAACAATGATTATACTGCAACTCCAGAAATTTTACGTCAGCAAGGTTATTTCACTTCTGTATTTCATGCGAATAACGCAACATTTTGGAATCGTAATATTATGTACTCCGCTCTTGGTTATGACCGTTACTATAATGAACTTGATTACAAAATCACGCCAGAAACAAATTTAAATTGGGGATTAAAAGATATCGAATACTTTGATCAATCAGTAGATATATTAAAAACTGTTAATCAACCATTCTATGCTCGTTTCCTTACTTTAACAAACCATTATCCATTTACGTATGATGAAAATACAAAATTCATTGAACCATACAACTCTGGTAATGGCGTATTTGATCGTTACATCGTAACAGCACGTTACTTAGACGAATCCATTAAAAAATTTATTGAACGTCTAAAGGCCGAGGGGCTTTACGATAATTCTATTATTGTGTTATACGGTGATCATTATGGCATTTCCGAAAAACATAATCGTGCAATGGCACAGTTTTTAGAAAAAGATCAAATAACAGAATTTGACACTTTAAATTTACAACGTACACCTTTATATATTCATATTCCTGGACAAACAGAAGGTCAAACTATTTCAAAGCCTACGGGACAAATCGATATGAAGCCTACTATTCTAAATTTATTAGGTGTTGATTCTACGAATGATATCCGTTTTGGCCATGATATGTTTTCAGATGAATATACTGGCTTTGTTGTTTTACGTGATGGTAGCTTCGTTACAGATAAGTATGCATACAAAAACAACACTTTCTACGACCGTATAACGGGTGAAATTGTGGATTTACCAAAAAAAGAAGCTCAAGCCCTCATTAAACGTGCACAAAATGAATTACGAATGTCTGACAAAATTATTGAAGGCGATTTATTACGTTTCTCAGAAAGCAATAAAATTAAAACTGGCGAAGTACAAACTAAAATTAAAGAAACAGAAAAATAATCTATATGAAAAAAGAGCAACTTATTACAGTTGCTCCCTTTTACTTTTATTCTACACTTGTTTCTAAAGCTACATCTGTATAGGTATTATCATCACCTATATTTAAAATTACTTCACATTGACGCAATCTCAATTCAAAGAGCATGATAGAATCATGATAAACTTCAGGATTTGATTTCATTTTATGTAACATCTCTTGTTTTTCTTGTATTTCTAATTGCGTATTTTCTACAGCTTGCTTTAAGGAGTTAAATGGATTCCTAAAGAATATATTAATATCTCGCTCTTGTGTGTTTTCAAACAGCTCAAATTGCAAGAAAAATTTCTTCATAATAGAAGCCGTTACTTCAGTATAATCTTCATTTTCTACATACTGTTTATATTTGTTATATAGCATAGATTTATTTTTAGGAAGAACTCCAAATAATTTACCGGCACTTTTTAGTAAAAATTGTGCTGGCGTAAATCGACGTAAAATATTTACTTCATCCATTTGTATTCTAGTCGTCATCCTGTCAGTATCTCTGCGCCAGTCATCAAGCACTTTAAAGTCACATTCTAACTGTATTTTATTTTCTCCAAATAGTGAATTAAGCCCTTCACTAAGTTCTTCTAAATACGTTTGACTTTGAAGAAGCTCATTATTAGAAGTTGCAATCCAATTTTGCATAGAAAGAGCAAGATTAGGTAATACAGTTTGTTCTAAATATTTATGCACTCTTTCATTCATTGCTTTATTTAGTTCCGTATCCATGTGTCCGAAATCACTTTCTTCACTAATTAAATTAGAACAGCTCTTTAATATCTTCGGAATATTTTCGGTAAGATCATTTGTAATTTCAGTCTTCATTGAACGATATGATTGTGTAATGAAATGAATTTTTTCCCTCTCAAATGTAGTAAGGTTATTAATGCTACCGTTTAGTTTCACTAGCATATCTTCATTCCAATTAATCGCATCCACTAAATTATTTTCTTTCTCAACGCGTTTATCCAAAAGATATGTAATTGTTTTTCGAATGAAGAACAATAGCTTTTCAGTACGTTCTGCATCCATATTTTTATGATTAAAGTTAAAATGAATAAACTCAGTTAAATCATTTAATTGTTGACTACTTGTATATAGCGAAGAGTAAGGGAAAATTCTCGCTTGCGGGAAATATGTGTTTATTCTCGCTTGCGTATCATATAATACTCTTTTCACTTCTGCTTCACTGTATATGTTATCGATTTTATTTAATAAGAAATGAATTTGTAAATTTGGTGTATGTTCTTGAATGCTTAATAGAATGTCACGTTCTTTGTCAGTAAAAGGTGAATCCGCATTCAATACGAATAGTAATTCGTCTACAGAATTCAAATATTCGAATATTTCATCTCTAGTGTCGTTATTCCTATTAAAGCCAGGTGTCACTACAAATGTAAGTTTATTTTCATTTAAAAATCGGCATGGTAATTTAAATTCAACACATGCTCTATCTCTATATGTTTGATGGTGTTGAGACATCATATTATAGTAATCAGAGACATCTTCCGTTGTTGTAATTGCAGAGTCTGTTATGGCATTAATTTCTGTATGAGCATCATTTTTTAAAACTACTACATTTGAAATTGATTTTTCTAATATATTTTCTCCTAATATAGAGTTAATAAATGTAGTTTTTCCGTTCCCTGAAGTTCCTGTTACTAAAATACGATTTGTTCTTAAATCTGCGAGCTCGTCAACTAACCATTTAAATCGGTGACCTATTTCTATATTCTGCTTTTGTGCCCACTGTGTAATAGATTCAAAAAGGTGTAAGCTGTACTCTAAGCCATTTACATGATTAATAGAATGTGACAGTAAGTTTTCCGCATGTTCTATATTTGCTGAATCTATTTTGGAAGGGAAAATCTCATCCCATGCCAATACAGCTGCAGATGGAAATACAGCATAAGATGGATTGACTACCTTTAACCAGTTTGCTAACAGATTTGGTATGATATCGTTTAATTGTCTAAGCGTATATTGACCTTGAATTAATGCAAAGTACGTTTCTTCGTAAAGTGCAGAAACTTTGTTCCATATATCAGACGATTGTATTTCAATATGTAAGAAAAATTCATTTATTGTATTAAGCCATAATAAGTAATTTTGTTCATTTCTATAACTGTTCCAAAGTGATGAAACCATTTGCGTAAATTGTACTTGATCTACATTATTTAATGTAACTAATGCATCATAAAAATAATCTGGTGAAATATGTTTAGTAAATCCTTTATCGATATATCCTTTTAACACCTCAAACCACGGATACGATTCTATTCGAATTAACTCATTCACAGCAAGCTCTACTGCACTATCAAAATCTTGTTGTTCCTCATAAAAGGAACGGGCAATTTTTGTTACGTTCGGATAATCAGGATTTAAAGAAACTGCTTCTTTAATAACACCGAAAGCTGAGTCAAAATTATTTTGCTCAATGTAAAGAGAAAGTAATTGTAGCCTAATTTCGGTCATCAATATTTTATTATCAGTAGTAATAGAAGTATAAATGTTTTCAGCAAATGATAACTGATTAAGTTCAAAATAAGCATCCGCAATATTTTTTTGTGCCCATGGTGCTAATTCATTACTAACCTTCTCCCATTTAAAAATAGCTGCTTCAAAATCTTGATGACGATAATAAAATTCACCTTGCGCAAAACGAATATAAGACCCATCAGAAATCTCATTTTTTTCTTCGTTTACATAAGCTTGTCCAAGTACGTCAAGAGTTGGCTTTGTTTCATTCTCCATTAGGAATGTCTCATAATACATCTTTTTTATTAATTGTTTTTCTAATCTCATCTTTTCCCCCACTATATCTTGAAAATACATTTTTAAGATATATCAGTACTTTTTGTATGTATGCTTTTTATCTTAACAAAGAATATCTTTTGGAAAATTTCATTTTCCTTTCATTTTTCAAGTTAGATTGAATTTTTATGAGAAAAATTTCAGTTTTTTTTCAATTCCCTTTCAGTTATGAAACAGCATTAAATGTTCCTAATAACCTAATAACACTATAATATTCCACATTATATTATCAGGAAAACCCCATATAAACAATATTATAAAAACAATCTATAACGAATTTATATGCATAATTCACTGTGCTGTCAAACAAAAAAACAACAATAGGAGCCAACATCTATTCATACCATTTCTTTCTCCAATTGTTTTCCTTTAAAATGTTTCAGTAGTTATGTAATTAAATTCCATTAACCTATATAAATAACTAGTCCAAAAAAAATCTATATGCATATCATGTTATAGTAAAGAATTTAGGAAATCCTAAAAGGAGGCATTTTCATGTTTGAAGATAAATCTAAAATAAACTACCCATATGAATTTACTGAAACTACAACAGTTCCTCTAAAGAACCCCATTGATAAAAAATTCAAGAACGGCTCTGGTACACATACTTTCCCAATTAAGAAGCATTATAAAGAGCAAGTTCTATACACTGAAAAAATCAATAATAATAAAAATAAGTAATTGTATAGACCCTTATAACAATTAGCCAAATAAGAAGCAACATTTAACCATGCATAGTTATTTGGTTAGTAATGTAGAAATCTTTATTAGACAATTCATGCACCTTTTAAAAAGTGCTGTATACAGCGCTTTTTTATACATAGATAAATTTAAGCTAACGCAACCAAGAAATAAACTGTAAAATTACTCCACCATATTTTCGTTTAACAATTAAATCTACATATCAAAAGGGAGCAACAGTAAATGTTGCTCCCTTTTGATATATAATTTTATTCACTCTACATAACCCTCTTAAACATCTTCTCCAACTCATAAGTAGAATGATGCACAAGAATTGGTCTTCCGTGCGGGCATGTGTACGGGTTTGTTGTTGTACGTAGTTCTTCCAGTAAAGCAAATATTTGATCGTTCGTTAAATATTGATTCGCTTTAATGGATGCTTTACAGCTCATCATGATAGCTGCTTCTTCACGTAACTTCTTAATATCAACTTTTTTTAGTTTAACAACTTGCTCCATCATTTCATCGATAATTTCTGTTTCTTGTCCTTTCGGGAACCACGTTGGATGTGAGCGGACGATAAAGGATTGATGGCCAAATTGCTCCAAGAATAGACCAACTTTTTTTAGTTCTTCTAGTTGCTCTTCGACACGTAAAAATTCAGTAAGAGATAAATCGATGCGGTACGGTACAAGTAATTCTTGTACTTCTTGCGCTACCCTTCCTACTTTATCACGGAAGTATTCATAATTAATACGTTCCTGCGCGGCATGTTGGTCAATCATATATAAGCCTTTATCATTTTGAGCGAAAATATATGTTCCATGCATTTGTCCAATTGGATAAAGTGGCGGTAAGTCATTCCCGTTCATTTCAATCTCTTCTATTTCCCGAACTTCTTCTTCTAATTCCTCTAATTCAAAATCCTCTTCGTTACTGTCCCACGATTTCTCTTCTCGAATCGGTTCTTCCATTATCGGTTTAGTAGATGGTTGCCAACTTTGTTCTTCTCTCACGAGTGACTGTGGTGGTTGCCATTCTTGCTTCGGTGGTTGCCAAAGCTGCGCTGGCTGTTTTACAGCCTCTGGTTCTTCTTGTTTTGCATCCATGCCAGTCGGTAAAACGATGTCCGGCATAGATGGTTCTTTCGGCTTCGCATGCTCAAACTGGAACTGTTCTTGCACACTTTCGTCTTTTTCTTTTTTCTTTGTTGTTACACCTGCATCTGGAATAAGCTGTATTTTTTTAAATGCAGCTTGCAATGTTTCTTCGATCAGCTTTAGTAATTCCTGTTCTTTACTAAAACGAACTTCTAATTTCGCTGGATGTACGTTAACATCAACTAGCATTGGATCCATTTCAATCGATAAGAAGCCAATTGGATACCGGCCAACTGGCAGTAATGTATGGTACCCTTGCTGAATTGCTTTCATTAATACAAAGTTTCGAACGTAACGACCATTTACAATCGTTGACATATAATTACGAGATGCTCTCGTTACTTCTGGTAATGTTACATAGCCTTTAATTGTAAAGTCTAAAGATTCGGCTTCAATTGGAACAAGCTTCTTCGCAACTTGAATACTGTAAATCGATGCAAGTACTTGTCTTACATCACCGTTACCTGACGTATGAAGCAATTTCTTTTCATTATGAAACAGTTTTAACGATACTTCTGGATGTGACATTGCAATACGATACACGATATCTGTAATATTTCCGAGCTCTGTATGAATGGTTTTCATATATTTAAGACGTGCTGGAGTATTAAAGAATAAGTTTTGTACTGTAATATCTGTTCCTTTTCGGCTCGCAGTCTTCTCTTGCTTTATAATGTCTCCACCTTTAATAATAAGGTGTGTACCAGGCGCATCACCTGTGCTAGTAATTAATTCTAATTCACTAACTGAAGCAATACTCGGCAATGCCTCACCGCGGAAACCGAGTGTTCTTATGCGGAACAAATCGTTTTCATCTTTAATTTTACTCGTTGCATGACGTTCAAAAGCGACGATACAGTCTTCTTCTGCAATACCATCACCGTTATCAATGATACGAATTTTCGATAACCCAGCTTCTTCTAAGTGGATTTCAATAGATGTACTATTCGCATCGATAGAATTTTCCACAAGTTCTTTTACGACTGAAGCAGGGCGCTCTACTACTTCCCCTGCTGCAATTAGGTTAGAGAGTTGATCATCGAGTTTGCGAATTTTCCCCATCTACTTACTCATCCTTTCTTTAACTTTTTCTGTAAGCGATACAATTCGTTCATCGCTTCTAAAGGTGTCATATCAAGTAAATCGATTTTTTTAATTTGCGCCAGTACTGCTGTTTCTTTTTGGTCTAGCAGAGGCTTTTCTTGTTTCTTCGAAGACTGTTCTCCTCCAAAGAAAGATAGTTGCGATTCTTCTTCAGTCTCTACTTTCGTTTCCTGTATTTCTGCTATTTCCTCTTTTACAACTACTGGTTCTGGAGCAGCTTCTTGTACTTTCACTTCTACTCGTTTTGGAATAATAATTTCTTCCTGTCCTTCTAGCTGTGCTAACACTTCTTTCGCACGAGCGATTAAGCTATCTGGAAGCTCCGCAAGTTGCGCAACGTGAATACCGTAACTTTTATCAGCTGCTCCATCTTGAATTTTATGAAGGAATACTACTTTTCCATTCTCTTCAATTGCTGAAACGTGTACATTTTTCAGTTGATCTAAACTCTCTTCTAACACCGTCAATTCATGATAATGTGTAGAAAATAACGTTTTTGCCCCAATTTGGTCATGAATATGTTCAATAATTGCCTGTGCAAGTGCCATGCCATCATACGTAGATGTACCTCGTCCAATTTCATCAAATAAAATTAAACTTCTTTCTGATGCGTTTGCAATTGCATTTTTCGCTTCTAACATTTCGACCATAAATGTACTTTGACCTGAAATCAAATCATCTGCTGCACCAATTCTCGTAAAGATTTGGTCAAATACAGGTAATACTGCTTCTGTCGCTGGTACGAAACAACCAATTTGTGACATAACCGTTACAAGTGCTAACTGTCTCATATACGTACTTTTACCAGACATGTTCGGTCCTGTAATTAAAAAGACATCCATCTTCTCTGGCATAATACAATCATTCGGTACATACAATTTTCCGTTCAATACTTTTTCAACGACAGGATGACGACCATCTTTAATAAAGATTTCACGCTTCGTTGTTAGTACAGGTTTTACAAACTGTTCTTCTTCACTAACTGTCGCGAAACTTTGCAGTACGTCTAATTCACTAATTACTTTTGCTAAATGTTGTAATTTCGGAATAAATACTTTTACTTCTTCACGAAGTGCTGTAAATAAATCGTATTCTAGTTGTACAATTTTTTCTTCTGCTTCTAAAATTAACGTTTCTTTTTCTTTCAGTTCATCTGTAATGAAACGTTCAGCATTAGCAAGCGTTTGTTTTCGTTCGTAGCGGCCTTCTGGAAGTGCTGCAAGATTCGCTTTCGTTACTTCAATGTAGTAACCGAAAATACGGTTGTATCCGATTTTTAACGATTTAATTCCAGTAATATCACGTTCTCTTTTTTCAAGCTCGGCAATCCACGTTTTCCCGTTTTTACTAACGTAACGATATTGATCAAGCTTGTCATTATAACCATCTTTAATAATATCTCCATCTTTAATCGAAAGCGGTGGGTTTTCTTGAATACTTCTTCCTAGTAATTCTGTTAAGCTTTCACATGGATCTGCACCTTGAATTAATCTCGATGCATAAGCGTTATCTAACAAACTAATTGCTTCTAAAATAGCTGGTACTTGAAGTAATGAACGTCTTAATTGTAATAAGTCTCTTGCATTTACGTTACCAAATGCAACTTTTCCTGCTAAACGTTCTAAATCATATACTTCTTTTAACTTTTCTTTTAAATCTTCACGTAAGAAGTAATCATTTACAAACGTTTCAACCATTTCTAAACGCTCTTCAATTCTTTCTTTCTGTATAAGTGGACGTTCCATCCACTGTTTTAACATACGACCACCCATAGCTGTTTTCGTCTTATCCAATAACCATAATAGTGATCCTGTTTTTTCTTTCGTTCGAAGTGTTTCTGTCAGTTCTAAATTTCGCTTTGAATGTACATCAATTTTCATAAATTGATTCGTATAATAAATTTCTACTGGTTGCAAATGATCTAAAGAACGTTTTTGCGTTCTTATTACATAGTTAAATAAACGTCCAACTGCTTTAATTAATTTTGCTTGTGAAACATTTTTCACAAGATGTTCTAATCCTTCCGGAATTGCCGTTGCATCTTCATACGAAATCGTCATTTTCAATGTTTCAGTTAACTTGTTTAGTTCATCTTTAGAAAATGAAGAATCAACAACAATTTCTTTCGAACCAGTTGCATACACTTCTAATAAAATATCTTCTACTGAACCAGTCAATAACGTTACTGTATTTTGTCCAGTCGTTAAGTCGTTACAAGCTAATGCATATGATCCATCTTCAAAATGTGTTAATGCAGCTAAGAAGTTGTTTTCTTTCTCATCAATTGTACGCCCTTCCATCATCGTTCCTGGCGTAATTAATTGTACTACTTCACGACGTACTACACCTTTAGCTGTTTTTGGATCTTCTACTTGCTCACAAACAGCTACTTTATATCCTTTTTCAACAAGTTGTTCAATATAGTTTTTAGCCGCATGATACGGTACACCGCACATTGGTATACGTTCACTACTACCGCCATCTCGGCTCGTTAATGTAATTTCAAGTTCATGAGCTGCTTTTACAGCATCCTCAAAGAACATTTCATAAAAATCGCCTAAGCGAAAAAATAAAAAGGCATCTTGATAATCTGCCTTAACCTTTAAATATTGCTGTATCATAGGCGTATATTGAGTCATACTTTTCCTCCATAATTCTTACATGATAATCTATTTTCATATATGTCGCATTTCACGGACACTCTTATCTCCTATTTCAGGAGTCTTTCTTCATTATAACATATTTCATAAAGAATCATGTTCATTCAGCGCCACTTATGTAAAGTAAAAAGCTAGGAAGAACTTCTCCCTAGCTTTCTATTACTCTTCTTCTGCATCAACGATAAAGTTTGGATCTAATTCTTCAAATTCATCATCAGCAATTTGGAAATCATCATCTGATTCTACGCAGCCTTCAGGATTTACACTTACACAAATTTTCGTTTCTCCAACTACTTCTGTTACAAATTCACGTTCTACAGTTACAACAATTTTATTACCATTTGGTGATACAAGTGCTTCTAAACAATTTGGCGGCTGAATAACACGAGCAATAATTTCTAAATCGTCACCAGAAAAGTTTTTATCACGATAACCAATACTTACTTCGTCCGTGTAGTTCACACGTTCTGTTACAACTTCAGTCTTTGTATTTCCATCAAATGAATACCAAGTGTTCACATCATAGAAACCTTCAATTTCCACATGCTTTCCATTCTTTCTTGCTTCGTACGAGTGGTTAATTACCCAGCACCCTAAAATACTTGTTGGTTCATTATTCGATTCACATGTATGCGTTGACTTTGTATACTTACGTCCTTTTCCAACCACTGCTTTTGTAATAATCTCTCTAAATTCGGACATTCGTAACCCTCCTCAATCACTATTCACTTAATCATATGCGTGACAATAGCGGAATGTGTCATTCTTTTTTTGAGAAGAACTTACGTTTAATCCACAAAAAAAGAGATGTCAATATGACATCTCTTTAACAACCACAATTTCCTTTTTTACTTTCTACCGCTGCGCCAGTTTCACCCTTTAGTACATCGCCACCAGTTGAAATTAATATTTCATCTGTTACGTTGTTAGAAATTGTACTAGCAACTAACTGTAATAAGTCATTTACGTATGTTTGTGAAGATTTAAATTGTTGTACGACTGGAATACTGTCTAACTTATCTTGCAATGCATCAATTTCAGCTTCTACCTTTTTTAAAGCTTCCCATTTCCCGTAATGTTGCAAGTTTACAGCTTGTTTTTGCAGTGCTTTAATTTCATCGATTGCGCGCTTTACATTTTCATTTTTATGAATTTGCGCCTCTGCTTTCTTAAAAAAATCAACTTCTTCTGTTTCAGAAATCATTTTTGCTAATTCTTTCGCTTGTTCAACAATGTCATCTTTCGAATATACTTTCATCTATTATTTCACCTCAATCGGCTCTTCAACTAATTCCCCGTTAAGAGACCAAGTTTTTGCTTCCGTTACTTTTACTTTCACAAGCTGACCAATTAAAGATTTTGAAGCGACGAAGTTTACAAGTTTATTCGTACGAGTATAACCTGCAAGTACTTCCGGATTATTTTTACTTTCCCCATCAACTAACACTTCTACAATTTGACCTTTATAACGACTATTCTTTTCAATTGCCAACGTATTTACTAGTGTATTTAAGCGTTGAAGACGTTCTTTCTTCACTTCCATCGGTACATTATCTTTCATTTTTGCAGCTGGTGTACCTTCGCGAGGAGAATAAATAAATGTAAAGGCAGTATCAAATCCTACTTCACGATATAACGACATCGTTTCTTCAAATTGCTCATCTGTTTCATTTGGGAAACCAACGATAATATCTGTTGTTAATACTGCATCTGGAATTGCTTCTTTAATTTTTCTTACAAGTTCTAAATAATGCTCACGCGAATATTTACGCGCCATAATTTTCAGCATATCTGTACTTCCAGATTGAACTGGTAAATGGATATGTTCTACTAGGTTGCCACCTTTGCCAAGCACTTCAATTAAGTGATCATCGAAATCACGTGGATGACTCGTTGTAAAACGAATACGGGCAATATCAACTTTACGGAGCTCGTCCATTAAATCGCCAAGACCGTATTCTATATCTTCAAAGTCTTTACCATATGCATTTACGTTTTGTCCAAGTAACGTAATTTCTTTATAACCATTTGCAGCTAAATGACGAATCTCTTGGATAATATCTTCTGGACGTCTGCTTCGCTCTTTTCCTCGTGTATACGGTACAATACAATACGTACAGAACTTATCACAGCCATACATAATATTTACCCAAGCTTTAATGTCACCACGACGTACTTTCGGAAGGTTTTCAATTACGTCACCTTCTTTTGACCATACTTCAACTACCGTCTCTTTCGAGAACATCGCATCTTTTAGAATGTACGGTAATCTATGAATATTATGCGTTCCAAATACCATATCTACATGCTGATTTTTTTGCATAATTTTATTTACAACAGATTCTTCTTGAGACATACAACCACATACACCAATTAAAAGGTCCGGATTTCTTCGTTTGAGTGACTTTAAATGGCCTAGTTCACCAAACACTTTATTTTCAGCATTTTCACGAATCGCACAAGTATTTAATAAAACTACATCTGCATCCTCAGTTGAAAAAGTTGGTTCATATCCAAGCGTTGTGAAAATACCTGCCATTACTTCCGTATCATGCTCATTCATTTGACAACCATATGTACGAATATAGAATTTTCTTCCTGTACCAAAATTGCGAAACTCTTCAGGTAAGCCAAAATCCCGTTCAATTTTAACTTCTTCTTTCCCCCGCTTTTTCGCATCCTTTAAGGAAGGTGGTTGATATACACTTTCAAAGTATTTACTATAATCTTTCTCTTCTTTTTTCGTAGAGGAATTTGCTTGTTGACTTGCTAATCGTTGTTGCTCGTTCATCGGTAATCTCCTTTCACCCTTAACTATACATACTCTATAGTCCATTTTAATGCGCCTAGACTCACCTCAAAAATGGTTAGATAGCTTGAGAGATAACTTGTCCTTTGAAACTTGAGTAATCAATCTAATCATTCATAAGAATGAAGTCTTCCCCACGCAAATAGACATTCCCTTTTTATCATTTCTTGTTGTCCTACCCAAAAGCATATTGCTTTATCCCTATAAACATTACCATAGTATGATGTATTTCGCCAATTTTAACAATAAAGAGGTCCTTTATTATCTTACATTTCATAAGCAATGAACTTGCTATTTTCATACAACGATTTATATATTATTTTACCATTCTGAATTTTCTAAGTAAACAAGACTATCCTATATTTTTGCGCATAAAAAAGGTTGCCAAATTGGCAACCTCCTCTTCTTACATTACATAAATTCAGCAACAAGCTCATCAAACATTTTCTGATCCATATTTAAATCAGATTTCACTAAAGGCTCTTCACTATAGCCTTTAACAAGTTCTTGATATGATGGTTGCTTAGTATTTTGGTAAATTAAACCTGTTACTAAACCGTTATTTTCCATTAACGTTTGCATAGCCATCATACGATTAGATGGATCATATCCCTCTACCGTGCTTAGTTTCGTTAAGTTCTCTTTAAACCAATCGTAAGTATTTACTTTATTGTAAGTAACACATGGGCTAAATACGTTAATTAATGAGAATCCTTTATGGTTAATACCAGCTTCAATAATTTGTGTTAATTCTTTTAAATCACTCGAAAAGCTTTGCGCCACAAATGTCGCACCAGCTGTTAAAGCCATTTCCATTACATTTAGTGATGGTTCAATTGAACCTTGTGGTGTGCTTTTCGTTTTAAATCCAGCTTCACTACGTGGTGAAGTTTGCCCTTTTGTTAATCCGTAAATTTGGTTATCCATTACGATGTACGTAATGTCGATATTACGACGAATAGAATGGATTGTATGTCCCATACCAATCGCAAATCCATCACCGTCACCACCTGAAGCGATAACTGTTAAATCACGATTTGCCATTTTCACACCTTGTGCAATCGGAAGGGCACGACCATGAATACTATGCACACCATATGAATTAATATAACCTGAAATACGGCCTGAACAGCCGATACCAGAAATAACAGCAAGTTCATCTGGATTTAAGCCAACGTTAGCTGCTGCACGTTGAATTGCAGCTTGCACTGAGAAGTCTCCGCAACCTGGGCACCAGTTTGGCTTTACACTGTTACGAAAGTCCTTAAATGTTGCCATTTAATACAACCCCTTTTTTGCATTCGTTGTAAATCTCTTTCGGCAAGAATGGGTTTCCATCATATTTTAAAAGACTAGAAATTTTCTCACCATTACCAAGATTCATTTTCATAATGTTAGCAAGCTGACCTGTTGCATTGTTTTCTACTACTACAACACGCTTCGCCTTTTTCACAAGTGGATCGATTTCAGCTGTTGGGAACGGGTGAATTAAACGCACATGAGCATGGTTTACTTTCATACCCTCTTGTTCTAAACGCGTCATTGCCTCTTCGATTGCACCACGAGTTGAGTTAAATCCAACAAGCAATACGTCTGCTTCTTCATGCTTAACATTTTTATAAACAGGGGTATTAAACTTCAAGTTCTCCATTTTACGGAAACGTTTGTCCATTTGATCTTTACGGTTTATTGCTGATTCCGATGGTTTTCCAGTTTCATCATGTTCTACACCTGTAACATGGTGAACACCATTTTTCATACCAGGTAAAACACGCGGTGAAACGCCGTCTTCTGTTACTTCATAACGCTTGAAGTATGCTTTATTTTCACGTTCTGGTAATTCTGCTTCTAAATCAAGCTTACCACGACGAATTTCCACTTTATCTAATTTAAGTGGTTCTACTGTTTGTTTTCCTAACGAAAGCTGTAAATCTGTTAAGAAAATAACAGGAACTTGATATTCTTCAGATAAGTTAAATGCTTCTACAATGTCATAGAAAGCTTCTTCAACTGTACTTGGCGCCATTACGATTTTTGGAATTTCACCATGCGTACCGTAAATCATCGCCATTAAGTCAGACTGTTCTTGCTTCGTTGGTAATCCTGTACTTGGGCCGCCACGTTGTGTATCAACAATTACTAATGGGGTTTCTGTAATACCTGCTAAACCGATTGCTTCCATCATTAATGAAAGACCAGGACCAGCAGATGCCGTTAATGTACGAACACCAGCATAGTTTGCACCGATTGCCATTGTACAAGCTGCGATTTCATCCTCAGTTTGGATTACTGTTCCGCCGACTTTCGGTAATTTTTTAATTAAATATTCCATAATTTCTGATGCAGGTGTGATTGGGTATGCTGACATAAAACGAGCACCACCAGCTACCGCACCAAATGCAATTGCATCGTTTCCAATCATAAACATGCGTTTTTTACCATCAGCTTTTTCAAGCTGCATCATGTTTACTTTCTCACCTAGTAATTCTTTCATATATTGAGAGCCACGTTTAATTGCGTCCATATTCTTTTGAACGACTTGCTCTCCTTTACGACCAAAGATTTCTTCAACAACATCTAAATAAGCTGTTTCATCTAATCCTAATACTGCACTTGATGCTCCAACAGCAACCATGTTTTTCATTAATGATGTGCCTAATTCCGAAGCAATATCTGTAAACGGTATCACATATAGATTTACATCTGTATTGTCAGGTATTGTTGGATTAAATTTCGCATCCGCAACTACAATTCCACCTGGACGTAGTTCGTGGAAATTAAAATCAATTGTTTCTTGGTCAAAAGCAATTAAAATATCTAAATCATCTGAGATCGCTCGTACTTCTGTTGTACTTACACGAATTTTATTATTTGTATGGCCGCCTTTTATACGTGATGAGAAGTGGCGGTAACCGTATAGGTAATATCCTAATCGGTTTAATGCAATACAGAAGATTTCTCCTGTACTTTCAATTCCTTCACCTTGTTGGCCTCCAACTTTCCATGAAAGTTGACTAATCATCTCCTACACCCCTTTTGGCTGCATTCATTGTAGTGTATTTTTTTACAGTAATAGTTTAGCATTTTTTATGCAAATAAACTACAACGGACGCAAATTATGCCTCTTCTGATTTCCCTGAATCTTTAGTATAAAGCTATTTTGTTTTTCATTCTAGTATTAGGTCTTAAAAAAAGCAATAAAATCAAATGAATTAATTTTAATTTTTCTGAATTTTAAGTCAAAACTCAGAAACTCATATGTTCTACAAAATTATCATATAAAAATCGTTCTACAGTAGATGCAGCATAGTGTTTGCAAAGCTCGTTCATTACATTTTCATAATCTCGATACGCTGATACATTTACAACTGTATCTACAATCCCATCAAAATCTGAACCAAACCCTATATTGTTTTCTCCACCTAGCGAGCAAATATATTCGATATGTTTTATTATATCTGTTATATTTGCTTCATTTTCATTCGTTAGGAACTGTGGTACAAAAGTGACACCGATCATGCCATTTTTCTTTATAAGAGCTTTAAGTTGTTCATCATTCAAATTACGTGGGTGCTCACAAAGTTTCATACAATTTGAGTGGGAGGCAATAGGATTTTTTACAATTTCTATCACATCCCAAAAGCTTCTTTCATTCAGATGAGACACATCAGTCCATACATGTAACGTATTAAGTTCTTGTACAACTTGTTTACCAAAAGTCGTTAAACCCGCCCCACGCGTCTCTAGCGCACCATCAGCTAAGAAATTGGCATAGTTCCATGTCAGTCCAAAAGAACGTACTCCTAGGCGATACAACAACCGTAATTTCATTGCATCTTTTCCAATTGCTTCGCATCCTTCTAGTGTTAATATCGCTCCAACCTCGTCCTGTTTTAACCCGTTAATATCATCTTTTGTCTGAATAAACTTTACACCTGGTAGGGATAAAATTTCATTATAAAAAATATCCACCATTTGTAATGCTACTTCAAATCGGTTTTCATATGCCACTGTTTCTGGCACATATATAGCAAAACATTGTATACTTCCTTTTCTTCTCTTTAACTGTTCAAATGTAATATGTAATTTTGAATCATCTTTAAAATTCCTTTTCCCTTGTGCACTCCATAACTGAAGAAGCACGTCACAATGAGCATCAAAAATTTTCATTTTCATTCCTCCATTATAAAAACAACCTGTTTGCATACTGCAAACAGGTTGTTTAAACTTAACGAGGTTCTACAATTAATTTTATTGCTGTACGCTCTTCGCCATCAATCATAATATCTGTAAACGCTGGGATACAAATCAGGTCCAAACCACTAGGCGCTACAAATCCTCTTGCGATTGCTACTGCCTTTACAGCTTGGTTCAATGCACCTGCACCAATAGCTTGAATTTCTGCTGTTCCGCGTTCGCGAATAACACCTGCAAGTGCACCAGCTACAGAATTAGGGACCGACGTTGCTTTAACTTTTAATATTTCCATTCCGCGTTTCCTCCTCGTTTCTTTAAAAAGTATTAGCAATTATTTCACTTTAACTTATATTCACGAGGAATGGCGCGTATTCCTGCTAAATTTTCGTAATTTTTCTAAAAAATTAAAATATAATAACTTATCTAAAATTTAACGAAAATTTACTCAAAAAATGGTTGATCGTCATTAATTAAAATACGTTCAATTTTCTTTGCTTTTCCTGTATTTGGATCCACATCAATTAACACTGCACTTAATTGCGTTCTACCATTTGTTACTTCAAATCGTACTGGTAAGTTTGTTAAAAACTTCTTCAATACTGCTTCTCTGTCCATACCTAATATTCCGTCATACGGCCCTGTCATCCCAACATCTGTAATGTATGCCGTTCCGCTTGGTAAAATACGGTTATCCGCTGTAGGGACATGCGTATGCGTACCTACTACTGCTGTAGCACGTCCATCTACATACCAACCTAGCGCTTGTTTTTCACTTGTAGTCTCCGCATGGAAATCAACAAATATAATATTCGTACGCTTTTTCGCAATATTAATTAATTCATCCACTTTACGGAATGGACAATCAATTGGAGGAAGGAAAGTACGTCCTTGTAAGTTAATAACTGCAACTTCTGTTCCATTACAGTTCACAAAGATAAGTCCTTTTCCTGGAGTTCCTTCTGGGAAGTTTGCTGGTCTTGCAAGATATTTTGCATCATCGATGAATTCAAATACTTCACGATTATCCCAAGCGTGGTTTCCAAGTGTAACTGCCTGCGCCCCACACTCTAAAAAGTTTCGATATATTTTTTCTGTAATCCCACGGCCACCTGCTGCGTTTTCTCCATTAATGATTGTTACTGTAGGTGTATATTTTTTCTTTAATGCCGGTACGTATTGTTGAATCATACCTCTACCAGGAGATCCTACTACATCCCCAACAAATAATATTCTCATATGTCTTACCCTTTCTATGTACTGCATTTTTTATTGCTATAGCATCAAGTAAATTCCTTATAATATCTTTATTATAAGTTTGTTTCACTTTTATGCTATATAACTAACTGTCTTTATTTTATCCAATTCCAACACAAAAAAATAAAGTGGTGTTTCACCACTTTATTTTGCGTATTCCACTGCACGCGTTTCACGAATAACAGTTACTTTAATATGTCCTGGGTAATCCAGTTCATTTTCAATACGTTTTCGGATATCACGAGCTAAACGATGAGCTTCTAAGTCATCGATTGTATCTGGTTTTACCAAAATACGAACTTCACGTCCTGCTTGAATTGCAAATGATTTTTCAACGCCTTCATAAGACTCTGAAATCTCTTCTAACTTTTCAAGACGACGAATATAGTTTTCAAGTGTTTCACTACGAGCTCCCGGTCTTGCAGCTGATAAAGCATCTGCTGCTGCAACTAAAACTGCAATGATAGAAGTTGGTTCTGTGTCACCATGGTGAGATGCGATACTGTTTATAACTACAGGATGCTCTTTGTATTTCGTTGCGAGTTCAACACCAATTTCAACGTGGCTACCTTCTACTTCATGGTCTATCGCTTTTCCGATATCATGTAATAGACCAGCACGTCTTGCTAGTTTTTCATCCTCGCCAAGCTCTGCCGCCATAAGTCCAGTTAAATATGCAACTTCCATAGAGTGTTTTAAGACGTTTTGACCATAACTTGTACGGTATTTTAAACGGCCTAAAATTTTAATTAAATCTGGATGTAATCCGTGAACACCCACTTCAAACGTTGTTTGCTCTCCGACTTCGCGAATATACTCGTCCACTTCACGTCTTGATTTTTCGACCATCTCTTCAATACGCGCTGGGTGAATACGTCCGTCCTGTACTAGTTTATCAAGAGCGATACGAGCTGTTTCACGACGAATTGGGTCGAATCCAGAAAGGATTACCGCCTCTGGTGTATCATCGATAATTAAGTCAATACCCGTTAACGTTTCTAACGTACGAATATTACGACCTTCACGCCCGATAATACGTCCCTTCATTTCGTCATTTGGAAGATTTACAACCGAAACGGTTGTTTCAGCAACATGATCAGCTGCACATCTTTGCATTGCAAGAGATAAAATCTCTTTTGCTTTCTTATCCGCTTCTTCTTTCGCGCGAACTTCACTTTCTTTTACCATAACAGCGATTTCATGAGAAACTTCATTTTCTACTTTACCAAGAATAATTGCTTTCGCTTGTTCGCGTGTCAGATTGGAAATGCGCTCTAATTCCGTTTGTTGCTTTTGAACTAACTCTCCCACTTTGCTTTCCAACTCTTCAATCTGTTGTTGTCTCGCTACAAGAGAATCCTCTTTCTTCTCTAACTGCTGCTCGCGTTTATCGAGCGTTTCGTCTTTACGATCAAGGTTCTCTTCTTTTTGCATTAAACGATTTTCTTGTTTTTGTAATTCGCTTCTACGGTCACGAATTTCTAATTCAGCTTCTGTACGAAGTGTATGAATTTCATCCTTTGCTTCTAAAAGCGCTTCTTTCTTAAGTGCTTCAGCCTCACGATTCGCTTCGTCTAGAATACGTTTCGCTTCATTAGCCGCACCATTAATCTTCGCTTCAGCAATAGACTTTCGAACAAAAAAGCCAACAACTGCACCGACTGTTGTTGCAAGCAAAATGGAGATGAGTATCCAAACTGTACTACTCATGATTTCACCTCCCCTTGCTATGAATGAAAAAAGACTGTCGGCATGTACATTAAATTACAACATACAGCAAAGACCGTCGTCCCGCTTTTTTAAGGGACTTTCTTCATTTCACAATTAAAATGTCATATTATTATTTCGGTAAGATTTAAACCTTACTCCGAATATTACTTCTCTTCTTGAGAAGAGTATATCGTATATAAGAAAAAATATACATTCTCATTGTATCTATCGTAATTTTCATTGTCAAGCGTTGTCTACTTTTACTTTCTTTACCTTCAGCCTTGAATGTGATGTAAATTTAAAAAGTAAGGAGCCTACTATACTGGAAAACCTTAGTAATTCCCAATTCTTTTCCTTAAAATATTTAAATATCCCTCTTTACACAACCCATTTGAAGTAAAAAAATATTTTTATCAATAGTATTATGCTCCTTAATAGTAGATAAAAAAATAAAAGACACGAGGCCGTGTCTTTTATTTTTTAATCAAGAAGAGTTGAATCTTCTGCGCCCTCAGCACCAGAATCTTCACTAATTCCGTGATGCTCACGAATAAAGAAGGCAATTTCTTCTCTTAAATCTGTATTTTCTTTTAAGAACTGCTTCGAATTTTCACGACCTTGTCCTAGGCGTTCTTCATTATAAGAATACCAAGCACCGCTCTTTTGAACGATATCAAGCTCAGAAGCCATATCCAAGATTTCACCTTCTCTTGAAATACCTTCTCCGTACATAATATCAACTTCCGCAACACGGAATGGTGGTGCTACTTTATTTTTCACTACTTTTACTTTTGTTTTATTACCAACGATGTCGTTACCTTGCTTTAATTGCTCCGCACGACGCACTTCAAGACGTACAGTTGAATAGAATTTCAACGCACGACCACCTGGAGTTGTTTCTGGGTTTCCGAACATAACCCCAACTTTTTCACGAATTTGGTTAATAAAGATTGCAATTGTTTTTGATTTGTTGATTGCTCCTGAAAGCTTACGCAGTGCTTGTGACATTAAACGTGCTTGTAAGCCTACATGTGAGTCACCCATGTCGCCTTCAATCTCTGCTTTCGGTACAAGAGCTGCTACAGAGTCAATTACGATAATGTCAACCGCACCACTTCGTACAAGTGCTTCCGCGATTTCTAATCCTTGCTCCCCTGTATCAGGCTGTGATAATAGTAATTCATCTATGTTAACGCCTAATTTTTGTGCATATACAGGATCCATTGCGTGCTCCGCATCGATGAATGCTGCTTGTCCACCTTGACGTTGTACTTCTGCAATTGCATGTAATGAAACTGTCGTTTTACCTGAACTTTCAGGTCCGTAAATTTCGATAATACGGCCACGTGGATATCCGCCTACTCCTAGTGCCACATCAAGTGCTAAAGAACCACTAGAAACCGTAGAAACTCTACGCTCTGCTTGTTCTCCTAATTTCATAATTGAACCTTTACCGAATTGCTTCTCTATTTGTTTTAACGCCATATCTAACGCTGCTTGACGATCACTCATTCAAAATTCCTCCTTAACTGAATTGCTAATCTTATTATACCTATTTTCAATTCAATTTGCCAACAAAATCGAACATTTATTCGATTTTTTTATTTTCTATCAAATAATATCTAAATTTAAACGTAAAAAAAGCTAGAAGAAACTTATATCTCTTCTAGCTTTTTATATAAATGATAAAATCCATATTTTGCTGTTCGTTCTCTAATTTGTTGACGACTTCCGCTTAAATTAAGAGGAAAGACTACAGTTGGTTCATCCTTAATCGAAAGCCCAACAAATACTGTTCCTGGTTCTTTCTGTTCTGAAGCATCTGGCCCTGCTACCCCAGTGAAACTAATTCCGATATCCGCTTTTAATACATCCTTAACATTTTCAGCAAGATAACGAGCACATTCTTTACTAACTGCACCATCAGTATGCAATACTTCTTCAGGCACACGTAAAACATGTTGCTTCACATCATTATGATAACAAATGACACCGCCTTTAAATACAGAAGAAACACCAGCGTTTTCAGTTACTTGATTTCCAAAAAAACCACCTGTTAAACTTTCTGCACACGCTAAAGTTAACCCTTTTCTCTTCAATAACTCGATTGCCTTATAATGCAAAAATTCTTGGTCATATCCGTAGAAAAATTCTCCTACTCTTTCTAAAATCAAATCTTCCACATGTTGAATTAGTTTCTCCGCTTCGCTAACATTTTGATGCTTAGCGGTTAAACGTAATGTCACTTCTCCATCATTTGCTAACGGGGCAATTGTTGGGTTTGTTTGTCCATCAATTAAATCTTGAACTTTCACCTCTAATTGGGACTCCCCAATACCAAAGAAACGAAGCACACGAGAATAAATGTTTTCTCCTGTTGTAAAATTACGTAAAAAAGGCTCTACGTAACTTACATACATTGGTTTCATTTCTTTTGGCGGCCCTGGTAATAAAATATAAACTTTTCCGTTCTTATTTACCCCCATACCTGGCGCCATACCGTGGTCATTTGCAAATACTGTTGCTCCATTTAAAACGAGCGCTTGCTTTTTATTATTCTCCGTAAATTCACGGCCTGTACGCTTAAAGTAATTACTTATTAAGGCTAATGCCTTTTCATCATACACAAGCTCTTCATCTAAACTAGTAGCTATCGTTTCTTTCGTTAAATCATCTTTTGTCGGTCCTAATCCACCTGTAAAAATAAGTATATCAGCACGTTCTTCCGCAGCTTCAATCGCCTTTTGCAGTCGCTTATTATTATCACCAACAACAGTATGATAGTACACGTTAATTCCGATTGAAGCTAACTTTTCAGATAAAAACTGGGCGTTTGTATTTGCAATTTGTCCAAGTAATAATTCAGTTCCAACCGCAATAATCTCAGCATTCATCCCAATTCCCCCATAAACTTCTATTTTGAGTTTACAAAAGCAGCTCTATTTTTCCAGAAATAATCCCATCCTGAAATAACAGTAAAGATTAATGCAATCCATATGAAGATATCCGCAACTGGAATATGGATTAAATTTAAAGGTACATCGTGTAATAAATATGCTGCAATCGCAATAATTTGTGTCCATGTCTTAATTTTCCCTAGCTGGTTTGCTGCAACTACTTCCCCTGTTCCAGCAAGTACAAGACGTAAACCAGTTACTGCAAACTCACGACTGATAATTACAATAACAATCCAAGCCGGTACATATTGCATCTCTACCAATGTAATAAGTGCTGCCGAAACAAGTAATTTATCAGCTAACGGGTCAAGAAACTTCCCTAAATTCGTTACAAGATTATACTTTCTTGCATAATGTCCATCAATCCAATCTGTAGCTGAAGCAATGATAAAGATAAGCGCCCCCACTAAATGTTGAATTGGCAAATTAACATCACCAATTTTATATGAACCCCAATCAAAGGGTGCTAACATAATTACCATAAAAATTGGAATTAAGAAGATTCTAGATATTGTAATTTTATTTGGTAAATTCACAGCTATTCCTCCATCATATCAAAAACATTTGTTCATCGAAAAAAAGTCATCGAAGCGATGACTGTTATTGTGCAGGTTGCTCTATCCCTTGGTTTTTTATCACCAATCTTTGGTGAAGTTCTTTTTCTGGATCCAATGGATAAGCGACCACTTGGCCATTCAGTTTAACTTCAACATTCGTTGCATTTCCAATATTAAGTCGCACTTCTTTTAATGTTGATACATCACGTTTTTCTATTTGGCCCTCTTGTACTGTAGCGTTTAGAATCACATTCCCAGCATCATCTTTAACATCTACATAACTCGCACCTTTACCCGATAATTCCAGTTCTAATGTTTTATTATTATGAATTTCCAAAGTAGATACCTTTCCAGTTGTTCCAACTACTTTCACTTCTTGCTGTCCAGTTGGTTGTGCTGGTTGCTCCTCTTTCTTTGGTTCTTCTTTCTTTGGTTCTTCTTTTTTTGGTTCCTCTTTTTTTGGCTCTTCCGCTTTCGCTTCATCTTTTTTCGTATCTAACGGAGAATCTTTCGCTTTTTGAACTTCAATTTTCTCACTTTGAGCGCTTGGAACTTTTTCATCATCTTTTCCAGTTAACGCTTGAAACACAAACCAGATTACCACTCCAACTGCGATTACTAACAGCGCAACTAAGATTTTCGGCATGTGATCTGCAATTGGCCATGATGAAGATTTTTGCATTGTTTCTTGTGTTTTTTGTCCCGTTGATACTTGTGGAACTTCACGCCTTTCAGATTGTGGTATCGTACTCTGATGTTCTACAAGCAGTTCCTCTCCATTTAATCCAACCGCATCTGCGTATTGTTTAATGAATGCACGCGCATAAAAAGCTCCTGGCAATACATCATAATTGCCTTCTTCAATTGCCACTAAATGGCGTTTTTGAATTTTTGTAATCTCATGCAGCTGATCAATAGACAAGCCTTTCGCTTCTCTTGCTTCTTTCAGCTTTTGTCCCAATTCCGTCACTACTAACACCTCAATATTTCTTTAAAAGTCAAACATAGAGAAATTATTTTGCGTACCTTGCTCAATTTCATCTACTAAATTATATTGAATTTCTTCATCATAATCGTTACGCAACTCGATAATATAATCAAAATCATCCAATGTGTATTCTGACTGACTCACAAATACATCAGGATGTTCTACAACTTTCGTTGCAGGCAATCTCATAATTTCACGAACGAGCTGCCAATGTCTTTCGTTAGCACGCTTCGTTGACACAATTCCATCTAGGATGAAAATATTGTCATCGCTATACTCATCTTCAATTAATTGACTACGAACAGTTTGCTTAATAAGAGTAGATGATACAAATAACCACCTTTTATTTGCACAAACACTTGCAGCAACAATGGATTCTGTTTTTCCGACACGAGGCATTCCTCGTATACCAATTAGTTTATGACCTTCTTTTTTCATTATTTCAGCCATAAAGTCTACAAGTAACCCTAATTCATCACGCACAAACCGAAATGTCTTCTTATCATCTGCATCTCGTTGTATGTACCTACCATGTCTAACCGCTAGCTTATCTCTTAGCTTTGGCGGACGATATTTCGTTACCGTTATGTTATCCATCGTATTTAAAATTGATTCAAGTCTAGAGATTTGCTCTTGATTATCACACATAAGGAGTAATCCACGTCGTGCATTATCTACACCATTAATTGTGACAATATTAATGCCAAGCATACCGATTAACGAAGAAACGTCACCAAGCAAGCCAGGTCGGTTTTTATGTATTTCATATTCAAAATACCATTCAATCATCCAAGATCACTCCCCTTGCTTACTTTACACCTACGTACTATATTATATGATTTCACCTTAATAGGGAAGCTAAATGTATAATCTATCCCTTTCAATTATTATGCAAAAAAAATAGAGAGGAGATTCTCCTCTCTATTTTTCACTTATGTTGTACAAACTTTACCATTAAGTTTGCGATTGTATGTTGCTCTTGTTCGTCAGCAACTTTCCAAAGTTCAGCTAATAATTTCTCTTGATCGTTGCGTGCTTCTACTTCATTTGCTAAATAATCACCAACACGAAATGCCATATCTGATACAGCACCACCATCAAGACCTTTTCCTTGCGCTTGTTCTAAACGTTCTCCTAAAAAGCTCTTCCATTGATCAAAATTATCTAAAACTGACATGTGTAAGCACCTCACTACTTAGTAATAGAATCATGCTTAATTTGTACAGTTTTTCATTTTTTATGTAAGAAATTTTTAGCAATGCCACCCGCCATTTACTCCGATAATTTGTCCTGTTATATAAGATGCACCTGATGATACGAGAAATGACACAGTTTTTGCTACTTCTTCTGGTAATCCTAATCGTCCTAACGGAATCTCTTCCGCAATTTCATTCTTATCCTCTTCTGAAAATACATTTAACATTTCCGTTTCAATTGCACCTGGCGCCACCGCGTTCACTCTTATTCCACTTAATGAAACTTCTTTTGCTAAAGCTTTCACATATGAATTTTGCGCACCTTTTACCATCGAGTAAAGCACTTCACATGACGCTCCAATTTGTCCCCATATAGACGAAACAAGTACAATATTACCGCCTCTCCGTTGAATCATAGATGGCAATGCCATCGATAATAATTTATAGATACTCTTCACTTGAAGTTCTACCATATCATTCAATTCATCGTTCGTTACATCTGTTACGAGTCCAAAAATACTCTTCCCAGCTGCATATACGATAACATCAAGAGGATGTTCAATTTGTTTCCACAATTGCTCTGCCCCATCAGTAGAAACTAAATTCGCTTGAACAGGAATTACTTCACCCCATTCTTTCTGCAACTCATTCACTTTCTCTTCACTGTTATTATAATGAACATATACTGTATATCCATCTTGAATTAATTGTTTCGAAATAGCAGAGCCAATCCCTCCGCTTCCTCCAGTTACTAATGCATACTTTTTCATACAATTCCTCTCTTATCTCAAAAAAATCTTTTCCCTACAAATAAATAATACCCTCATCTTACAATTTATCAATGATAAGATGAGGGTATTGTTATGAAACCTTTTATTTTTTAGGTAAAACTTGGCAAACACTCATTTTCTCTTCTGATAATAGTAATTGAGCTACTTCTTGTAAATCTTGAACCGTTAGACTTTCTAATACAGTCAATGCATCAAACAGACTCGATTCATTAAACGCATATCGTGTAAATTGATTTGCAATATATTCCGGTGAATTCAAGGAACGTAAAAAGCCACCTATTTTCTTTTTCTTCACTCGTTCTAATGCCGCCTCATCTAATTGATCATAATTTGTGTTTAATAAAATACCTTTCAAACGCTCTTCCAGCTCATCAGGTTGCTTCGTATCGCCGCCAACCATTGCAAAACCGAAGTTATTCTCTTCTGTATAATCATACGAGAACGAATCATCAATGAGCCCTTCGTTATATAAAGATTCGTAATGAACGGAGCTTTTCCCAAATAAATAATCTAAAAGTAACGTAAGCGCAATTTCTTGTTTTAAAAGAGCTTCCCCTTTTTCTTTTAAGTTTGTCGCTTTAATACCAACTAAACATTTCGGAGTTTGTACAGGCATTGAAATAATTTTCTTCTTTTCATTTACCTCATCTGGTTCTTCTTCGAATGAACGTACTATTTCTGGTTGGTTTTTATAATCTTTCTTCGCTTGATTTTCACGTATCAAATCCATCGTTTTTTCTGGATCAATTGCACCTACAACAAACATTAACATATTGCTTGGATGATAAAACGTTTCATAACATTCATATAGTAGGTCTTTTGTAATTTTACTAATAGACTCAATCGTCCCTGCAATATCAATTTTAATCGGGTGCTTTACAAACAAGCTATCAATTAATCCAAAATATAAGCGCCAATCTGGATTATCTTGATACATTTGAATTTCTTGCCCAATAATACCCTTCTCTTTTTCAACGGTTTTTTCAGAGAAGTAAGGCTCTTGTACAAAGTTTAACAATGTATTTAAATTTTGTTCTACATTTGATGTACATGAGAAAAGGTAAGCTGTTCTTGTGAAAGATGTGAAAGCATTTGCGGATGCCCCTTGTTTACTAAACAATTGGAAAGCATCGTGATCTTCTTTTTCAAATAATTTATGCTCAAGAAAATGTGCAATTCCATCAGGCACACGAATCATTTCTTCTTTCCCTAATGGTATAAATGTATTATCTACAGAACCATATTTCGTCGTAAACGTCGCAAATGTTTTATTAAATCCTTGTTTCGGTAAAACATATACATCTAATCCATTAGGAAGTTTTTCATAATAGAGTGTTTCTTTTAATTGTTCATAAACAATTTTCTCCATTTACTCTCCCTCCGTTCCTTGTAAAAAGTAAATTGTATCTAGTTCAATATTTTTAGCAACTTTTACAATTTCTTGTTTTGTCACACTTTCTATACCGGTAAGCCATTCTTCAACTGGACGTGTACGATCTGAAATAATACCATGATATAGCATTTCTACAAAACCACGTGGTGTATCAATTGCCTCTAATATTTGATTTTGGATGACACTTTTTGTTTGATGTATTTCTTCTTCAGAAAACTCTCCATTTTGCATCGCAAGCATTTGTTCTTTAATAATCTCAACTGCTTTTTCATAATTTTTCGCTTCGATTCCTGACATAACAAATAATAAACCTTTATGACTTTCAAAGCGCGATGCTGCATAGTACGCTAAACTATTTTTTTCACGCACATTTACGAATAACTTCGAATGAGAAAAGCCACCAAACAATCCATTGAACAATTGCAATGCAAAATAATCTTCATCTTTATATGTGACAAATGTACGATAACCGATGTGTAATTTACTTTGTTTTAATTCTTGTTTTTCAACAACTTCTTTTTCTTCATTATTTCGTCTATGAAGGAGTACATTTCTTTCTCTCACTGGACGAGCTGAAATAGAAAAATACTTACTTACAAGATCAACAGCGTTTTCTGAAATATCACCAATAATATATAAATCCATTTCATCTTCCGCTAGCACCTTTTGATAATATTGATACAGACTTTCATTTGTAATAGACGTAACACTCTCTTTTTTTCCATTTGCACTTAAACGATACGGTTCTACTTTGCACATTTCTTCAATTAAACGCTCGTTTGCATAACGCATTTTATCATCATAAGTAGCTTCAATTCTCTGTAACAGTGCTCTTTTTTCACTTTCTACGATAGAAGATAGGAAACCTTTCTCCTCCGTTGCTGGATGTAACACGATATCTGACAACATAGAAAGCGCTTTTTCAAATAACGGTGGTGCATCATGTAAATAAACTTCATTTGCAATGTCTACATAAATGGAGATAATATGGTCTTCCCCTTTTTTACTTACATCTACCGCTAAAGAAGATCCGTATAATTCTTCTAAATATTGACGAAGACGAATTACAGAAGGTAATTTTTCTGTCGCACTTTGCAATACGTATGGCAATAGGGCACGCTCTGTCACCGTCTCCTCATTTAAAGGCGCTTTAAAACGAAATACAAAGGTATTCGTTTTATATTTATCAGTCGGAATAATATGTACGCGCAAACCACCTAACTCATGTAGTTGTTGTTCCATTAGTTTCATTTATAGCCCTCCTTTACGTATATAGGAATATTCCTCTTCAATATACAGTTTTTAGAAATGAAAAATCAACTTTTCTTCCTCACTATACTTACATAAGGCCCTTTCTAAAAACTGTAATATGTAAGGAACATAGTAAAATTCCGTATTAAATATAGTCTATGTAAAAAAGCCCGCACTAATGTGCGAGCTTTTTATACTTATCGTTTTCCTTTTTCATAAGGAGTTCCTAATGCTTTCGGAGCTTCAGAACGACCTACAAAACCAACGAGTGCTAATATTGTGAATACATACGGTAATATTGTTAATAAAACACTCGGAATTTGATCTAATACAGGAATTGTTCCACCTGTTACACTTAATGATTGTGCAAAACCAAAGAATAGCGCTGCACCTAATGCACCTAGTGGATTCCACTTTCCAAAAATCATAGCAGCTAATGCTAAGAAACCTTGTCCTGTAATAGTTGCCCCTGAGAAGTTATTAGAAATTGACATCGCAAAAATTGCTCCACCAATTCCAGCAAACACCCCTGATATACAAACGCCAATATAGCGCATTTTATATACGTTAATCCCCATCGTATCCGCTGCCATTGGATGCTCACCAACCGCACGAAGACGAAGACCGAACGGTGTTTTATAAATAACATACCAAACAACGAATGCTAAAATAATGGCAATATACGACGTTATTGGTACGTTAGAGAAGAATATTTTCCCTAAAACCGGAATATCTGAAAGGCCTGGAATATCAATCTTTTCAATACGGTACTGAATAAAGTCAGTCTGTCCTTTATCAAAAATCTTCTTAATTGCAAATACCGTTAATCCAAGAGATAAGAAGTTAATTGCTACACCACTTACAACTTGATCTGCTCGGAATGTAATAGAAGCTACCGCATGAAGTAATGCAAACAAACCACTACCAATTGCCGCAAATAATAACGCAATCCACGGAGTCATCGTGCCCCAAGTATCACCCATTAATAAGTTTGTAACAACTCCAATAAATGCACCAAATAGCATTAGTCCTTCTAATCCGATATTTACAACACCTGATCGTTCACTAAATACACCACCTAGTGCTGTGAAAATGATAGGTGCCGATGTATATAACGTACCCGTCACAAGAATGGCTAATATATCTAAAAAGCTCATTTATTTCCCCTCCTTGCTCATGCGTGTAAGCGCCCATCTTAACACATAACTACATGCAACAAAGAAGATGATACATGCAATAATTACATTAATAAGCTCTGACGGTACATCTGCCTCAAAGTTCATTTGAGGGGAAGCACTTTTCAAACCACCAAACAATAAAGCTGAAAGGATTATACCAAACGGATTGTTCCCTCCAAGTAATGCTACGGCAATCCCATCAAACCCTACTCCTGTAAACGAAGACATCGCTGTCATACTCTGGAATGTCCCTAATCCTTCCATCGCTCCACCAATCCCCGCAAATGCACCAGCAATTGTCATGGAGAATACTACATTACGAGAAACTTTCATACCTGCATATTGAGAGGCATGCTGATTAAATCCTACCGACTTTAATTCGTAACCTAAAGTTGTTCGATCTAATAAGAACCACATTAAAATAGCGATTAAAATTGCTACAATAATTCCCCAGTGTAGACGTGAACCATCAGTAATAGAAGCAAGCCAGTCTGAAGATAGTGACGCACTCTCTTTAATGTCATACGTTTTATCATTACCCTCGTGTAAGAAACGCTTAATAATGTCATATGTTACGTATAAAGCAATATAGTTCATCATAATTGTTACAATAACTTCATTAACTTGAAATTTCCCCTTTAAATATCCAGGGATGAAACCCCAAATTCCACCTACTAATGCTGCAAATAAAATTGATAACGGCATGTGAAGAACAGCTGGTAGCGAAACTGCATAACCGAACCAAACTGCTGCAAGCCAACCAACTAACAATTGACCCTCTACCCCGATATTAAATAAGCCTGTACGAAATGCAAACGCCACCGATAAGCCAGCAAGAATAAGCGGTATCATTGTACGGAGAGTTTCACCAATCGCACTTGCGCTGCCGAACATTCCTGTCCAAAGTGCACTATAACCAACAATTGGATCATAGCCACTAACTAGCATTACAATCGCTCCTACAAGTAAGCCGAAAATAACGGATAGTACTGGGACTAAAATATTGATCGTTCGTTCTGTTAAAAGCTTTTTAGCCATTTGTACCCACCTGCTCCTTCTTTGTTCCTCCAGCCATTAACAATCCAAGCTGTTGTTCATTCGTTTCTTTCGCATCAACTATTGCTACAATTTCCCCTTCATAAATAACAGCAATTCGATCGCTAACATTTAAGATTTCATCTAACTCTAATGATAAAAGTAATACACCTTTTCCTTTATCCCTTTGCTCTATTAATCTCTTATGAATAAATTCAATTGCTCCTACATCTAAACCACGTGTTGGCTGTGCCGCAATTAATAAATCTGGATCTCGGTCTACTTCACGTGCAATAATTGCTTTTTGTTGATTCCCCCCAGATAGAGCGCGTGCTAACGTTTGCTCACTAGGTGTACGTACATCAAACTGTTCAATAAGAGCCTTTGCTTTTTCTGTAATTTTGCTGAAATTTAAAATCCCTTTCTTTGAAAATGGATTTTTATAGTACGTTTGAAGAACTATATTATCTCTAACAGAAAAATCAAGTACGAGTCCGTGTTTATGACGATCTTCTGGAATATGACCAATTCCTTCTTCTGTTATTCTTCTAACAGGCCAATTTGTTATTTCTTTTCCTTTAATTGCAATAGAACCTGACTCAACTTTTCGTAAACCAGTAATTGCTTCTATTAATTCACTTTGTCCGTTTCCATCAATCCCTGCAATCCCAACAATTTCCCCCGCACGAACAGTTAAGTCAAGGCCTTTTACAGCAGGTAGTTGACGTGCATCGTGAACAACAAGGTTTGCAATTGAAAGTACCTCTTCTTTTGGCTTCGCGTCTATTTTTTCTGTTTTAAAATTCACTTGACGTCCGACCATTAATTCTGCAAGTTTATTTTCATCCGTATTTGCAACGTCAACCGTTCCAATCCCTTTTCCTTTACGAATAATCGTACAACGATCGCAAACTTCCATAATTTCTTTCAACTTATGTGTAATAAGAACAATAGATTTTCCTTCTTGTACAAGCTTTTTCATAATTTGAATTAGCTCATGAATTTCTTGTGGTGTTAACACGGCTGTCGGTTCATCAAATATTAAAATTTCTGCACCGCGGTAAAGAGTTTTCAAAATCTCAACACGCTGTTGCATACCCACTGAAATATCCTGTATTTTCGCATATGGATTTACAGCTAAACCGTATTGTTCAGACAATTTTTGAATTTCTTTAGCAGCTTCCTCAACAGCAATTTTCCCTTTTTTCTTCGGTTCATTTCCGAGAATAATATTCTCTGTAACTGTAAAATTATGAACAAGCATAAAGTGTTGATGGACCATTCCAATACCAAGGTCATTTGCTATATTCGGATTTGTGATTTTTACAGGTTTACCTTTAATTTTAATTTCACCCTGCTCTGGTTGGTACAAACCAAATAGTACATTCATCAATGTGGATTTCCCTGCACCATTTTCTCCAAGTAAAGCATGTATTTCTCCTTGCTTTACTTGCAGCGTAATATCATCATTCGCTACAATGCCTGGGAATACTTTCGTAATGTTATTCATCTCAATTACGTATTCCATTTCGTTCCTCCTTTTAACAGGGAACATTCCCTATTACACTATTAACTTATTAAGCGATTTGGAATTTTTATACATACAAAGGTTAGTTCTATGAACTAACCTTTGCTATTTCTCTATTTATTTTTTTAGAGAAGCTTCATATTCTTTATACTCTTTATCTGTAGCCGGTACTTTAATTTCACCATCTGTAATTTTCTTTTCAAACTCTTCTACTTTTGTTAAAATTTCAGGGTTAACCTTTTTCACGTTATCAGTTGTTTTTGAAATACCAATACCGTCATCTTTTAAACCAAACGCTTCAATTTTTCCACCTTTTAATTTTCCATCTTTTGCTTCTTTAGCTACTTTTTCTACAGCTACATCCACACGTTTAATCATTGAAGTTAATGTTACATTTTCAGGCATACCTTCTTGATGTTGGTCACGGTCAACACCGATTACCCAAACATTTTCACCTTTTTTCTTACGGTTTTTCGCTTCAGTGAACACACCGTTACCTGTACCACCAGCAGCATGATAAATTACATCTACACCTTGACCATACATTGCTGATGCAAGAACTGTACCTTTTTCAGGTTTATCAAATGCTTCCGCATATTCAGATACGATTTCAATGTTTGGATTTACTGCCTTTGCACCAGCTTTAAATCCATTTTCGAATTTACTAATTAAATCACTTTTCATTCCACCAACAAATCCTACTTTATTCGATTTTGTTGACATAGCTGCTACCGCACCTACAAGGAATGATCCTTCATGATCTTTAAATGTAATACTTGTTACGTTCGGTGCATCTACAACAGTATCAACGATTGCGAATTGTTGTTTTGGAGATTCTTTTGCAACTTCTTTAATTGCACCTTCTAATTTATAACCGATTCCGAAAGATAAATCATACTTATCTTTTGAAAATTTCTTTAAGTTTGGAATATAATCTGCTTCTTTTTCAGACTGTAGGTAACGATAATTTGTCTTTTCCTTTAATCCATTATCTTTACCAAACTTTTTCAAACCTTCCCAAGAAGATTGGTTGAATGATTTATCATCAACGCCCCCAACATCCGTTACCATACCAACTTTGAAGTCTTTATCTTCTTTCTTATCACTGCTCGCCTTATCCGAGTTACCACATGCACCTAACACCGTACTTGCTGCTAATGTTAATGATAATAAAAGACCTGTTTTTTTCTTCATACTAGAAACCCCTCCTGAAATGATTTGTCTATTTTTTATACGCTGCTGTTCCTTACTTCTTGCTGTCACCTCCCTAAAAAGGAATTTACCTACATACGCTTTCTTAATACGTGGAAGCTAAATTTATCAGCTCTAAAGTAATTGATAGAATATAAGATTGGCTCATCATTTTGATCGTAGTGCATTTGTTTTAATACAAGCAGCGCTGTTTCAGGCTCACATTCTAAAATCGGTGAGATTTTAGGGTGATAGCCAATTGGCTCAATGTGAGCAACCGCATATGTTATGCGCTTATGCGTGTTATTATGTATCACCGTTAATAATGATTCCTCATTGTAACCCGATAAATCTGGCAATATTTCTTTTGCAAGTTTATCGATACAATACACAACAGGTTCCCCATCTGCTGTACGCACGCGTTCAATCATCACTGCATTAAAACCATCTTCACTATTAAACTTCTCTTTTTCCTCTTCTGTTAAAGTTGTAGTAGATGATGATAAAAAGATTGTTCCTGGTGTTTTCCCCACACTAGAAATCATATCTGTAATACTAGAAAGTTGTTCTATTCCAGAAGAAAATAATGGCTTTGCATTTACAAATGTCCCTACACCATGTCTACGAATGACAACATTTTCTTCTTCTAAAATACGCAATGCTTCCCTTAAAGTCGCTCTACTTACGCCAAGTTCTTTCGCTAAATCAAACTCTGATGGTAACTTTTGTCGTTCTTTATAAGCCCCATCTTTAATTTTTTCTTTGATGTGATCAATCACCCGTAGATATAGGTGACGACTATCGGATTTTACTGACATAAGACTCCCCCGCATTTCAATTATTCGACCTCTGATGTAAGACTTCTTTTCTCTTTTTTCAACTTACAACATAGTACAAATGACTAAACACCAAAATAAGCGTAATTGTCGAATAAATAATAATAATTTTTTTAAATAAAATTTTCACTCTTTATTGCATAAAAAAAACTTTGCACCATAAACATTCCTCATTTCGAGAAAAAGTTCGGCACAATGATCCTTTACATCCTTTGTTACACACTTTTCCCCTCATAGTCTAGCAATTCATGGTTGCCAGGTAGAAACTTATGGACCTTATCTCCAAGATTATATGAGGCAGTGATTCTTTTCGAAGTAATCTTACCACTTGCTCTCATACGTGTCAACAAAATCTAACATTTTTCTGCATTAAATATCGAACATTTACACAAAACATACTCAAAGTATTCGTATTCTAAAGAGCACCTCTAAATGTAAGCCCTTTCTTTATTGCTGAGTATAGTATATAACAAAAACACTATATAAAAAAGCCTAATTGTAAAAACAATTAGGCTTTTTTTAAGAACTTTTTTCTTGTACATCATTAATGAGCACTTCTCTCGGTTTACTACCTTCATACGGACCTACTACACCATTCATTTCCATTGCATCAATTAGGCGAGCAGCTCGCGTATAACCTACTCTAAACCTACGTTGTAACATAGAAACAGATGCTGTTTGCATTTCCACTACAAGTTGAACCGCTTCATCATATAATTCATCTTCTACTTCCTGCTTCGTATCAGGAACATCTTGCGGAATCATATCTTCTTGATATTGTGCTTTTTGCTGTCCAATAACATATTCTACAACTCTCTCAACTTCATCATCTGATAAAAATGCGCCTTGTACACGTACAGGTTTCGATGCACCAATTGGTATAAACAGCATATCTCCACGACCTAGTAGCTTCTCTGCACCACCACCGTCAAGAATTGTACGAGAATCTGTTTGAGAAGATACAGCGAATGCAATACGTGATGGAATATTTGCTTTAATAACACCCGTAATAACGTCAACTGACGGACGTTGCGTTGCAATAATTAAATGAATACCAGCAGCACGAGCCATTTGCGCTAGACGCATAATCGCATCCTCTACATCAGACGAAGCAACCATCATTAAATCTGCTAACTCGTCCACAATTACTACAATATAAGGTAATTCGGGTTGTTTCGCTTCTGATTGACTATTATGCTCTTTTATATAATCGTTGTATCCTTCAATGTTACGTGTACCACTATGAGCAAACAATTCATAACGACGTTCCATTTCACTCACAACTTTTTTCAATGCTTGCGATGCTTTTTTCGGATCAGTTACAACTGGCGTTAATAAATGAGGCACACCGTTATATACATTTAATTCTACCATTTTCGGGTCAATCATCATTAATTTTACTTCATGCGGTTTTGCACGCATTAAAATACTAACAATAATACCGTTAATACATACACTTTTCCCGCTACCTGTCGCACCAGCTACGAGTAAATGAGGCATTTTATTTAGACGGGCTAATACAGCTTCACCTGTAATATCTCGGCCAAGACCAATTAACAACTTCTCTTCCGGATGATTATTAGCCTTAGAATCAAGAACTTCCCTCAGCGTTACCATCGAAACTTCTGAGTTCGGAACTTCGATCCCTACAGCTGATTTCCCGGGAATTGGCGCTTCAATACGAATGTCCTTTGCAGCTAAAGCAAGGGCTAAATCATCACTTAAACTGACAATTTTGCTTACCTTTACCCCCATATCAGGATACACTTCATATTTTGTAACTGCCGGACCTCTATGTACTTTTGTTACTTTCGCTTTCACTCCGAAACTTTGGAATGTACGCTCTAATTTACGAGCATTCTCATAAATTTCCGCATTTTCATTTGTAACTTGCTTATTCTTTGGGAATTTTAATATATCAAGTGAAGGAAGCTTGTAATCTTTATTTTCTACATTTGAAAATTGCATAGGAGGTGCTTGTGCTTCACTCTCTAACGATTCAACAATTTTTTCTCCACGCTTTTTCTTTGGTTCTTCAATTGGCGGAGTCTCTTCAATAAACGGTGAAGTGATCAAATCTTCTTGCTCTACTTCGATTCGTTTATCCTCTTCTTCATTTACAGGATAATTCTCAGTGAAATTCGAAATAATCGGAGGATCAATTGAGATTTCTTCCATCGGCTCAATAATTTCTTCTTGTTCTGCAGCACGTTTGCTTCTTGTGTTTCTTGTGCTTCTTGTTGTTTTTTTCTTTTCTGTTTGTTCAGCCGTTCTTTTAGCTCTCCAATCTTTATAATCCCCTTGCATCACTTGAAACTGACTTCTAAGAATTCTACCAACTGGAGCTAACACTTCTCCAATATGCTTATTTGTTATACAAAGTATACCGAGAATAACTAGAATAATACCAATGATATAAGCTCCTACTTCGTCAAATAAGAAGTAACATGTTGCGAACATAAGCGCACCAAACATACCACCACCTAAATGAACACTATCTGGCCCCTTTTTCATTTCAAGAAAGAAGTTATCTTTCGTACTCACAATAACAGAAGTATTTTGCACTGCTCCATCTTTTGTAAGAAGGTTAAATAATGTAATATGACTAAACATTAATATCGCCAATACAATTAAATAAAATCCAATTAATCGTTTATTTAAAAGGTTCGGCCATCCGCGTTTTATAACAAAGGAAACCGATAAAGCTATTACACCTAACACACCAATTATGTACCACTCACCAAAGAAGAAGCGAAAAAATAACACAAACGATTTCCCTACAACGCCTAGCTGTAAAATCGTAATGATTGAAAGTGCAAAAAGAGTTAAACCGACAATTTCATAATACAAAGTTGGCTTTATCGTACGTCTTGCCTTTGACTTCGTCCCTCTTTGCTTTTGTTTTGCCATTTCTTCACCTCGTGTTCTACATATAAGTAAAGCTCCCCTCAAAATGCTCTATTTATATGTCTGTTTTCTCTATTTTTCAGGTCTTTATATCTTCTATTTTTACACTTCTTGTAAAATGCTAAATAAACAGAAGAAAGCAGCCTACTCATGGCTGCTCAACCGTCTTGTTTTTTATATTATACCATAGCTTCTAAACAAAATCCTTCTTTTTGCTAAAAGGTTATTTTCTGACCGGGCTCAAACTCTAAATAATGAAGTGGGTCCGTACTTAGCACACGTACAATAGAATAAAATCCATGTTCCTCTTCAGAAACCATTAATTCCACACCATTTATATTTACGACTTTTTGACTTTCACATTGTGAATAATCGGCCGGATACACAAGTTGCTCTGGCATAATTGTATATAAAATCATTGTAGCATTGTCCCTTCTGTACTATCTTCAGCGCGAACATCTATTAATTCGTTTAATTTTCGAATAGCATTTCCAATACCGCCTACATCATCTATAAGACCGTACTTTACTGCATCCCCACCAATTACATTCGTCCCAATATCTCGCGTTAAATTCCCTTTCGCAAACATAAGCTCTTTAAAACGATCTTCTGTTACTTTCGAGTGCTTCGTCACAAAACGAATGACTCTTTCTTGCATCTTATCCAAATACTCAAATGTTTGTGGCACACCTATGACAAGACCTGTTAAACGAATTGGATGAATTGTCATCGTCGCAGTTTCCGCAATAAACGAATAGTCAGTAGAAACAGCAATCGGTACACCGATGGAATGTCCCCCACCTAAAACTAGAGACACTGTTGGTTTTGAAAGTGAAGCTACCATTTCAGAAATTGCTAGCCCAGCTTCAACGTCACCTCCAACTGTATTTAATATTAAAAGCAAACCTTCAATTTTCGGATTTTGTTCAATCGCAACAATTTGCGGAATGATATGCTCATATTTTGTTGTTTTATTTTGCGGTGGTAATTGAACATGACCTTCCACTTGTCCGATAATCGTTAAACAATGAATACGTGATTCATTCATTTGTGGTACATTTGTCTGTCCAAGCTGTTGAATTTTTTCAACTATTGAAGCCTCTTTTCCAGCTTCTTTTGGCTCAGCTTCTTTTTCTTCATTTGTATATCGATCACGTTCTGTCATTTCGCATCCCCTTTCACTCGTATATAACTATTATTTCTTAAGTTATAAATTTCATTCGATAGGGTTAAAAAGAAAAAAGATCACCCATAAGGGTGATCTTTTTATACTTCCATAATAATCGGTAAAATCATAGGTTTTCTCTTTGTCTCTTCGTACAAGAACTGTCCTAATAATTCACGAATATTTTGTTTTAACATTGACCATTCAATTGAATATTCTTTAATTGACTGCTCAACAATCATACGTACAATCTCTGTAGATCGTTCAATTAACGCTTCTGATTCACGAACATATACGAAACCACGTGAAATGATTTCTGGACCAGAGATAATTTTCTTTTCATCTTTACCAAGCGTTACAACAACTACTAGTATTCCATCTTGAGATAACATCTTTCTATCTCGAAGAACGATATTACCAACGTCACCTACACCTAATCCATCAATTAAAACATTACCAGCTTGTACTTTACCGACTAAGTTTGCTTCATCGTCACCAAAAGCAATTACATCGCCTTTTTCTACGATAAAGATATTTTCTCTTGTAATACCTACATCTTCAGCTAAATATGCATGTGCTTTTTGCATACGGAACTCACCATGTACGGGTACAAAGTACTTTGGTTTCATTAAATTTAACATTAATTTTAATTCTTCTTGGCTACCGTGACCTGACACGTGAACTTTTCGTTCGCCGTAATAAACAACTTCAGCTCCAGCTCTAAATAACAAATCAATAATTTTTGATACAGATATTTCATTACCCGGAATTGGCGAAGCAGCAATGATAACAGTATCACCTTTACGAATTGAAATTTGCTTATGTGCTTGTTTTGCCATTCTAGATAGAGCAGCCATCGGTTCACCTTGACTACCTGTCGTTAAAATAGCTACCTTTTTCTCTGGGAAGTTGTCTACTTCTTGTAATGAAATAACCATACCTTCTGGAACATCTAAATAACCAAGACGTCTTGCAATGTCTACTACTTTCACCATACTACGTCCTACTACCGCTACTTTTCGCCCTGTTTCAGCAGCTGCATCAAATACTTGTTGAATACGATGTACATTCGATGCAAATGAAGCAACGATAATACGACCTTCTGCACCGTAGAACACTTTAGAGATTTCTACACCAACTTCTTTTTCTGAACCTGTATAGCCTGGGCGCTCTGCGTTTGTACTATCAGATAATAAGCAAAGTACGCCTTCATTTCCGATTTGCGCCATTTTCCCAAGGTCTGCTCCACTATTTCCAATTGGAGTTTGATCGAATTTAAAGTCTCCCGTATATACGACTGCACCTTTTGATGTATGGAAACAAACGCCAACAGAATCCGGAATACTATGTGTCGTTCCGAAGAATGACACCGTTGTAGTGTTAAATTCTACTGTTGAATTTGAATCGATTGTTTTTAGGTCTACACGGCCTAACATGCCCGCTTCACCAAGTTTTTCTTGTATAAGTCCTACTGTTAATTTCGTTGCATAGACTGGAATAGATAATTTACGAAGTACATACACAATTCCACCAATATGATCTTCATGACCGTGAGTAATAAATAAACCTTTTACTCGCTCTTGATTTTCCACTAAATATGTAATATCAGGAATAACGATATCAATTCCAAACATTTCATCTCCCGGGAACATTAACCCTGCATCTACGATAAAGATTTCAGAATCAATTTCAACACAGTACATGTTTTTCCCGATTTCACCTACTCCACCAAGAGCAAATACTTTAACAGACTCATTCTCTTTTCTCTTCATGTTGTTGCCTGGTTTAAAAATCTTGCAAACACTGATTTCACTAAAATTGCAGAGACACCAGGGGAAACTCTACAACCACCATATTTTCACCGTCCAAGACGAATGTCCTTACCGTTATGCGATATCATGTCCTTGTTTATTTTTTAAACCAGGTTTCACCTCTCTTTCATTATATAAATCAAATATCTTATTCGATATGATATGAAAATTTAATTAAATTATAATTTTTCCCAATTTTGCTAAGCATACCCGTACTAAGCTACTTAGCCATATTATACCTGATACAAGAAATAGAACACAAGTTAAATCGTGCGAAAGAAAGAGTAAAAGAACGGAATGACAACAAAAGTATCGAAGGTATTTCCTTTATATTTACTTCGATTTTATACTCCATATTATTTTGAAGAACTAGCCATACATACGCTAAATTCATTTCATAATAGGGAGTTTCAAGATTTATTTTTCTAGAATCCAACAAAAACACTTACAAAATGGAGTTTTTTTATGAATTACGTCAAATTTGAGGGGATTTCTCTAAAAACAAACACCGTAGTTTATTACGTTTATTCCATAATATCTATCATTTTTTGACTCGGTTAAAGGAGTACGATTATTTTCTTATATACATAATGAAGAAGCGATTAATATTCTTATAAGAACACATATAAGTAAGAAAAAGAGGAAAAGATTTGCATATAATAAAAAATGACCTAGTTCTACACTAGGTCATTTTTTATTAACGAGGGATAGATTGCATTACAGATTGTAACGTTACTCTTTCTTCTTCTGTTAATGGAAGAAGTGGTAAACGTACAGAACCTACATCTAATCCAACCATTTGTAACGCTGTTTTTACTGGAGTTGGACTTGGCGCCATAAATAATGAATCAGTTACTCTTACAAGTAATTGATGTAATTTTTGTGCCTTCTTAAATTCTCCTGCTTGAAATGCTGTAATCATTTCTTGCATTTCGTTTCCGATAACATGAGATGCTACCGAAACGATACCTTTCGCTCCAACTGCCATAGCTGGTAACGTTAAACCGTCATCACCGCTGTATACCGCAAAGTCGTCCGCTGTTTTTTCAATGATTTCTGTCATTGTTAACACATCGCCGCCGGCATCTTTAATAGCAACAATGTTTTCTATTTCTGATAAACGAACAACTGTATCAACGGAGATTTGTACAATAGATCGTCCTGGAACGTTATATAGCATAACCGGAAGCGGCGTGCTTTCAGCAATTGCTTTAAAATGCTGATACATTCCTTCTTGACTCGGTTTGTTATAATACGGTGCTACTAGCATTACTGCATCCACACCAACTTCTGTTGCCTTTTTAGTTAAGTCAATAGAAGCATGCGTATTATTGCTACCTGTTCCAGCGATTACGGGCACTCTTTTATCGACAACAGATACGACATGGCGATATAACGCTACTTTCTCTTCTGAAGTTAATGTAGGAGATTCTCCTGTCGTTCCTCCTACCACGATTGCTGTTGTACCGTTATCAATTAAATAATTTACCAATTTCGTTGTCTTTGCAAAATCGATATTCCCGTTTATATCAAACGGTGTTACCATCGCGGTTGCAATTGTCCCAAAATCTATCATGGTCTCACTCCTTATTGTTCCAGTTGCTTTTCTTTTGAAAGCTCAAACGCACTATGTAATGCATTTACAGCCTCCACTAAATCAGTTTCTTTTACAAGAACCCAAATTGTTGTATGACTATCTGCCGATTGCAGGATTTGAATACCTTTTTCCGCTAAAGCTGTAACGATTTTCGCAGTAACCCCTGGGTATCCTGCCATTCCAGCCCCAACGATAGATACTTTCGCACAATGTTCTGTCACAATTGGCTCATATCCAAGGTTCTGTAATAATTTAACTGCATGACTTGATACATTATCACTCACCGTATATGCTACGCCAGTAGGTGAAATATTAATTAAATCAACACTTATTCCTTCGTTCGCCATCTCTTTAAACACATGTTGTTGCAAATCATATGCCGTTTCTTTTGCAAGCACTTTAATTTGCGTTACGTTTGATACGTGGGCAATGCCTGTAACAGGACGTTCTTCTACATCACGACCTCTTGTAGCACCGTCATATGCTGAAATAAGCGTACCTTCACTATCAGAATACGTAGAACGTACACGAAGTGGCACTTTTGCATGCATCGCAATTTCAACTGCACGTGGATGAACGACTTTCGCACCTTGATAAGCCATGTTACAAATTTCGTTATACGTTACAGTTTGAAGATGACGTGCATCTTTTACAATACGAGGATCCGCAGTCATAACACCTTCTACATCAGTGAATATATCGATGTATTCAGCATGAAGTGCAACACCTAATGCTGAAGCTGAAGTATCGCTACCTCCGCGTCCAAGTGTTGTCGTATCACCTTTTTTCGTTTGTCCCTGGAATCCTGTAACGACGATTACATCTACATTTTCTAACTCTTCATGTATACGATCGCAATTCATTTCAATAATCTTTGCATTCGTAAAGTCATCATTCGTTACAAAACCAGCTTGTGCACCATTTAATGCTGCTGCTTTTATACCGTTCTCATTCAACATATTAGAGAAAACAATTGCAGAGATTAACTCTCCACACGATAATAATAAATCTTGCTCACGCTTAGAAATAGTAGATTCCTCTTGATTTACAAGACTTAATAACGTATCCGTTGCATATGGTTCACCTTTACGGCCCATAGCAGATACGACAGTAACTACTTTATAACCAGCAGCTAATGATTTTTTTATATGATGAAGCGCATGCTTACGTCCATTGTCATCACGTACTGATGTGCCACCAAATTTTTGAACAATTATTTTCATATTTTGCACCTTCTCTTAGCCGTTTACACTAATTGTAATTTTACTAAGCGCTCTGCAATTTGAACAGAATTCCATGCAGCGCCTTTTAATAAGTTATCAGATACGACCCAAAGATGGAATCCTTTATCGTTATTTAAATCTTTACGGATTCTTCCAACGAATACTTCGTTTTTACCTACTGCAGTAGCTGGCATTGGATATAGCTGCTCTTCTGGATTATCTTGTAGAACAATACCTTCCGCATTTGCAAGTAAGCTCTTTAATTCTGCTACTGTTACGCCTTCTTTTTCTACTTCGATGTAAACAGACTCAGAGTGTCCTGATACAACTGGTAAACGTACACATGTTGCCGCTACTTCTAATTCAGGCATATGCATAATTTTTTTCGTTTCGTTAATCATTTTCATTTCTTCAAACGTAAATCCATTATCTTGGAATTTATCAATCTGTGGAATCGCATTAAAAGCAATTGGGAAATGCTTCTTATCACCTGATACAGGAAGAACATTTGCCTTAACTTCTTCGCCATTTAAGATTGCTTGTGATTGTTCATGCAGTTCTTCAATAGCTGCCGCACCAGCACCTGATACAGCTTGATATGTGGAAACGATTACTCGTTTTAAACCATATTGCTGACGAACTGGCTCAAGAGCTACTACCATTTGAATTGTAGAACAGTTTGGATTTGCAATAATACCATTATGTTCTTTTAAGTCGTTTTCATTTACTTCAGGTACAACAAGTGGCACGTTTTCTGTCATACGGAATGCACTTGTATTATCAACAACAATCGCACCGCGTTTTGCTGCTTCTGGGGCTAATTGTTTCGATACAGATCCACCAGCACTAAATAGTGCGATATCTACTCCTTCAAAGCTTTCAGGAGTTGCCTCTTGAACCGTAAATTCTTCGCCTTTAAATACAAGTTTCTTACCTGCAGATCGTTTAGATGAAAGTAACGTTAATTTCCCGATTGGAAATTCTCGTTTCTCTAAAGTATTTAACATTTGTTCACCAACTGCGCCGGTTGCTCCAACTACAGCGACATGAAAAGTTTTTTGCTTTTCCATCACTATGCCCCTTTCTAGATACCAATCCTTCTATAACTTAGAATCAGAAGGAGTATACAATACCCCTTCTAATCTTAATAACGTTAATTTTATCATATTCTACAGTAAGAATGATGGTTTCATCAAAAATTGTCCGTTTTTTTTCGTTTTTTAATTCATATATCTGAATTTTTCTACGACCACCGGTTGCAATTGCTTCCCTTGCAGCGCTTCTAACACTGTATCTTCTAGCAGCTCCATGCGAGCTACCATTGAGTTCGGTTTTTTCTCTGGTGCATCTTGGCCGAATGGGACGAAGTAGATGTTTTTTGTTGCCATTAGGCGCATGAGATTTACTCCATTAAGCCCTAAAGCATCATTCGTCGAAACTGCCAATACGACAGGCTTGCCATTTCTTAGCGTCGCTTTTGCTGCCATTAGTACTGGAGAGTCTGTCATTGCATTTGCAAATTTACTCATAGAATTTCCTGTTAAAGGAGCGATTACCATGCAGTCTAATGGAATTTTAGGTCCAAGTGGCTCTGCTCCAACAATTGAATTAATTGCTTTAAAACCTGTTATTTCTTCAATCTTCTTAATCCACTCTGCTCCTTCTCCAAATCTAGTATTTGTTGATTGAACAGTGTATGAAACAACAGGACGTACTTCTGCTCCTTCAGCAATTAATTTTTCTAAATGAGGCATTACTTCTTCGTACGTACAATGTGAACCTGTAAATCCGAAACCAATTCGTTTCCCCTTCAAACTCATTTCTTTTCCTCCTCCTTTGCGATTGCATCTGCTGCTAATAACTGAGAAAGAACATTTGCTAAAATTTGCCCAGCCGTTTTTGGGGCAACAATACCTGGTAATCCAGGTGCTAGCAATGCTTTGACTCCTCTTTTTTCCGCATATCTAAAGTCGGTACCGCCTGGTTTAGAAGCTAAATCAATCACTAGCGTATGAGCTGGCATTTTTGCAATAACATTCGCTGTTACAACGAGGTGCGGAATCGTATTAATTACAATATCGACATTTCCTACTTCTTTCTCTATGTCTTGCATATGAAAAGGAGAAAACATCATTTCTGTAATACGTGCAATATGTTCAGATCGTCTTGCTCCAACTTTGACATGGGCTCCTAATGATTGAAATGCTCTCGCAACACTCATTCCTGTTCTACCAAATCCTAGAACCATTACATTGGACCCATGAATTGTATAGTCGGTATGTTGAATTACCATCATTAATGTACCTTCTACCGTTGGAATAGAATTGTATATTGCTACATCATCACGATCAAATAATTTAACAAGTTTTCGGTTCGTAGTAGATACGAGATTTTCCAAGTAAGGTGTACCAATACCTGAATATATAGTAAAGTGTTCTGGTGTATTTTCAATTTGTTCTTTCGTTATTGAAACTTTTTCATTTGAAAAAATAGTATCTACTTCTCCTTTGGCATTTGTACCTGCAACCGGCAAAATAATTGCGTCTACAGAAGTGAAATCTAAATTTTGTATACTTTCTTTTGCTGCCCCTGTGAAACCATGATCTAACTGATCAAAACCTATCAAAGAAAGTTTCGCATCCAATTCAACTAGCTTACGAATTACTTCTAGCTGCCTTGCATCTCCTCCTATGACAGCAATATGCATCTCAGTCAACATTCCCTAATTCACCTTCTTTTTCTGTCATTTATAAGAAAAGTGCCTACTTTTTCTTTTTCCTCCACATCATATGTAATGTACGAGTTTATGGTGATTGAAAATCCAAATGCACATATGATTTATCAGGTTTCTATGTAGATACAAAAAAAGATGACCAAAATGGCCATCCTTCACTCCGAATTTGAATGATCTATACTATCACAAAGAAGCATATCATGTCCGACTTTCTTTATTTGACTCCATGCCACCCTTACTTCTTGTGGTTCCTTTTTAAAGCCTCCCCACTTCCCTACAGGTATTATAAGTGTTTGTATTTGCCCGTCTTTCTCATTAATCTCTAAATCCATATAACCTAAGACTCCCATTTTTTCCGCTTTTTCTATATCTACAACCTCTTTACCACTTAATTCACTTAATCGCATACACACTCCACTCCCCCTACTGAATTTTTCATTTGCATTGTCTATAATTAGTACCTATTCTATATGTATAAAAAAAATAACCTTCTCTCTTTTAAAAAGAGAGAAGGTTATTTTCAGGTACATTGTAAAAGTTGATTATAGTTTTATTCCTCTTGGAAGTTTTCCGTCTGGACTAATAAGTGCCGCAGAGAACTCGTCAGTAAACATATTGCGAATTAATCCGTCCACATTTTCTTTTGTTACAGTGTTTACACTTTCAATAATCTCATCAAGTGAACGATGTTTACGAAGAAGCAATTCATTTTTACCGTTACGGCTCATACGGCTATTCGTACTTTCTAAACTTAACATTAAGTTTCCTTTTAGTTGCTCTTTACTATTAATAAGCTCTTTTTCTGTAATACCTGTATTTTTCAATGTTTCTAATGTTTCTTGCATTGTTTCATACAGTGTATCTAATTGTTGGCTACCTGTTCCACCATACAGTGTTAACATACCTGTATCTTCATAAGAAGAATGGTAAGAAAATACTGAGTACGCTAACCCACGTTGCTCACGTACTTCTTGGAATAAACGGCTACTCATACTACCGCCTAACACGTTATTTAATACGATTAAGTTATAAATATCTTCGTGTCCCATTTGTAAGCCTTTATATCCTAAACATAAATGAGCTTGTTCTGTTTCCTTTTTACGTGCTACCTTATTAAAATGGAAAATTGGGCTATGTACTTGTTCACGGTTTGTTGTTCCTTCATAACTACCGAAATATTGCTCTACCGTTTGTAAGAAGGCTTCATCAATATTTCCTGCAACTGAAACAACTACATTTTCAGGTGTGTAATGATCCTTAATATATTGGCGTAACGTATCACCTGTAAACGTATTAAGCGTTTCTTCTGTTCCTAAAATAGGATACCCAAGCGGATGCGTTTCATATGTTGCTTTCGTTAACATATCATGCACAATATCATCTGGAGCATCTTCGTACATTTTAATTTCTTCACATACAACATTCTTCTCTTTTTTCAGTTCTTCTTCATCAAATGTTGAATTAAAGAACATGTCTGCTAATACATCTAAAGCATATTTAGCATGCTCATCTAGCACTTTTGCATAGTAACAAGTGTATTCTTTTGAAGTAAAAGCATTCACTTGCCCACCAATGCTATCAAATGATTCTGCAATTTCGCGTGCACTACGTGTTTCCGTCCCTTTAAAGAACATATGCTCTAAAAAGTGAGAAATCCCGTTATTTTTTTCATTTTCATTTCTTGATCCTGCATGGATCCAAATACCAATCGCAACCGATCTTACAGTTGGTATATTCTCCATAACTATTCTTACACCATTTTTACAAGTATATTTTTTAATCAAAAACTTTCCTCCTACTGCCAGTTTCTCTAAATAAGTGCTATTATTTAATGATAACAAGTTTAAGGATGAATGTCATGCAAATGTATTTAATCCACACGTTTTTCATCCAGTAATTCTGTTATATTCCCTACTTTATATCCTTGTTCCTTTAATTTTGTAATCATTGTATCTAATGCTTCTGTTGTTGACGAAGTAGGATGCATTAATACGATAGCACCAGGATGTATTTTTCTCATTACTCTCTGCAATAGTACATCTGGCTCAGGGCGCTTCCAATCGATTGTATCAACAGTCCACATGATCGTTCCCATTTGGAAATCATCTGCAATTTTCACGACTTCATCTCGAAAACTTCCACTCGGCGGTGCAAACCATCTCACCTTTTGATTCGTAGCTGCTTCAATCATTCGATTTGTTCTTTGTAACTGATCTCGTATTTCATCAGACAATAGCGCTTTCATATTAGGGTGTGTGTACGAGTGATTTCCAACTTCTTGTTTTGCATCGACAATCATTTTTGCAAACCGCAAATTTTCTTTCACCCAACGTCCTTCTAAAAAGAAAGTGGCCTTCACATCATGCTTTTTCAATATCTCTAATATGCGAGGCAAATACTCATTTCCCCATGCCACATTTATTGTTAATCCTACCATCTTTTTATTTGGATGCCCTCTATAAATTGGAGCTGGTGATAAATCTTCTAAATGAACACTTGGTGAGACTTCTTTGAATTCAAGATATTTTTGATCAAATTTCTTTAGCTTCTTCATATTATTATACGATGCTTCAATATCCACTTGTCTTCCATTATATCCAGGTGTTGCCTTCCATATTTTATCAATCATCGCATTTTGAGGTGCAATCTCATACTGTTTTGCATGCTTTTGAATTTCTTCATATAAGTTATCCTGTGCAAAAACAGAATAAGAGCCTAAACTGACATATAAAGAAAATATACATATGTATGCCAATATACGAACTTTCATATAAACCCTCCCAAATTAACTATATAAAAACATTTTCTTCTTATCTTTGTTAATTTGAGCGTTATAATGAAAACTATACCTATACCGACATAAAAATATATTGAACAACATGTTTTTTACATAACAAAAAAAGCCAGTTAAACTGGCTTTTACTTATTGCTGCTCTTGTTTGTTTTCTTCTTTAGCAGCTTCTTTTTCTTGCTCTTCTTTTAGCAATACTTTTCTAGATAGATTTACGCGACCTTGCTTGTCAATCTCGATAACTTTAACCGTAATTACGTCACCGATTTTTACAACGTCTTCTACTTTACCTACACGCTCAAGTGCAAGTTCAGAAATGTGAACTAATCCATCTTTACCGCTGAATAATTCAACGAAAGCACCGAATTTCTCAACACGTTTCACTTTTCCTTCGTAGATTTCACCTACTTGTACTTCGCGAACGATATCTTCGATAATTTTCTTAGCTTTGTCGTTCATTTCTTGGTTTATTGAAGAAATGAATACTGTGCCATCTTGCTCGATGTCAATTTTAACGCCAGTTTCTTCAATAATTTTATTGATTTGTTTACCGCTCGGTCCGATAACGTCACGGATTTTATCTGGATTAATTGTCATTGTAATAATCTTTGGAGCGTACGCTGATAATTCAGTGCGTGGCTCTGGAATAACAGATAACATATGATTTAGAATGTGCACACGACCAACTTTCGCTTGTTGTAATGCCTCTTCTAAAATTTCACGAGATAGACCATCGATTTTAATGTCCATTTGTAGTGCAGTTACACCTTGTGCTGTACCTGCTACTTTAAAGTCCATATCACCTAAATGATCTTCCATACCTTGAATATCAGATAAAATTGTGTAATGCTCACCAGTTTTAACTAGACCCATTGCAATACCTGCAACTGGAGCTTTAAGTGGAACACCAGCATCCATCATTGCTAAAGTACTACCACAAATACTTGCTTGTGAAGTAGAACCATTTGATTCTAAAACTTCAGATACAAGACGTACTGTGTATGGGAAATCTTTTTCAGATGGAATTACAGGCTCAAGTGCGCGTTCTCCTAGTGCACCGTGACCGATTTCACGACGACCTGGTCCACGCATTGGTCTTGTTTCACCAACACTAAATGATGGGAAATTGTAATGGTGCATAAAGCGTTTTGATTCTTCTACACCAAGACCATCTAAAATTTGCACATCGCCTAATGCACCTAATGTACAAATACTTAATGCTTGTGTTTGTCCACGAGTGAACAAACCAGAACCGTGTGTACGAGATAAAATGCCAACCTCTGATGCTAATGGACGGATTTCGTCACCTTTACGGCCATCTGGGCGGATTTTTTCAACTGTAATAAGACGACGTACTTCTTCTTTTACAATTTTATATAAAATCTCATTTACTTGTCCTAATGTATCAGCGTCAGCTTCCTGCGCTTCGTAATGCTCAATAACACGCTTTTTCACTTCGTTAATTGCATCTTCACGTGCATGTTTCTCATGTACTTGAATTGCTGAATGCATATCTTCTTCAGCCATTTCACGTACAGCTTGGTTAAGATCAGCGTCAACTTCATAAAGTTTCACTTCTGATTTCTCTTTACCTACAGCTTGTACAATCTCTTCTTGGAATGCAATTAGACGTTTAATTTCGTCATGACCAAACATAATTGCTTCTAACATTGTTTCCTCAGGCACTTGATCTGCTCCTGCTTCAACCATGTTAATTGCATCTTTCGTACCAGCTACAACAAGGTGAATATCACTTTGTTCTTGCTGTTCTACTGTTGGGTTGATAACGAATTCGCCGTTAATACGACCAACTGTTGCACCCGCGATTGGACCTTCAAATGGAATATCTGAAATCGATAACGCTAATGAAGAACCAAGCATAGCTGCCATTTCAGAAGAACAATCTTGATCAACACTCATTACGATGCTGACAACTTGTACTTCGTTACGGAAACCATCTGCGAAAAGTGGACGGATTGGACGGTCGATTAAACGACTTGCCAAAATTGCTTTTTCACTTGGACGACCTTCACGTTTAATGAAACCGCCAGGAATTTTTCCGACTGCATATAAACGCTCTTCATAGTTTACTGTAAGTGGGAAGAAATCTACATTTTTTGCTTCTTTTGATGCAGTTGCTGTAGATAGAACCGCTGTATCGCCATATCTTACTAATACTGCTCCGTTCGCTTGTTTTGCAAGCTGACCAGTTTCAACTGTTAGCTGGCGACCAGCTAAATCTATCGAGAAGACTTGCTTTTCTTGACTCATTTAAGTACCCCTCTCAATTTAAAGTATTCAATTCTTCTATGTAAATGGATAGTATATCACAATATTCTACCTCTAGTATTGCCTAAAATTAAGTAAGCTATAAAGCGTAGAAGATATATTTTTACCTAACAAAAAAGCGGGAATATTCCCGCTTCTTTGACTATCGACGTAAGCCAAGCTTTGTGATTAATTCACGGTAACGTGTGATATCGCTATTACGAAGGTAAGTTAGTAAGTTACGACGTTTACCAACCATCTTTAATAGACCACGACGTGAATGATGATCTTTCTTGTGAGTACGTAAGTGCTCGTTTAGAGTGTTAATTTGCTCCGTTAGGACAGCAATTTGAACCTCTGGAGAACCAGTATCAGTCTCATGAGTTCTAAATTGTGCAATGATTTCATTTTTACGTTCTTGTGTTAAAGCCATCCTATTTCACCTCCTATTAATTAAACCCCCAATTACCTAGCAAGCGTCGGTGAGTCGCAATGCCAAGCAATGGTTGTCATAAAGTACATAACATAGAATACTACTTTTCATTTGAAAAAGCAAGTATATTCTTTTCGCTCATAAAATATTCTTGTGCTGTCTTCTTATCTTTTGCGATTTGTTCAACTAACTCATCAATACCGTTGAATTTCTTTTCTGCTCTTATACGCATATGCCACTCTACTGTAACATTTTGATCGTATATATCTTTGTTAAATTCAAATAAGTGCACTTCAATTGATAATTGACGCTCATCTTCTTTAAAAGTCGGTTTATATCCAATATTACATACACCATCGTACCATTCATCGTGAACTTTTAATCTCACTGCATAAACACCTACAGGTGGCAATAAATACTCATCACTTAAACCTACATTAGCTGTTGGGAAACCAATTTGACGCCCACGTTTGTCGCCGTGTATAACTGTTCCCGCTACAGTATAGGCTCTACCTAAAATAGATGGAATTTGCTCCATTTCGCCATTTCGAATTAACTTTCGTAATGCTGTAGAACTTACTTTCTCTTCTTGAAATTCAACTTTTTCAATCACAGTCTGTGTAAACTCCCCTCTTGCATGAAATGGTAAAGTCTCCATCTTTCCTTTTCCTAAACGTCCATATGAATAATCAAACCCTGCTACTACATGCTTTACATTTAAACCAATAATATAATCATCTACAAATTGTTGCGGTAATAACCCTGCAAATGATTCATCAAATTTAATCACATATAATATATCGATTCCTAAGCTTTCGACTATTTTTTCTTTATCGCGCATTGGTGTAATATACTCCACATGCGCATCCTTTTTCCCTAAAACAACAGATGGATGAGGATGAAATGTCATAACTGCACTTTTATATCCTCGTTCGTCCGCTATTTTTTTCGCAGTTCGAATTACACATTGATGTCCTAAATGAATGCCATCAAAAAATCCTAATGCCATTACAGTAGGTGGTAATTCTAATTTATTTTGTTCATGTGGATGAGTTAAATGAATAAGTTTCACGCTTGAATTCACCTTTTTCTGTAATAATCCTTCCAATAATTCATTATAGCTTTAGTTCTTGATTATTCACAAGTACTTTCATCGGCTTTAACATGCCAGGATGTTTCGGATGATGTTCATAAATTGCTAAGCAACGATCATTTTTATCAAACACTGTAATAAACGGTGCTGTTATTTCTAATTCATTCTTTAAGAACATACCATTCTTTATTTTCTCTGCTTGCTTTTCATCTACAACCATTTTTGGAAACTTGCTTAATGCTTCATCAATTGAAATGAAGATAGACTCTACTGTTCCATTTTGCACGTTTTCTTCAATTTCTTCAAATGATATGCAATCTTCTAATAAAAATTCACCAGATGCCGTTCTTACAAGGTGAGACATATGTGATGGGAAACCAAGTTTCTCCCCTATCATTACAGCTAACGTTCTTACATATGTTCCTTTACTACACGTTACACGGAAACGGAATGAAATATTTTCTCCTTCAAAAACTTCACGATCATCAAGTAATACGAATTCATGAATTGTAATTGTACGAACTGGACGTTCTACCTCTTGTCCTGCTCTTGCATATTCGTATAATTTTTTCCCGTTTACTTTTACAGCCGAGAACATTGGTGGCGTTTGTTCAATCGTGCCTGTTAATTCCGCAAGGACTTTCTCTACTTCCTTACGAGTAATAGTACGATCTACATTTTTCGTTTCAACAACCTCACCAGAAGCATCTTCGGTTGTCGTTGAAAACCCTAATGTTACTTCACCTTCATATGTTTTCGTTTCACTTGTTAAAAATTGTGCAATTTTCGTTGCTCTTCCAACGCAAATTGGTAATACTCCTGTTACATCAGGGTCTAATGTTCCCGTATGACCAATTCTCTTTTCTCGCAATATCTTTCTTAATTTAAATACACAATCATGTGATGTCATGCCTTTTGGCTTATGTAATAATACTACACCTTCCATATATGTTCACCTCATCATAATTCTCTCGTAGTAAATATCCAAAACTTATTTTGCATTGAAAAAATGGATAGACAAATGTCTATCCATTATTCTTCACGTTTACCGTCTTTATTAATTTCATGTAAAAGTGTATCAATTCGATGACCATATCCGATAGACTCATCAAACTCAAAGGTAATTTCTGGTGTTTTACGAAGACGAATACGTTGGCCAATTTCTGAACGAATAAAGCCTTTTGCCTTCGCTAAACCTTTTAAAGTATTTTCTTTCTGTTCTTCATCACCTAAAACAGAAATATATACTTTAGCAATTTGTAAATCACCACTCACTTGTACATCAGTTACTGTAACAAATCCAATACGTGGGTCTTTAATTTTACGACTGATAATGTCGCCTAATTCTTTTTTCATTTGCTCGCCCACACGGTTCGCACGTAATTTCATAACTCTTCACCTCATTCAATACCATTCCAAATGTGTTATTGTACGTTCAATTTCAGGAAATGAATCGATGTACTCAAGTACACGATTCATTTCTTTCTCACAGATAACACGATTTGAGGATACGGAAACAATTGCAATTTCTGTACGTTGCCATACATCTTGGTGCCCAACTTCAGAAACAGCTACATTATAGCGCTGTTTTACACGAGTTAACACACGTTGTAAAATTGCACGTTTCTCTTTTAAAGAATGCACATCGTAAATCATACACTCGAATGAGAGTGAAGCGATAATCATCGCTTCACTTCTTCCATAATGTACGCTTCAATGATGTCCCCTTCTTTAAGATCATTATATCTCTCAATTGTAATACCACACTCATAGTTTTGTGCAACTTCTTTTACGTCGTCTTTGAAACGTTTTAACGTATCAAGTTGTCCTTCGAAAATTACTACGCCGTCACGGATAATACGTACGCCACTATCACGCGTAATTTTACCGTCTGTTACGTAACAACCTGCGATTGTTCCAACTTTTGTTACTTTAAACGTTTGACGAACTTCTGCTTGACCGATTACTTTTTCTTCGAATTCTGGATCAAGCATACCTTGCATAGCTGCTTCAATCTCTTCGATTACTTTATAAATAATACGGTGTAAACGAATATCAACGTTCTCTAATTCAGCTGTACGCTTCGCGTTCACATCTGGACGTACGTTAAATCCAATTACAATTGCATTAGATGCAGAAGCTAAAATGATATCAGATTCTGTAATCGCACCTACACCAGTGTGAATGATTTTAACTTTTACGCCTTCAACATCAATTTTACGAAGTGATGCTGCCATCGCTTCAACAGAACCTTGTACGTCTGCTTTTACGATTAAGTTAATTTCTTTTACATCGCCCTCTTGGATTTGTTGGAATAAATCTTCAAGGCTTAATTTAGATTTCTCACCACGTTGTGCAACTAACGCTTCTTGTGCACGTGATTCACCAATTTGACGAGCTTTCTTCTCATCAGCAAATGCCATGAAACGATCTCCAGCCTGTGGTACTTCGTTTAAACCAGTAATTTCAACAGGAGTTGATGGACCAGCAACTTTTACACGACGACCAATATCACTTACCATTGCACGAACACGTCCGAATGAAGTTCCAACAACGATTGGATCTCCAACTCGAAGCGTACCATTTTGAACAAGTAATGTCGCGATAGTTCCTTTACCTTTATCAAGCTGTGCTTCGATTACTGTACCAGTTGCATAGCGGTTTGGATTTGCTTTATATTCTTCTACTTCACTTACAAGAAGGATCATTTCTAGTAAGTTGTCAATGCCTTCGCCTTGAATTGCAGAAATTGGTACGAAAATAGTATCTCCGCCCCAAGCTTCTGGAACTAATTCATATTCAGTTAGTTCTTGCATTACGCGATCAGGGTTTGCAGCTGGTTTATCCATTTTATTCACAGCAACAATAATTGGTACTCCTGCTGCCTTCGCATGATTAATTGCTTCAACCGTTTGTGGCATAACACCGTCATCCGCTGCAACAACAAGGATTGTAATATCCGTTACTTGTGCCCCACGAGCACGCATCGTTGTAAATGCTGCGTGACCAGGTGTATCTAAGAATGTAATCTTCTTATCGTTTACTTCAACTTGATATGCACCGATATGCTGAGTAATTCCACCCGCTTCGCCTGCAGTTACTTTTGAGTTACGAATAGAATCCAGTAATGTTGTTTTACCATGGTCAACGTGTCCCATGATTGTAACTACAGCTGGACGTTCTTTTAAGTTCTCTTCATCATCTTGCTCATCAATGAATGTTTCAAACTCAGTCTCGCTTACAATTACTTCTTCTTCTACTTCAATACCGTAGTCGTTAGCAATTAACTCAATTGTATCTTTATCCAAGTCTTGGTTAATTGTTGCCATAATTCCAAGCATGAAGAGCTTCTTAATAATTTCAGATGGCTCTTTGCTTAATTTTTTAGCAAGATCTCCTACTGTAAGGCTTCCAGAGAAAGTAATTTTATCTGGTGTTTCTACAATTTGAGTTTGTTGTCTACCAGCAAAGTTCTCTTGACGTTTGTCTTCGTTTCCTTTGCCTTTTTTCTTTTTCTTATTGCTGTTCTTTTTACTGCGAACAACTTTTTCTTCTACTTCAAACTCATCTGCAACAGAAGGTTTTTCAGTTTGATATTCATTATCTAATTTATTTACTACTTCATCGTCTAACATTGTCATATGATTCGAAACCTCGATATTCATTTCTTTTAGTTTTGTCATAAGATCTTTACTTGAGATATTATGTTTTTTTGCATATTCATGCACTCGAATTTTACTCATACCTTCACCCCCGGTAATTTGTATCGAGCATGCTACGCAGCTTTTTCGCAAAGCCTACATCTAACACAGCTACAACGACTCGCTCATCTCTCCCAATCGCATGCCCTAATTGTTGTCGATTTTCGACCTTTCTCATTGGTACGTTGTAGTACGTAGTTTTATCTGTGATGCGTTTTGTAGTATTTACTGACGCATCTTCAGATAGCAATACAAGTTTTGCTTTGCCACTTCGTACTTCTTTTAAAACGAGTTCTTCACCCGAAATAATTTTCCGAGCCCGGTTTGCTAGTCCTAAAAACGATTTCCAATCGGACACTTATTTCGACTCCTTCTCAACAAGCTCAAGAAGCTCTTCATATAAAGAACCGTCGATTTTCGCTTTTAGATGATGTTCCAAAACATTTTTCTTTTGAGCTTGAAGAATGCTCTCCTTGTCCTTCGACAAGTAAGCACCTCGTCCTGATTTTTTCCCAGTTAAATCAATGGACACTTCTCCCTCTTTGGAACGAACAATGCGAACGAGCTCTCGTTTTGATTTCATTTCTTGCGTTGCAACACATTTTCGTAACGGAACTTTTCGATTGCTCATACTCATCACCTCTATTCGATTTCGTCTTCCACTGAATCGAATCCAAATGCGATTACGCTATCTTCTTCTGTTACAATACCAAGTTGTTTCGCATCAGACTCACTCTTAATATCAATTTTCCAGCCTGTTAATTTAGCTGCAAGACGTGCATTTTGTCCACGCTTACCGATAGCTAATGATAATTGGTGGTCTGGAACAACTACTGTTGTCGCTTTTTCTTCTTCATCTACAAGTACTTTAACAACTTGTGATGGGCTTAATGCATTTGCAACATATTCAACTGGATCATTTGACCAGCGGACGATGTCAATTTTTTCACCTTTTAATTCGTCTACAATGCGTTGTACACGTTGCCCTTTTGGTCCTACACAAGAACCAACTGGATCAACATCAGTGTTCTCTGCATATACAGAGATCTTAGAGCGATCGCCAGCTTCACGTGCTACAGAACGAATTTCTACAGTTCCATCATAGATTTCAGGAACTTCCATTTCGAATAAACGTTTTAAAAGACCAGGATGTGTACGTGATACGTAAATTTGTGGTCCTTTTGTCGTTTTTTCTACTTTCGTAATGAATACGCGAATACGATCATGTGGTTTGTATTGCTCATTAGGCATTTGCTCACTTACAGGTAATAAAGCTTCTACTTTCCCTAAGCTTACATAGATGAAACGAGCATCTTGACGTTGTACAATACCTACCATAATATCTTCTTCACGGTCACTAAACTCAGAGTAAATAACACCGCGCTCTGCTTCACGCACTCGTTGTGTGACAACTTGTTTTGCAGTTTGTGCTGCAATACGACCAAAGTCTTTTGGTGTTACTTCAATTTCTAGTACGTCACCATCTTGGTAGTTTGGATTAATTTGTCTTGCTTCCTCTACAGAAATTTCAAGACGTGGATCAAACACATTGTCTACTACGTCTTTACGTGCTAAAACTTGAATTGTTCCCACTTCTGGGTTAAAGCTCACACGAACGTTTTGTGCTTGATTAAAATTGCGCTTATAAGCAGAGATTAAAGCTGCTTCAATCGCATCAATAATAATGTCTTTGCTAATGCCTTTTTCAGATTCTAATACGAGCAAAGCATCTAATAACTCAGTGCTCATGAAGATCCCCCTTCTAACTAAAACGTAACAGCAAGTCGCGCATTTGCGACTTTATCCATCGAAATTTGGATTTCTTTTTTACGTGTTTTAATTGTTAATAATAATGTTATTGTTGTACCATCGTAAGAAAGCAGTTTTCCTTCAAACATCTTTTCACCATCAATCGGCTCATATGTTTTAATTGCCACTTGTTTTCCTACCGCTTGCTGGAAGTCTTTTTCTTTCTTTAATGGGCGTTCCGCTCCAGGAGATGATACATCCAAAAAGTAAAGATGAGGAATTGGATCCTCTTTATCTAAAGCTTCGCTTAAACGTTCACTTACCGCACCGCATTCTTCAATGTCGACTCCCTTTTCAGAATCGATAAATACGCGTAAGAACCAGTCTTGTCCTTCTTTCACATACTCTACATCTACAAGTTCAAGATTTAACTCTTCAACGATCGGCTGCGCAAATGCTTCTACAACTTCTGTGACTTTCTTATCCATAAACAGCCTCCTTCCTGCCGTCATGTACCATTTAAAAGAAGAAGACCCCGCCACTTTAAAAACGGTCTATCTTATTCTTTCTCGTTAGCTAACAAAAGCCCCTGCTGTTCAGCAGGGATTATCTGTCTTAGTATTACCAAATTTAAGAAGTAAAACTTGTAACAAAATATGTATATACGACAGAAATCTTTTACCTATCTACGTAGAGAAAACATAGATAGTAACACGAAAGAGTGGGTTTCCCCACTCTTTTCTTTACACAATATACATGACATGGTTATCTCGGTTAATAGTATATCATAGGAAATGTTGATTTGCAAAGACTTTTCCTACCTACTAGAACAGTGATAACTGGTTTTGATCCGGTAAATCTCCTAAACAACCTTGACTATCTAAATACTCAATAATTGTTTTCGAAACCTTACTACGCTGCTGCAAGTCCTCTTTTGATAAGAAGTCTCCATTTTTGCGTGCTTCTACAATACTTAAAGCTGCGTTTGTACCAAGACCAGGTACCGCATTAAATGGAGGGATTAATGAGTCTCCATCAATAATAAAGTCTGTTGCATGCGAACGATACAAATCAACCTTTTGGAATGAGTATCCACGCTCACACATTTCAAGTGTCATTTCTAATACCGTTAATAAACTCTTCTCTTTCGGCGCTGCATCTAAACCTTTTTGCGCAATTTCATCAATTCTTGCACGTATAGATGCTGAACCTTTCGCCATTGCTTCTACGTCAAAGTCATCTGCTCGAACTGTAAAATATGCCGCATAGAATAACAGTGCAAAATGTACTTTAAAGTATGCGATACGTACAGCCATAAGCACGTAAGCAGCCGCATGGGCTTTAGGGAACATATACTTGATTTTCTTACATGAATCAATATACCAACCTGGTACATTATTACTTTTCATGTCGTCTTCCCATTCTTCCGGTACACCTTTACCTTTACGTACCGACTCCATGATTTTGAAGGCTAATGATGGATCTAGACCTTGATAGATTAAATATACCATGATGTCATCACGACAACCGATAACTTCGCTCAGCGTACATGTACCGTTATAAATTAACTCGTTTGCATTACCAAGCCATACGTCCGTACCATGTGATAGTCCAGAAATTTGGACTAACTCTGAGAATGTCGTTGGTTTTGTCTCTTCTAACATCTGTCTTACGAATTTCGTACCGAATTCTGGTATACCAAGTGTACCTGTTTTACAGTTAATTTGTTCTTCCGTTACGCCTAGCGATTCTGGACCTGAGAAAATTTTCATTACTTCTGGATCATCCGTTGGGATTGTTTTCGGATCAATACCACTTAAATCTTGTAACATACGAATAACGGTCGGATCATCGTGTCCGAGTATATCAAGTTTCAATAAATTATCATGAATCGAGTGGAAATCAAAATGCGTTGTTCTCCATTCAGCACCAATTGAATCTGCTGGATACTGTATTGGTGAGAAATCAAAGATATCCATGTAATCTGGCACAACGATAATACCGCCTGGATGCTGTCCAGTTGTACGTTTTACACCGGTACATCCTGCTACTAAGCGATCAATCTCTGCATTTCGAATCGTTAAGTTATGATCATTTGCATAACCTTTTACATATCCGTAAGCAGTTTTTTCCGCAACTGTACCAATCGTTCCTGCACGATATACATAGTCTTCACCGAACAGTACTTTCGTATAGTTATGGGCACGTGGTTGGTACTCCCCGGAGAAGTTCAAATCGATATCGGGTACCTTATCTCCTTTAAATCCAAGGAACGTTTCGAACGGAATGTCATGTCCATCTTTTACATACGGAATATTACAAGCAGGACATTCTTTATCTGGTAAGTCAAAACCAGAACCTACAGAACCATCATTAAAGAATTCTGATTGCTTACACTTCGGACATACATAGTGTGGTGGTAATGGGTTTACTTCTGTAATTTCCATCATCGTTGCAACAAATGATGACCCTACCGATCCACGCGAACCTACTAGATATCCGTCTACTAACGATTTTTTCACAAGCTTATGTGAAATTAAATAAATTACGGCGAATCCATGCCCAATAATACTTTTTAATTCTTTTTCTAAACGTGCTTCTACAATTTCCGGTAGCTCTTCACCATAAATGCTACGCGCCATTTTATAACTCATATCACGCGTTTCATCATCAGCACCTTCAATTTTCGGTGTGTATAGATCGTCTTTTACTGGATGCACATCACCAATTAATGACGCAATCTTTTGTGTATTTGTTACAACAACTTCTTTCGCTTTGTCTTCACCTAAGAATGAAAAACATTCTAACATTTCATCAGTTGTACGGAAATGTACTGGCGGTAATGAATGTCGATTTAACGGATTGGCTCCGCCCTGCGAACTGACTAAAATTTTACGATACATTGCATCCTCAGGGTCTAAATAATGCACGTTTCCTGTAGCAACAACTGGTTTATCTAACGTCTCACCTAGTTTTACTAAGTTAGAAATGATTGTTTTTAATTGACCTTCGTCTCGAACAAGCTCACGTTCTACTAAATGACGTAACACCTCTGGAGGCATTACTTCAATGTAGTCATAGAACTGGGCAATTTCTTCTACCTCTTCAGGTGCCTTTTGCATCATTGCCTCGAACACTTCACCTTTATCACAAGCCGTTCCTACTAAAATTCCTTCACGGTATTTTTTTAATAGTGACCTCGGCACACGTGGTACACGGTAAAAGTAATTAAGGTGAGAATATGAAACAAGTTTATATAAATTTTTCAATCCAACATCTGATGTGGCAAGTAACGTCATATGACTTGGACGGCCACGCTTATACGCATCCCCTTGTCCCATGCTATCATTTAATTGATCGTGATATTCAAATCCCTTTTCAATTACGTCTTTCAACATTTTCACAAGTAAATATCCCGTCGCTTCTGTATCATAAATCGCACGGTGATGTTGTGTTAATTCAATATCAAGTTTTTTACACATCGTATTTAATCGATGATTTTTCATTTCTGGGAATAAGAATCGTGCAAGTTCTAACGTATCAATAACGGGGTTATTCGTTTTTTCTAACCCAGCCTTTTTAAAACCTACGTTAATAAAGCCCATATCGAAGCTCGCGTTATGGGCAACAAGTGTATGATCGCCCATCCATTCCTCAAACTTTTTAAACACTTCGTCCACTTCAGGTGCATCAGTTAACATATCATCTGTAATACCTGTCAATTCAATAATCGTCGCTGATAATGGTTGATGTGGATTTGCGAAAGATTCAAAGCGATCAATAATTTCGCCACCCTTTACTTTTACGGCAGCCAACTCAATGACTGTATCGTATACAGCTGATAAACCTGTCGTCTCAACGTCGAAAACAACATACGTTTCCTCTGCAAGTAAACGATGCGCTTCATTATACGCTATCGGTACACCATCATTAACTAGATTTGCTTCTACACCATATATAACTTTAACTCCAGCCTTTTTCCCCGCAGAATACGCCTCTGGGAAAGACTGAGCCACGGCATGGTCTGTCACCGCAATAGCCTCATGTCCCCATTTACCAGCTTGAGCAACAAGCTTAGAAACTGGAGTGACAGCGTCCATTTGACTCATCGGAGTATGGAGATGAAGCTCTACTCGTTTTTCGCCTTCTGGCGCTTTATCTTTACGAGACGGTCCTGTTATTTCATTAATATCATTTGCAATCATTACTAAATCTCGAACAAATGTATCGTTTTGAACAGAACCACGCGCTTTCACCCACATTCCTTTTTTCAAGGATTGCAGCATTGGAATATCTTCTTTGTCACGCGAGAACATTTTGATCATAATAGAATCCGTATAATCCGTTATTTTTAAAGTTAATAACGTACGTCCACTACGAAGCTCTTTTGTTTCTACATGGAAGACATATCCTTGAACCGTTTTTCTTCTTTCTTCATCTTGAATTTCTCGCATTGGTGTAATCTCTTCATCTGGCTTAATAAGATACCCGAGTGTAATCGGTCCTTCATACACAACGCTGCTTTCTTCAGCTTGCTTCTTCGCCATTTCTTCCATAGCTTGTATAACACGCTCGCGGTCTTCTTGCTGCGTTTGTTCACGAAACTTTTGCATTTCTTCTGTATTTTGCTGTATATGTGTGTCTAACTGAAAACGCGGGAATCCAAAAACTTCGTATTGATCCCCTACTGGTTTCGCAACGTTTTTCTTTAAAGCAGTAGACTCCAGCTCGTTATTCACATTTATTAGCAACTTCACTCCATTCACCTGTGGAAGCTGCTTCTTTAAGTATGCGAACATAGGTGAAAATGTAATTCGTTCCGTACAAAGCGGCCAATACGCCCTCACTTCTTCTTCTGTAAATTGTTTATTCTCTGTTTCTAATGCAAATGTTGTTCTTGCAATATGAGAAAATGATTGCTTAAGCTTTGTTTCTAGCAATTCATATAATTCTGTAGGCAAAATACGTGGCACTTGTAAATCAAAATGCCAACTCTTATTCGCTTTATCAATAACGAGCCTTTCAATACCACCGCCTTGTAAATATTGATTTATAAGGTCGTCTGGTATTTGCAACTGCTGGAGCAAAATTTGAAATCGCTCTTGTTGTTCATTTGTTAAAGACATAAGCACTCTCCTTCCATTTGCTATTATAAATTGAAACGTACCACAAAGAAAGATTTCTCACTTCTTCTTTTACAAAATACGTTTACAAAGAAAGAGAAGGTACCCCATTACGAGGTACCTCTTCTTATTTTAAAATATTTGCAATATATGTTTGAAGTTCTTCTACTTTTACTTCTTCAGACTCACCTGTAGCACGTACTTTCACTTCTACAATACCTTCGTCTGCTTTTTTACCGACTGTAACACGAACTGGAAGACCGAATAAATCTGCATCTGCAAATTTAACACCTGCACGTTCTGCACGATCGTCTAATAACACTTCATAGCCTTGTTCTTGTAATGAGTTGTAGATATTTTCACCCATTTCACGTTGTGCATCAGATTTCATATTTACTGGAATTACATGCACATGGAACGGTGCTACAGCTTTTGGCCAAACTAAGCCGTTCTCATCGTTAAACTGCTCTGCAATTGCTGCAACTGTACGAGATACACCGATACCGTAACAACCCATAATAAGTGGTTGTGTTTTTCCGTTTTCATCTAGGAATGTTGCGTTCATTGCTTCACTATAACGAGTTCCTAATTTGAATACATGACCAACTTCAATTCCGCGTGCGAAAAGAATTGTTCCGTTTCCATCTGGAGATTGGTCTCCTTCTTGAATGAAGCGTAAATCTGTATATTGATTTACTTTAAAGTCACGTTCTGGATTTACATTTACATAATGGAATCCTTCTTCATTCGCTCCTGAACATCCGTTAACAATTGATGCTACAGCATGATCAGCAATAATTTCGATATCACCTGTTACATTAATCGGTCCTAATGAACCAACTTCACAATTTAATAATGCTTTTACTTCTTCATGAGAAGCAAGCTCAACAACTGAAGCGCCGTATACATTTTTCACTTTCACATCGTTTACTTCGTGATCACCACGAACAAGTACAACTACTAATTTCTCATCTACTTTAAATACCATAGACTTAATGCACTTGTCAGCTGCAATGTTTAAGAATGCAGCTACTTCTTCAATTGCTTTTTGGTCTGGTGTTGCTACTTTTTTAAGTGCTTTTTCGGCTTCGTCACTCTTCGTATACGTAGCTACAACAGGAGCCATTTCGATGTTTGCTGCATAATCAGATGTGTCAGAGTATGCAATTGTATCTTCACCAACTTCAGATAATACCATAAATTCATGTGTATCTTTTCCGCCCATTGCTCCAGAATCGGCAATAACTGCACGGAAATTCAAGCCACAGCGAGCAAAAATGTTAGAGTATGCTTTATATAAGCGATCGTATACTTCATCTAAGCTCTCTTGTGTAGCATGGAAAGAGTATGCATCTTTCATTAGAAACTCTCTTCCACGTAATAAGCCGAAACGAGGTCTTTGCTCATCACGGAATTTTGTTTGAATTTGGTATAATGTTAACGGTAATTTTTTATATGATTTCACTTCATCACGCACAAGGTCCGTAATTACTTCCTCATGTGTCGCTCCTAATGCGAATTCACGAGCGTTACGATCTTTCATACGCATTAATTCAGATCCGTAAGAATACCAGCGACCTGATTCTTGCCATAATTCTGCAGCTTGCATAGCTGGCATTAATAATTCTACAGCTCCTGCGCGCTCCATTTCTTCTCGAACGATACGTTCTACTTTGTGTAATACTTTTAATCCAAATGGTAGAAAGCTATAAATACCTGAAGCATTTTGACGCATAAAACCTGCACGAAGTAATAGCTGATGACTCTTAATTTCAGCATCAGCTGGAACTTCACGTAATGTAGGACTGAATACCATACTTTGTTTCATTTATTTGCACCTCTTCATTTTACTCTTACACGCAGTAAAACCCCTCACCTCGAGTTAGGTGAGGGATTTTATTCTACGAGCTCTATTTCATTATAAGTTTCACTTTATTTTACAAGAAAAACTTACGAATGTCATTCCAAGTTACAACTAACATAAGTAACATTAATAATGCAAAACCAATAAAGTGAACCATTCCTTCTTTTTGGCGGTCAATTGGTTTCCCTCGTAACGCTTCAATTAAGAAGAAGAATAAACGGCCACCATCTAAAGCAGGAACTGGTAATAAATTAAATAAACCAAGATTAATGCTTAGAACTGCAGCTAAACTTAGTACACGCGTAAACCCATAATCTACAACTTGATCTGTTAGATTATAAATTCCTACTGGACCTGACAACTCATTAATAGAAAATTGACCAGTTACTAATTTAACAAGAGATTCAAAAATTAGTTTCGTCCATTGGTACGTTTGTTCAAATCCTGATTTAATAGAACCCATTACTGTTTTCTCTACAGGAGAATAAACACCGATTCTACCAACTTCGTCTTTTCCTTCTTTATCGAGTGTTGGCGTTACTTTCACATTAAACTGTTCATTATCACGCTTTACTTGTAACGTAATTTCTTTATTTGGGTTTTCACGTACAATAGTAACAACATCTTTCCATGTACTTGTGTTTTTCCCATCAATAGCTTGAATTGTATCATTCTCTTTCAATCCAGCTTGCTGTGCTGCACTGTTATCCATCACTTTTCCGACCATTGGTTTGTCAATAGGAACCCCTTGTACAAATCCAAGAATCACAAAAATAACAAATGCTAAAATGAAGTTCATTGCAGGACCCGCAAAGATTGTTAAAGCGCGTTGCCCTAGTTTTTTCGAGCCAAATTGTCTATTATACGGAGCAATTTGAATTTCTTCCCCCGCAGTAATAATACGAGCCTTTTCATTCACTCGGAACGTTTGAAGCTCTTCCTCGTACTCTTCATAGCCCGAAATTGTTAAATTATGCTCCAAATCAGCTTGTTCGACTTCAATAACACGAACATTTGGATACTTTTCATATCCATCAAAAACTAATTTCACAACTTCGTCTTTTTCATTTAATACAAGGCCAACCTTTTTCCCAGGCTTTAACTCAACTGTGTCCGCATCCTCGCCAGCCATTCTTACATAGCCACCAAGGGGCAGTAATCGAATCGTATACACCGTTTCATTCTTTTCAAATGAGAATATTTTCGGACCAAAACCAATCGCAAACTCGCGGCATAAAATACCTGCTCTTTTTGCGAAATATAGATGCCCTAGCTCATGGAAAAATACGAGTGCACCGAAAATTAATATAAAGGCAATCGCTGTATTCAATTCCATAACCACCTTTGCTAAATTTGTTCCATCACAAACCGTCTTGTGGCCGCATCAATTTCCAAAATTTCCTCTAAGCTCGGTCGTGCAATGACATTGTGATGGTTCATTGCTTTTTCAATGAGGTCTTCCACTGTTAAGAAACCAATTCTCTTTTGTAAAAAGGCTTCAACAGCTACTTCATTCGCTGCGTTCATTACAGCTGGCATACTTCCACCTGCTTTTCCAGCTTCATACGCAAAACGTAAACAACGGAATCGTTCTTGGTCCATTTTCTCAAAATGCAACGTCCCTATTTCCCATAAGTTTAACTGTTTTGTGTCTGAAAGAGGCAATCTATCAGGATATGTAAGTGCGTATTGAATTGGTACTCGCATATCAGGTGAACCAAGCTGCGCCATTACACTACGATCTTCAAATTCAACCATAGAATGGATAATACTTTCTTTATGTAAAACAACATCGATTTGCTCATAAGGGATACCAAAAAGCCAATGTGCTTCAATTACTTCTAGTCCCTTATTCATCATTGTAGCAGAATCAATTGTAATTTTCGAACCCATTGACCAGTTTGGATGTCGAAGCGCATCTTCTACGGTCACATGATGCAATTCATCCCTCGTTTTATCACGGAAACTTCCACCAGAAGCCGTTATAATAAGACGAGAAATTCTTTTTTCATTTTCACCATTCAAGCATTGAAAAATAGCCGAATGTTCACTATCTACTGGAAGTAACGAAACATTATGTTTTCGTGCTGCTTCCATTACAAGATGTCCTGCAGTTACTAACGTTTCTTTATTTGCAATTCCAATTGTTTTTTTCGCCTCGATTGCACGAAGTGTTGGTAACAACCCTACGCTACCTACAACAGCATTTACTACAATCTCCGCATCTGGATGTAATGCTACTTCTAAAAGTCCTTCACTACCATATACAATTTTTGTATTACCAGAAACAGATTGTAATTTTAAAACATCTTCCTCTCTTTGCACAGAGACGATTTGCGGAGAAAATTCTTGAATTACCTTTACTGCGTAGTCAATATTTTTCCCTACAGAAAAAGCAACGAGACGGAATTGGTCTGGGTGCGAGCGTAATACATCTAAAGTTTGTGTACCAATTGATCCGCTTGCACCTAATAAACTAATGTTTTTCATGACTCCAACCCCTCGTTCATTTATTAATTGTATTGTAATAAGAAGTAGAGAATTGGTAAAACGAATAACCAACTATCTGTTCGGTCTAATATACCACCATGCCCAGGTAAAATTGTACCTGAATCTTTTACGCCATAATGACGTTTAAATGCAGATTGTACCAAATCACCAATTTGTCCAAAAATAGAAATGATAATTGTCAGCACAATTAAAATTACTACATTCGATTCGACTGGGAAGAACACATTGTAAACAAGTGCCACAATAATTCCACAAACGATGCCACCTAATGAACCTTCAATCGTTTTATTTGGACTAATTTCTGGCCACAATTTTCTCTTGCCCAATGCTTTTCCTACGAAATATGCGCCTGAATCAGTAGCCCATATAACAAATAATGCGCAAAATACATATTTAATTCCTAATATTCTCGTTTCATTTAAATATAAGAATCCCATTGCCACATATGTCGTTGCCATCAGTAAAAATGAAGCATTATCAAAAGTAAATGTATTCTTAGAAAGGACTGTATATGATAAAAGTAATAAAACAATCACAAATGTGATTTCCAATTTACCTAATCCAATCCATGTAAACAGTTCTGATGCACTACTTGGAATTAAAAGAATCCACAATAATACTGCAGCTAAAACTGTCGGTACTGAAATAAGCGTAAGCTTATTCATACGAATTAATTCATATAAACCTATAGAAGCAAGTGCATACACTAAAACCGTAAAAGGCACGCCACCGTATATTACGATGGGAATGAATAGCGCGGCAGCAACCACTCCAGTAATAATTCTCTGTTTCACTACCAAACCCTCTCTTTCTACACGCCTCCGAATCTGCGCCCTCTATGTTGAAAGTCAGTAATCGCATTTAGCAAATGTTCTTCTTTGAAGTCTGGCCAATACACGTCTGTAAACCAAAACTCCGAATATGCAATTTGCCACAACATGAAATTACTAATACGTAGCTCTCCGCTTGTTCGGATCAACAACTCTGGATCAGGTAAAGAACTCGTCATTAAGTAGGAGGAAAGCATTTCTTCACTTACCTCTTCAGAACGAATTTTTCCTTCCTCATTATCTTTCATCATATGTTGCACAGCAGAAACGATTTCATCTCGACTCCCATAGTTTAACGCGAAATTAAGAATTAATCCCGTATTCTCTTTCGTATCTTCCATGGCTTTCTCCATCGCTCTGCGTGTATGCGTAGGAAGACGATCTTTTTGCCCTATTACTCGGACTTGTACGTTTTCTTCAATCAATTCTGGTAAAAATGTACCTAGAAATTCTTCTGGAAGCTTCATTAAATAATCAACTTCCTTTTTCGGTCTTTTCCAGTTCTCAGTTGAAAAAGCATAGAGAGTTAACACTTTCACATTAAGTTTACTTGCAAATTTTGTAATTTTCTTTACAACTTGCATACCTTCATGATGTCCCGCAATACGAGGCATTGCTCTCCTCTTTGCCCATCTTCCATTCCCATCCATAATGATGGCAATATGTTCTGGGATATATCCTTTTTTCACTTCTTCAACGAGATGATCAAACGATGTGTCCTTTTTACCTTTAAAAAAAGGAAAGTTTTTAAACATCATTCATACCCTCCAGCAAGCAGACGTATGCCTAAAAGTGTAAAAAGACCCCCTTAAGAAGAGGGTCATATTTGCGAAGTTATCGCTATTACACTTCCATGATTTCTTTTTCTTTGTTTTTTGCGATTTCGTCAACTTTTGCAATATATTTATCTGTTTCTTTTTGGATATCTTCAGTATATCCTCTTAAATCATCTTCTGTAATCTCGCCAGCTTTTTCAAGCTTCTTAAGATCATCATTTCCGTCACGACGTACGTTACGAACAGCAACTTTTGCTTCTTCAGCATATTTTTTCACAACTTTTACAAGATCACGACGACGCTCTTCTGTTAATGCAGGGAATGCAATACGAATTACAGTTCCATCATTAGAAGGGTTTAAGCCTAAATCTGCTTTTAAAATTGCTTTTTCAATATCACCGATAGAAGTTTTATCATAAGGTTGAATTACTAGTAAACGCGCTTCTGGAACTGTAATGTTCGCTAATTGCACAACTGGTGTTGGTGCACCATAGTAATCAACTTGTACCTTATCTAATACAGACGCGTTTGCACGGCCAGCACGAACTGTTGCTAATTCACGAGAATAAGCAGCAACTGCTTTTTCCATTTTTTCATTTGAAGACTTCAATACTTGTTGTCCCATATTTATTTCCCCCTTACCACTGTTCCGATATTTTCGCCTAAAACGGCACGTTTAATATTACCTTTTTCCATAACTGAGAATACAATTAATGGAATATCATTATCCATACATAGAGAAGAAGCTGTAGAATCCATTACACCTAAACCTTCTTTTAATACGTCTAAGTAAGTAAGCGTTTCGTATTTCGTAGCTGTTGGATCAATAGATGGATCCGCATTATATACACCATCCACATTGTTTTTCGCCATTAAAATTACATCTGCTTCAATTTCTGCCGCACGTAATGCTGCTGTTGTATCTGTAGAGAAGTATGGGTTACCTGTACCTGCTGCAAAGATAACAACACGTTTTTTCTCTAAGTGACGAACTGCTTTACGACGAATGTAAGGTTCTGCAACTTGACGCATCTCAATTGAAGTTTGTACACGAGTTTGAATTCCGATATTCTCCAAGCTATCTTGAAGAGCTAATGAATTCATAACTGTCGCTAACATGCCCATGTAATCTGCCCCTGCACGATCCATGCCCATTTCACTTCCAATTTTCCCACGCCAAATGTTACCGCCACCAACAACAACAGCAACCTCTACATCAAGTTCTGCAATTTCTTTTACTTGTTCCGCAACTGACTTAATAACAGTTGGGTTAATTCCAAATCCTTGCTCTCCAGCTAAAGCTTCTCCACTTAGCTTTAAAACGACACGATTATATTTCGGTTTACTCATAATGAACCTCCAATTGCTTACATCTTTATTTTAAAAAAGGGAACACAATGTGTTCCCTAATCTGTATTAGTTACTACCTTTTACTTGGTTCATTACTTCTTCAGCAAAGTTGTCTTCGCGTTTTTCGATACCTTCACCAACAGCGTAGCGAACGAATCCTTTTAATGTTCCGCCTTTAGACTCAACGAACTGACGAACTTTCATATCAGGGTTTTTAACGAATGCTTGGTCAAGTAAGCAAATCTCTTCGAAGAATTTGCCTAAACGGCCTTCAACCATTTTCGCAACGATTTTCTCAGGCTTGCCTTCGTTTAATGCTTGTTGTGTTAATACTTGACGCTCATGCTCAACTTCTTCAGCTGTTACAGCATCGCGGTCGATGTATTTAGGGTTAACTGCAGCGATGTGCATTGCAACATCTTTAGCAGCAGCTTCATCAGTAGAACCTTCAAGAACTGTTAATACACCAATACGTCCACCCATGTGTAGGTAAGCGCCGAATGCATCTGCATCAGTTTTTGATACGATTTCGAAACGACGTAGTGTAAGTTTTTCACCAATTTTAGCGATTGCTTCGTTGATGTGCTCTTCAACTTTTTTACCGTTTTCCATTGTTTGAGCCATAGCTTCTTCAACGTTAGCTGGTTTGTTAGTTAATAAGTGAGCAGCTAATTCTTTAATTAGTGTTTGGAAACCTTCGTTTTTCGCAACGAAATCAGTTTCAGAGTTTAATTCTAAGATTAAAGCGTCATTACCGTTTGTTTCGATGAAAGTTAAACCTTCAGCAGCAATGCGGTCTGCTTTTTTAGCAGCTTTCGCAATACCTTTTTCACGTAAGAAGTCAATTGCCTTCTCCATGTCGCCGTTAGTTTCTGTTAAAGCTTTTTTGCAGTCCATCATACCTGCGCCAGTTTTTTCACGTAATTCTTTTACCATTTGAGCAGTGATTGCCATACTTTTCATCCTCCTAAAATATGTATTTATACCTTTTATAAAGGTGTTTATACCTTAAAAAAGGTGATAAAAGGCCGAACCCCTTATCACCTTTCCAACTTTGTTACGCAGTAACAGTTTCTTCACCTTGTTTTGCTTCAAGGATCGCGTCTGCCATTTTAGATGTAAGAAGTTTTACAGCACGAATTGCATCATCGTTTGCTGGGATAACGTGATCGATTTCGTCTGGATCACAGTTTGTATCAACGATACCGATGATTGGAATGTGTAATTTGCGTGCTTCAGCAACTGCAATACGCTCTTTACGAGGGTCTACTACGAATAATGCACTTGGAAGACCTTTCATATCTTTAATACCGCCTAAGAATTTCTCAAGACGCTCTAACTCTTTTTTAAGTTGAACAACTTCTTTCTTAGGAAGTACTTCGAAAGTACCATCTTCTTGCATTCTTTCGATGTCTTTAAGACGCTTGATACGCTTTTGGATTGTTTGGAAGTTTGTTAAAGTTCCGCCTAACCAACGTTGGTTAACGAAGTACATACCAGCACGAGTTGCTTCTTCTTTAATAGCTTCTTGTGCTTGTTTTTTAGTACCTACGAATAAGATGTCTCCGCCTTCAGCAGCGATGTCGCGCATCGTTCTGTAAGCTTCCTCAACTTTTTTCACAGTTTTTTGTAAGTCGATGATGTAGATACCGTTACGCTCTGTGAAAATGTAACGCTTCATTTTTGGGTTCCAACGACGAGTTTGATGTCCGAAATGAACACCAGCTTCAAGCAATTGCTTCATAGAAATTACTGACATAATATAGTTCCTCCTAAATGGTTTTTGATATCCTCCGTTTACTTCATCTCTAAGCGAAACTACAAACGTAGCACCAACACTTAAATCAGTAAACGTGTGTACTTTGTACTGACACCACTGCTTACTATATCATACTGAAATATTTCAATCAAGTCGAAAATGCGAACAATGTAAAACTTTCTTTGTTCATACTCGAATTCTAGTATTACCAACCTTCATTTCTTTTAAGCAAAAAAGTAAATACAATTAATAGTTTTCCCAGAAAACACGCTTATGACACTTTTCACAAGCACCATCTATACATTGCACAAAAAAACTCTCCTCAATCGAGGAGAGTTTTTTATAAATTAGTTTGTTTTTAATTTAGCAAGTTCCTGTAGAAACTTGTCGTTTAGCACTTTAATGTATGTTCCTTTCATACCTAAAGAACGAGACTCAATAACACCAGCACTTTCTAATTTACGTAGTGCATTTACGATTACAGAACGAGTAATTCCTACGCGATCAGCAATTTTACTTGCAACAAGTAAACCTTCTGTTCCATTTAATTCTTCGAAGATGTGCTCAATTGCTTCTAACTCACTGTAAGATAATGAGCTGATCGCCATTTGAACAACAGCTTTACTACGTGCTTCCTCTTCAATTTCTTCTGCTTTTTCACGCAAGATTTCCATACCTACAACAGTTGAGCTGTACTCAGCAAGGATTAAATCATCATCTAAGAACTCTTGACCGAGACGAGCTAATACTAATGTACCTAGACGCTCACCGCCACCAACGATTGGTACGATTGTAGTTAAACCTTGACCAAATAATTCTCTGTTTTCTACTGGGAATGCTGTGTAAGCACTGTTCACATCTAAGTTTGAAGATGTTTCTGTAATGTTGAATAAGCTTTGTGTATATTCTTCTGGGAATTGACGTTCTGCAAGCATTTGCTTCATGCGTTCGTTTTCGATTTGTTGGTGAATTGCATAACCTAGTAATTTACCACGACGGCTAACTACGAATACGTTTGCTTCGATTACTTCACACATTGTGTCAGACATTTCTCTAAAGTTTACAGGCTTCCCTGCTGCGCTCTGTAATAACGCATTTAATTTTCTCGTTTTTGCTAATAATTCCATTTCAAAAGTTCCTCCTACATGTTACTCACATATTTTTTCATCACTTGGAAACTAGGGCGAGTCACCTGATGACACTATTACAAAATAAACTGGCTCACATCTTTATTTTTAGCAATTGTTGCTAATTTCTCCTCAACGTATTGAGGTGTTATCGTTATTTTCTCTAACGTAATTTCAGATGCTTCAAACGATAAATCTTCAAGGAGCTTCTCCATAATCGTATGAAGTCTTCTTGCTCCAATATTATCTGTATCCTGATTAACTTGATAAGCAATCTCAGCAATCTTACGAATAGCTTCGTCTGAAAATTCAATTTCTATACCTTCAGTCGCTAATAATGCCATATATTGTTTAATTAACGCATTGTCAGGCTCGATTAATATTTTAACAAAATCGTCTGTCGATAATTTTGTTAATTCTACTCGAATCGGAAATCTCCCTTGCAATTCCGGAATTAAATCCGACGGTTTAGACATATGGAACGCTCCAGCTGCAACGAATAAAATATAATCCGTTTTTACTGATCCGTATTTTGTCGCAACATTCGATCCTTCTACAATTGGCAAAATGTCACGTTGCACACCTTCACGTGATACATCTACGCTATTCGACTGCTTACCAGCAATTTTGTCAATTTCATCAATAAAAATAATCCCGAGCTGTTCAGCACGATAAACAGCCTCTTGTGTAACTTCATCCATATCAATTAAGCGCTGTGCCTCTTCATTTGTCAAGAGTTTTCTTGCTTCTTTTACAGAAAGTTTACGTTTTTTCGTTTTTTTCGGCATAAAACTTCCTAGCGCATCTTGGAAATTCATTCCCATTTGTTCCATGCCAGTTCCTTGTAACATATCAAACATGGAAGACTGTTGTTCAGTCACTTCAATCGATACAATTTCTTCTTCAAGAAGCCCTGCAGCAAGCTTTCTCTCCACATCTTGACGTTTCTTTTCGATTTCAACATCTTCTTGTGTATCAGACGTTTGATTCGAATTTTGAGCGCCTCCAAAAAGCATCTCTAATGGATTTTTAAATCCAGATTGCTTCTCCGGACTCGGCACTAAAATTTCAACAAGACGTTGATTCGCTTGCTCTTCTGCTTTATCTTGAACTTTCACTACCATTTCTTCTTTTACAATACGAACCGATGTTTCCACCAGGTCACGTACCATCGACTCTACATCTCTACCCACATATCCAACTTCTGTGAATTTTGTAGCCTCAACCTTAATAAAAGGTGCTCCAACGAGTTTCGCCATTCGTCGTGCTACCTCTGTTTTCCCAACACCTGTCGGTCCAATCATTAAGATGTTTTTAGGTGCAATTTCGTCACGTAAATTTTCAGCTAATTTACTGCGACGATATCGATTTCTCAACGCTACAGCAACCGCTTTCTTTGCGTCTTTTTGACCGATGATGTATTGATCTAATTTTTCCACAATTTGGCGCGGAGTAAAATGTAAATGCATATAAAATGCCTCCCTTACGATTCTACAATTCTTCAACAATTATGTTGTGATTCGTATAAACACAAATATCGCCAGCAATCTCTAAACTCGCTTTCGCAATTTGCTTCGCTGTTAAGTGTTCACTTGCATATTGCTTTAAAGCACGACCTGCAGAAAGTGCATAATTCCCACCAGATCCAATTGCTAAAATACCATCATCCGGTTCAATCACTTCTCCTGTACCTGAAACAAGGAGCATAGTTGTTTTATCCATGACAATGAGCATCGCTTCTAGCTGACGTAACATTTTATCGCCACGCCATTGTTTTGCCATTTCAACAGCAGCACGTTGCAAGTTGCCATTATACTCTTCTAATTTCCCTTCAAACATTTCAAAAAGAGTAAATGCGTCAGCAACTGATCCTGCGAAACCAGCTAAAACTTTACCTTGGAAAAGCTTACGAACTTTACGAGCTGTATGTTTCATTACAACAGCATTTCCCATCGTCACTTGGCCATCTCCAGCCATTGCACATTCTCCATTATGATGAACTGCAAATATCGTTGTAGCGTGGAAATTTCCCATAGAAAAAACTCCTTTATTTGTTTTTATAGCTTTTAAAGCAATTTATGCCCGCGGGTGATGCTTCATGTAAACAGAACGCAATCTTTCTTTAGAGACATGCGTATAAATTTGTGTCGTCGACAAATTCTCATGGCCTAATAGCTCCTGTACAGTACGTAAATCTGCCCCTTCATCTAGCATATGTGTAGCAAATGTATGCCTTAACATATGGGGACTTATCCGCATTGTCAGTGAAGCCTTTTTAATGATTTCATTTAAAACATAACGAACTCCACGACTTGTTAGCGGTGTACCTTTCGCATTTAAAAATACCATATGAGAGTCTTCGTCAGTCTTATTAACTAACTGTTTTCTCCCATTCTCTATATAAGTAATTAAAGAATCTTGCGCATAGCTTCCAAATGGAATATACCTTTGTTTTTTTCCTTTTCCCATTACTAAAATTGTTCCCACCGCAAAGTCAATATCGGTAAGTTGTAAATTGACACATTCACTCACACGGATCCCAGTCGCATACATCAACTCTAATAAAGCTTGATTCCTTTGACCTAATGGCGTTTCCGTGTCAGAAACTTCGAATAATTCCTCTAACTCTTCAGCATATAAAAACTTTGGGATTGACAATTCTTTTTTGGGGAGTGACGCAAGTGCAAACGGATTATCCTTTCGATAACCTTCACGCATCAAAAAACGATATAAACTTCGTAAGCTTGATACTTTTCTTGCGACAGATTTACGGGCTAACTTTTCATCGTGCAACGTCGTTAAGTACAAACGAACATCCGCGTATGTAACGTCTAAAAAAGAGGATATGCCTTCTCGTTCCATAAATTGCACAAAATGCTCTAAATCATTTTGATAACTTGCAATTGTATATTTTGAATAATTTCTTTCAATTTGTAAATATCCAACGAATAATTGTAACAATTTCTTCACATTCACACAACTCACCTCAATAAAGGCTACTAAATCGTATCACAACTTAGTAGCCTTTGCAAGAAATTTAACTAAATATTTACAAAATTTAGAATCGTTTCTAAAGCGCGTGCTGCGTACGCTTCATTTCGTTCAGCTTTCTTTTTAATCTTCTTCTCTAACGGTGCAAATAGACCGAAGTTCGCATTCATCGGTTGGAAGTTTTTAGCGTTCGTTGCCGTAATGTAATTTGCCATGCTACCCATTGCAGTTACTGGTGGTAATACAACTGGTTCTTCACCTTGCACAAGACGCGCAGCATTAATCCCTGCTAATAATCCTGATGCTGCTGATTCAACATATCCCTCTACTCCAGTCATTTGACCAGCGAAGAATAAATCATCACGTTGTTTATATTGATATGTTGGACGAAGCAAATTGGGTGAATTAATAAACGTATTACGATGCATTACACCATAACGTACAATCTCTGCATTTTCCAATCCCGGAATTAACTGTAGCACTTCTTTTTGTGGTCCCCACTTTAAATGTGTTTGGAAACCTACGATATTGTATAAAGTTCCCGCTGCATCATCTTGACGTAACTGAACAACAGCATATGGCGTTTTCCCTGTTTTTGGATCTTCCAATCCAACAGGTTTCATAGGTCCAAATACTAACGTCTGTCTCCCTCTACTTGCCATAACTTCTACTGGCATACAACCTTCAAAGAAAATTTCTTTTTCAAACTCCTTTAAAGGCACTGTCTCAGCAGCAATCAGAGCCTCATAAAAACGATCAAACTCTTCTTCTGTCATTGGGCAATTTAAATATGCAGCTTCCCCTTTGTCATAGCGCGATTTTAAATATACTTTATTCATGTCAATGCTGTCTTTTTCTACGATTGGGGCTGCAGCATCATAGAAGTAGAAATAATCTTCTCCTGTTAATTCTTTCAATTTTGCAGAAAGATCAGGAGATGTTAATGGACCTGTAGCAATAATTGTCGGTCCCTCTGGAATATCTGTAATTTCTTCATTCATTACAGTTACATTTGGATGGTTCTTTACGTATTCCGTTACTTTAGCTGCGAACTCATGACGGTCTACAGCTAAAGCACCTCCAGCTGGTACAGAGCACTCATCCGCCGCACGAATAATTACAGAATCCATTAAGCGCATTTCCTCTTTAATAACTCCAACTGCATTTGTTAAAGTGTTTGCACGAAGTGAGTTACTACATACTAATTCAGCGAATTTATCTGTGTGATGAGCTGGCGTTTGCCTTACCGGTCTCATTTCATATAATCTAACTTGGACACCACGTTTTGCAATTTGGTAAGCTGCTTCACTTCCTGCAAGACCTGCGCCAATGACGTTTACTACTTGTGTTGTCATTTATATCACCTTTCCTTTTCTTCCCGAAAAAAATGTGAGCAGTTACGCTCACATTTGTTGTTCTTCTTCATAATCGCACGAAATACATTGTACTTGCACGCCTTTTTTCAACTTTTTCTCTACAAGCATGCCTTCGCACTTCGGACACTTACGACCAATTGGCTTATCCCAAGATACAAAGTCGCATTCCGGATACGTACCGCACCCATAGAAAAGACGTTTCTTTTTATTACTACGGCGTTCAATAATTTGACCCTTATCACACTTTGGACAAGTAACACCGATTTCTTTCACAATCGGCTTTGTATTACGACAATCTGGGAAATTCGAGCAAGCCATAAATTTCCCGTATTTACCCATTTTAAAGACCATTGGGTGATTACATAATTCACAATCTTCCCCAGCTGGTTCATCTTTAATTTCCACTTCACGCATTTCTTTTTCCGCTTTTTCTAAACGCGGTTCAAAACCTACGTAGAAATCATCAACAATTTTTACCCAATTCGCATTTCCTTCTTCTACTTCATCAAGGCTTTGCTCCATATTGGCAGTAAATTCAATGTTAATAATTTCTGGGAAAAACTCTAAAATAAGTTCAATTACTATTTCACCAAGTTCAGTCGGAACGAAGCGTTTATTATCTAAGCCTACATACCCACGCTTTTGAATCGTTTCAAGTGTAGGTACATATGTCGACGGTCTTCCAATTCCAAGTTCTTCAAGTGTTCTTACTAGACGAGCCTCTGTATAGCGCGGAGGAGGTTGTGTAAAATGTTGCTTTGGTTCTAAATCCTTTGAAAATACAGTTTCCCCTACTTCTAAAGGCGGCAACATCTTATCCTTTTCTTCAGCACCATCATCTTTTGACTCTACATACACTTTCATAAATCCTGGGAACTTTACAACCGATCCACTTGCACGGAACTGAACATTGTTATTAATGAGTCTCGCTGTCACAGTATCCATTATAGCAGACGCCATTTGACTTGCAACAAATCGCTCCCAAATCAATTTATATAATCGAAGTTGATCACGACCTAAGAAACTTTTTAGTTCCTCTGGCTTTCTCATTACCGAAGTAGGACGAATTGCCTCATGCGCATCTTGTGCATTTGACTTTTTCGTTTCTTTCTTCTTTTCTGTTCCTATGTATTCCGTACCATACGCTTCAGTGATATAAGTACGAGCCTCTGTTTGAGCTGTTTCTGAGATACGTGTTGAATCAGTTCTCATATACGTAATAAGACCTACAGTTCCTTGTTTTCCAAGATCTATCCCTTCATACAATTGCTGTGCAAGCATCATCGTTTTCTTTGCTCGCATGTTTAACTTACGTGCTGCTTCTTGTTGCAAGGAAGATGTTGTAAACGGTAATGCAGGATTACGTTTTCGCTCTTTGCGCGTTACATTTTCAACTGAAAACGCATTGTCTTTCATCTGTTCAATTATTTCATTCACTTGCGTTTCATTTGTTAATTGAACTTTTTCACCATCTACACCGTAAAAGCTTGCTTCAAATGTGTCTTTTCCTTTTACAAATTCTGTTTTAATTGTCCAGAATTCTTCAGGTTCAAAGTTTTGAATTTCCCTTTCACGCTCGATGATTAAACGAACTGCTACAGATTGTACACGTCCTGCACTTAATCCTTTTTTTACTTTCTTCCATAATAAAGGACTAATATTGTAACCAACAAGACGATCAAGTATACGTCTTGCTTGTTGTGCATCCACTAAATCCATATTAATTGCACGAGGATGTTTAAATGATTCTTTGATTGCATCTTTCGTAATCTCATTAAACACAACTCGACAATCTGATTCAACGTCCACATTTAACGTATTCGCTAAATGCCAAGCAATTGCTTCCCCTTCGCGGTCTGGATCGGCCGCGAGATAGACTTTCTTTGCTTTTTTGGCCGCTGATTTTAAATCTTTTAAGACGGGACCTTTACCACGAATGGTAATATACTTCGGGGTGAAGTTGTTCTTTACTTCTATCCCCATTTGACTTTTTGGCAAATCGCGAACATGTCCCATAGACGCGACAACTTTGTATTTTTTCCCTAAATATTTCTCAATGGTCTTCGCCTTAGAAGGCGACTCCACGATTACGAGGTAATCTGACATGCTAGTGCCTCCTTAAGAGGTGGATTCAAGTCTTCATTAATCTTATTGATTTCTCTTGTTTTTGTCAATCAAGAATGAATATACCATACAGTGCCAATCTACCATTTGTCAATAATTGTTTAATAAAAACATAAAAATATAAGGTTAATTTAAAATCTCTTCCAAGATATCTTCTGCATTTCTTACTAGTTTTGCTCCTTGTTGAATAAGATGATTCGTTCCCGATGCCCCCTCTATAAATATAGGTCCAGGAAGCGCAAACACCTCCCTATTTTGCTCTAACGCAAGGTCTGCAGTAATAAGTGTTCCACTTCTTGATTTCGCTTCTACAACTAAAACACCTTTACTTATGCCACTAATAATCCGGTTCCTTTTTGGAAAATACCATTTTTTCGGTGCATAGTGCGGCGGATACTCTGTCAATAACAATATATATTCCTTCCACATTTCATATAAATGTCTATTTTCTTTCGGATACATAAAAGACAATCCGTGCCCTAATACCGCAATAGTCGGGCAATGATGCCTTACTGTAATCTCATGAGACATTGTATCTATCCCTTTTGCAAACCCACTGACAATAAGCCACTCTCTTTCTAATAAAGGGTGTAAAATAAACTTCAAACTCTCATGACCATATAATGATGGTTCTCTCGTTCCAACAACCGCTAATTTATTTACTTTATTCAGGAAATTTCCCTCTCCTTTTCCATATAAAACGAAGGGGGGGTCTTGTATTTCATGTAATAATTGTGGATAATTTTCATCCCATATCGTTATATAAAAAATACGATTTTTCTCTAAATACGATATATATTGCGGAAGACTTGAACTTTGAAGAAATTTTACTAGTTCTGCAGATTTTTTCGAGGATATTCCAGTGTAGTATTCCATTTGTTTTTCGTTAAAATTATATATGTTCTCTAATTCTGGATCGACATATAGTAGCCTCTCCATCGCTTTCCAATAATCTGCTAGCAAGTAATGAAGATGTAATAATCTCTCTCTTTTCATCTTGATTCTCCTTACCCATAATTTTTATTATGTAAACAGAAAAAGTCTAAAAAGACACCCTCAAGTAAGAAGGTGTCTTTCAACAGATTAATAGTTTTTACAAGTCTCAAATAAACCTTTTTCTTTTAAAACAGAGATTAGCGTTTCTCCCATAACTGCTGGAGTTTCAGCTACTTTAATGCCACAAGCTTCCATTGTTTTAATCTTTTCAGCAGCAGTCCCTTTACCGCCAGAAATGATTGCACCAGCATGGCCCATACGTTTGCCAGCAGGCGCTGTTTGACCACCAATGAACCCTACAACAGGTTTTGTCATATTAGCTTTTACCCATTCAGCTGCCTCTTCTTCTGCTGTACCGCCGATTTCACCAATCATAATTACAGCATGTGTTTCTTCATCTTCATTAAATGCTTTTAAAGCATCAATAAAGTCTGTACCGTTAACAGGGTCTCCGCCGATACCTACAGCAGTAGATTGGCCAATACCTTCTTGTGTTAACTGATGTACAGCTTCATACGTTAATGTACCAGAGCGAGATACGATACCAACATGACCTTTTTTATGAATATATCCTGGCATAATACCAATCTTACATTCATCCGGTGTGATTACACCTGGGCAGTTTGGTCCAAGTAAACGTGTATGTTTACCCGCCATATACCTCTTTACGTTTACCATATCTAATACAGGAATCCCTTCAGTAATACATACTACTAAATCAATTTCTGCATCAACAGCTTCCATAATTGCATCTGCCGCAAAAGCGGGTGGAACGTATACAACTGAAGCGTTTGCGCCTGTTGCTTTCACTGCATCTTCTACTGTATCAAATACTGGTACACCTTCAATATCAGTGCCGCCCTTACCTGGTGTTACACCACCGACAATTTTCGTACCGTATTCAATCATTTGTTTTGTATGGAATAAACCTTGAGAACCTGTAATACCTTGAACAATAACTTTTGTATCTTTATTAACTAATACGCTCATTTTTCTCCCCCGCTTTCTATTAGCCCACTAGTGAAACAATTTTTTGTGCACCGTCTGCCATAGATTCTGCTGCAACAATATTTAAGCCAGACTCATTTAAAATTTTCTTACCTAGTTCTACGTTTGTACCTTCAAGACGTACAACTAAAGGTAACTCAAGACCTACTTGTTTCGTTGCTTCAATAACACCTTCTGCAATAACATCACACTTCATAATGCCACCAAAAATGTTAACGAAGATACCTTTTACATTTTTGTCAGAAAGGATAATTTTGAATGCTTCTGTAACTTTTTCTGCAGTTGCACCGCCACCAACATCTAAGAAGTTAGCTGGGTCACCGTGGTAATGTTTAATGATATCCATTGTAGCCATCGCTAAACCTGCACCATTAACCATACAACCGATATTTCCATCTAAAGGAATGTAGTTTAAGTCGTATTTTGAAGCTTCAATTTCTTTTGAATCCTCTTCATCAAGATCACGAAGCTCTAAAATGTCTTTATGGCGATATAATGCATTAGAATCAAAGTTTAATTTTGCATCTAATGCCATAACTTTACCTTCACCTGTTGTAACAAGTGGGTTAATCTCAGCGATAGAGCAATCTTTTTCGATAAACGCACGATATAAGCCCATCATAAACTTCACAGCTTGTCCTACAAGCTCTTTTGGAATATTGATGTTAAATGCGATTCGGCGCGCTTGGAAACCTTGTAAGCCTACTGCTGGATCAATATATTCTTTAAAGATTTTTTCAGGTGTTTTTTCTGCTACTTCTTCAATTTCTGTTCCGCCTTCTTCAGACGCCATTAAAACAACTTGAGAAGTTGCACGATCTAAAACTAGACCTACATAATATTCTTTTTTAATATCGCAACCTTCTTCGATAAGTAAGCGTTTTACTTCCTTACCTTCAGGACCTGTTTGATGTGTCACAAGTGTAGTTCCTAAAATGCTTTCTGCATATGTACGAACTTCATCTAAATTTTTTGCAACTTTTACTCCGCCAGCTTTGCCGCGTCCACCAGCGTGAATTTGTGCTTTCACTACACATACATCTGTTCCTAATTCTTTCGCTGCTTCTACAGCTTCTTCTACTGTAAATGCAACCTTCCCGTTCGGAACGCTAACCCCATAGCTTCTAAGGACTGCCTTACCTTGGTACTCATGGATATTCATGGTCCCATCCTCCCCTGTTTTCCTGTTTTACTCGAAAAGTTTTTTAATGTTTAAAAAACATTACATTGCCATTGTATAAGATGATTGGCACGCTGTCTACAATAAAGTGTCAGAAAACTGAAATCGCTTTATTCTTTTTCGAAAATAGTAATGTTTATATGCCAAAATAAAAAAATAAGCTGTATATTTACAGCTTATTTTTGAATCATATCTTTAATTGGTGCGAATGACTTGCGGTGTTCATCTAGTACTCCATGCACTTCAATTGCCTCTAAATGTTGCTTTGTGCCATATCCCATATGTTGCTCAAATCCATATTCAGGATACTTCTCTCCCAGTTCTTTCATCATACGATCTCTCGTTACTTTTGCGATAATGGATGCTGCTGAAATCGAAACACTTTTCGCATCACCTTTAATAATTGATGTTTGCGGAATTGGTGTAGGAAGCTTCATCGCATCAATTAATAAATGTTGGGGTGTACAAGATAAATTTGCAACTGCATCTAACATCGCTTGTTTCGTTGCTTGGTAAATATTAATGTCATCAATAACTTGCGGTGATACAATTCCTACTCCAATTGCAATTGCTTGTACTTTTATTTCATCATAAAAACGCTCACGTTTCGCTTCACTCAACTTTTTCGAGTCATTTAACCCTGGAATATAAAAATCCTCAGGAAGAACGACAGCTGCCGTCACAACAGGCCCAGCCAATGGCCCGCGCCCTACTTCATCAATACCCGCAATATATGTGACCCCTTTTTCACGCAAAGCATTTTCATACTTGGACATTTCAAAAAACTTCTCTTTTTCTTTCTGTTCTAACTCTTTTTGTTTATACCACTTCAAAACGAGCTTTTGAACACCTTTTCGATCATCTTTCATTAACAGTTGAAAGCGATCATCTTCTTCATTCATAATTTCTTTCAATACATTTTCCGCTTCTTTTATCGTCATAGTTTGCATTTATACAAGCTCCTTTTTAAACATATCCAAAAAGAAAAGACGCACAAACGCACGTCTTATACTTCTTCTATTTTTTCCACATCTTCTACTTGCTCTGCAAACTCTTCCGGTGTTTCAAACGTCATTTTTCCAAGTTTGCCACCACGAAGCTCACGAAGCACAAGCTCAGATGTCTTATCATAATCAATCATTCCGCCGCCCATTAAGCAGCCTCTATTTTTTCCAATTGCATCGAATAATTCCACGATATCTTCTGGAATCTCATTTAAATTATAGCGTTCTTTCAAGCGTTCTGGATAATGTTTCTCCATAAAACGTAATGCGTAAACAGCTACATCTTGTAAATTTAAAATTGAATCTTTAATTGCACCCGTTGTCGCTAAACGAAGACCCACTAATTGATCTTCAAATTTAGGCCACAGAATACCTGGTGTATCTAACAATTCCATTTCCTTCCCAACTTTAATCCATTGTTGAGCTGTTGTCACACCTGGACGATCTCCTGTTTTAGCAATATTTTTCTTTGCCAATTTATTAATCAATGTAGATTTACCAACATTTGGTATACCTACAATTAATGCACGAATCGCTCTCGGTCTAATACCTTTTGCAACCATTTTATCAAATTTTTCTTTAACAAGCACTTTACAAGCTGCTGCAATTTCCTTCATACCTTGTCCAGCTTGCGCGTTAATCGAAATTGCCATATGGCCTTTTTCTTTAAAATATGCGATCCATTGTTTTGTTAAACGATCATCCGCCATATCCGCTTTATTTAAAACAACAAGCCTTGGCTTATGTGTAATGATTTCATCAATCATTGGGTTTCGAGATGATAATGGTAATCGAGCATCTACAAGTTCAATTACAACATCAATTAATTTTAATTTCTCCGTTACTTGGCGTCTAGCCTTCGCCATATGCCCTGGAAACCATTGAATTACCATGTTGCCACCTTCTTTTTCATTTATTTCACAATACGTGCGTCTTCTAACGGCCAATATAACATATTAGCTTTACCAATTACTTGATCCATTGAAATCGTACCGATTGAACGGCTATCTTTACTAAAACGACGATTATCACCTAAAACAAATAATTGATCTTTTGGAACGGTTTTCTTGCCTGTCATTTCTTCAAGATTAAAATCATATGTAAGCGGTCCGTCAGCAATTTGCTTTTTCTGCTTGTCTAAATACGGCTCCTCATAAGCCTTTCCGTTAACATACAGTTTATCATTACGATACTCTATTTCATCGCCTGGCAGGCCTATAATACGCTTAATGTAATCTTTATCTTCTGTTGCTCGAAATACGATAATATCAAAGCGTTTTGGATCTCCAATGTGATAACCAATTTTATTCACAATCATTCGATCACGATCATGTAAAGTAGGTGCCATCGATACCCCGTCTACGAGAATTGGCGCAAAGAAAAACTGTCTAATAACACCAGCTAATACAACAGCAATCAAAATTGCTTTAATCCATTCCCAAAGTGAACTCTTCTCTTTTTTCATGCATTTCCCCTCCACGGTTATGTAAACTGCTCGTATTATACCAAAATTTCATATAGATTGGAAAAAGGGAGCTTGTGCATTTACAAGCTCCCATACATGTCTTATCGAATTTCTTTAATACGTGCTTTTTTACCGCGAAGGTTACGTAAGTAGTATAACTTAGCACGACGTACTTTACCACGGCGAAGTACTTCGATTTTCGCGATTCTTGGCGTGTGAACTGGGAATGTACGCTCAACACCTACACCGTAAGAAATCTTACGAACTGTGAATGTTTCACTGATTCCGCCACCACGACGTTTAATTACAACACCTTCGAAAAGCTGAATTCTTTCACGAGTTCCCTCAACAACTTTTACGTGTACACGTAAAGTGTCACCAGGACGGAATGAAGGAAGGTCAGTTTTTAATTGGCCTTTTGTAATTTCTGCGATTAATTGTTGCATATTAAATTCTCTCCTTTAAACAGATGCTCTTATAAAGTCTTAATAAATTACAGCGGAACATCGTTAATACGGCTACTGATTTCAGTAGCACAAATGTTATAATAGCATATTACTAAGCCTGTTGCAATAGCAAATATATGAAGTTATTACTGCTCTCGCTTTATTTCCTCAAGCCATTTTTTCTCTTGTTTAGATAACTCTCTCTCATCTAATAAATCAGGTCTACGCGTATACGTTCGGCGCAAAGATTCCTTATGTCGCCATTCATCAATGTTTTTATGATTCCCTGACATTAATACATCCGGTACCTTCATACCACGAAAATCAGCTGGACGTGTATAATGAGGATGCTCTAATAAACCTGTACTAAACGAATCCTCTACTTGTGAAGCATGATTTCCTAGCACACCCGGCAAGAGACGTACCACACTATCAGTAATAACCATAGAGGCTAATTCTCCGCCCGTTAATACATAGTCACCAATAGAAATCTCATCCGTTACAAGATGCTCACGAATTCGTTCGTCATATCCTTCATAATGCCCACATACGAAGATTAAATGTTCTTCCCCTGCAAGCTCTTCCGCTTTCTTCTGCGTAAATCTTTCGCCCTGCGGACACATTAAGACAACTCTCGGCTTACGCTCTGTCTCTTTCGTCAAATCTTCTACAGCATCAAAAATAGGCTGAGGAGTAAGCACCATACCAGCTCCTCCGCCGTAAGGATAATCGTCTACGCTATTGTGCTTACTTGTTGTATAATCACGAAAGTTAACAACACGAAGGTTTACCGCTTCTTTTTCTTGCGCCTTCTTTAATATAGAAGATCCAAATACACCGGTAAACATGTCTGGGAACAACGTTAAAATATCAATTTTCATTATAGCAGCCCTTCCATTACATGAATGGTTACTAATTTATTTTCAATATTAACTTGAAGTACAACGTCATCGATATAAGGAATTAAGAGATCTTGACCCTTCGGGCGTTTAATTACCCAAACATCATTTGCACCAGGAGATAGAATCTCTTTGATTGTCCCTAGCGCTTCTCCTTCTTCCGTTACAACACTGCAACCAATAATTTCATGATAGTAGTATTCACCTTCAGCAAGTTCGCCTAACTGCTCTTCTGGTACTTTTATTAAAGAACCTTTAAACTTCTCTACTTCATCTACATTGTTATATCCTTCAAATGTTAATAAATCGAATGTCTTATGTTGGCGATGAGAAGTTACCTTCACCGGAAGATAGTCTGTGCCTTTCTCATTCGATATGTATAGCGTATTTCCTACTTTATATCGCTCTTCTGGAAAATCAGTACGAGAAATAACACGGATTTCTCCTCTTACGCCATGAGTATTTACAATTTTCCCTACGTTAAACCATTTTGTCATAAATAGTATGTCACCCCTGGTTTCTATATAAATTAAGCATCTCCATTTCACAGATGGAACATGCAATCTCTATTTAAATGTTAAAAAAGGGAGAGGAATAACTCCTCGCCCTTTTTACGTTTATTGAATTTCCAGTGTTACTTTTTCATCATTATGATGTCCCACTGAATACAAGAGCATTCGAATCGCCTTCGCAACTCTCCCTTGCTTTCCAATGACTTTTCCAACATCCTCAGGATGTACAGTTAATCGATACTTTATCTCTCCGTTGCAAAGTTCCTGTGTAACTTTTACATCTTCAGGATAATCGACAAGAGGCTTGACAATCGTCTCGACTAACTTCTTCATAGTCATTGCCTCAATTACTTACCTTGTTTAGATAAGTGGAATTTCTCCATGATACCTTGGTTAGAGAATAAGTTACGAACTGTATCAGATGGTTTAGCACCATTTCCTAACCATTTTAATGCTGCTTCTTCGTTGATCTTAACTTCAGCTGGTTGAGCAACTGGATTGTAAGTTCCGATTTCCTCAATGAAACGTCCGTCACGAGGAGAACGAGAATCTGCAACAACTACACGATAGAAAGGAGTTTTTTTAGCTCCCATACGTTTTAAACGAATTTTAACTGCCATTTATAAAGCACCTCCGAATTTATTTCACACAGATAATTATATTAGCAAAAAGACTATTGCTTTGTAAAGTATTTTTTCTTAACAGAGCCATCTTTTTTTCCTTACATGAATGGAAACTTCAATCCACCTAGTCCTTTTTTCTTACCTTTTTGCATTCCCGTCATCGTCTTCATCATTTTTTTCATGTCATCGAATTGCTTAATTAGACGATTGATTTCTTGTACAGTTGTACCGCTACCTTTGGCAATGCGCTTTTTGCGACTAGCATTGATTATTTCCGGTTGTTCTCGTTCTAATTTAGTCATAGAACGAATAATTGCCTCAATATGCCCAATTTGTTTTTCATCAACTTGCGCATTTTTCAGCCCTTTAATTTTATTTGCACCAGGAAGCATTCCTAACAATTCATCAAGCGGCCCAAGTTGGCGCACTTGTCCAAGTTGTTCTAGGAAATCGTCAAGCGTAAACGAAAGCGTACGCATTTTTTGCTCAAGTTCTTTTGCTTTCTCTTCATCAACTGTAGCTTGCGCTTTTTCAATTAACGTTAAGACATCGCCCATCCCTAAAATACGGGATGCCATACGCTCTGGATGGAACGCTTCAATTGCATCTAGTTTTTCACCCATACCAGCAAATTTAATCGGCGTGTTTGTTACAGCCTTAATAGATAATGCAGCACCACCGCGCGTATCACCATCTAATTTCGTTAATACAACACCTGTTAAACCTAACTGTTCATGGAAACTTTGTGCAACATTTACCGCGTCTTGCCCGGTCATCGCATCGACAACAAGGAAAATTTCATCCGGTTTCGCAACTTCTTTCACTTTCGCTAATTCATCCATTAATTCTTCATCAATATGCAGGCGACCCGCTGTATCGATTAAAACATAATCGTGATGATCTTCTTTTGCTTTTGCAATCGCTTGTTTCGCAATTTCAACAGGACTTACTTGATCTCCTAAAGAAAATACAGGCATGTCCAATTGCTTCCCTAATGTTTCAAGCTGTTTAATCGCTGCTGGACGGTAAATATCCGCTGCAACAAGCATCGGTTTACGATTATGCTTTTTACGAAGCAAATTCGCAAGCTTACCTGTCGTCGTTGTTTTACCCGCACCTTGCAGACCAACCATCATAATAACAGTCGGTGGCTTATTAGCAACAGCAATTTTGCTTTGCTCTCCGCCCATAAGTTCTGTAAGTTCTTCCTGTACAACTTTAATTACTTGTTGTCCAGGTGTCAAACTTTTCATTACATCTTGTCCGACAGCACGTTCAGACACACGCTTCACAAAATCTTTTACTACTTTAAAGTTAACATCCGCTTCTAAAAGAGCTAGACGAACTTCTCTCATCATTTCTTTCACATCGGCTTCAGAAACTTTTCCTTTGCCGCGGATTTTTTGCATTGTCTGTTGAAGTCGGTCGGCTAATCCTTCAAATGCCATATTGCCGCCCTCCTAATCTAATTTTTCGATAGCTTCAACAACTTGTTTCATTTCTTCATTCACATGCTCTTCTTCGCTGATTAGCTGTTTTAGCTTTGCAACAAGTCGCTGTCGCTCTTGAAACTTTTGAAGTAATACTAATTTTTCTTCATATTCTTCAAGCATCGCTTCAGTCCGTTTAATGTTATCATACACGGCTTGGCGACTTACATCAAATTCTTCCGCAATTTCACCAAGAGATAAATCATCTAGATAATAAAGCGACATATAACTTCTTTGTTTTTGCGTTAACAACGATTGATAAAAATCAAATAAATAGTTCATTCTCGTTGTTTTTTCGAGCATGTTGGATCATCCTTTGTTAAGTGATTTCCCTTTACATGAATTAGTTTACATGTAGTCCAAAAGAGTGTCAAGTTTTTTTCTTAACATCATATATTTTTTGTAGAAAAAGAAGCGGAAATACCGCTTCTTTCGCTTATACTTCTTCTGTTTCTACTAAGTTCGCAAATAAACCATACACATATTGTTCTGGATCAAACTGCTGCAAGTCATCCATCTGCTCCCCTAATCCAACAAACTTCACCGGTACATCCATTTCGTTACGAATCGCTAATACAATACCACCTTTAGCAGTTCCATCTAACTTCGTTAAAACAATACCAGTTACATTCGTTGCTTCACGAAATGTTTTCGCTTGGCTTAAACCGTTTTGTCCTGTTGTTGCATCAATAACAAGCAATACTTCATGAGGAGCACCTGGTACTTCACGCTCAATTACACGCTTTACCTTCTCTAACTCTTTCATTAAGTTCACTTTATTTTGCAAACGTCCTGCTGTATCACATAATAATACGTCTACGTTACGTGCTTTTGCGGCTTGTACAGCATCATACATAACCGCTGCTGGGTCAGACCCTGATCCTTGTTTAATCACTTCTACACCAACGCGATCGCCCCATACTTCTAATTGTTCAATCGCTCCAGCACGGAATGTGTCTCCTGCCGCCAATAGGACTGACTTACCTTCTGATTTAAACTTATGCGCCAGTTTACCAATTGTCGTCGTTTTTCCTACACCATTAACACCAACAAATAAAACAACCGTTAATTGGTCCTCTTGCATATTAATTTCGTTACTAAAATCGCTGTCACCTTTGTAAATTCCTACTAGTTTTTCTGAAATAACAGCTTGTACTTCTTTTGGATCTTGAATGTTACGACGTTGTACTTCTTCTTTCAATTGGTCAATTAATTCCATTACCGTCGCAACGCCAACGTCTGCACCGATTAAGATTTCTTCTAACTCTTCGAAGAAATCTTCGTCCACTTTACGGTAACGATACACTAAATCATTCACTTTATCCGCAAATGAATTTCTCGTTTTTTCTAATCCTTGTTTAAATTTCTCTGTAACTGTATCCGTTTGTTTTGAAATTTTTTCTTTTAGTTTTTTAAAAAAACTCATACTTTCCCATCCTTCCTATTCACTTGCAATAAGTTCTTCTCCGGCGTCTAAACGAACCGAAACAAGTTTAGATACCCCCGATTCTTGCATTGTTACACCGTACAACACATCAGACTCTTCCATTGTACCTTTTCTATGTGTAATTACAATAAACTGCGTCTCATCACTGAATTTCTTTAAATACTGTGCAAAACGAGCTACATTCGCCTCATCAAGGGCCGCCTCTACCTCATCTAGTACACAGAATGGTACTGGGCGTACTTTTAAAATACCAAATAAAAGCGCAATTGCTGTTAAGGCACGCTCTCCACCTGAAAGTAAACCTAAGTTCTGCAGTTTCTTCCCTGGCGGTTGTGCTACAATATCAATACCTGTATTTAGTAAATCCTCTGGATTAGTCATTACTAAATCCGCTCTACCGCCTCCAAATAATTCAGAGAATACCGATTGAAACTCCATTCTAATGCCTTCAAACGTAGTAGAAAAGCGTTTTTTCATTTCTTCATCCATTTCGGTAATAAGCTGGTGCAATGTCGCTTTCGCTTCTTCTAGGTCGTCTCTCTGCTCTAGTAAGAATGTATGACGCTCCGCTACACGTTCATATTCATCAATTGCCCCTAGGTTCACTGTACCTAACTCTTCTATGGATAATTTGATTAATTTTACTTTCTTACGCGCATCTTCTGCAGGCATTGTCATTGTATATTTTAGTTTTGCCGCTTCAAATGAAATTGTATATGTTTCACGTAAATGTTGTAATCTATTTTCTAACTCTACATCAAGTCGGTTAATTTTCACCTCTTGATCTTTCAACATCTCAAGAATGTATTTATGTTTACCTGTGGTCTCTTTCAGATTACGCTCTAACTGTTCTACTCTCTCTTGTAACGATACACGTTGTTCACGACGAGAGCGAATTAACTCTGAAGTTTGATTACGATCGTATGCTTTCTTCTCAATCATATTCGTAATTTGCTCTTCACCACTTGAGTTCGATGTCATTTCTTGTTTTAAGAATGCTAAGTCCTCTTTCGTTTTAACAAGCGTTGCATCTGTTTCTTCTTTTTCCTTCGTCAATCGTTCAACTTTTTCTTTTTGGTTAGATAAGCGTTGTTGCTTTTCAGCTGCTAACACTTTTAACTCTGTCATTTCTTTTTGAACTTTTTCTTTCGAAGAATGCTGCTCACTTTTTTGTTTCGTTAAAGCTGCAATGTTACTATCTAATTCCGTAATCTCCACTTGAAGGGTCGCTAAAATCTTTTCTAGCTCTTCTTTACGCCCTTGCATTTTCACTTGATCTTGTAAGAACCCTTCAATCTCTAAATCATAAATTGATAAACGATCATTAATACGATGTTCTTCTAATTCTAAGCGACTAATTTCTTCTCTTAATTTCTGTTCTTCTACACGCTCTACCTCTACACTTTGTCTCAGTTCGCGTATTTGTACTTCTTTTTCTTGAATTTCTTGCTTTACTGCTTTAACAAAGTTTTCTAACTTCGTCGTTTTTTCTTCCATATCAGTTAACTTGTTCGTCCACTCTTCTAGCTCACGTTGACGTCCTAATAAAGAAGATTTCGCCTGTTTTACCGCTCCACCTGTCATAGAACCGCCAGGGTTCACTACATCACCTTCGATTGTTACAATGCGATAACGGTATTGTAGTTGTTTCGCCAACTCATTCGCCCCGCGTAAATCTTTTGCAACAATAACAGTACCTAATAAATTTGAAACTACATTTTCATATTTATTATTGTACTGCACAAGTTCTGCCGCCACACCTACAAACGATGGGTGTTGATTTGCAATGCGTAATTGCTCAAATGATACTGATCTGCTTTTAATAACAGCTTGCGGTAAAAACGTTGCACGTCCATGTTTATTTTGCTTTAAAAATGCAATCGCATTACGAGCATGCTCCTCTGTTTGTACAACAATATGTTGCATCGCTGCACCTAGAGCGATTTCCATTGCAACTTCGTATTCTTTCGGTACCGTTAACAGTTCCGCAACAGCCCCCTCGATACCTTGCAACCTATTTTCTCTAGCTTTCAATACTTCACGTACACCTTGATAGAATCCAGAATAATCTTCTTGCATCTCTTCAAGCATTTCTTTTCGAGAACGTGCCTGTTGCACAAATTGATATGCTTGATACAGTTTTGTTTCATTTTCACTATACTGCGTCTTACATTTCCCAAGCGCCGCCTCTGTCTTCTGTATGTTTGAGAGAATGCCAGCTACTTTTTCTTTCGCTTGTTCGTAACTTTCTACAAGTTTCGTCTTTTTCGCTGTAATTTCCATACGCATTTCTACATATTTCGCATTTTCTTCATCAAGGCGTTCATTTTTAGAGTTTTGTTGTTTAGATTGTTCTTCAATCATAGATAATTCATTACGATGACTAGCTTGTTGATTTAAAAGCTCAATATAGTCACCTTTTAAATTCTCAATCTGTTCCTCTAAATTGTCAGCAAAAGTAGCAAGTAATTGCTCATTATCATGCAATTTTTGCTCCAACTCTTTTACTTCATTCACAAATTGCATTAAAGCTTCTGTACTTGAATCAATCTCACCATCGTAACTTTTAGCTTTCTCTGTTAATTCAACAATTAACTGCTCAAGTTGCGCACAATGCGTCGTAGCATTTTGCTTTCTCTCTTTTAACAACTCGCGCTGTCCTTCAAGTTTTTCTAGCTCTTTACTAGAAAGAAGAAGTACTTCTTGTAACGAGTCTACAGACTCATCTACCGCTTGTAATTGTCCTCGTAATTCCTCAAGCTCTTCTTCACTTTTTTGTAAATTCGTTGACATTTTAGCTTCTTCGTTTTTATTATGCCCAAACTGATTTCGAAGCGCTTCCCATTTCTCATGCAATTCTTCAATTTCATGCACAATAAGCGCAGCTTCTACTTTCTCTAATTCTTCTTTATTCTCAAGATAATCTTTCGCAATAGAAGCTTGTCTTTCTAAAGGTTCTACTTGACTACTTAATTCATGAATTATATCTTGCACACGATTTAAGTTTTCTTGTGTCTCTGCTAATTTACCTTCAGCTTTCTTTTTGCGAAGTTTGTATTTTAGTACGCCTGCCGCTTCTTCAAATACACCTCGACGCTCTTCTGACTTACTACTTAAAATCTCTTCAACTTTCCCCTGGCTAATAATCGAAAAAGCTTCTCTTCCCATACCAGAGTCCATAAATAAATCAATAATATCTTTCAATCTACATGATTGTTTATTAATATAAAAATCACTATCACCTGAACGAGATACACGACGTGTTACACACACCTCATTGTATTCAATTGGTAAACGTTGATCTTCATTATTTAAAGTTATTGTTACTTCAGCAACATTAACCGCTCTCCTCGTATCACTGCCTGCAAAAATAATATCCTCCATCTTTGCACCACGTAATGATTTTGCAGATTGTTCACCAAGTACCCAGCGAATTGCATCAGTAATATTACTTTTCCCGCTTCCATTAGGTCCTACTACAGAAGTTACACCTGGGACAAAATCAACAGATACACGCTCAGCAAAAGACTTAAACCCTGCTATTTCTAATCTTTTTAAAAACACGAAAGGCCTTCCTCCTATTCTCCGTCTTTATAAATGTTCTCTATACAAAAACAAGTATTATACGGATTTACCTTCTTTTTCTTTATAAACAAAAAGAAAGTTTCATTCTATGCACAAGGAATCCCCCTCATTCAAAGGGGGATTCCTTATAGTTGTTCTTTTAATTTTTTCAATGCTTCTGCAGCAGCTTGTTGCTCTGCTTCTTTTTTTGACTTACCACTACCAAGACCTAAAGCTACGTTATTTAACGTAACACGTGACACAAATTCTCGATTGTGAGCTGGTCCTTTTTCTTGCAAAATTTGATACTCAACATTGCCACTGCCATCACGCTGAATCAATTCTTGCAACTGACTCTTATAATCCATCACATGAGAAAAAGCACCCTCATTAATTTTCGGATATACAATTTCTTTTAAGAATTCCCAAACTGTTTCTAGCCCTTGATCAAGATAAAGGGCACCAATAAACGCTTCAAAGACATCCGCTAATAAAGCTGGTCGTTCACGTCCACCTGTCATTTCTTCACCTTTTCCTAATAAAACAAGGCTACCAAATGACAATTCGTTCGCAAAACGAACAAGAGATGGCTCACATACAATAGCTGCACGTAGTTTTGTTAACTCTCCTTCGCTCATTGTCGGATATTTTTGAAACAGATACTGCGATACAGTCAGTTCCAATACTGCATCTCCAAGAAATTCAAGACGCTCATTATCTTCATGCGGTTTTTTTCGATGCTCATTCACATACGATGAATGCGTAAATGCTTGAATCAATAATTTTTCATCCGTAAACGTAATACCTATCTTTTCTTGAAACACTTTAAATGCTTCACGATATTTTGTTTCGTATTTTTTTTCTCTATATTTTCGGTACGGCATAGGTCCCTCCAGATATAAGCCGAGAAAGCCCCGCTAAAAAACGGGACTTCACTTAAGCATTATAGATGACTCTCTATGTAAGTCACAGCATCGCCAACAGTAGCAATCTTTTCAGCATCTTCATCCGAAATTTCCATTTCGAATTCATCTTCTAATTGCATTACAAGTTCTACTACATCTAGGGAGTCTGCTCCTAAATCTTCCTTGAAGCTTGCAGCTGGTACTACCTCAGTCTCTTCTACTCCTAAACGATCAACGATGATTTTTGTTACGCGCTCTAAAACATCTGCCATTCCATTCACCTCCCCTCAAATATTATATTAAATATTAACCAAAAAAACTAGGTGAAATCGATTCTTTTATTACATTACCATACCGCCATCAACATTTAACGTTTGACCTGTAACATATTTGCTTTGATCAGAAGCAAAAAACGTTACAGCATTCGCGATATCTTTCGCTTCACCAAATTGAGCAGCTGGAATAACTTTTAACATTTCGGCTTTAATATTCTCATCTAGTACATCCGTCATATCAGTCGCAATAAAGCCCGGCGCAATTGCATTCACTGTAATATTTCGACTTGCTAACTCTTTTGCAGATGTTTTTGTTAATCCAATAACACCCGCTTTAGCAGCAACATAGTTAGCTTGTCCTGGGTTTCCTATAACACCAACAACAGAAGCGATATTTATAATTCTACCATGACGTTGACGCATCATATAACGAGATACTGCTTTTGTACATAAGAATACACCTTTTAAGTTTGTATTAATAACTGTATCCCATTCTTCTTCTTTCATACGCATTAATAAATTATCTTTCGTTACACCAGCATTATTTACAAGAATATCAACTTGTCCAAATGTATCTACTGTTTGTTTCACCATATCTGTAACATCATCAGCATTTGCAACATCTGCTCTTACCGCAATTGCATCAGAACCTAATTTTTTAATTTCATCTACTACTTCATTTGCTTTTTGTTCATTACCAGCATAATTTACTACTACATTTGCCCCTTGTTTCGCTAAATCGATCGCAATCGCGCGACCAATTCCACGTGAAGCGCCAGTTACTAATGCTACCTTCCCTTTTAACATCAGTTTTCTCCTCTCAAATTTGAAATGGTATCTTTTAATGTCTCTTCATCGTATACCGCATATGCTTTTACTGATGAATCAATTGACTTCATAAGTCCAGCAAGTACTTTTCCAGGTCCAATTTCAATAAATATATCTACTCCCTGGTTCACCATATATTCAATAGACGGGTACCATAATACAGGCGAATAAAGCTGTTCGATTAACTTTTCTTGAATGTCTGCACCACGTGTAATAACTTCCGCCGTAACATTTGCAATAACAGGAATATTCGTGTCATGAATTGTAATTTCATTTAAAACACTTTGGAACTTCTCAGCTGCCGGCTTCATAAGTGAAGAATGGAATGGCCCACTTACTTTTAGTGGAATCGCTCTCTTTGCACCATTTTCTTTCGCTCTTTGAGAGGCAACCTCTACGCCTTGCTTCGTTCCAGAAATTACAATTTGCTTCGTACTATTCATATTAGCGATTTGCACTGCATATCCTTCACTTGTTACTTCTTCTGTAACTTGTTTCAGCATATGTGGATCAGCACCTAATATAGCTGCCATTGCGCCTTCCCCACCCGGAACAGCTTCTTCCATATATTCCCCGCGTTTCCTTACAGCATATACAGCATCTTCAAAAGTTAATGCACCAGCTGCTACAAGAGCGCTATATTCGCCTAAACTATGACCAGCGACAAAGTCAGGTGTAATGTCATACTCTTTCAAAGCTGTCAAAATAGCAAAACTCGTTGTTAATAATGCAGGCTGCGCATTTGTTGTTAATGTAAGCTTTTCCTGCGGTCCTTCAAAAATCACTTCTGAAAGTGAATCTTGCAACACCTCATCTGCTTTTGCAAACACTTTTGCAACCTCTTTATTATTCTCTGCTAATTGTTTACCCATTCCAACTGCCTGTGAACCTTGGCCCGGAAAAAGAAATGCTATTTTTCCCATTTCAAATCCTCCTCTTATTGGAGTGACTCTTTCTCCATTACGCTTGAAATCGTAGGAATTACTTCTTTCGCTACCATTTCTCTCGTTTGACGAATCGCACTAAATATCGACTGGTCATTAGAAGAACCGTGAGCCTTAATGACAGGTGCTTTCAATCCAAATAATGCAGCTCCTCCATACTCCGAATAATCCATTTTATCTTTTAATACCATAAGTTTTGGTTTTAATACCGCCGCTGCTAATTTACTCGTAAACGAACTCATTAGTTGTTCTTTCAACATAGAGAATAGCGCAAGTGCTGTTCCCTCTAATGATTTCAACGCTACATTCCCTGTAAAACCATCACATACAACAACATCTGCTACACCTTGCAATAAATCTCTTGATTCAACGTTCCCAACGAAATTAATTGGCGCATCTTTAAGCATTGCAAACACTTGCTTTGAAAGCTCGTTTCCTTTTCCATCCTCTGTTCCAACGTTTAATAGTCCAACGCGAGGATTTTCAATTCCTCTTACCTTCTCAGCATAAACAGATCCCATTACTGCATATTGATATAAATGAATTGGTTTTGCATCAACATTTGCTCCAACATCTAACATAACAAAACCTTTTCCATCTACAGTTGGCATTGTAGGCGATAAAGCTGGTCGCTCAATTCCTTCCATACGACCGACTACAAATAATCCAGCTGCCATTAAAGCTCCTGTACTACCTGCGGATATACAAGCGTCTGCTTCTCCATCCTTTACTTGTTGTGCCGCAAGCACCATTGAAGCTTGTTTTTTTCGACGAACCGCTCTTACCGGTTCCTCCGTTGATTCTATTTTTTCGTCTGTATGAAGAATAGTAATTCGTTCATCACTCGTTAAGTATTGACGAATTTCCTCTTCTTTCCCTACTAACGTAATATGTAAATCAGGATATTCCTTAATAGCTTTCATTGCCCCTAATACTACAGCCTTTGGAGCGTGATCTCCGCCCATTGCATCTATTGCGATTTTCATAAGTTGTTACCTTCCTCACTATAATTACTAGATCGATACATTTCAAAAGTGCCTGTAAAAACAAGTTCTTCTCCAACGAAGCTACGCACTTTGACAACCGTCCGTCCCTTATCATTCTCTACATCTTCAACGCGCGCTTTTGCAACAACACGCTCCCCTAATTTTACAGGGCGAATGTATCGAATGGTAGACTTTGCAGTTAAAGCTAATTCTTCATCAATAACCGCAACAGCTAGTGAGTTTGCTTGCGCAAACAGATGATGCCCACGGGCAATTTGATTTCTTTTAAATACATGTTCTACCTTTACTTCAAAGATAGAGATTGCATGTCTATCTAATTCAATATCAATAATTTCTCCAACAACCTCTTCTAACGGTAAAGATTTCACATCTTCTTCATGTTGCTTTGTAGCTACATGTTTAATTCTCTCTCTTAATTCAGGAATAGACAATTCCATACGATCAAGTCGTACTGTTTGTATACTCACTTGAAATTTTTCCGCTAAATCTTCATCCGTAATAAAAGGATTTGATTCGATTGTTTGTTGTAATAACTCTTGTCTTTCTTTTTTACTTCTTCTTTTTTTCATACCGCACCATCCATTTTTATGACTAGGTACTAACAGTAGTATATAATCATTAAAAGTAGAATGCAACAAAAACTTTTGTTGACTCCCTTTAATCGAGCTTCTCTCCTTGGAACACACCTGTCCCATCAAGATACGTACGCAAGGCAGCGTACTGATCATTGTGCCAAAACGCTTCTGAATCTACTAGTATCGCCGCATCTTGCCTTGCTGTTTCTAACGCTCGATAATCATGTACCATGTCAGCAACCTTAAATTCTGGTAAGCCACTTTGCTTACTCCCAAAGAAATCTCCAGGACCTCGTAATTCTAAATCTTTTTCTGACAATACAAATCCATCATTTGTTTCAGTCATTATGCGCATTCTTTCTTTCCCTGTTTCTGATTTAGGGTCTGCTATTAATAAACAATATGATTGTTCACTACCACGGCCGACACGCCCTCTAAGCTGATGAAGCTGCGATAAACCGAAACGTTCTGCATCATAAATAACCATTACAGTCGCATTCGGTACGTTCACACCTACTTCAACAACTGTTGTCGATACAAGAATTTGCACTTTATTTTCACTAAACTGTCCCATTATCTCTTCTTTTTCCTGAGACGATAATCTCCCATGCATCAATCCAACTTGGCATTTCCCTTGGTAATGATGCGTCAGCATACTATGTAAGTCGATAGCATTTTGCACATCAAGTTTCTCAGATTCTTCAATTAGAGGACAAATAACGTATGCCTGTCTTCCTTTTTTTATCTCCTTTTCAACAAAACCGAGAACGCGATCTAACATATCATGTTTTGCCCAATATGTTTCAATCACCTTTCTACCTGCTGGCATCTCATCGATTATCGAAACATCCATCTCTCCAAATGCAGTAATCGCAAGCGTACGCGGAATTGGTGTCGCTGTCATAAATAATACATCTGGACTTTCACCTTTCTCCCGTAAAACTCGGCGCTGCGCTACACCAAATCGATGCTGTTCATCTGTAATAACGAGACCCAACCTATGAAATATAACTTCATCTTGAATTAAGGCATGCGTTCCAACAAGAATATCTATTTCTCCTTGTTCTAACTTCGCTAAAATTTCTCGACGTCTCGCACCTTTAACAGAACTTGTTAACAGTTCCACCTTAATACCAAAATGCGAAAACGTTTCAGCAAGCGACTGATAATGTTGCTCAGCTAAAATTTCTGTAGGAACCATTAAAGCACCTTGATAATGAGCTAATTTCGATGCATAAAGGCCAATCGCAGCAACAACCGTTTTCCCAGAACCAACGTCACCTTGCAATAGTCGGTTCATCCGATAAGGAGATGTCATATCTTTCAAAATTTCATCTACAACTCGGCGCTGTGCACCCGTTAATGGAAACGGCAGTGCATCGATAAATTCTTGTAATTCTACTGACGGAATCTCTTTCTTGGTCCCTTTTGAATTTTCCCTCTCCATTTTCCGGAGCGTTTGCATTTTCAGCTGAAATAAGAAAAATTCTTCATATACAAAACGGCGACGCGCTTGCTTCAAATCTTCCTGTCCTACCGGAAAATGCAATGCCCTAAGCGCTTCATATCTTGGTAATAATTTATATCGCCCTAACAAACCATCCGGTAACACTTCGACTATAGAATCTCCATATTCCTTTAACGCTTGAGCAATAAAACGACGCATCTGTTTTACTGTAAGTTTCCCCTTTACTGAATAAACAGGTTCCACTTCTTGTTGACGTACAACCGGCCCAAAATGAAGTTCTGATACAGCAATTGTTTGACGATGTTGATCCCATTTACCAGTAATCGTTACCGTTTCATCTAACTTTAATTTTTGCTTATAGTAAGGCCTATTAAAACATACCGCCGTAATTAAATAACGACCGACGAGAACACGAACTGTTAAACGCGATTTCTTCTTACCATAATATTGCAGCAAAGGAGCACTATGAATCTTTCCTTCAACCGTTACACGTTCATCATGCTTTACTTCAGCAAGATCTTTCATCGCATAATCTTCATAACGGTACGGAAAATGTTCTAATAGATGAGAAACTGTATAAATACCCATCTCATGTAGTAACTCAGATGTTTCTCCTCCGATCCCCTTTACATCCGTAACAGGAACTTGTACAACATCATTCAAGATTCTCACACCCCGTCACATTATTTTCTTTATTGCATTTTATTTGAGTACCAATTAGCATCTGTAATCGCTCTCTTTCACCTTATATATTCTATCATAGGCATTCTAAGAGAAACTACTCAAATCCCTTATATAAAACAAGTAAAAAAGAGCCTCACTATTATGAAGTGACCCCCGAAAGTTAGACAGGTCGTTTCATTAGGCAGCCTCTAGGGTATGAGCCCGGTATTGTACTGGGCTCATACCCTTTAATTT